>NZ_JBNWDZ010000001.1:0-1082482 GCF_053521645.1 Agrobacterium sp. CG674 | reverse complement strand
CGTGATCGCAGCAGTCAACGACGTCTTGCCGTGGTCAACGTGACCAATCGTGCCAATGTTGACGTGCGGCTTGTTGCGCTCAAACTTGCTCTTTGCCATCTGAATTGCTTCCTGTGAACGTGAAGTAGTTTTTCCGGCGAACCGGTTTGGTGTCGCCGTTTAAGGCTTTGTAAGCGAATGCGCAAGACTTAATTGCGAGCGCACCCAATGCGCCGTGAAAAGCGGCACGATGGGGGGTATATGGTGTGCCCGATACCTGCCGTCAACGTCTGCGCTCGCGCGCGACAGCATGTATGAGCCAGCCAGCGCTCTTTACGAAGATGTGTTTAGTGTCCTATTGACAAGATAATCGACCTGTGGGGACAGGCGACATCCAACAATTTGCAGGCACTTTTAGAAGCGCCTATAAGCCGTTTCTCCCGCGGCACCCATCCTATCCGTTCGGGATCTGATATGGAAATTTTCACAGCTGCCGGTTTTACGGCATTTCTTCAGGTCATCGCCATCGACCTCGTTCTTGCAGGCGATAATGCAATCGTTATCGGCCTTGCCGCCGCCGGCCTCCCTGCACATCTTCGTCGCAAGGCCATTCTTGTCGGCATCATTGCAGCGACGGTGCTGCGCATCGTCTTTGCCGCCCTCACCGTACAATTGCTGGCAATTGTAGGCCTTCAGCTTTTCGGCGGCGTTCTTCTGGCCTGGGTCTGCTGGAAGATGTGGAGTGAACTGCGCTCGCAGAACGTCCATATGGGCGACGACGAGACAAACGACGAAGCAGATCTGACAAAGGGCCAGAAGACATTCTTCCAGGCCGCCACACAGATCGTTATTGCAGATGTGTCCATGTCACTCGACAACGTGCTTGCCGTTGCTGGTGCTGCACAGGATCACCTCACCGTTCTCATCATCGGCCTGGTTGTCTCCATCGCACTGATGGGTCTGGCTGCAAACTATGTTGCCAAGCTTTTGCACCGCCACCGCTGGATCTCTTATGTCGGCCTTCTCGTTATCGTCTATGTCGCCGCCAACATGCTCTATCATGGCTTCGTGGAAGTCTGGCCTTATATACAGCCCTACATAAGCTGAGCAGTGTTCAGCCTTTTTAAAACCGGAGCCTTTAGGTCTCCGGTTTTTTTATGAGCCGCCGCAACAGCGCCAAAGAACGAACGCAAATCACTACAGGCAGGTCACGCAAGTCAAAGATTTTGCCTGTGCAATTTCATGATTGCCGCAATGCACGGGCAAGCTTAGACAGCTATTAGTTTCGACAACACTAATAAACATAAAGGCTGTCTGAACAATGGCTTATGACTGGTCAGGTGGACGTGCAAAACGCTCTCGCCGCTTTAAATTCGGCTTTGCTTTTGCAGCACTCGTCCTCATCGCAATCATCGCACAGTATTACCTAGGCATATCACTCAGCAGAAATGGATGACTGGTTCTAATCGACCAGTACGGGCATATTGCCGTTTGAGGCATCTTCAGAGCGCGCGGGCGTCGTGCTGTCAAACACCACACCGGTAAACAGTGACGCGACGCCGTCAATATATCGGTAGCAACGCCCGACTTCCGTGATTTTCGCAAATCCATTGCCACGGCGCACGCGATACACCATCTGGAAGGGCTCTCCAGACAGAACTGAATTCTTTATACCTTCCGAGACATGCGGCCTGTCATCCTCGTGGATGAGGTCGAGCATTCGCTCTGCGGGCAATCCGTGATTCAGTTCATCTGGCTCAAGGCCTGTGATTCTCGCAAAATTCTCATCCGCCCAAAAAAGATTTAAACATACGTCCCAGGCGTAGAAGCCACCATTGCTGATAGCGACATATCTTTGGATCTGGTTATTATCGAGCATCTCTTATTCCCGGGCACTGTTTTTACCGCTGTGAGTGAATTGCATCTGGGGTAGCAATCACTGTTCTTTCCAACAATCTGGAAGCAACGATTTTGTTCCCGGCGGTGTCGCGATAATGCAATATTCGCGCATGAAGCAAAGCGGCATCACAGTTGACGCTCTCTGATTGAAAAACAGCGACTCGACGGATGGTCGCCAGAGACAACTCTGCAAGCAATTTTAAAGATGTAATGTCTGGAAATGATAATCGAAAACCGTTGGAGCGGGTAGCGGGAATCGAACCCGCGTATTCAGCTTGGAAGGCTGCTGCTCTACCATTGAGCTATACCCGCGGCGGTGGTTTCGATCCGTGCAGAATGGTGGAGGAAGTTGGATTTGAACCAACGTAGGCTGAGCCAACGGATTTACAGTCCGTCCCCTTTAACCACTCGGGCATTCCTCCAGTATTCTGCGAGGATCAAGCAACCAAGCTTAACCAGATTTCCGAGGCCGGCGCGTTGCCGTTTCGTCGTCTGTGGCCGCGTATATGACTGCCCTCGCCGCGCCTGTCAACACGATGTGTGACGAAAATATGCAAAAAATGCGAACAGAGTCATAGGCCTGTGGATTAACCGCACGTGGTGCATAAAGATGCCCAGCCAATTGACGCTAAGTCCTTGCGCAAATGGGTGGACGCCAAACCCAGGCGGCAAACAGAGGATTGGGAGGGACTGGTGCTGTCGCATTGCTGACGATATAAGGCATCATGAGCAAAGACGATCCCAACGATAAATCCACCCGCGACACCCATTATGCAACGCTGCGCCGTCAGGTCCGCGATGCCAAGAGGGAACGTGGCGAAATTCCAACGCCCGCTTTTCAAAAGCGCAGACCGCGTGGCGGTGAAGACTGGAAGGCACCGCAACTGGCGCCCGATCAGGTCCATCTCTATGGTTTGCACACCGTGCGCGCAGCCCTGGCCAACAAGGAACGGCAGATCATCAAGCTGTCCGTCACCCTGAACGCGCTGGCGCGTCTGGAAATTGGATCTGCTGAAGAACAGCCTTTCCCGGTGGAAATGGTTTCGCCGCAGGATATAGACAAGATTCTCGGCCCTGATGCTATCCACCAGGGTGTTATGCTGGAAACCCGGCCCCTGCCCGCCAAGAAGCTCGGCGCTTTGAAGAGCAGCCCGCTGATTCTCGTTCTCGATCAGGTCACAGATCCGCACAATGTGGGCGCCATCATGCGTTCGGCCGTGGCCTTCAATGCCGGTGCCGTCATTACGACCATGCGCCACAGCCCGACCGAGTCAGGCGTTCTGGCAAAATCAGCCTCCGGCGCGCTCGAAATGATTCCCTATATCCAGATTACCAATCTGGCCGATGCTCTCGCCGAACTACACAAGCTGGGCTTCACGTCCATCGGGCTTGATTCGGAAGGCCCCGCGCCGCTTGAGGGAACGTTTCAGGGTGAGAAGATCGCGCTTGTGCTTGGTGCCGAGGGCAAGGGGCTTCGCCAGAAGACCCGGGAGACCGTCTCCCTGCTCGCGCGCCTCGATATGCCGGGTGAGATCAAATCGCTCAACGTTTCGAATGCCGCCGCTATTGCGCTTTATGCAAGCCGCCAATTTCTAGCCAAAAAGTAATCTAGCTTTTCATCCAGACGTCTTTACGGGGGCCATAATGCCAGAACAGATCAAGCCAACCGGCGAACTGACGCTTCGCACGCTTGCCATGCCAGCGGATGCAAACCCCGCTGGCGATATTTTTGGCGGTTGGGTCATGTCTCAGATGGACTTGGCAAGCGGAATACGCGCAGCAGAACGGGCACGCTGTCGTGTGGTCACGGCGGCAGTCAAAGAAATGGCATTCGAGCTGCCCGTAAAGATCGGTGATACTCTGTCGATCTACACGACCATCTCCCGCGTTGGTCGCACGTCTATCACCCTGACGGTTGAAGCGTGGGCGCAGCGCGCTCGATACGACATTCTTGAAAAAGTAACCGCTGGCACCTTCATCATGGTGGCGATGGACAGCGAGGGGCGGCCAACGCCCATCGTCAAGGAATAGTATTTCAGAGAGGGGCGTAGCCATTTTGCGCCCCTCGTTCGTTTTCGCGTTTAAGCATTCAAGCTATCAAACCTAGAGATAAGGCGACGACCTGTCGAAGCTGAGTCCGGGGAAAATGCCGTTGGTCAGTGCTTCACTGCTCACATCGAACTGTCGATAGAGCATTGCCGCGGCAATTTCCCGCACATCGCCTGTGGGCATGAGGTCGCGGTCATCGAGCAGCCTGCCCTCACCCAAACCCGGCCATTTGCCCAACACGCGGCCGCCATCGATTCCGCCGCCTGCCAGAATGGCGACTCCACCGGTGCCGTGGTCCGTGCCGCCCGTGCCATTTTCGCGCACGGTGCGCCCGAATTCAGTCATGGCCAGCACGACGGTCTTTTTCCAGACATCCGCTCCCAGCGCATCTTTCAGCGTTGTCAGCGCGATGGTCAAATCTTTGACGGTGCGTGCAAACTGGCCTTTTTGTCCCGCATGCGTATCCCAGCCATCGACTGAGAAGGCAGCGATTCGGTAGTCTTCCCGCAATAAGCCGCCAGCAAGCTTGGCGACATCGCGAATGCCCGCGCCGCGCTTTTCATCCTGAAACAATTGCTCGGCGGACATGTCGGTGCGCAAGGCTTCCGCGAGAACCCGATTGAAATCCGGGTCATTGGCGTAGAGCCGCTTGAAAAACGCTACATCATCAGGCCCCATCGTCATATTGGACGTCGATGCCCAGACGTCCGTATCGTTTGGCCCGGCGAGAATGAGTTCAATCGACGTGTTGATATCGATTGCCTTGCGGTCCTCCGAGCGCGGAATGGCGGACAAGGCACGGTTTAGCCAACCGGTACGTTCGCCATGCACATGGTCGGCACCGCTCTCCAGAATATCTTGCCCATCGAAGTGGCTTCTCTGGTCCCGATAGGGGGTGGAAACGGCATGAACAAAGGATAGCTCCTTGTTCTGCCAAAGGGGCATCAAGGGTTGCGCTGCCGGGTTCAAACCGAAATGACCGTCGAGATCGATCAGACCTGTATCCGGCGTCAAAGCAAGGGTTGGTCGAAATGCGGCAAATGCCGCATCGCCATAAGGCTGAACCAGATCCAGCCCATCCATTGCACCTCGCAAGACAATGGTCACAAAGCGATTGTCGCCGGGCATGGCGGCGAAGCTGACGGGCGAAAGCACCGGCAACGCCGCCGCACAGCATGCGGTCGCTAGGAAACTGCGTCGGCTGATCAGCATATCCTGAGAGAAGGCCATATCCTATCTCCTGTTGAATTCTGGTGAGGACAAAGCGAGCGTCATTCCGCTAACGCGGCTTGGCGCCTGGCTGACGACGCGGATGGTGTCGTCCCGCGCCAGATCGGCAATGGCCGCTTCCAGAAACATTTTAGGCTCCATGTCACCACCCAGTGAACTCGACGCTTTTCGGGCCCACAGAATCCGCTCGCTCATCTGACTGGGTGAGAGCCAGGATGCGACACCTTCCTCAAACCCGGCGGGACTCGGCGGTTGCCATATGGGCTGCCCCATGCGCCGCAAGGATGCGAGAGTGAGTGTTCGTGCAAGGCTCTGCTTCTGTTTCGGCTTTGCCGTTTGCTCTGCCTTGGCGTTCATATCAGCGGTCGGCTTGACCATTGCGGCCTGGTCGCCACCCTGCTGCATGGCGTTTGCATCGCTGGTTACAGCTGGCTCTGCGGCCTGCCCAACCTCGTCATCACCATTTGGTGACATCTTACCTTGCCAGTTCTTCTGAGTCATGCCGAATGCCCGGAGCCCGGATACGACATAGTCGAAGGGCAGCTTCATTTTCCGCCCAGGATCAGCCCAGGCCCGAGGATGGTTCAGCATCACGGCATAGACTTTCAACAGATGCCCCTTGCTGGCTTTCCATTCATCCACCATGGCTGCGACGATTTCCGGTGGCGCCTCGTCGGCAATGAAATGCGCCGCCAGTTTGCGGCAAACGTGGACCGCAGTTTCAGGCCGCATCGCTAGATCATTGAGCATATCGAGACAGTCGTCTGCGGTGCGCTTGCGCCCGCCATAGGAAACGCCGAGAACCTTAATCTGGCCCGGCTGGGCCATGCGAGGCCGAAACAGCATTTCATTTCGGTCATCCACCGTCATTCCTGTCAGCACAAGCGCGGCTGAGCGCACATCGGCCTGCGTATAACCACTGCCAGCGCCCAATGTGTGAAGTTCGAGCAGTTCACGTCCGAGGTTTTCGTTAAGGCCGCGCTTATTTTTTTCAGCAGCCGTAGATTCCGGGCCAGCCGAACGGTTTTGATCCAGATAGATCAGCATGGCGGGATGAAGAACCGCCGCTTGAAGTAAATCCCGGAACGAACCTGCTAAATTCGGACGTATCGCCTCGACTTCATAGAGCGGGGTGATAAGGCGCATCGGCAGCGCCTTGCGCGCATTGACGGAAAAATGATCCGTCCAGAACGAGGCAAGCCGCTCATGAAAGCCGTAGGGCGAGAACACGGCCTGCATCACGCGCGCCATGCTATCGCGCTGAAAACTCTGCTCGGCTTGTTGCTGGATCAATCTGCGGCCATCGCGATCCAGTTCGCCGCCGTTTTTACCGGCACTTGTTGCTATAATCCTGTCTGCCAGATCTGACGATCGCTGCCGCGCTGCAAAGGCACCGCCGATAGGGAAATAGGAATCTCTGAGCGGCGCATCGGCGAGCTGTACCAACAGGTCGTCAGAATCTCTGTTCAGCACTTGCCCGGGCGAGAGCCCGTAACCATAGCGGACCGCCGCCACCGTTGGAGAAAACGAAGCCATTTAAGCCACTCCTGCCAACATGAAGTTTGGAGCTAGGAATACAGTCAATCCGGGCAAAAAGGTTGCGAAACCATGGCATTTTCCGGACATGGACAATTTGTAACGCAGCATCGCCATGCCGAGACCTGTGATCTGGCCTATTCTGCCGCAGTGACATTGCGGAAAAACTGTGGCAGATCACGATTCATGGGGTTCGTGCGCAGCATAATGCAGGATAGAAGCTCGGCTGGCGCGGTCGCCATGCTGGCGCTTTTGCTGTTTTTGTTGCAGGGCCTGACCACTGGCGTCGCCCATGGAAACATGGCAGCCATGTCGATTGGCGCAGATGGGGTTATCTGCTCCACCCACATGCCCGATGGCGCTAGTGGCAAGCAGAACCAGAACCCGGGAACAAAGCAGGCAAACGACTGTTGCGGGACGCTATGCCGCCTCGCCTTCGCTGCTGCGGCCGCACTCCTTGCCTCTCCCACCGAGCTGGCTGGCGGCATCGCCACCTCCGTCGACCTCGCCTTCTTCTACCCGGACGCGACAAGTCCGCCGCCGACAGCAAACCGGGACTCGCAACCGCGCGGCCCACCCCTTTTTTCGCACCTTTGAGACATAACTTCGGCTTCAAATGCGCCCGCGGTACAGCCCGGTGCGCATCAAGCCGCAAACCTCATCGTCTTGCGGAGACATTTCATGTCCGTCATCACTTCCTTCGAAGGGGAGCGCCAGGCTGCGCAATCCTCATCCATCAACCTCTATCGCGCCGTGTGGCGCTGGCATTTTTATGCTGGCCTTTTCGTTCTGCCCTTCATGATTTCCCTTGCCATCACAGGCAGTCTTTATCTGTTCAGGGATGAGTTCGACGCCATCATCCATTCGGATTTGAAACGCATCGAGGCATTGCAAAACGTGGCTCCGGCCGCGCCATCCGCTATCGTTGCATCCGCACTCAGCCTCGTTCCGGGCACTGCGGTAAAATACACCACTCCTACCGATCCCGGCGCATCCACGGAAATCACCGTCAGCACGGCAGATGGAAAACGCGCTGTTTACGTCAATACCTATACCGCCGAGGCGCTAGGCTCCCTGCCAGACCGTGGCACTGTCATGTGGACGGTTCGATACATCCACAGCCTGAAATATTTCGGCACATGGGCCCGCTATTTCATAGAGATCGCCGCAGGCTGGTCGGTCCTTCTCGTGGCAACGGGCATCTATCTCTGGTGGCCGCGCAAGCAGACAGGCGGCGTGATAACCGTCCGAGGCACGCCGAAGAAACGGGTTTTCTGGCGCGACACCCACGCCGTAACCGGCATATTCGTTGGCTTTTTCATCGTCTTCCTCGCGGTTACCGGCATGCCATGGTCTGGCGTCTGGGGCGCCAAGGTCAATGAATGGGCCAACGGCAACAATTTCGGATATCCCGCCGGTGTGCGCGTTCAGGTTCCCATGTCGAACGACCGTCTCGATGACGTCGCCAAAACATCGTGGTCGCTGGAACAGGCAAAGATCCCAGTCTCGGAAGGTCACGACCACGGCCAGCATGTCCACGAAGCGCCACCTATAGCCCCCGAAAAGAGCTCCACCCTGCAACCCATCGGAATCGATCAGGCCATTACCCGCTTCAACGCCCTTGGCTTTTTTCCCGGTTACGCGGTTGCCCTTCCCACAAAACCGACCGGCGTCTACAGCGGCTCCGTCTATCCAGACGACCTCTCGAAACAGCATGTCGTCCATCTCGACCAATATAGCGGTAAGGCTTTGATCGACATGACCTATGCGGACTACGGCCCGCTCGGCAAAGGTCTTGAATGGGGCATCAACGTCCACATGGGCCAGCAATATGGCCTCGCAAACCAGATATTTCTCGTCATTGTCTGCCTCGCCATCATCCTTCTGGCCGTCTCCGGCGGCACCATGTGGTGGAAGCGGCGTCCGAAAGGCTCCCTCGGCATACCGCCCATGCCGCAGAACAAGCGTGTCCTGCGCGGCCTGCTGGCGCTACTCGCCATCGGCGGCATTATCTTCCCGCTGGTGGGGCTAAGCTTGCTGGTGATGTTGGTGCTGGACTTCATCGTTCAAGCCGTAGGCAAACGCCGCACGGCGTAAAGGAAAAAGGCCGGGAGCAATCCCGGCCATCTCCCCTGTGAACTTCAACTGGCGTTAAGATGCTACACCTCTATCATGGATGCACCACCTGGCATCAAGACTTGAAGAGGAACGACGCGCCGAAGGCGATCAGGGCGAAGCCTATGGCGTGGTTGATCGTCAGGCTCTCCTTCAGCCAGAACACCGAGAACAGCGCGAAGACAGTGAGCGTGATGACTTCCTGCATCGTCTTCAGCTGTGCCGTGGAATAGACTTCCGAGCCCAGGCGGTTGGCCGGCACCGCGAGGCAATATTCGAAAAACGCAATACCCCAGCTTGTCAGGATAGCCATGAACAACAGGCTTCCCTTGTGCTTGAGGTGTCCATACCAGGCAAATGTCATGAAGACATTCGAGGCAATCAACATGAGAACCGGCCAGATATGCGCAGGTGTTATGGAAAAAGGCATGATGGACCTTCGAAAAAATGGGGAGGAAAACGATGGAAAAAGGGAACTTGTCTCGTCTTTCGGCGTATTGCTTAACGCAGGGCACGGCTTTCTAAAACAGGATTTTGCCGTTCTGATGGCTGAATATGTTGGCCGCGTGAAGAACGCGGAACCCCGCATACGGTTCCAGCGACAGAAATGTTTCCTGTTTGTACTCTGTTTTTCGACCCCGCCTCTTCACTTTCAACCCCACACTCTCCATATTCCGCGACATGGCCATATCACCCAAAAACACCGCAGACAAAACCTCCCGCTCTGACGGCTTTGCAGAAATGCCGCAAGCCGAGTTTGAAGGCGCGCCTCTCAGCGGCAGCGTTTCGGACTGGGTGAAGCAGTTGGAAGCGGAGGCTGAAGCGTCTTCCGTGGAAACGCAGCGCGAAGTCGCATCGAAAGCGGGCAAGCACCGCAAGAAGATCGAAATCGAGGCGCGCAAACAGGCCATAGCAGAGGCGGAAGCCGCCAAGCCGAAAGCTGCCGGAAAATCCACAGCCCAGAAGACATCCCGGGGCGTATCCATCGGTGCTTCGAACGATCCGAAAACCCGCGCTGCCGCTGGCCTGAACCCGGTTGCCGGCATGGATGTGAGCCTTGAGGACGCGGAGAACCTCGCCACCGGCGCGGTGACGGCCACGGTTGAGGCTCTCTCGGCGCTGATCGAGAGTGGCAATCCGCTGTTCAAGGACGGCAAGATGTGGACGCCGCACCGCCCTGCCCGTCCGGCAAAATCCGAAGGCGGAATCACCATCCGCATGCAGTCGGATTTCGAACCGGCGGGCGACCAGCCCACGGCGATTGCCGATCTTGTCGAAGGCATCAATTCCGGTGAACGCAGCCAGGTTCTGCTCGGTGTGACCGGCTCCGGCAAGACCTTCACCATGGCGAAGGTCATCGAGGCCACGCAACGCCCGGCGGTTATTCTCGCGCCCAACAAGACGCTGGCGGCGCAGCTTTATTCCGAATTCAAGAACTTCTTCCCTGATAATGCGGTGGAATATTTCGTTTCCTATTACGATTACTACCAGCCGGAAGCCTATGTGCCGCGCTCGGATACCTTCATCGAGAAGGAATCCTCGATCAACGAACAGATCGACCGCATGCGCCACTCCGCCACGCGCTCGCTGCTGGAGCGGGATGACTGCATCATCGTCGCTTCAGTCTCCTGCATTTACGGTATCGGCTCGGTTGAAACCTATACCGCCATGACCTTCCAGATGGCGATTGGCGACAGGCTGGATCAGCGGCAGCTGTTGGCAGACCTTGTGGCCCAGCAATATAAGCGCCGGGACATGGATTTCCAGCGTGGCTCGTTCCGCGTGCGTGGTGATACCATCGAAATTTTCCCTGCCCACTTGGAAGATGCCGCCTGGCGCATTTCCATGTTCGGAGACGAGATAGATGCGATCACGGAGTTCGATCCGCTTACAGGCCAGAAAACCGGCGATCTGCAATCTGTGAAGATCTACGCCAATTCGCACTATGTAACCCCGCGCCCAACGCTGAACGGCGCCATCCGCGCTATCAAGGAGGAACTGAAGGGCCGCCTTGCCGAGCTGGAAAAGGCCGGTCGCCTGCTGGAAGCGCAGCGTCTGGAACAGCGCACTCGTTATGATATCGAAATGCTGGAAGCCACGGGCTCCTGCGCGGGCATCGAGAACTATTCGCGTTACCTCACCGGCCGCAGCCCCGGCGAGCCGCCGCCGACCCTGTTTGAATATATTCCCGACAACGCCTTGCTGTTCATCGATGAAAGCCACGTTTCCGTCAGCCAGATTGGCGGCATGTATCGGGGCGACTTCAGACGCAAGGCAACGCTGGCCGAATATGGCTTCCGCCTGCCCTCCTGCATGGACAACCGTCCACTGCGGTTTGAGGAATGGGATGCGATGCGCCCGCCGACGGTCGCCGTTTCGGCCACCCCCGGCAATTGGGAAATGGAACAGGCCGGCGGCGTCTTTGCCGAACAGGTCATTCGCCCAACGGGGCTGATCGATCCGCCGGTGGAAGTGCGCTCTGCCCGCAGCCAGGTGGATGATGTGCTGGGCGAAATTCGCGAAACCGCCGCCAAGGGCTACCGCACCCTGTGCACCGTGCTGACGAAACGCATGGCGGAAGACCTCACCGAATATCTGCATGAGCAAGGCGTGCGCGTGCGCTACATGCACTCGGATATCGACACGCTGGAACGCATCGAAATCATCCGTGACCTGCGCCTAGGCGCGTTTGACGTGCTGGTGGGCATCAACCTGCTGCGCGAAGGCCTTGATATTCCCGAATGCGGCTTCGTTGCCATTCTGGATGCAGACAAGGAAGGCTTCCTGCGTTCGGAGACGTCGTTGATCCAGACCATTGGTCGTGCCGCCCGTAACGTGGATGGCAAGGTCATTCTCTATGCGGATAAGGTCACCGGCTCGATGAAGCGGGCGATGGAAGAAACCTCCCGTCGCCGCGAGAAGCAGGTGGCTTACAACACCGAACACGGCATCACGCCGGAATCCGTCAAGGCCCGCATTTCGGATATTCTCGACAGCGTCTATGAGCGTGACCACGTGCGCGCCGATATTTCAGGCGCATCCGGCAAGGGCTTTGCCGATCGCGGCCATATGGTTGGCAACAATCTGCAGGCTCACCTCAACGCGATGGAAAAATCCATGCGCGACGCCGCCGCCGATCTCGACTTCGAAAAAGCCGCGCGCCTACGCGACGAAATCAAACGCCTCAAAGCCGCCGAACTCGCCGCCATGGACGACCCGATTGCCAAGGAAGAAGCCAAATCGCTGGAGGGCGGTGGTAAAGGCAAGAAGAGCAGCACAAGCCCCCGCACCTCAACTGCGCGAGATACGTCCATTGGCGCAGAAGCTGGTGAGCAAGCCGGAAAGTCCCTCTTCGCCAAACCCTCCCTCGATGACATGGGCCCCGGCACCGACACCGCCAAACCCCTGTTCCGCAAGAACAGCCTCGATGAAATGACGGTGGGACGCACGGAAAAGCCCGTCAAAGGCGCGGCACCCGCCAAGCCCAAAACCGAAGACGGCAAACGCTTCTCACCCCTGCTGGAAGGCCAACCCGAACGAGCCACCAACCCCAAAGACGACCCCCGCCCCATCGTCCGCGGCAAGGTAGGTGTGGGAAGTTATGAGGACCCGGGCGAGCAGAAGCGCAAGGGCCGGACGAAGGGGAAGACTGGAAGGCCAGGGAGGTGATAGTTTAACGCAAATCCCCTAGTCTTGCCAATCTTCTTCAAAATCGCGTGGGGCAATACTTGCACCGTACAGCGCTTGCCGCGTGAGGTGGATATTTATTCTGCAAGCGGTCGATTTCGCTGGAGAATTAATTCCGAATCCGGACCCTAGTTGAGTGATTTTTATGAACTGAGTCCCCCAGATATTTAAAGAATGGTCCCAGTGGCGACTATTCATCGCTAACTCTGCCATTTTCTTGTACTCTTCATCTCTCAAAGAGATGTATTCGTCTTTCCCCATATCCTCTTTTCGAACTAAATTACTTCGAAAAAAATGCCAATTATTATCTAATGGCAAATCTATCCTTGGTCGCGGAGTTCCGCCACCCTTTTGCTCGCTTACTCGAGTACTACCGTGATCGCTATAAATAAGAGTATTCGACGGAATTCCTTGGGCAACACTTGAGTGAAAAACTCTCTCGTAAATCGTTTCACTTTCAGCCTCGAAGCTACTTGGAAACGTGGTTGCCGATATAGCTAAATTCACATCCGGCAACTCAGCCATCACTAACTTGCAGTCACTGATAGCCGTTCCAACTTCATTCAACAAACGCATATCGCGTTGCCCGTAATCAATGACGACGTAGACTTCCGGTAATTGAAGTTTTGAGAGCTCCATGACGTAAGGCGAAATATCGTTTGTTACCCGCTTATTGAAACGAATAGCCACGCCCCTCCCCAGTTCACTCAATGAACTCACTTGCGCTGTAAAGTCCTCGATGTCGTCACAAACGATGGCTGAGGGAACACAGTTTGGCATGTCATCGACAAATCTCTTCCAGTTCTCAAAGCCACCGCTGGAGGCTTGTAGACGAGCCATATCTGCTAAGCTCTCGTCGTCTTCTCCGCTATAGGACACGTCTAGATTTGCAATCCACCTGCGTGCACCAACTGCGTGACGAACCCGATCTGTGGCCCTCAAAAGCGGACCTTGACCCAGCCACGGGCGGACTAGAAAAAGCGGAAGCATCCGCTCCTTCGCTATGTCAGGGACTTCTGTTAGCGCTATAATTTCAGAGGGGCGAACACTTAAGACAGGAATATAATTAACTGTCATTATTTTAGTCCCAGCGAAATGCGCATAGCTTCTTCCGAAACTCCAAACTCCATCGAAACTCGAGATACATAGTCAGCAGCTTTTTTTTGCTCACAGTTATCTATCCAGCTGCGCAACACTGAGCGCGGCATAAGAATATCTGACGCCAAACGGTTAGCCTCCGCTTCTTTTTCATCAGTCAATTTAGATCTGTATAAAATATTGTCGGACAGTCCAACGCCGATTAGCTCGCGATGAAGCAGATAGTGTGCGACTTCGTGTGCGAGCGTGAAGCGCTGACGATGCTTTGGCTCATGCTTGTTGATTGTAATTTTAAATCCGCCTAGACATTCTTGGCAAGGCTCAATCATCCCAGAAATACCAACGTCTAAAGTGCTAACTTTAACGGAAAGACCCAGGGCTTTTGCCAACTCACCAATCTTCACTGGTATGTCAGCGTGGTACGACGAGATCATTTCTTTGACAGTGGAACTCAGTCCCTCCCACTCACTAGACGGCCTTTTCATTCGCCATATTCCTTCTCTGAATTCCCCCACGCACTTTCAGGAACCGGCTTGAAACCAGCGTTTGCAACGAGTTCATCCACTCGTTCTAACAATATCTTCCGAATCTCCCCACCGTCAGCCATTTGCGCTACCGCGTGTTTAGTTCCGGCATCAAAGGCAGCTCTTCGAAGAGTATTAAATCCTATCGTCCCTACAACGGCGATAATAATGGCCAGAACGGTTATGATTATAGACAAGGCAGATAAGACAATGGTGATCGCACTTTCGAAGCCCATTTCTTTCTCCGCACCTTCTTTTGTGAAAATACTTACCAACGTAAAGTGGGCAGCTACCCAGCCACCAAAAAGGCAGCCCATGCAACTCACGACCCAGAAATGAGTTTTATCGGGCTCAGCTTCGTTTCGTACTTTATCTTGCATCGCCATCGCGCCCGAATATCGAATCAACGCTACCTTATACTTGTTTGAAATATCTTTGAGCACAATCAGAGATTATAGACACATCGGCGAATTGATCGAACACCACCGGAACAAAAACCACCCCAACCCGTTCTTCCCCCGAACACTATGTTCGATACTGAAAAGGAAGAAACACTATGAAAAACAAGGTTTTCGCGCTTGCTGCTGCTGCAGTTCTGACATCGTCTGTCGCGTTTGCGCAGACGGCGACGACGGCTCCTGCTGCGGCACCGGCTGCTGGTGCAGATGCGATGCTTTCGGGTCCTGGCATTACCATGGGCACCAAGGCCAGCGGTCCATTGAAGTTCATCAATGTGCAGAAGACCGACCTCACAGCCTCGCAGCTTGACGGCATGGACATCTATAATGCCCAGAACGAGGAAATCGGTGAGATTGAAGATGTTGTGATTGGCGACGGCAAGTCTGTTATCGGTCTGGTTGCCAGCGTCGGTGGCTTCCTCGGCATCGATAAGAGCTATGTTGTTCTGGACCCTGCCTCTGTTGCCATCAACAATGATAATGGCACATGGAAGGCATACGTAGATACGACTAAGGAAGCGCTCGGCGCGGCTCCGAAGCTCGATTACGACAAGATGGACGACTAATCCATGAGATAGGCAGTTTTATTCTGCCGGTCTTCAAGCCCACCGATTGTTGGTTCGCTCCAACTTCGGTGGGCTTTTTTGTGGGTGTTGGGGGCTGCACCGGCAGAGGATATCTACCGCGTTCTGCTCGTGGAGATGTGGTTGGATCCTCGGGTCAAGCCCGAGGATAACGTCGTGGGTCGTCCCTGCCCTTACCCGCCAAATTTGCCGCTGCGGGGGAAGCCCTTGGGCACGGTGCGGCCTGCGGTGGCGCGGTCGGCCATCCATTCTACCAGTTCATCGGCGTTTTTGGAGAAGGAGCGTCCGGCGCTGTCTTCCCATGTCAGGCCGCTGGCCAGCGCGAAGCACTTGATGTCGGAAATGCCGCCATCCTTGTAGCGTTGCAGGCGCACGCCCTTGCCACGTGACATTTCCGGCACTTGCGAGAGCGGGAATGTGAGCATCTTGCGGTTTTCACCAACAACGGCAACGTGGTCACCAGTAACAGGCACCAGCATCTTCATCTCATCCGGCATGGCAACATTCATGATCTGCCTGCCCTTGCGGGTATTGGCCACCATTTCCGTTTCCGCAATCACGAAGCCATTTCCAGCCGTAGACGCCAGCAGCAGTTTGCGCGATGGGTCATGCACGAAGGCGCTCAGAATATCCTGATCGTTCTCCATATCCACCATGATACGCACCGGCTCTCCATGGCCGCGCCCACCGGGCAGCTTGTCCGCACCCAGCGTGTAAGCCTTGCCGCCTGTGGTTACCAGCAGCAGCTTGTCCGTGGTCTGCGCCGGGAAGGCCAGCTTCGGGCCATCGCCTTCCTTGAAGGTCAGCGTCGAGGTATCGGCCATATGGCCTTTCAGCGCCCTGATCCATCCCTTCTGGGAAATGACGATGGTGACGGGTTCTTTCTCGATCATGGATTGCTGAATGGCATCCACATCCGCCGTCGGTGCCATGGCAAACACGGTGCGGCGTGCGCCAAGCGCGGTAGCCTTGGCGTATTTCTTCTTCACATCCTCGATTTCACCCGAGACCGTCTTCCACTGCTTTTCCGGCGATGCCAGCAGCGACTCGATTTCGGCCTTCTCGCTGCTCAGACCTTCGAATTCCGTGCGGATCTCGAATTCTTCCAGCTTACGCAAGGAGCGCAGGCGCATGTTGAGAATGGCTTCGGCCTGAATATCGGTCAGCTTGAACCGCGCCACCATGACGGGCTTCGGCTCATCTTCCTCACGGATGATGGCGATGATCTCATCGATATTGAGATAAGCGATGAGAAAACCGCCGAGAATTTCAAGGCGACGGTCAATGGCGGCCAGGCGGAAGCGCGAGCGGCGCAGCAGCACATCGCGGCGGTGGTCCAGCCATTCCTTCAACACTTCGTTGAGTGCCATGACCTTGGGCACGCGGCCCATGGACAGGACGTTCATGTTCAGCGGAATGCGGTTTTCCAGATCCGACAGACGGAACAGCGATTCCATCAGCAGCGTGGCATCGACGGTGCGGTTCTTTGGCACCAGCACCACGCGCACGTCCTCGGCGGATTCGTCGCGCACATCTTCCAGCAGGGGCAGACGGCGGGCCAGAAGCAGCTCGGCGATCTTTTCGATCAACCGTGATTTCTGAACCTGATAGGGAATTTCGGTGATGACGATCTGGTAGCCGCCGCGGCCAAGATCCTCGATCTCCCACTTTGCACGAACGCGAAACCCGCCGCGTCCGGTCTTGTAGGCCTCGATCATGCTTTCGCGGCTCTCGGTGATGACGCCGCCTGTTGGCAGATCTGGTCCCTCGATGCCACCTCTTTCCGGATGAGCGGGATCGAACATCAGATCTTCGACCGTCGCATCCGGGTTCTTGATCAGCCGAAGGGCCGCATCGCACAGCTCATGCGCGTTGTGCGGCGGAATGGACGTGGCCATGCCCACGGCGATGCCGGAGGAACCGTTGGCCAGAAGGTTGGGAAACGCGCCGGGCATAACGACCGGCTCTTCGTCTTCCTCATTATAGGTCGGGCGAAAATCGACCGCATCCTGCTCGATGCCTTCGAGCAGGAGAGCTGCGACATCCGTCATGCGCGCTTCGGTGTAACGATAGGCGGCTGCGCCATCGCCATCGATGTTGCCGAAATTGCCCTGGCCATCGACAATCGGGTAGCGCTGGGAAAAGTCCTGCGCCAAACGCACCAGCGCGTCATAGACAGACTGGTCGCCATGGGGATGGAATTTACCGATCACGTCACCGACGATACGGGCGCATTTCTTGAAGGCGGAATTTGGCCGAATGCCCATCTCGCTCATGGCGTGAATGATGCGGCGGTGCACCGGCTTCAAACCATCGCGAACGTCCGGCAGCGCGCGGTGCATGATGGTCGACAGGGCGTAAGCCAGGTAACGCTCTTCCAGCGCTGCCTTCAGGTCAACAGGTATAATATTGTCGTCGTCTCCGCCGGACGGAGGAAGCAGATTTTTTCCCATAGTTCCTGACTAGCGGAAAGGGTTAATTGCGGCAAGAAACAAGGGCTTTTCGCCTGTGGATGACCGCCACTCAGCGTGTATTTTCCTTTGACCTTGTTTTTATGCCGCAATTCAGCCATTCGTTGCATCTTATGAATGGAATATACCGGCGCTCATCATACGATATAGATGCACCATTTCAGCTTCAACATGCCTGTTTTTCGTACCTGTAGGGAAGAGATAGAATGAGACTTCAGACAACCCGCAATTTTCTGTTTGCCAGCGCCGCGGCAGTCGCTTTCGCGTCGCCTGCATTCGCACTTGACGGTGCAGACGTCCTCAAGAAAATCAACGCCGCTTATCACGTTCAGGGCGCGGAAATCGGCGCGAAGTCCGTTACTGTTGATGGCTCCACGGTCAAGCTCAGCGGCGTTACCTTCGCAGCGAGTGCCACCAAGGAACAGGTGATCCCTGTCGGCGACGTCACGCTTGAAGGCGTTGAGGAAGACAATGGCGGCTACACAATCGACAAGATGAGCTTCGACAACGTGAAATACGCTCACGAAAATGTAGCCGTTGATGTGAGCGATATCTACGTTTCCGGCGTTGTCGTTCCGGCAGATCCAACCACTGGCACAGTGGATTCCATGATGCTCTATGATGAGGCCCATAGCGGCCCCGTCTCGGTCAAGGTGGATGGCACGGAAACCTTCTCGCTCGCCGAAACAACAACGACGCTGACGAAAAGCGAAGATGACAGCACCATCAGCTTCGATCTGAACGCGACTGGCTTCAAGGCCGATCTCAGCAAAATCCAGGACCCTAAGTCCAAGGAAGCCATCGACAAGCTCAAGGTGCAGACGCTATCCGGCGAAATGACCATGAGCGGTTCGTGGGAACTCGCACCAGGCACGCTGACCATCGATGAATACGCAGTCGACCTCAAGGATGTCGGCCGTCTCAACATGGCGTTCAGCTTCTCCGGTTACACGCTGAACTTCATCAAGACGATGCAGGATGCGGTCAAGGCGCAGGCCGAAAATCCGAACAAGGAACAGGCAGATCAGGCCGCCGGTCTCGCCATGCTTGGCCTCATGCAGCAGCTCAGCTTCAACAGCGCCGAAATCAGCTTCGATGATGCCAGCATCACCAAGCGCGCCATCGATTACGCCGCTGGCGAACAGGGCATGTCGGGCGAGCAGCTGTCGCAGACCATCAAGGGCATGGTTCCGCTCATGATGGCGCAGCTTAACGTACCGGAACTGCAGAACGCCGTTTCCGCAGCCGTAAACGCCTATATCGACGATCCGAAGAACTTCACAATTTCCGCAGCCCCTGAAAAGCCCGTCCCCTTCCCCATGATCATGGGTGCAGCCATGGGCGCGCCAAACACCATTCCAAAGGTGCTGGGCGTAACGGTTACGGCCAACGAATAGTCTTTGATACAAAAGCTTCGAGCCGCCCTGTGAACACTCGCAGGGCGGCTTTTTTGTGCGCGTATTTTTCCGAAAAACAAAAAGGGCCAGCGTTTCCGCCAGCCCTTTTTTCTAAACGCTCAGTATTGCGTATCAGTCTTTCTTCGGCGTCGGCACGACGCGTAGCGCCAATTCGCGAAGCTGCGTTGGCGTGGCTGGTGCCGGGGCGTTCATCAGAAGGTCCTGCGCCTGCTGGTTCATCGGGAACAGCGTGACTTCGCGCAGGTTCTTGGTGCCGGTCAGCAACATCACCATGCGGTCCACGCCAGCGGCCATGCCGCCATGTGGAGGCGCGCCGTACTGGAATGCGCGGTAAAGGCCGCCGAAGCGGTCTTCCACGTCCTGCTGGCTGAGGCCAACCTTCTCGAAGGCCTTGACCATCAGTTCTGGCGACTGGTTACGGATCGAGCCGGAAGCGATTTCGTAGCCGTTGCAGACCATGTCGTACTGGTAGGCCTTGATCGTCAGTGGATCCTGGTTTTCCAGCGCGTCCATACCACCCTGCGGCATGGAGAACGGGTTGTGAGCGAAGTCGATCTTCTTTTCTTCCTCGTTGTATTCGAAGAACGGGAAGTCAACGATCCAGCACAGCTCGAAGCGGTCGCGGTCTACGAGGTTCAGTTCCTCGCCAGCGCGGGTGCGGGCTTCGCCAGCAAACTTGTAGAACTTGGCAGGATCACCGGCAACGAAGAAGGAGGCATCGCCCGCCTCGAGACCGAGCTGAACGCGCAAGGCTTCCGTGCGCTCTTCGCCGATGTTCTTGGCAAGCGGGCCGGAGCCAACAACCTTGCCGTCTTCTTCCTTCCAGAAGATATAGCCGAGGCCCGGCTGGCCCTGGCCTTGCGCCCAGGCATTCATGCGGTCGCAGAATGCTCTGCTGCCACCGGTCTTGGCTGGAATGGCCCAGACTTCAACCTTCGGGTTGGAGGCGATCATGTTTGCGAAGACCTTGAAGCCGGATCCGGCAAAATGGTCTGTCACAGCCTGCATTTCGATAGGGTTGCGTAGGTCCGGCTTATCGGAGCCGTAGGTGCGGATCGAGTCGTCATAGGCGATGCGGCGGAAGTTCTGTGTAACAGGCTTGCCTTCGGCAAACTGTTCGAACACGCCGCGAATGACGGGCTCCATGGTTTCCCAGACGTCTTCCTGCGTCACGAAGCTCATTTCCAGGTCAAGCTGGTAGAATTCGCCCGGCAGACGGTCTGCACGCGGATCTTCATCGCGGAAGCACGGTGCGATCTGGAAATAGCGGTCGAAACCGGCCACCATCAAAAGCTGCTTGTACTGCTGCGGCGCCTGCGGCAAGGCGAAGAACTTGCCTTCGTGAATGCGGCTTGGCACGAGGAAGTCGCGCGCACCTTCTGGTGAGGATGCCGTCAGGATCGGAGTGGAATATTCAGCAAAGCCGATATCGCCCATGCGGCGGCGCATGTCGGAGATGATCTGCGTGCGCTTGACGATGTTCTTGTGCAGCGTATCGCGGCGAAGATCGAGGAAGCGATACTTCAGGCGCACATCTTCTGGATAGTCAGGCTCACCGAACACCGGCAGCGGCAGTTCCTTGGACGCGGCCAGCACTTCGATTTCCTGAGCGTAAAGCTCGATTTCGCCGGTCTCCATTGTCTTATTGACGGTGTCTTCCGAGCGCGCCTTGACGAGACCATCAATACGGATGACCCACTCGCCGCGAACGACTTCGGCAGACTTGAAGGCCGGGCTATCGGGATCGGCAACGACCTGCGTGATGCCATAATGATCGCGAAGGTCGATGAAGAGAACGCCGCCGTGATCTCGTACGCGATGGACCCAGCCGGACAGGCGAACGGTTTCGCCGACATGCGACTTGCGGAGTGCGGCACAGGTGTGGCTGCGGTAACGATGCATTTTATGATCCTGAAGAATACAGCGGCAACGGTCTGCCGCTCTTTCGAAAATTGGCCGGAAAAGCGCATGACTGACCCGATTTGTCAAGGTAAAGCGCAATTTCCATAGCCCTCTTTGCACCCCCACCACGCAGAGCGCAATCATCATTATGGATGATGTGACAGGCAAATTTGCAATTTATGGTCACATTAGGTGCGGGAAACTTCGCATGTGAGCCAAGAAACGGCTTGATCATATTGACATGGGCCGACCAAAGGGAAAGTAAGACGGATCGATTTCCGTGACTGGCTGAATGACGCAATGATTGAAACGACAACAGCACTCGCCGAAGCCTGCAAGGAACTGGCGAAATCCGATTTCATTACGATTGATACGGAATTTCTTCGCGAGACGACTTTCTGGCCGCAGCTTTGTCTGGTGCAGATGGCAAGCCCGACGCTGGAAGTGCTGGTTGACCCGCTTGCGAAAGATATCGACCTCACGCCTCTTTTCGAGTTGATGGCCGATACGAGCGTCATCAAGGTATTCCACGCCGCCCGTCAGGATATTGAAATCGTCCACCATCTTGGCGGACTTATCCCTCATCCTATTTTCGATACGCAGGTTGCCGCCATGGTTTGCGGCTTTGGCGACTCGATTTCCTACGATCAGCTGGTCCAGCGGATCAAGAACGTCCAGATCGATAAGTCCTCACGCTTCACGGACTGGAGCCGTCGACCGCTAACCGAAAAGCAGTTGGATTACGCGCTGGCCGATGTCACCCATCTGCGTGACGTCTATCTCGCCTTGAAAGCGCAGCTGGAGCGCGATGGTCGCTCCTCCTGGCTCAAGGAAGAGATGGATATTCTCGAATCGGTCGAAACCTATGACATGCATCCCGATGATGCGTGGCTGCGGTTGAAGTCGCGTCTGCGCAAGCCAACCGAACTCGCCATTCTCAAATTTGTCGCTGCATGGCGCGAACGGGAAGCGCGCTCGCGCAACGTGCCGCGCTCACGCGTGTTGAAGGATGATGCGATTTTCGAGATTGCCCAACAGCAGCCGAAAGACACTGACGCACTGTCACGTCTCCGCACCATCCCCAAAGGTTGGGAGCGCTCCGCATCCGGCGTGGCCATTATTGAAACGGTGAATGCGGCACTTGCCCTGCCAAAGGGCGATATGCCGCAGGCTGCCCGCCAAAGCCATTCCCCTGAGGGATCAGGTGCAGCGGTTGAGCTGTTGAAGGTTCTTCTGAAGCTGACTGCCGATAAACACGGCGTTGCCGCCAAGGTTATTGCCAATAGCGAAGATTTGGACAAGATCGCATCGGAAGGCGAAAAGGCCGACGTTCCCGCTCTTTCCGGCTGGCGGCGTGATCTGTTCGGCGAACCGGCATTGAAGCTTATTCGCGGTGAAGTGGCACTTCGCTTCGCTGGCAAGAAAGTGGAAGCACTGGAGCTTCCGACTGCCGAAGAGACTGCCTGACAAAGGCTCCGCCCCTGCGCCACAAAGCCGTTTGAGATTGATGCAAGTCCGTCACAGACGGTTTCTTTGCCGTGACATTACCGAAACATCACTTTTGGCCTGATCATTTCCGCAATATGCTTCACGCCTAACGGGAATCATACCGATGCCCCGCCATGGATGGTAGTTCCCACTGCGTCCCCTTGCCGAACAAAGAGGCTGGATGAGAAAATTTCTCGCAATGCTGGATTATGTCATGCTGTTTCTGGCGGTTTCCGGGAGCGGTGTGGCCTATGCATTTCTGGAATATGGCGGCGGCGCCCTTATCGGCGCGACCTATGCGCTGTTTGCCTGCGCGCCCATTCTCGCCTTCGAGCGCGGCTACATCATGCCCGGGCTTTCGCGGCGCATCAGCATGCTACCGACCCCAGCCTATATCGCATTTGGCCTCGTCATCTATGCCATTCTGGTGTTTTGCGGGTTTGGCCTTGGGGGCACCATTCTGTGGGCCACGGGCATCTTGCCGACGAGTTGGCGCAGCGCTGTTCATGCAGAAATGCAGACGCTTCTGTTTACGCTGGGCGTATGCGCCATTATCGTCTTCATCATGCGCGTGCGGGAATTGCTGGGCCGCGATATCTTCATCGACCTCATCCTCGGTCGTTATCGCCGTCCGGTCAGTGAAGAGCGTGTCTTCCTGTTTGTGGACCTCGTCGGCTCCACCTCCTTTGCTGAAACCCACGGTGATCTTCGGGCGCAGGAATATCTGGGTGAACTTTTTTCGGTTTACGCGGGTCCGGTCCGGCGGCACGGCGGCGTCATCGATGATTATATCGGGGATGCGGCCATCATAACGTGGCCTTACCATATGGCGATCCGCCGCGCGGCCTGCATCAATTGCGTTTTCGATATTCTGAAAGCCATCGAGAACAATCGCGCCGAATGGCTATCGCGTTTTGGCACGGTGCCAAAGCTGCGATTCGCCGTTCATGGAGGCCCGGTCATCACGGCTGAAATCGGCGTCGATCACCACAAGATCACCTATTTCGGAGACACCGTTAACACCACGGCACGGCTGGAATCACTCAGCAAAATGCTGGGTCATCCGATCCTGATCTCGTCCGATCTTGCCCATCAATTGCTGCTGCCGAAAGGCGTAAAAAGCGAGTATCTGGGCGAACATGCCGTGAAAGGCCGCGGGCAGACACTCGGTGTCTGTGCCCTCAGTTCCGCTGAGATCATCGCCTGACGCTCGCATGTGCATAAGCGTCATCAAATCTTCAACCCGGGTTCAAGCCTTTGTCATGAAGCGTGCCTAACGGTCCATGCATTGCAAATGCAGACACAAGTCTTGCATTGCAGATGCAAACCAAAGGTAATGTCATGAAAAAGACCCTCCTGGCCTCCGCAGCCATTCTTGTGCTCGCCACCACCTCAAGCTTCGCGGCGGAGAAGGAATTCCCTGCAAAGCTCGTGTCACAGGCGGTGTTGCCGGCAAACACGATCATCGCGCCCCCTGCCGATGCGCCTGAGCATCTGAAGACATCGGGCAAGTTCACGACAGCGGATCGCAAGCGCGCCGAAGGCATGAGCACTGTTGCGGGCAAGGATGGCGTGCGCAAGACCGGCTTGTCCATGCCGTTTGCCGGCCAGGCCATGCAGGGCTTTTCGGGCATCAAGACGATGAGCGACGGCACATTCTGGAGCCTGTCCGACAACGGTTTTGGCTCCAAATCAAACTCCAGCGATTCGATGCTGATGCTGCATCACCTGAAAATCGACTGGGCCAATGGCAAGGTCGATGCGCAGGAAACCGTTTTCCTGTCCGACCCGGACAAGAAGGTACCCTTCCCCATCGTCATGGAAGGCTCCGAGAAGCGTTATCTGACCGGTGCGGATTTCGATGTGGAATCAATCCAGCCGACAAGCGACGGCTTCTGGGTGGGCGAAGAGTTTGGCCCCTATGTCCTGAAGTTCACCCGCGATGGCAAACTCACCGATGTTGTCTCGACCAAGGCTGGCGAGATCGACGTGAAATCCCCTGACCATCCGGCACTCACGCTTCCTGCCAATCCAACTCAGAAGCTGCCTGCCTTCAACCTGAAGCGTTCCGGTGGCTTTGAAGGTCTTGCCATGTCCAAGGATGGCACAAAGGCTTACGGACTGCTTGAAGGTCCGCTGTACAATGCTGAAGGCCAAGTGGAGAAGACTGAGGATGGCGCAACCGGCCTTCGCATCATCGAGCTGGATGTTGCTTCCAAGAGCTGGACTGGCCGCACATGGCTCTACCCGCTGGCAGATGGTGGCGAGGCCATTGGCGACTTCAACATGCTGGATGATACGACGGCGCTGGTGATCGAGCGCGACAATGGCGCTGGCACAGCGGACAAGGCCTGCGCCGATCCGAAGAAGCCGGAGGAGAATTGCTTTGCAGTTCCGGCCAAGCTGAAGCGCATCTACAAGATCGAAATGAGCGACGCGAATGTGGGCAAGGCCGCACGCAAGATCGGCTATATCGATCTCATGAAGATCTCTGATCCCGATGGCAAGGCACGTCAGGGCAGCGCAAACGGCATTTACACAATGCCGTTCGTTACCATCGAGAACGTAGACCGCGTGGACGCGACGCACATCATCGTCGGCAATGACAATAACCTGCCGTTCTCGGCTAGCCGCTCCCTGGACAAGGCAGATGACAATGAGTTCGTCCTGCTTGAGGTCAAAGACCTACTCGACGCGAAGTAATCAGTGAAAGAGCGAAGCCCCCAACATGTGTTGGGGGCTTCGCTTCAAATTCCATTACTCGAACACGAATGCCAGCTTTTTGCCTGTCAGCTTCGAAAGCTGCTGCAACCGGCCCTCAAGCCGCTCGCCTGCAAAATCGCAATATTCATGCGGGACGACGAATTCGAGATCGATACCGTCCTGCTCGGACCGGCGGAACTTCAGGTGATCGACAACGCCCGGCATGGATGCGGAAAACAGATAGATGACCCGAAGCAGACCACCCAGCAGCTTGGCAAGCTCCTGCATTCTCTCACCCGCAATCGATGTCAGGTGTTCGGTCGTGCCATTATCGTTGAGGCCTTCGAAGCGATAATAATTTGCAAGCGCTATATAGGCGCGCCCCGGATGGGTAATGGCGATGAAGGACGAATGCGCGATGATGTTGAGCGCCTGCAACCCACGATAATCGGGATGGGCGCGCCAGCTTATATCAGCCAGAAGGCACGCCGCCTGACGATACCGTGCCTCGTCCTCGGTCTCATCGATGCCGAAAATTGGCACAGTCCGCCCGCTCCAGTCGGCAAGCTCGCGTGCGTGTTCTGGGGATCTGGCGCGAAGGATTGCCAGTTCATCTGCGACGACAAGAAGGGGATCCGACGCCTGCTCAGTCTCAGGCAGCAATGAATATAGATAGCCTTCACGGACGCCCTGAGCGGAAAACGCAATCTTTGCCGGCTTCATCACTTCCAGCACTTCGCGCATGGCGACCGCGCCGAAGGGAAGCAATGTGCGGCGGTTTTTTGACACCGCTTGCCAGGCAGGATCTTTGCTGTCCTTTGAGGCAATGACCTCATCCAGAAAGCTCAGCATATCCGCGAGCGGCAATTCATAGCCCTGCATCATGTGCAGGGCGTAGCCGGTAATTTCCATGTGCAGCTTGGCAATGTTGCGCCATGTGCCGCCCACCGCATAGAATGTGCGCCCCTCGCCCTTTGCAAGCAGCTTGGCCGTCTTGACCTGCTTCTTCGTGTAAGCCGCAGCCTTCTCGATGGAGCCGCCCGAATGTTCCGACAATCGCAAACCGCCGAGCGGCAGGGTAATGCCATCGCCGCAGGTTTTGCCCCTGATGTCGATCAATTCCAGCGAACCACCACCCAAATCACCGGCAATGCCATCAGCATCGTGGAAACCGCTGATCACGCCATAGGCGGAATAGAGCGCTTCCTTTTCACCCGATAGAACCTCGATCTCGCAGCCGAGAATGCTTTCAGCATCGCGAATGAAGTCGGGGCCATTGGATGCTTCACGGGCGGCGGCTGTGGCCAGCACATAGAGCTGTTTCGCCTGCGCCTGCTCCGACAGAGCACGGAAACGGCGCAACGCCGCAAGCGCACGTGTCACCCCTTCTTCATCCATGCGCCCGGTCAGTGCGAGGCCTTTACCCAGGCCGCACAGGACTTTTTCATTGAAAAGCACCGCTGGGGCGCGCGAGAGTCCCTCATATACGACGAGACGAACAGAGTTCGAACCAATGTCTATGACGGAAACGGGGGCGAGACCAGTAAGGCGCCCCTGTGCTTCTGATCGTGTCATTCAGCCTGTTTCTTGCGGGCGGAGACCAGCCCGGCAATCAGTTTGGGCGCACTGGATTTCAAGGCTTCACCACGTCCCGACAGGCTTGGATTGGTCATGAAATAGTGCTGCGCGTTGAACGGTTCCTCGCCCTTGCGCACCTCGATGCGCCTAGACGTACCGTCCGGCAGTATCTCGTAGCTCTGCTGGTTGTCAATGAGATTGCCCAGCATGATCTGCGAAAGAACCTGCTCATGCACAGTCGGATTGACCAACGGCACCATGGTTTCAACACGGCGATCCAGGTTGCGCGGCATCATGTCTGCCGATCCGATGTAGACGAGCGCCTTGTCGGACGGCAGGCCATGGCCGTTGCCGAAGCAGAAAATACGGCTGTGTTCGAGGAAGCGTCCGACGATGGATTTCACGCGGATATTGTCAGAAAGGCCCGGCACCTGCGGGCGCAGGCAGCAGATACCGCGAATGACCAGATCGATCTCCACACCGGCTTCACTGGCGCGATAGAGCGAGTCGATGATTTCAGGGTCCACAAGCGAGTTCATCTTCATCCAGATTGCCGCTGGAGCACCATTTCTGGCGTGTTCCGCTTCATCATTGATGTGCTTGAGAATGCGCGAGCGCATCGTATAGGGCGAAACGGCCAGTTTCATGCCCTCTTCAGGCTCACCGTAACCGGTGATGAAGTTGAAGATATTCGCCATGTCATGCGCGATCTTCGGATTGCAGGTGAAGAACGACAGGTCTGTATATACCTTGGCAGTGACCGGGTGGTAGTTACCGGTGCCAAGGTGGCAATAGGTCCGCAGCTTGCCATCTTCACGGCGCACGACCATGGACATCTTGGAGTGGGTCTTGAGTTCGATAAAGCCGAACACGACCTGAACACCAGCGCGCTCCAGATCTCGCGCCCAACGAATATTCGCCTCTTCGTCGAAACGTGCCTTCAATTCCACCAGCGCCGTCACCGACTTGCCAGCGTCGGCAGCGTCGATCAATGCGCGAACGATCGGGCTGTCATTCGAAGTGCGGTAGAGTGTCTGCTTGATGGCGAGCACGTCAGGGTCACGTGCCGCCTGCAACAGGAACTGCACGACAACGTCAAAGCTCTCATAGGGGTGGTGAACCACCATGTCCTTTTCGCGAATGGCCGCAAGGCAGTCGCCAGCATGTTCACGCACACGCTCCGGGAAGCGGGCATTGTAGGGCTCAAACTTCAGGTCATCGCGCGGTGCCTTGACGATTTCCGAGATCGTGTTCAGCGCCAGCAAGCCCGGCAGAACGGCGACGCGGTTGTCTGGCACGCCCAATTCGTGAACAACGAACTGGCGAAGCGTTGGCGGCATTTCACTGTCTGTCTCGATGCGAATAACGGAGCCGCGACGGCGACGCTTCAATGCGCTTTCGAAGTAACGGACGAGATCTTCCGCCTCTTCCTCAAGCTCGATATCGCTGTCACGGATAATGCGGAACGTGCCGAAGCCGCGCACCGTGTAGCCAGGATAGAGCCTGTGGATGAAGAGGCCGACCACATCTTCGAGAGTGATATAGCGGATCGCACCGTTCTCGTCCGGCAGACGGATGAAGCGATCAAGTGCGGGCGGCAGACGCAGAAGCGCCGTCATCGGCTCGCGGCCATTGACGCTATCAAGTTGCAAGCCCATCGAAAATCCCAGATTGGGAATGAACGGGAAAGGATGCGCAGGATCGATCGACAAGGGCGTCAGAACCGGGAAAATCAAAGCCTCGAACTCGTTTTCCAGCCAAACGAGGTCCTGCTCGGAAAGCGCAGCCGGGCGAACGATGTAGATGTTTTCCTTGCCCAGATATTGCTGGAGAACGGCAAGCGAAGCCTGTTGCTCCATCTGGAGATTGTCGATCTCTTTCAGAATATTCTCAAGCTGCTCGGCGGGTGTCTTTCCATCCGGCGACTTGACGGTCACGGACTGGCGTACCTGCCCTTCGAGGCCAGCGACGCGCACCATGAAGAACTCATCCAGGTTGGCAGCGGAAATCGACAGGAAGCGCAGACGCTCCAGCAGGGGGTGGTCAGTGTTCAGCGTTTCTTCAAGAACACGGCGGTTGAATTGCAGCCAGGAAAATTCCCGGTTTACAAAGCGCGTCGGGCTATCCCACAGGTTCGCGACCTCTGCTGCTGCCTGCGTGCCATCGTTCGAACCGTCCTGCACTGCCGAATCCATAAAATATCCCCCGCCCTTTAAAACCGGTTTCTCGAGGCCATGACAGGACTAAGCCTGCAATGCTCAAGGTCTTGTTGAAGCATCGGGGCGATAGAGAACCGCTTTCCGATGCCTACAGCCCGTATAACAGTTTGACGACGGAACTGTGACAGTCAATCATCGTCCACATCGCTACCAAGTTCAGTCAGCACTTCTGCTGCCATTGCCCGGCTGATCCGCGCTCCCCGTGCCAGTCCCAAACGATCAAGCCTCTCGACAATCGTCTGCGCCGTATCCAGAGAGCGCTCCATCCGCGCAACGATATAGCTGACAAGTTTGTCATCTATGTAAAGCTGGCGGTCCGCGAAGAGTTTCATCAAAATCTGACCGAGCAGATCCTCATCCGGCTCACCGATTTCCACCACCGTTGCCGCCTTCAGCCTCGAGCGAAGATCGGGCAAGGTAACGGGCCAAAGCGAAGGCGATTCCCGGCTGGTGATCAGCAGTGAGGTTCCGTTTTCCCGCACGCTGTTGATGACGTGAAACAGCTCCGTGTCGTCAAACCCGTTGCGGTCGGCATCTTCGAACAGGACGGGAGCCTTTTCTGCCACACGCGCCGCCTCTTCCCCTGCCACGGGCTGAATATCGGCGGCACCGCTGATGTTCTTCCAGATGCTGGCGAGATGAGATTTCCCGGAGCCCGGCGGCCCGACGAGGACCACAACCGGCGACGGCCAGCGCGGCCAGCTGTCCACGATGCTGACTGCTGCATCCAGAGGAGCGGCCACAAGCAGATCGTCACGGCCGGTCGCTGTCTGGTGAGAGAAAGCCAGCGGAAGTTGTTCGGCCTTTGCTTTGATGGCTCCAGGCTTGTTTCTATCGCTCATCGTCTAGCTCTGGGAATCGGTCTTTGTCGGCGGAAGCGCCTTAACCTGTTGGTCCTCACCATCCCACGGCAGGTTGGCCGCACGACCATGGTAGAGATCGCTATCAAGGTAGCGCGATATGGCAAAGCGTACGAGCACGCCAACCGCTGCCGCCGCAGGAACGGCAACCAAAAGGCCAACGAAGCCGAACAGCGCACCAAATGCAAACAGCGCGAACATTAGCCAGACCGGATGGAGGCCAACGCTGCTGCCGACCAGCTTTGGCTGCAGAATATTGCCTTCGATGAATTGACCCGAAAAGAAAACAACGAGAACCAGGATGACATCGATGTAATCAGGCCAGAACTGAACCAGCGCCACGCCGACCGCCAGCACCAGCCCAACCATGGATCCGACATAGGGAATGAAGCTGATAGCACCGGCAAAAAAGCCGATCAAAAGGCCAAAATTCAACCCGACAAGCGACAGGCCGACGGCATAATAGACGCCCAGAATAAGGCAGAGCGAACCTTGGCCCCGGATGAAGCCTGCAATCGTGCTATCCATGTCGCGGGCAATCTGGCGCACGGTCGAAACGTGGTCACGGGGTATCCACCCGTCGACCTTTTCGATCATGCGGTCCCAGTCCAGCAACAGGTAGAAAGCAACCACCGGCGTCACCACCAGCAGCGAGATGACATCCACCAGTGACTTGCCGGAATTCCAGATCTGCGTGAGCAAGGTGCCGATGAAGCCCGCGCCTTCTGCCAGCAACTTCGAGAAGTTCTCCTTGACGGTATCGATCTGCGTGCTGACCCAGCCCGGCAGAAGATTGCTATCGGCACCGGCGATCAGTTGCTGGAGCGAGGAGATATATTGCGGAATGCGGGTGATAAACTCAGATGCCTGCGCGACAATAAGCGGAATGATGATGATGAGCGACAGTGTAAACAAAAGCACGAAGGAGACCAGGATCATGATGCTCGCCATCATGCGGCTCAACCCCCGACGTTCCAACCAGTCTGCAATCGGATCAAGGAAATAGGCCAGCGCCATTCCCGCTACAAAAGGCAACAAAACGGAGCTGAACACCATCAGGAACAGCACGAACGCAACGAGAGCACCGAGCCAGAAAAACACCTGACGTCTCAGATTCATGCCTCTGATATGTGGTTGCATCGCCTGCTCCTTATTAAGCGCCCGTGGTCATAACGCCTTGGTCAGGAGATAGGACGCGTGGGCCGGACTGGTCAAGTGTCGCATGTTCGTCAAATTCACACAGGTGGGGCTTTCCCATAACAATACGGCTAAAACATCCAAAAGGCGTGAAAAACATGCGTTTTGCCGCGCTCATACTTGCATCGTCCCCCGTCTCATGCGAATGGCGACGCCAAACGGAACGAGTGGAGACAAGAGCCATGAGCGAACAAGGCAAGAACGGTCTTACCTACAGCGATGCAGGCGTAGACATCGACGCCGGAAATCTGATGGTCGAGAAGATCAAGCCTGCGGTGCGCTCCACCCGTCGCCCCGGCGCCGATGGTGAAATTGGCGGCTTCGGTGGCTTGTTCGATCTGAAGGCTGCGGGCTTCAAAGACCCGGTTCTCGTGGCTGCCAATGATGGCGTCGGAACCAAGCTCAAGATCGCCATCGATGCCGATTATCACGACACCGTCGGTATCGATCTCGTCGCCATGTGCGTCAACGATCTGGTCGTACAGGGTGCCGAGCCACTTTTCTTCCTCGACTACTTTGCCACCGGCAAGCTCGATCCCGATCAGGGTGCTGCCATCGTCAATGGCATTGCCGCTGGCTGCCGGGAATCCGGTTGCGCGCTGATTGGTGGCGAAACCGCCGAAATGCCGGGCATGTATTCGCATGGCGACTATGACCTTGCGGGCTTTGCTGTGGGTGCTGCCGAACGCGGTCAGCTTCTGCCAGCCGGCGACATTGCCGAAGGCGATGTCATTCTGGGCCTTGCCTCGTCAGGCGTCCACTCCAACGGCTTCTCGCTGGTGCGCAAAATCGTCACCCTTTCCGGACTTGGCTGGGATGCGGCCGCTCCCTTCGCTGAAGGTCAGAAGCTGGGCGAAGCCCTGCTCACGCCGACACGCATCTACGTCAAGCCGCTGCTCAAGGCCATCCGCGAGACGGGTGCTCTGAAGGCACTGGCCCATATTACCGGCGGTGGTTTCCCCGAGAATATTCCGCGTGTTCTGCCAAAGCATCTCGCAGCTGAAATCGATCTGGCAGCCATCAAAGTTCCCGCCGTCTTCTCATGGCTCGCCAAGACAGGTGGCGTGGCGCAGAATGAAATGCTGCGCACCTTCAACTGCGGCGTCGGCATGATTGTTGTGGTTTCCGCTGAAAACGCACAGACGGTGACGGATGCCCTGACTGCCGAAGGCGAAACCGTGTTTCCGCTGGGCCGCATGGTCGCGCGCGAAGATGCGGCACATGGCACGATCTACAAGGGCACTCTTAGCCTATGAGAGCCGGGCCTATGAGCATTGCCCCTGCCCGCAAGCGCGTCGTCGTTTTCATTTCCGGCAGCGGGTCCAACATGATGGCGCTGGCGCAAGCCTGCCAGGCGCCGGATTTCCCGGCGGAAATCGCATGCGTCATTTCCGACAAGGCGACGGCGGGCGGGCTTGCCAAGGCGCAATCCCTCGGCATTCCCACACTCGTCTTCGAGCGCAAAATTTACTCGACCAAGACCGAACATGAGCAAGCCATATTGGCCGCGCTTGGCGAAATCGATCCCGACATCATTTGCCTTGCGGGCTATATGCGGTTGATATCAGGCGAATTCATCGCGCCCTACGCAGGCCGCATCATCAACATCCATCCATCGATCCTGCCGCTTTTCCCCGGCCTTCACACCCATGAACGCGCTATCGAAAGCGGCATGAAGATCACGGGCTGCACGGTTCATTTCGTGACCGAAGGCATGGATGAAGGCCCGGTCATCGGCCAAGCTGCTGTGCCTGTGCTGGTGGGTGACACCGCTGAGACGCTTGCAGCACGCGTTCTGACCATCGAGCACAAGCTCTACCCTCTGACGCTCAAGCTTCTGGCAGAGGGCAAGGTGCGGATGGAGGGTGGCATGGCTATTCGCAGTGCCGATGCTTGCGACTCCGATCAGAAGCTGATCTCGGCCTGATCCTCCGACTGGCCGACCACCTGCCCATCTGCCGTCGAGCTTGATTTTTTCAACTCACAATCGCTGCCGGTTCAGAATCGCCCACTGCAGCAGAATGATTGTCTTGGCGTCGGTGATGCCGCCTGTCGTGATCATACCGAACGCATCGTCCAGAGGGATGGTGAGAACCTCGATGTCCTCCCCTTCCGTATCGAGACCGCCGCCAACCCCTGCTTTCTCATCGAGATCGATGCGCGCGTAAAATAGTGCGACTTTTTCCGTCAGCGTGCCGGGGCTGGCGTAGGTTTCGAAGAGATATTGCACCTCTTTAACGGCATAGCCGGTTTCTTCCATCGCCTCGCGGCGGATGGCCTCATCGGGTTGGTCGTCGTCGATAAGGCCTGCGGGAACTTCCAGCATGAAGCTGGGGTCACCATTGACGAAGGCCGCAGGGCGAAATTGCCGGACGAGGACGATGGCGTCTTTCTGGGGATCGAACAGCAGGATAGCCGCAGCGCTGCCGTGGTCGTGCACTTCGCGGTCGATGCGAATGATACGACCATCCGGCATCTTCTGATCGAAGACCAAAGTCTGGAGGTGGACGAAGCGCTTCCAGACCGTCTCTTTCGAGACGAGCTTTACCCTGTCTTCATCACGCGTTGCCGTCGTTCTTTCGTCCACATCAAACTCCGTGAGATTATGACGTCAGTGATGCCCGGTTGAGAGCAGCCCATTGCAGCAGCATGATGGTCTTGCCATCGCAGATATCGCCGTTTTCGATCATCTTCATGGCGTCATCCAGCGGGACCACGACGACTTCGATGTCCTCATCTTCATGGTCGGCACCGCCGCCTTCTTCGATCCGGTCGGATGCGTCAACGATCGCCGCGAAGAAATGCAGGATTTCGGTGACTGAGCCTGGAGACATGAAGGATTTGAACAGGAAGCGCGTGTCGCGCAGCTTGTAGCCGGTTTCTTCCATCACTTCGCGCGCGATGGCATCTGCCGGATTATCTCCATCCAGAAGGCCAGCAGGCGTTTCCAGCAGCCAGCCGTGATAGCCGTTGACATAGGTCGGTACCCTGAACTGGCGAACGAGGATGACACTGTCAATCTTTGGATCGTAGAGCAGAATGGTCGCGCCGTTGCCGCGGTCATAGGCCTCGCGCTTCAGCGTCTTCGTTTCACCCTTCGAGTTGGTGTAATTGTAGGTGATGTTGCGAAGGTGGTACCAGTTCTTTGAAAGTGTTTCGTCTTTGAGAATTTCAATCGTCGCATTATCAAATTTCTGCATGTCTTATTCCTGCGAAAATGTCTTTAACCAAACCTTGTTGTCGTGGAAGGCCGCGCCACCGTAAGGTGCCGCTGCGTCTGCGCCTGTCAGCACATTGATGCCTTCGCCATCCAGATGCGCCTTGTTGGGCCATAGGCCCTCGGCAATCAGCACACCCGACTTCGCGCCATCGACAATCCGCGCATGAATACGAACCTGCCCGCGATCATTGCCGATCTGCACGACATCACCATCCGCCACGCCGAGCCTGACGGCATCGGTGGGACAGATCATCACTTCTGGGCGCCCCTCTTTCTGCACGGATGTTTTCGTCTCTGCGAAAGTCGAGTTCAGGAAGTTACGAGCGGGTGATGTCGCAAGCCGGAACGGGTGCTCGGCATCGACCACTTCAATGATATCCACCTGATCGGGAAATTTCGGTAGCTCCGCGACCGGCCCCATGACCGGCACATTGTGCGGCGGCTTGTTAGGCGATGGACCGCCCTGCCAGTCCGGGCTGAAACGGAATTTGCCATCCGCATAGCCGAAGCCTCCCAGATAATGGGCAACCTCGAAGGGAGGCTGGGCGTCGATCCATTTTTCTTCGGCAAGGCTATCGAAATCGCCCCAACCGCCCGGTTCCAGAATGCGGTCGATATGTTCGCGCTCGCTCATGCCAAAGCCCGGCATATCGGCAACACCCAGACGCTTGGCCAATTCCTCGATGACAAACAGGTTGGTGCGAACCGTCTCAGGCGGCTCCACCAGCTTGGGCCCGAGCAGAATGTGGTTCTGGCCACCGGCGCGATAGATATCGTCATGCTCGAGGAACATGGTGGCCGGCAGAACGATATCGGCCAGATCAGCAGTATCGGTCATGAACTGCTCATGCACCGCAACGAACAGATCGTCACGCCGGAAGCCTTGGCGCACCAGCCGCTGCTCTGGGCAGACATTGACGGGATTGGTGTTCTGGATCAACAGCGCCGTCACCGGCCCACCATAGCGAAGCGCCTCGGCGTCACCAGTCAGCACGCGGCCGATCTGTGATTGATCGAGTTGACGCACATTGGGGTCGGCATAGGCCGTGCCCATAAGCTCCGACTTATCCAGCCGGAAGATATCGCCATTGTTGTGAAATGCCCCGCCGCCCTCATATTGCCAGGAGCCGAGAACGGTGGAAATGGAGAGCGCCGCATGCATGGCGACCACGCCGTTGCGCTGCCGGGCAAAGCCATATCCCAGGCGGAAAAAGCTCTTCTTATTGGTTCCGACAAGCCGTGCGAAACTTTCGACTTCCTCGACAGTGAGACCGGTGATCTCCGCAGCCCATTGCGGTGTCTTCGAAACAAGATGTGCTTCCAAACCGGCAGGATCATCCGCGAATCTCGCCATATAGGCGCGGTCGGCATATCCATCACGAAAGGCGATGTGCATGACGGCGCAGGCAAGGGCTGCGTCCGTGCCGGGCCGCACGATCAGCTTCAGGTCGGCCTGTTTCATGGTCGGGTTATCGTAGATATCGACAACGACGATCTTTGCGCCGCGTTCCTTGCGGGCCTTGATAGCGTGGGTCATGACATTGACCTGCGTCGCCACCGCATTGGTGCCCCAGATGACCACAACATCCGCCTTGGCCATCTCACGCGGGTCCGGCCCGCGCAACGCACCGGTGCCCATGACATATCCTGTCCAGGCCATATTGGTGCAGATGGAGCCGAAGAAACCGGAATATTTCTTGGCGTGGCGCAGACGCTCTATGCTGTCGCGCTGCACCTGCCCCATGGTACCGGCGTAGAAATAGGGCCAGATGGCCTCTGCCCCATGCTTGGCTTCCGCCTTGACGAATGCCTCGGCAATTTCGTCCAGCGCCGCATCCCAGCCGATTTCCTGCCAATCGCCCGCACCCTTAGCACCTTTACGGCGCTTGGGTGTCAGCAAACGGCCCGGATGGTAGATCCGTTCCGAATACCGCGCCACCTTCGCGCAGATGACGCCAGCAGTGTAAGTATTGGCATTGGCACCGCGCACACGGCCAATCCGGCCATCGGCGTTGATATCAACCTCCAGCGCGCAGGCGCTTGGGCAGTCATGGGGACAGACGGTATGGCCGATGCTGACAGCACCAGTCACGGCTTTCGTGGAAATCGGGGTCGCATCATTCATGACTTTTGTATATTGCAAAGGCAATGCGGCCAAAAGGCCCAAGTGACGACCATCAAGATTATTCATAAAAGGCATCGGCGCGCATGAACTATCGGCACATATACCACGCAGGCAATTTCGCCGATGTTCTCAAACATGCGGTCATGGCACGGCTCGTTCGCTATTTGCAGAACAAGGACAAGGCATTTCGTGTGCTGGATACCCATGCGGGCATCGGCCTCTACGATCTGTCTTCGGTTGAGGCGCAAAAGACCGGCGAATGGCAGACCGGCATCGGCAAATTGCTGGAGGCCGATCTGCCGCCAGCGGTGGCAGAGCTGTTGGAGCCATATCTCACAGCCGTGAGAGAGCTGAACCCGGATGGCGGCCTTCAGTTCTATCCCGGCTCGCCAAAGCTTGCGCGCATGCTGTTTCGCCCGCAGGACCGCTTGTCTGCCATGGAACTTCATCCCGAAGACTTCAGAGCCTTATCGCGTCTGTTCGAAGGCGATTACCAATCGCGTGTGACCGAGCTGGACGGCTGGTTGTCGCTGGGCGCGCATCTGCCGCCGAAGGAAAAACGCGGGCTTGTGCTGGTCGATCCGCCATTCGAAAAAGAGAATGAATATGAGCGGTTGGCGGAAGGCTTTCACAAGGCTTATCGCCGGTTTTCAACCGGTACCTATTGCCTGTGGTATCCGCTGAAAAAGAGCGCGCCGATCAAGGATTTCCACGAACAGCTTCAGTCTTACGATATCCCGAAGATGCTGTGCGCCGAGCTTTCGGTGCGCAGCGACCGTGTGGAAGGGTTGAGTGGCTCCGGCCTTATCATCGTCAATCCTCCCTTCACATTGAAGGAAGAGTTGCACACCATGCTGCCGGTGCTGAGGGTAACCATGGCGCAAGATCGTTATGCCTCGCACCGCGCGTTCTGGCTGCGCGGCGAATAGTTATTTAAGCTCTGTCTCTCGCTCTTCCCGCTCTGCCGCTGCCAGTTGTGACCTCTCGAAAAAGAGGATGATGAACAGGCCGATCACGAAGGGAATGATGAGGTAGAACAGGCGAAACACAAGAAGCGCCGCAATCACATCTGCCGGGTTCATATCCGGCAGACCGGTGACGAACACCAGCTCCAGAACGCCCAGACCGCCGGGCGCGTGGGAAATCAGCGCTGCGGAAAACGATATCAGGAAAATCCCCAGAACCACCATGAAGCCGGGATTTCCAGCGTCCGGCAGGGCGAAATAGATGATGCCTGCGGCGCCAAGAAGTTCGATGGGGCCAATGACGAGTTGCTGTATGACCAGGTGCGGGGCCGGATAAAACAGCGTGAATGACCCGATCTTCAGCGGACGTAGCTTCAAGAGGCTGCCGAGAAGGTAAAGCCCCGCAATACCCAGCAGAAGAACGCCCGTCGTGGCCGATGCCTCCACCGGAAGCACGCCGACAAAACGTTCTGTGATTTCAGGTTCATACACCAGAATAAAGCCCATCAGCATGATGGTGCCGATGGCAAAGGTGAAAGAACACAGGGCGACGAGGACGCCGATTTCCGAGACGCTCAACCCCTTTGACGTATAGGCCCGGTAACGAACGACAGCGCCTGAAAACACCGACGCGCCGACATTATGCGAAAGCGCATAGGTGGTGAACGATGTCAGCGTTATGAAAATCCAGCCGACTTTGCGTTTGAGATGCTGAAGCGCAATCCGGTCATATCCCGCCAGTGCCGAATAGGCCACCAGCGTGCACAGGCCCGACATCAGCCAATGATGGGGATCGATAGCAGCCAGACTGCCCCAGACATCATCAAGCGAGAGATGGCGTAACTCCTTATAGAGAAGCCATACGGAGAACCCGATCGTCGCCACGCCCACCAGGGGCCAGATGTATTTTTTCAATTTCATACGGACATGCCTGGATTCACTCCCCACCCGACAGTTTGGCCTTTTGCCGGATTCGCTGAGCTTATTCTTTATGCAAGCCCCGTTTCAACCATCACTATCATGGATGGTTGATTTTTCGGTCGCCTGTTTGCCACAGGGTTGGGATGGTATAAAAGCCGATAGCGATCAAGTCTTCGTCATCATGGCTCTGGGGCATCAAGTGAACCCGATAAAACAATATGCTGGCATAATTGCCATGGGTGTCCTTGCTCTGGCAGCAGCGGGGTGGTCGATATTCTATCCGCACGGAACGGAAACTTCACTCCAACCCGCCACAACCGCAGCTACCGCGCCCTCCCCACGCCAGACGTTGCAGCCGCCCGTCGGTTCGGGATTTGACTTCTATGTCCTGTCCTTGTCGTGGTCTCCGGCATTCTGCGCCAGTGATGCGGGCAAGAACAACAGGCAGCAATGCGGAAGCGATCGCAAATATGGCTTCGTGGTGCACGGTCTGTGGCCTCAGAACGAAACCGGCTATCCCGAATTTTGCGGCGAGGACAAGAAAGAGCGCGTGCCGCAAGAGCTAGGACGTGGCATGTTCGACATCATGCCATCCATGGGCCTCATCGGCCATCAATGGCGCAAGCATGGATCATGCAGCGGTCTTTCGCAGAAGGACTATTTCGACACTATTCGCGCCGCACATCAGCGCGTGACCGTGCCGCAAGACCTGTCATCGGGCAACAGCAGCAAGACACTCTCCGCAGATGCCGTGGAAACCGCCTTCATTGGGGCAAATCCCGGCATGGTGAAACAGGGTGTAGCCATAAGCTGCGAAGGACCGCTCCTCGAAGAAGTCCGCATCTGCATGAACAAGGATCTCAGCCTTCGCACCTGCCCGGAGGTGGACCGCAGGGGCTGCCGATCAAACACCACTGAAATCATTCCCATCCGCTAAAACCTTGAAGGTAGACCCAACATGGAACTCCTCTATTCGCCGGCATCCCCCTACTCTGCCAAAGTCCGAATGGCGTCACGCTATCTCGACATCGGCATCACCGACATCAAAGTCGACACTAGCGCAGAACCATCCACATTGCTGTACAACAATCCGCTGGGCAAAATACCAGTTCTGCTGCTGGATGATGGCGGATCGATTTATGACAGCGTTGCCATCATGCATTATCTGGATCGGGTCTCTGGCGGAAAACTCTATCCGAAGAAGCATGACAAGCGGACGGAAGCAGAAGTGCTGGAAGCTTTGTGCGACGGCATCATGGATTGCCTGATTGCGATCGTATACGAGCGGCGCTCACGCCCGGAAAACCTTGTACACCAGCCCTGGATCGATAAGCAGTGGTCGAAGGTCGTCAGAGGTCTCGATTACCTGAATGCGAACCTGCCCAAGACAGGAAAGAAACTGCATGGCGGCCACTTCGCGCTTGCGGCGACGATCGGCTATCTCGATCTGCGCTTTGCTGGCGAGTGGGCTGCTGGTCGCAAGACATTGGCCGACTGGCCCGAAAAATTCGGCAAGCGCTTCAAGGACTATGCCGAGATGAAAGCTCCGGCCTGAAACACATAAACAAAAAAAGCCGGGGCGAACCCCGGCTTTCAACATTCATCCCTGATGGGATTAGAACTTTACGCCGATACCAGCCTTAACGCTGTGATCGTCGAAGCCGCGAGATACGGTTCCTGTGTCAAGCGTGAAGTCCTTGTTCTGGTAGTCGCTGTAACGGTATTCAACGCGAGCCGTGATGTTGTTGGTAACCATGGCTTCAACACCAGCACCGACTGTGTAGCCGAGCGCTGTTGCATTGTCGTCGGATGTGGAATTGCTGACCTTGTTGTCAGAAATTGCCAGACCGCCTGTACCGTAGAGCAGGAACGGGTTCATGTCGTAACCGACGCGAGCACGGATAGAGCCGTTGACGCCCTGCTTGCCTTCGAGAGATTCGCCCAGGTTGCCTGTTCCAGCAGAACCCTTCTCATCGCCGAAGTTTACGTCTGCTTCAGCACCATAAACGATCTGGCCGCTCTGCATGTTGTAACCGCCATAGAGACCGCCGCCGAAGCCGTCGGCATCACGATCGCCGCCGTTACCTGTGAAACGACCCCAATCATAGTTGCCGGTCGCACCGAGGTACGCGCCAGACCAGTTGCTGATTGGCGCTGGCTGCTCGTAGGCAACGGGTGCCTGCGGCACTTCGTTCACCGCGTCGGCTGCCTTCGCTGCCGAAAACGCCGCAGCTGCCATAGTGGTGGCCAGTAGTGTTGCAACGATAGTACGCATGCTATTCTCCTTCTATACCCGCGGGGTGCTCAAACACATATTCCCAAAACGCGGTGTAAAACAGTTTGTTCCCTTGCCCGACTGATGATCAAAATGATGGGTGAATGAGGAGATCACACAGCCAAAATGTGAATTGATTGGGGCACCGACGTGACGGAAATGGGACGTTGCTAAAATGACACAAAAATCTATTAAGGATAACGAGTGGTTAACTTCAAAAAACGTCATTTTACATGTATTTAAATCAAATTACTTCGGACGTAACGTGAAGGCATAAATCTGTATAATCAGCGCATTCGCTGTTCAAAACTCGATGTTTCGACTTATATTCGCATGTAGAACACACAGCAGCAGGGCGTGAATCAGCTTTGAACGAGACTATACCAAAGACGGTCCTTATTACCGGTGCCGCACGGCGCATGGGGCGCGCAATAGCAGAGTATCTTGCTGCACAGGGGTTCGCGGTGGGCATCCATGCCCGCTCCTCTCTGGAGGAAGCCGAGGCCATCGCTAACACAATAAGGCAAAATGGTGGTCGTGCCGCTGTTGTGCAGGCAGATCTGGAAAATTCCGACTCGACAGAAAAACTGATGGAGAGCGCCAATTCAGCCCTCGGACCGATCGGAATTCTGGTCAACAACGCCTCAGTTTTCCAACACGATTCAGCAGACGCGTTCGACAGCGCCGCTTTCGATGCCCACTTCGCCGTTCACGTTCGCGCACCATCGATCTTGGGGGCGGCGCTTGTTCGGCAATTGCCTGAGGACATGTCAGGACTGATCGTCAACATCATAGACCAACGGGTGCTGGCGCTCACACCGCGCTTCTACTCTTACACGCTCTCGAAATCTGCCATGTGGACGGCCACGAAAACCATGGCGCAGAGCTTTGCACCGCGCGTGCGGGTCAATGCCATCGGGCCCGGCCCTTCGTTTAAAAGTGAAAGACAGGAGCCTGAGGACTTTCAGGCGCAGATCGACGCCCTTATATTAAAGCGTGGGCCGCAGCCGGATGAATTCGGTCGCACCATTCGCTTTCTATATGACTCCCCGTCGATCACCGGCCAGATGATCGCGCTCGACGGGGGCCAGCACCTTGGCTGGGAAACCCCTGACGTGGCGGAGATACCTGAATGAACGGAAAGAAGCTGCCCGATGGCGGCGTTCTCTTCGATGATAATGACGACGATGAAGATGACGTAGCCTCCGCTACCAGTGACGTGGTGTCGGAATACGCGCCTGCATCCATGGACTGGAATGCGGGATGGAAAAACGAGTCCGGCCTCAAGGGCATGGATCTCATCGGCGAATTCGTCAAACACCTGCCCAACAATCCCGGCGTCTACCGCATGTTCAATGATGCGGGCGATGTTCTCTATGTCGGCAAGGCCCGCTCGTTGAAAAAGCGCGTCAGCAACTACGCGCAAGGTCGCTTTCACTCCAACCGCATCGGCCAGATGGTGCGGCTGACCACGCATATGGAATTCGTGACGACGCGCACGGAAATCGAAGCGCTGCTTCTGGAAGCCAACCTGATCAAGCGGTTGCGTCCGCGCTACAATGTTTTGCTGCGCGACGACAAATCCTTTCCCTATATTCTCATTACAGCCGATAACCGCGCCCCGGCCATTTTCAAGCATCGCGGCGCACGCGCCCGCAAGGGTGATTATTTCGGGCCTTTCGCATCAGCAGGCGCAGTCGGCAGAACCATCAACTCCCTGCAGCGCGCCTTTCTCATTCGCACCTGCACGGATAGCGTTTTTGAAAGCCGGACGCGTCCCTGTCTTCTGCACCAGATCAAGCGCTGTTCCGCCCCCTGCACACATGAGATCAGTGACGAGGGCTATGCTGAACTGGTGAAGGAGGCGAAAGACTTCCTTTCAGGCAAGAGCCAGAGCGTGAAGGCAACCATCGCATCCCAGATGAACGAGGCCTCTGACGACCTTGATTTCGAGCGCGCCGCCGTCTACCGCGACCGGCTTGCGGCGCTGTCGCATGTGCAGAGCCATCAGGGCATCAATCCGGCGGGCATTGATGAGGCGGACGTTTTCGCCATTCACCACGAAGGTGGCGTGTCCTGCATTCAGGTTTTCTTTTTCCGCACCGGACAGAACTGGGGCAACCGCGCCTATTTCCCCAAGGCAGACCCATCCCTTCCCGGATCCGAAATCCTGAGCGCCTTTCTGGCGCAGTTTTACGATGACAAGCCGGTGCCGAGGCAAATCCTGCTATCGGAAGCCGTGGAGGAGCAGGAATTGCTCGCCGCCGCACTTACTGAAAAAGCAAACCACAAGATCAGCATCTCCGTGCCGCAGCGTGGAGAGAAGAAAGATGTGGTCGATCACGTTCTAGGAAACGCGCGCGAAGCGCATGGGCGCAAGCTTGCCGAAACATCGTCGCAGGCCCGGTTGCTGAAAGGCTTCGCGGAAACATTTGCCCTGCCCTATGTGCCGCGCCGCATCGAGATTTACGATAACTCGCATATGATGGGCACCAACGCCGTCGGCGGCATGGTGGTTGCGGGGCCGGACGGCTTCACCAAAAGCCACTATCGAAAGTTCAACATCAAATCGACCGACATCACCCCCGGCGACGACTTCGGCATGATGCGCGAAGTGATGACGCGCCGCTTTTCGCGGCTGCTGAAGGAAGAAGGCAGACCGGACCGCTCCCAGGTCACAGCGCCGGAAGACGCCGCTGACGCGCCCTTCCCCGCATGGCCGGATGTTATCCTCATCGATGGTGGACAAGGGCAAATGACCGCCGTGCGCACCATTCTGGATGAACTCGGCATCCGCGATTGCGTGACCGCAATCGGCGTGGCGAAGGGCGTTGACCGTGATGCGGGCCGCGAGCGGTTCTTTACCGATACGCGCAGCGATTTTTCACTGCCGCCTCGTGATCCTGTGCTGTATTTCGTTCAGCGCATGCGTGACGAGGCGCACCGTTTCGCCATCGGCTCTCACCGCGCCCGCCGCAAGAAAGAGCTCATCAAGAACCCGCTGGATGAAATCGGCGGCATCGGCCCCGGTCGCAAACGCGCCCTTTTGCAGCATTTCGGCACTGCCAAGGCAGTGTCGCGGGCGGCACTGAGCGACCTGATGGCAGTTGGCGGTATTTCTGAAACGGTAGCGCGGCAGGTTTACAATCACTTCCACGAGAGTGGTCGAGACTAAGTGCATGGTTTTGAGCGGTACCCGCAAAAAAACATAATAGGGTGTTGACGCTTGCTGCTTAGGGCTGCATCAACGCTGTATCTCGAATGACAGGTTCCCCCCATGGCTTCGCGCGCATACAACATCCCCAATCTTCTGACCTATGGCCGCATTCTGGCGGTTCCGGTTATCGTTCTGTGTTTCTTCATAGAGGGGAAGCTTGAAAGTTCGGATTTTGCTCGATGGACAGCGTTGTGGCTTTTCATCATTGCCTCGCTCACCGACTTTCTGGATGGTTATCTGGCGCGCATCTGGAACCAGACATCCAATATCGGCCGCATGCTGGACCCGATTGCAGATAAACTGCTGATTGCATCCGTGCTACTCTTGCTGGCTGCCGATGGGACAATTGCTGGCTGGTCGCTCTGGGCTGCTATCACGATCCTGTGCCGCGAAATTCTGGTCTCTGGCCTGCGCGAATATCTGGCGGCGTTGAAGGTTTCCGTGCCGGTTACCCAGATCGCAAAGTGGAAGACGACGATCCAGATGGTCTCAATCGCATTCCTCCTTGCGGGCCCGGCAGGCGACAAGGTGCTGCCCTACACGACAGAAATCGGCATCACGCTGCTATGGGTCGCCGCCGCACTGACCATCTACACCGGTTATGATTATTTCAGGGCGGGCATCAAGCACATCGTGGATGCTGATTAATGGTTCACATTGTCTATTTTGCCTGGGTACGCGAGAGAATCGGAAAATCCGAGGAGGATCTCGAACTTCCTGCCAGCGTGAAGACGGCGGGCGACCTGATCCAACATCTGGTGACACTGGGCGAAGAATATGAAGCCGCGTTCGAATTTCCTGATGTCATCCGCGTCGCGGTCAATCAGGAACATATCGAGCATGATGAGAGCATAGCAGGCGCGCGCGAAATCGGTATCTTTCCACCAATGACGGGTGGCTAGTCATGACGGTCGAGCCGACCATTCGTGTGCAGCGACAGGATTTCGATGCGTCCGCTGAAGCTCGGCTGTTATCGCAGGGCGACAGAAACATCGGCGCCGTCGTGACCTTCACCGGTCTCTGCCGCGACGATGGCGGCACGCTATCAGCCCTTGAGCTTGAGCATTATCCCGGCATGGCGGAAGCCGAAATGCTGCGCATTGCCAAGCTTGCCATCGAGCGCTTCGAACTTCTCGGTCTCACAGCAATCCATCGTTATGGTCGCATAGAGACCGGCGACAACATCGTCCTCGTCATCGCAGCCTCCCGCCACAGGCAGGCAGCCTTCGATGGCGCGAACTTCGTGATGGACTATCTGAAGACCGCCGCCCCCTTCTGGAAGAAGGAGCACAGCAAAGACGGCACAGCGGGCGACTGGGTATCGGCCAAGGATACCGACGACGCTGCGAAGGATAAATGGCGCCAGTAGCCCAGCGCCTCTAAGACGCTAATATCTGATAGCGGTAACATGTAGCCAGTCCGAAGGCATCTTATCATACCCGCTGCCGGCTTCGGCTTTGATATCGATCTCACGCCACTCAAGGGCGCCATAGACATTGGTCAACCACTCTTGCGATGGATAATTGTAGTACCGATCAAGCTGGTCTCGGCCTTCGGATTGCCCAGCCTTGAAACTGGCATAAAACACTCCGCCCGGTTTCATCGCCCTATGGATCAAGCTCAATATGCTGGGTAACTCCGCCTTGGGCACATGCAAAAGAGACGCGTTTGCCCATACACCATCATAGGCCGCCGTTTCATCCAGATCGCTGAACAACAGAGTATCGACAGGAATATTCAGCCGCTGTGATGCTGCTTTTGCCATTTCAGGCGTTCCGTCTGTCGGGCGAACGTTAAATCCTTGGGCGAGCATAAATTCACTGTCTTGCCCCGCCCCGCACCCCAGCTCGATAATATCGGCCTTGGGTGGCAGGCGTTTAAGGAAAGCCTCAAGATGCGCACTGTGTGGCTGCCCTCTTGAGGTGTAGGCTTCGGATTCCTCCGCGTAAAAGCGAAGAGTTGTCTGGTCCAAAGTCAATATCGATCCCCCCTGTCTACTGACCGAAATCCAATTGCTTTCAACCCTACATGGTTTTGAACAAACAAAAAGCCCGCGCATCTCGATCCTTCAGAAGATCGTAAATACGCGGGCTTTTTTGTTTTAGTTCAATCGCTTAAGGCAATCGCCTTAGAGACTGATTCCGATACCTGGCAGATTGATTCAGCCGACGATTTCGGTTTCTGCGAACCAGTAAGCGATTTCCTGAGCTGCGGTTTCAGGAGCGTCAGAACCGTGAACGGAGTTTTCACCGATGGACAGAGCGAACTGCTTACGGATCGTGCCTTCGTCAGCGTTTGCTGGGTTGGTCGCGCCCATGATTTCGCGGTTCTTGAGGATTGCGTTTTCGCCTTCCAGAACCTGAACGATGGTTGGGCCGGATGTCATGCCTTCAACCAGTTCACCGAAGAAAGGACGCTCTTTGTGAACAGCGTAGAAGCCTTCTGCTTCGCGCTTGCTCATCCAGACGCGCTTGGACGCGATGATGCGCAGACCGTTGTCTTCGAATACCTTGGTGATGGCACCAGTCAGGTTGCGCTTGGTTGCGTCCGGCTTGATCATCGAAAAAGTGCGTTCAATCGCCATATCTCTATTCCTTATTCTTGGAGAAAGTGGGCGGTGTTTACCCGCCCAATGGGCCGAAAACAAGGGGTATGGCGGGATTTGCCCAGGTCTCCATCACATTTCACGCCGCTGTCACACTTCTTCCGCGCGCGCCGTGCAGATCAAGGCAACGTTCGAACCAGTCGCGGACTGCATCGTTCTTTCCGAACAGGTCCACGCCCGATGTGACACGCGCCCATTGGAGCGCGCCGAAAACAATATAATCGGCAAACAGCGCGGTATCTCCACCCAGGAATGGTTGTGACGCCAGCATCCGACGAATAGGCGCCAGCTTCTCCGGGAAGACTGCGATCTCGGCATCTCGGTCCGCGATCACCTCTTCCAAAGTTTTGCCAAGGGCTTTGGTGCGGGTTTCACGGAAATAGGCGCGGTCCGCCTCATCTAGCATGTCGTGAATATCGAGAACGGCAATCTTGACGATGGACGGGTGCAATTGCGTTTGCGACCAGCTTTCGACGAAACGTGACAGAGCCTTGCCGCCCTCTCCGTTAAACAGCGACGGCGCTTTGGGGTATGCCTCATCCAGATAGACCGCGATCTCGAAGCTATCTTTCACCAGTTCGTCGCCATCTCGAAGAATGGGGACCGTTTTGGAAAAGCCGTTCTCCACGCCCGGTATCGCGGTGAAGGCCAATGGCCTTTCCTCAAAATCCAGCCCCTTATGGGCCAGAGACATGACAGCCTTCCAGCAATGGGGAGAAAACGGGCGGGCGTCGTCTTTGCCGCAAAGCGAGTACAGGGTTCTGGAGGTCATCGCAGGTCCTTCTCATGTGGTTTCGTCGCTATCAAATCACTGAAGTGGACCATGATCAAATGACTAGATGTCATGGAACCCATTACGCGCGAAAATGTACATTCATGGACAATGATGCCTGCCATTTATGGTATTTTAAAGCGTCGCGAACAATAGAATGCTCAACGAGCAAAATGCCGCGCCAATCGGCAGTTCATATTCACGGAGATGCGGGGGCATGGCTTCACAAACCGTCAGCACTATCAGGGACACATCCAAAGGCAGCCTTGTTGTGACGAAGGTGACCCAGTTCATCTCGAAAATGAACCTTGCGCCGTTGCCGCGTAATTACGAACTATTCTTTGAGGTGCTGAGCGGGCACAATGCAGCCATGGGCCAGGATGTGCTGGCGCTAGGCAATGCGCCGCAGCAGCATGACATCGACATGATCGGCCAGAAACACAATCTGCCCAGCTTTTCGCGCCTGGCGGCGTCCGACGCCGCATCGGAAGCGGCTATCATGATCGCACAGATCGCAGCGAGGCTCACAGCCGCTCTGGAACGCTCCGATGCCCTCTTGGCAAATCTAACCGACCGACCGAGGGAGCATGTAACACCGGAATATATGGCTGAGCTGCTTCTCGACGTTCATCACGAACAGGCAAGTCTCCACAATTTTGTGCGACAGGGTCTGGAGAAAATTCTTGATCACGAAGAGCGCAGCACGCAGCTCCGGGCAGCGTCACTCAAAGACGCCCTGACAGCATTGCCGAACCGCCCCGCCTTTCTGGGCAAGCTCGCAGATTGTTTCCACGGTGAGACAAACACATCCGTCTGCCTCGCACTCGTGAATATCGACCACTTCAGGGACATCAATGAGAAATACGGTACTGTTGCTGGCAACAAGGCCTTGCGGCGGCTGGCCGCTCTGTTCCGCAAGTCGATCAAGAAGGACGACTTTGCAGCGCGGATCGAAGGCAACGAGTTTGCCTTCCTGTTTACGGGCGTTTCGCAAAACACGGCTCTCAGCATCGCCGAACGCCTGCGCCACACTGTCGAAAATCTGCGTTTCGTCACGAAAGACGGCGATGGCGAACGCCTGACGGTGTCCATCGGAGTGGCCGCGTCTGAGGGCACGATCAGCGCGGCGGAAGTTTACGGAAATGCCGAGCTGGCACTTCTGGCAGCCCGCAGCGGAGCTCGAAACTGCGTTGTTCCCTACAGCCGTGAAGTAGCTCAACGCTCCCGCAACAGTTATTTGCTACAGATCGGCAGATAAAAGCGGTCGAGACTGTGGCTTTCGCGCTCTTGCGTTCGGAGTTGAGTTCGGCCAAAACGGCGGCATGATTACCATTTCAGACGTTTCCGCCCGTATTGCCGGGCGCTTGCTCCTCGACCACGCCAGCGTTTCGCTGCCCACCGGCACCAAGGCTGGCCTCGTTGGCCGCAATGGTGCGGGTAAATCCACGCTGTTCCGCGTCATTACCGGCGATCTGGGGGCAGAGACAGGCTCTGTCTTCATTCCCAAGAATGCGCGCCTCGGACAGGTGGCTCAGGAAGCCCCTGCGACGGAAGAAAGCCTGATCGACATCGTGCTGGCTGCCGATAAGGAGCGTGCTGCATTGATGCTGGAAGCGGAAACCGCAACAGATCCGGGCCGCATTGCAGATATCCAGATGCGCCTTGTCGATATCGATGCGCATTCCGCCGAAGCACGCGCCTCGAGCATTCTGGCCGGTCTGGGTTTTGATCAGGAAGCTCAGCTTCGCCCCGCCTCATCCTTTTCGGGCGGCTGGCGCATGCGCGTGGCGCTCGCGTCTGTTTTGTTTGCTGAGCCAGACCTTCTGCTGCTTGATGAACCCACCAACTATCTCGACCTTGAGGGCACGCTGTGGCTGGAAGATTACATCCGCCGCTATCCCTACACTGTCATCATTATCAGCCACGACCGCGACCTGCTGAACAACGCCGTCAACGCCATCGTGCATCTGGACCAGAAGAAGCTGACCTTCTATCGCGGCGGATACGACCAGTTCGAGCGCCAGAAGGCTGAAGCTGACGAGTTGCAGACAAAAGCCAAGGTCAAGAACGATGCCGCCCGCAAGCATTTGCAGAGCTTCATTGACCGCTTCAAGGCCAAAGCCTCCAAGGCAAAACAGGCCCAGAGCCGCGTGAAAGCACTGGAGCGGATGGGCACCGTGTCTTCGGTTATCGAAGACCACGTTCAGCCGATCACCTTCCCGGAACCAGAAAAGCAGCCCGCCTCGCCTATCGTTGCCATTAATGGCGGTGCGGTGGGATATGAGCCGGGCAACCCTATCCTCAAAGGCTTGAACCTGCGCATCGACAACGATGACCGCATCGCGCTTCTGGGTTCCAACGGTAACGGCAAGTCCACCTTCGCCAAGTTCATCTCGGGGCGTCTCGCGCCCGAGAGCGGTGATCTGCGACTGGCACCCGCGCTAAAGATCGGCTTTTTTGCCCAGCACCAGTTGGACGATCTCGTGCCGGAAGAAAACCCGGTCGAGCATGTGCGCAAGCTGATGCCGCAGGCACCTGAAGCGAAGGTTCGTGCCCGCGTGGCACAGATGGGTCTCGCAACGGAAAAAATGGCAACGCCTGCCAAGGATTTGTCGGGTGGCGAAAAGGCTCGCCTTCTGATGGGCCTTGCAGCGTTTCACGCGCCGAACCTGCTCATTCTCGATGAGCCGACCAACCATCTTGATATCGATAGCCGCCGCGCGCTGATCGAGGCGTTGAACGACTATAATGGCGCCGTCATTCTCATCTCGCATGATCGCCACCTGATCGAAGCCACCGTCGACCGCCTCTGGCTCGTCAACAACGGCACGGTGACGACCTTCGAAGGCGATATGGATGAATACCGAGATCTGATTGTCTCTTCGGGTAAAAAAAAAGACGAAAAAATTGAAGTCGTCTTAGACGGCGCTTCAAAAGCGGACCAGCGCAAGGCGAATGCTGAAAAGCGCGCAGCGCTGGCTCCGCTCAAGAAAAAGATCAACGATATTGAATCCTTGACGGCAAAGCTTGAGAAGCTGATTCAAGCGCTTGATAAGGAACTTGGCGATCCTAGCCTTTATGAAAAGGCTCCCGCCAAAGCCGCGCTGAAAGTGAAGGAACGCGGCGAAGCTGCCAGCAAACTCGCCGATGCGGAAGAGCAGTGGCTGCTGCTTTCCAGTGAGTATGAAGAAGCAATGAGCGGGTAATCGGCTCTTGGATGCTGTCGTTAATCGGCGTTATTCTAAGACTGCCTGTAAGTAACCAGTCATTAACCATAATCATGGAAACCATGCTGTAACACTTCAGTGATTCCAGCCTCGAGTTTTTCATGTCATTTCAAACCATACTGGCCAATATTGTACTGGCCACATGCCTTGTTGCCTGCGCGGGAAAGCCGCTGGTTGATGGTTCATTGAAAACGTCCTTTGCGGCATCTGCGCCGGTGGGCTCTTCCCTCAAAGCCCACGATCCATTGGCACTTTCGCCTGCGGCCTGGATGCGTCCGCGAAACCCGGGCGGGCTTGCGGGGCGTGATATTTACGTTTCCTCCGCTGACGATATCGCCCTTGCCAACAAGGAAGTTGTGCTGAGCTTCGATGATGGCCCGGTGCCCGGCAAGACTGAGAGCATTCTGGCGACGCTGGATGAGTTCGGCGTCAAGGCCACCTTCCTCATGGTGGGAGAAATGGCGCAGGCTCACCCCGACATTGCCAAAAAGGTCATTGCAGACGGCCACAGCGTTGGTAGCCACACTTATAGCCACCCCAATTTGCGCGCCCTGTCTTTTGATCGCGCACTGGCGGAAGTCTCCCGTGGTGCCAGCGCGGTTTCAAAGGCGACGGATAACGGCGCGTCATTCTTCCGCTTCCCATATCTGTCGGATAATAGCCGTCTGCGCCATATGGTCTCAGACCGTGGCATGGTCATCATGGATGTGCAGATCGATTCGAAGGATTATTTCAAGGATGCGCCCGCCGTCGTCGCATCGCGCACCATGGCGGCGCTTCGTCATCGCGGCAGCGGCATCATATTGATGCACGATATCCACAAACGCACCGCCGCCATGTTGCCCGCATTGCTGACCCAGTTGAAGGCAGAGGGCTACAAGGTCGTGCGTCTTGTCTACAAGAAAAACAGCCACAAGCCGATGGTTGTCGCGTCTTTGAACTGATGGACATCTCGGAGCCTTGCCGACTCCGATGTTTCTGATAGAACTGCATAAAGTACTATTTTTCGAGTGAAACATTCAAACGGGTTTTTCTTTCATGTCAGCCACCAAACTTGCCATCGTCGGCGTCGGCAAAATCGTTCGCGATCAACACCTTCCAGCCATTGCAGCCAATCCGGATTTTGATCTGGTCGCCACTGCCAGCCGTCATGGTACGGTTGAAGGCGTGCCTTCCTACGGCACCATTGAGGCTCTGCTCGAATCAGTTCCCGATGTGCAGGCCGTGTCTCTCTGCATGCCGCCGCAGTATCGTTACACCGCTGCCTATGCCGCGCTTAACGCTGGCAAGCATGTGTTTCTGGAAAAGCCCCCAGGCGCCACTCTGTCTGAAGTGCAGGATCTTTCACGCCTGGCTGATGCCAAGGGCGTTTCACTGTTTGCAAGCTGGCACTCGCGCTATGCGCCTGCTGTAGAAGCCGCCAAAAGCTTCCTGTCCTCCACGAAGATCAACAGCGTGCACGTCATCTGGAAGGAAGACGTGCGCCACTGGCATCCTAATCAGGAATGGATCTGGCAGGCCGGTGGTCTTGGCGTTTTTGATCCCGGTATCAATGCCTTGTCGATCATCACCCACATTCTGCCACGCGCTCTCTTCATCACCAAAGCGACGTTGGAATTCCCGGAAAACCGTGACGCGCCAATCGCTGCCGACATCCGCTTTTCTGATGTGACGCAGATGCAGGTGCATGCGGAATTCGACTGGCGTCAGACGGGCAAGCAGAGCTGGGATATCGTAGCGGAAACCGAAGCGGGCCAGATGGTTCTGTCCGAAGGCGGCGCAAAGCTCTCGATCAACGGCCAGCAGACAATGGCCGCGCCGGAGCGGGAATATCCTGCCCTCTACGAACGCTTCGCGGATATCATCAAATCCGGCACATCGGACGTCGACCTTGCACCGCTCATGCATGTCGCCGATGCGTTCCTGCTCGGTCGCCACAAGTTTGTGGATTCGTTCTTCGACTAAGCGAAGACGTCGATAAACATTATGACTGGGCGCGGCTGATAAATCGGTTGCGCCCTTCTTTTTTGGCCTGATAAAGCGCCTCATCCACGCGCCGCAAGAGCGCTACCCTGTCATTGCCCGCTTGCGGCGCAATGGCACCGCCGATGCTCAGATTGGCAACGACCCTCTTCCCATTGATTTCAAATGGCTCGCGGAATGCGTCAAGCAGGCGCTCGGCAATCTTCTCCAGCGTTTCCGGTGCCTGCAGGCGTGGCAGGAAGACGGCGAACTCATCCCCGCCCATGCGCACAACCGTGTCCTTTGAGCGGACGCAGCGCCTGATACGCGCAGCAGATTCCTGCAGCACGGCATCACCCGCATCGTGGCCGTGCTCATCATTGATGGATTTGAAACCGTCCATATCCAGATAAAGCGCGCCGAATGTTTCGTTGTCCCGCAACACCTCGCTCATCTGTTCATCGACGACCAGCTCCAAAGCATTACGGTTGAAAAAGCCTGTCAGCGGATCTGTCATGGCTGCATTCCGCAACTCCCGTTGCGCGAGGCTCATGGTGAAATTCGCCCGCTGCAACCGAAGCAGCGCACCGGCAATCGTCGCAAACCGTTTCAGATTGACCTGCTCATCCGCGCTGAACTGGCGCGGTTTCGGATCGGTAACGCAAAACGAACCGACCACCAGCCCCGTCTCCAGCTCGATAGGCGCTCCGGCATAGAAACGAATGTGCGGACTTTCGATAACATAGGGCATGGAGCGCCATTCTGGCTCTTCAGCAAGATCGGGAATGACAACCAATTCATTGGTCAAAACGACCACGTTGCAGGTGGTGATATCCCGCGAACATTCGCTGACCTCGTCGCCAGACTGGTGAACAATGTGCAGCCAGTTATCATCGAGAATGTGAACCGCTGCCCGCGAGGTGCCGAACATTTCCCGCGCCAACCTTGAGAGCGATTTCAGCTCCTGCGCAGCACCGGACAGAGGCAATATTTCGCGCACGGCCATGAGCCGTGCCGCGTCATTGTCTGAAGGTGGTGTGGTTTTCGCCATGGAAGTACCCTCCTCGCGACGCTTGATGACCTCAAGCCTTCTTCTGCCAGCGACCTTCCGGTGATTGCTGCCAATAGGTCAATGTATGCCCTTCGCCTTTAAGCTTTTTCCACTGGGCGCGAGCGCCTTCCAATTGACCGGCATCATATCCATCAAACATGAACACGATACGGTCATAGGTTTCCAGCGAAGGGGGCTCGGCACCATCAACGATGAAACGCACATTGGCCGCATTGGCGTTGTCAGGCGTTGCCGTCAGCACAACAGGCTGATCGGTCGCTTTGTCTGATGCATCTGTGGCATGCGGCATGAAACTGTCATCCCTGAAGGTCCAGAGGTGAACGTCGAGCGCGTCCCGGCGTTCCACGCCCGCAGTCTGGACCGCGACCTTCCAGCCGCGCTCCAGAGATTTTTCGAGAAGCGGCGGCAGAGCATCTTCCAGCTTTGATTCCGTCAAATGGTAGAAAAGTATCTCTGTCATCGAAACGCCCGCAGCCCCTTCCTTATCAATATTCAGTCCTCATAGTGAGCGCGGACGAGCTCATTGAGAAGACGAACGCCATAACCGGAACCCCAGGACTGGTTGATCTCGGTGAGCGGCGAGCCCATGGCGGTTCCTGCAATATCCAGATGCGCCCAAGGCGTCTCACCCACGAAACGCTTGAGGAACTGGGCTGCCGCAACCGAACCGGCCAGACGGCCAGAGCTGTTCTTCATATCTGCAAACTTCGAATCGATGATCTTGTCGTAATCCTTGCCCAGCGGCATGCGCCACAACCGTTCCTGGGTGGTGTCACCTGCCGACGTCAGCCGCTCTGCAAGCTCATCGTCATTTGAAAACAGACCAGCCTGAAGATTGCCGAGCGCGACGGTGATAGCGCCGGTCAAGGTGGCCAGGTTGATCATGAATTTTGGCTTGAAGCGATCATTGGTGTACCAAAGCGCATCCGCCAGAACGAGGCGACCTTCCGCATCCGTGTTGATGATCTCGATGGTCTGGCCAGACATCGACGTCACAATGTCACCGGGACGCTGCGCGTTGCCATCAGGCATGTTTTCCACAAGGCCGATAACGCCGATGACATTGGCCTTTGCCTTGCGTGCAGCCAGCGTGTGCATCAGACCTGTAACAGCCGCGGCTCCGCCCATGTCGCCCTTCATGTCTTCCATACCAGCGCCGGGTTTCAGGGAGATACCGCCGGTATCAAACACTACGCCCTTGCCGACAAAAGCGATTGGATCGTCTTTCTTCGAGCCACCTTTCCACTGCATGATGGCGAGACGTGGCGGCCGCACGGACCCTTGAGCAACGCCCAGAAGCGCGCCCATGCCAAGCTTCTTCATTTCTTTTTCGCCAAGGATTTCAACCTCAACGCCGAGTTTCTTCAACTCTTCTGCCTTCTCGGCAAACTCGACCGGCCCGAGAACATTCGGGGGCAGGTTTACGAGATCGCGCGCGAGGATAACGCCCTCAGCCTCCGCCTCAGCCGTTTCGAAGGCTGCCTTCGCCTGCGCGTGGGCGGCCGTGACAATAGTCACATCGACGCTTTTCGGCGTCTTTTCATCGTCGGACTTCTTTTTCGTCTTGTAGGTATCGAAGCTGTAGGCCCGCAGCATCAAACCGAGCGCAAAATCAGCCGCCGCCTTGCCATCGACCTCAACGCCGAGCGCATCGAGAAAGATCACGACTTTTTCGGCTCTCTTGAAGTTGGCAGCAGCTGCTCCACCAGCACGCAACCAGTCATGCGCCGTGAGTTTCGCGGCTTTGCCGAGACCGATCACAACGATTCTGTCTGCTTCGGCACCCTGAGGCGCCAACACATCCAGAACGCTCATGGATTTGGCGGCAAAACCGGCAACTTTGACCGCTTTCTCAAGCACACCGGCAGGGTCTACTTGCGCCTGGCCGGCTGGCGCGTTGTCACCGGATACCTGCAAAAGAAATGCACTGGCACCTTCGAGAGTGGCGGAATTGGCAAAGGATATATCAAATTTAGCGGACATGTTCTCGCTCATCATCGTATTTCAGGATGCGACCGATCATGGCCTTTTCCCAGCCCGGCGCAACCCTGCCATCGTATGTGTCAGTGTCAATTTTGTGAATCAGTGGAAGGACATGGCGAAAAACCCTCATCAAGAAAAAGACACAGAGGTCATAAAAATGATCTTACAAATGAGATTTGTGAGCCGGGCGGAATAGCCATCCGCAACTGTTGCGGCTAGATAGGAGCCGTTCCCGCGGGGGGAACAGGCATGAAGAGACCTCATCAGGGACCGAATGACGCTTCTTGAACGATACATATTGCGACGTGCGACGCAGATGTTTCTGGTCGCGCTGCTGCCTGTTCTGGCGATTATCTGGACGATTCAGGTTCTTCAGCGAATCAATCTCGTCACGGATACCGGCCAGTCCATGGGTTCGTTCGCCACCCTGGCGACCATGCTGCTGCCGACGCTGATCCCCGTGGTTCTGCCATTTGCGCTCGTCATTGCCATTACGCAGACGCTGACCGCGATGAACACGGATTCGGAGCTGGCGATCATCGATGCAGCCGGCGCACCGCGCTCGATCATCGTCCGGCCCATTCTCATCCTCGGTGCGGTTCTGAGCCTTGTCTCATTCGGCATTACCAATTTCGCGGAGCCGCCTGCCCGCACCGCTGCGCGGCAAATGGTGGCCGCGGCCTATGCCGACCTTCTGTCCTCCGTCATCGAGGAAAAGACCTTCCGCACCATTCAGGACGGCCTCTATGTCCAGATAGGCGAACGTCAGGGCCGCATTCTGCGTGGACTGTTCGTGGCGGACAGGCGCGATCCCAATTACGACCTGATCTATTATGCCAAAGAAGGCATGATCGATGAGGGCGGTACGTCGCTGACGATGCGCGATGGCGAAGTCCAGCAGAAGACGCCAGATGGCAAGGTATCCGTCGTCAAGTTCCTGTCCTACGCATTCGATCTCTCCACCATGTCTGAAAAGGCCGACGCCGAGCCTTCGATTTCATCGAGCGATGCGAGTCTCGCCTTCCTTTTGTCGCCAGATGAGAAGGTAGACAGCTACAAGAAGTCGCCCGGTGGCTTCCGCTCAGAACTGCATCGTCGTTTGGCGGATTGGCTGTTTCCCTTTGTTTTTGCCCTGATTTCGCTGGTCGTCGCTGGTGATGCGCGCTCTCACCGCGAAGCACGGCTGCATCCGATGGTGGCGGCGCTCATCACTGCTTTCATGCTGCGCTGGCTTGGTTTCTACGTGACCAATCAGGTGAAGCAGAGCGCCGCGTTCATTCCGCTTGTATACGCTGTTCCTGTCGTCAGCGGCGCAATCGCTGCCTTCCTCTTGTTAACAGGCAAGAAGCTGCATTTGCCGAAGGCATTCGGTAACGCGATCCAGAATATCCAGAAGCGGTTCTCGCCGTCCAGGGCAGCAGGCACCGGAGGTAACGGCGCATGATGTTTGGCACCCTCGCCCGCTATTTCCTCAAGCGCTATGCCATGACGACGTTCTGGTTCCTGCTTGGCGTATCCTCGATTATCTTTCTTGCCGATTTCAGCGAGACAGCCCGACGCATGTCCGGTCTGCCGGGATATTCCGTCCCAGCGGCCCTTGGTCTGACTGCGCTGCGTCTTCCGCTTATTCTTCAGCAAACGGTGCCGTTCATCGCGCTGTTCGTTGGAATGACGACGCTGATCTCGCTCAATCGTCGCTACGAGCTGGTGGTCACGCGGGCAGCGGGAATTTCAGCGTGGCAGTTCATTTTGCCCTTTGTCGGCGGCGCTGTGCTGCTCGGTATTCTATCAGTGACAGTGCTCAATCCCATCGCGGCATGGGGGGAAAGCAAGTCGCTCGCCGTTGAGTCGGGTTGGCGCAACGAGGGTGACGCAGGCCGTCAGCAGCAGACCCTTCCATGGCTGCGCCAGAGCAGCGGTGGCCAAGACACAATCATCGGTGCCAAGAGCTTTGAAGATAACGGAACGCTTCTGAAGGATGTGGTGCTCGTACACCTCGATCAGGACGGCAATATCCTTTTTCGGCAGGACGCAATGTCCGCGAAGTTGGAAGATGGTTACTGGCTTCTTAACGACGTGGCCGAGATCCGCCCCGGTCATGTGCCGACCCGGCAAGCGACCGCGAGAATCAGTACCAATCTGAGACAGGAATTCGTTCAGGAGCGCCTGACGCAGCCTGAAACTGTTGCTTTTTTTGATCTTTCTCACAAAATCGAGGTAGCTCAGTCTTTCGGGATTTCTTCGAAGGCGCTTGAGACGCAGTACCACTTCCTGTTGTCCATGCCTTTTCTTCTCGTGGCGATGACGTTCATTGCCGCGACTGTTTCATTAAAGTTCAGCCGTTTTGCACAGTCTCGCTCAGTGATTCTGGGTGGAATCGTTTCCGGCTTCGTGCTTTATGTAGTAACCGTGCTCGTAAGGGCATTCGGGAGTAGCGGTGTCGTTCCTCCCTTCGTTGCGGTCTGGGTTCCAGTCGTCGTAGCGTTGGCATTGGGGGCGACTATTCTGCTTCATCAGGAGGACGGCTAGTGGCGGCATTTGACCGCGGGAATATCAGACGGCTTACAACAGCCCTTCTGACTGGTGCTGCTGTGTGCGCATACGTGGCGACTGCCTCAAGCTCATTTGCTGAGGACGGCGTTATTGTTGGCGATCCACAAGACCAATCAAAACTCCTGCTAACAGCAAACGAACTGACCTATAATAAAGATGCGGAACGCGTCGTCGCGACCGGTGGCGTGCGCCTGCATTACACCGGTTACCGAATGGTGGCGCAGCGTGTCGAATACGATCAGGGAACTGGTCGCGTGCTGGCACGTGGCAATATCGAATTGATCGAACCAGGCGGCAACCGCATCTATGCGGATGAGCTGGATGTGACCGACGATTTCGGCCAAGGCTTTGTCAACGCGCTGCGTGTGGAAACGACTGACAATACCCGCATCGCCGGTGAAAGCGCAGAGCGTCTGTCGCAAGACGTCATGGTCTTGAACAATGGCGTTTATACCGCATGCCTTCCCTGCTCTGAGCGGCCTGACAAGGCGCCTCTGTGGCAGGTCAAGGCTGAACGCGTCATTCAGGACGGCAAGACGCACACGGTGCGGCTGGAAAAAGCTCGTTTTGAGCTCTTCGGCAAATCCATTGCCTATCTTCCGTTCATCACGGTCCCCGACAACACCGTAAAGCGTAAGTCGGGTTTCCTGTTCCCGCGTATGAGCGTGACGGATAATCTCGGCTTCGGCATCGGCGTCCCCTATTATCAGGTCCTGTCCGACTCCGCTGACGTCACCGTCACCCCGACCTATTACACCTCGCAAGGTTTGTTGCTGGAAGGTGAATTGCGTCAACGGTTCGAGATGGGAACGCACACGGTGCGTGCCGCTGGTATCAACCAGATGAATCCTCAGGATTTTGACGTCAACACCAGCGACTCGTTGAACGATACGCGTGCGATGATTGCGTCCAAGGGTGAGTTCACGATCAATCCACGCTGGACTTTCGGTTGGGATGCCATGGTGCAGACCGACAACAACTTCTCGCGAACCTACGGTTTGAAGGATTACAAGAACTCCGTTCAGACCAACAAGATCTACCTCTCCGGCCTTGGGGAGCGTAACAGCTTTGACGTGAACGCCTATTATTTCAACGTTCAGGACACCGATGATTCGGAGGCTAAGGAACGCAAGCAGGCGATCGTTCACCCGGCTCTCGACTACCGGTACTTCTTCCCGGATTCTGTCTATGGCGGCGAACTTTCGTTGACGACGAACTTCACCAGCATAACCCGCCAAAGCCAGGATGCGTATAATCTCGGTTCATCATCCCGCTTCAACGGTCTGGAAGGGTCTTACACCCGTTTCACCACCGAAGCTGAATGGAAGCGCACCTATACATTTGATAGCGGCCTTTTGCTGACCCCTCTGGTCGCAGCCCGTGGAGATGCGTTGTGGACCGACATGGCGACGAACAGCTTTGGTGCTGGCATCCCGTCCTATGATGGCTCGATCAATGATGACGCTTCGTTGCGCGGTATGGCGACATTCGGCCTGGAAGCCCGCTATCCTGTTCTCTTCACTGCGCTGCACAGCAACCACGTGATTGAGCCGATTGCGCAGATCTTCGTGCGGCCTAACGAAACCTACGCCGGTGAGCTTCCCAACGAAGACAGCCAGGCCTTTGTATTCGACGCAACCAACCTTTTCGAGCGTGACAAGTTTTCGGGCTTTGACCGTATCGAAGGTGGCACGCGCGCCAATCTCGGTGTCCGCTACAACGGTACCTTTGACAATGGCTATGGCATTCGCGGAATTGCCGGCCAGTCGTTCCATCTCGGCGGCACCAACTCGTTCGCGTCGAACGATCTCGTGAATGCCGGTGCAGACTCCGGTCTCGAAACGGATCGCTCCGACTATGTCGCCATGGCCGCGATCGACGCTCCCATCGGCTTGTCGCTCTCGTCAAGCTTCCGCTTCGACAAGGACAACTTCGATATCAATCGCTCTGAGACAGCTGTCGCCTATACGGATAATCGTATTTCAGGCAAAGTCAGCTACACGCAGGTCAAGGCACAGCCTGAATATGGTTATGATCGCAAGCGCGACATCATCCAGACATCTGGCAAGCTGCGTCTTGACGATAACTGGGCCTTGTTCGGAGCTATCAATTACGATCTGAACAACAAGTTCTCTAGCGAACGACGCATCGGTATTCTTTATCAGGATGAATGCACGATCTTCACCGTCAGCTATTCGGACGAAGGCAGCATCAATTCCGTCCGCGAATCTGCCAATGACTGGTCGGTCAATGCACGTCTGGCCTTCAGAACGCTGGGTGATATAAGTGTCGGCTCTGCAAGCACGGATTGGGATGACGCCGATATCGGCTGGAAGCCAAACAATTTCTGATGACTGTTGCGGCGGAGTGAAAGCTCCGCCGTTGCTGATTTTGGCAGATGTGATTGACGACCGGGTCTCGCGCCACCGTTTTGCCGCAAGATAACTGCAGTGGTGACAGGTCTGCGCGATTGCTGTTCGGCCCGCTACGGTGATATAGACAATCGCGTTCACGGTTAAACTAGACAGCCGCCCGAGATATTGGTTGACGAACGGATGTATCCGTTTCATCCGATAAGCAGGATACTTGAAAAAGCCGTGACGCTGGTCAGTGGCTTATCGACAGGGAGAGAACAGGATGAAACTCGGAAAGACGGCGTTGCGCAGTGTAGCATTCGCCTTTGCGATTTTCGCAGTTCCCATGATCGTTACCTTGCCCGCGCAGGATGCTTTCGCAGCCAATACGGTTAAGGTCGTTGTCAACAAGACACCCATCACCACCGATGACATTGCCAGACGTGTTGCCTTTCTCAAATTGCAGCGCCAGTCTGGAAATCTCGCTGAAAAAGCCCGCGAGCAGCTGATCGACGAAGCGCTGAAGCGTGAAGAAATTGGACGCGTCAAGATGTCGGTCAGCACGGCTGATGTCGATGCGTCATTTGCCCGTTTCGCCTCCACCAACAAGATGACAACGGATCAGTTGACCAAGGTTCTGGCTCAAGCTGGTGTTGGCGCTGAACACTTCAAGTCGTTCATCGCGGTTCAGATGAGCTGGCCACGTCTGGTCAATGCGCGCTATGGCGGCAGGAACAAGATGTCGACACAGGACTTTGTCACGCGCCTTAAAGAGCGTGGCGACAAGCCTGTGACCAACGAGTATTTCCTGCAGCAAATCATTTTTGTTATTCCGGAAGCCAAGCGCAACGCCATCACAGGCAAGCGCAAGTCCGAAGCTGAAGCCTCTCGCAAACGGTATCCCGGCTGCGAACAGGGCAAGACATTTGCGGCAACGATGCTTGATGTCTCCATCAAGGACCTTGGGCGGATGCTCGAGCCTGAATTGCCACCGGATTGGAAGCCACTGGTGGAAAAGACACCGGAAGGCGGCACCACCGGAACGCGCGTTACTGAAAAGGGTGTCGAATATCTGGCGATCTGCAAGAAGCAGCAGGTATCTGACGATTACGCAGCCGAGGTTGTTTTCCGTGCGGAAGACCTGACAAAGGCTGAAAAAGGCGAGAACCCTAACGAGAAGAAATATCTCGACGAGCTACGCAAGAAAGCCCAGATTACCAGCACCTGACGAGAAAGTGTCTTTCTTGACCCTGCAAAACCTCACCCTTGCCCTTACTCAAGGCGACCCGGCCGGGATCGGTCCCGATATCACGATTGTGGCTTGGTCAAAGCGCAGAGAGCTCGGGCTGCCGCCATTCATATTGGTTGGCGATCCCGACGTTATCAGCAGCCGCGCTCATCTTCTTGGCATCGATTGCCCTGTCCAAATCTGCGAACCCGAGCAGGCGGCGGCTATTTTCCCCAATGCCTTGCCGGTGTTTGCAATTCCTGTCGGCTTTGATGTTCTTGCCGGTCAACCTCATGTTGGTGCGGCACTTGCCACCATCAAGGCGATTGAGACTGCGGTGCAGTTTACCGTCGAGAAGCGCGTCTCGGCTGTTGTCACCAATCCCATTGCGAAGTCTGTGCTTTACGAAGCTGGCTTTGGCTATCCTGGTCATACCGAGTTTCTTGCAGAGCTTGCCAAAAAACTGACAGGACAGGCCACCACGCCGGTTATGATGATTGCCGGACCGAAACTGCGTGTTGTCCCCGTGACGATCCACATCCCGATTGCCAAGGTTCCGGGCGCACTGACAGAAGAGTTGATCGTCAAGACCTGCCGCATCATTGCCGCTGATCTCAAGGAAAAGTTTGGCATCCAAACCCCTCGCCTCGCCGTTGCCGGATTGAACCCACATGCGGGCGAAGATGGCGCGATTGGCACTGAGGATGGTGACATCATCCACCCCGCGACAGTGCAGCTGCGCAAGGATGGTATCGACGCCTTTGGTCCGCTGCCAGCCGATACCATGTTCCATGATGCCGCACGCAGGCGTTATGATGTCGCCGTGTGCATGTATCACGATCAGGCGCTCATCCCGGCGAAAGCGCTCGGCTTCGACGATTCCGTAAACGTCACGCTTGGCCTGCCCTTCATCCGCACATCGCCCGATCACGGCACCGCATTCGGCATTGCCGGACAAGGTATCGCCAACGAATCGAGCCTCGTTGCCGCTTTGAAAATGGCATCCGAAATCGCGGCGCGGCGGGCGAACGCATAATGGCAAGCATTGATGGCCTGCCTCCACTTCGCGACGTCATCGAGCGGCACGGACTGGATGCGAAAAAATCGCTCGGGCAAAACTTCCTGCTCGATTTGAACCTGACGCAGAAAATCGCCAGGACGGCGGGGCCGCTTGAGGGCGTAACCGTCTTTGAGGTTGGTCCTGGTCCAGGTGGTCTCACACGCGCGATCCTTTCGCTTGGCGCAAAGAAAGTCATCGCTGTCGAGCGCGACAGTCGCTGCATTCCCGCACTTGCAGAAATCGCCGATCATTATCCCGGGCGTCTGGAGGTCATCGAGGGCGATGCGCTCAAGACGGATTTTGAGACCATGGTCGCGCATGGCGAACCTGTGCGCATTATCGCGAACCTGCCATATAATGTCGGTACGCAGCTGCTCATCAACTGGCTTACGCCGCGGCAGTGGCCACCTTTCTGGCTGTCACTCACGCTGATGTTCCAAAAAGAGGTTGGCCAGCGGATCGTGGCGGAAGAAGGTGACAACCATTATGGCCGTCTCGGCGTTCTCACCGGTTGGCGCACGGTCCCAGAAATGGCATTCGACGTGCCGCCACAGGCCTTCAGCCCGCCCCCGAAGGTAACATCGACGGTTGTGCATCTTCTGCCCAGAGAAAAGCCTCTGCCCTGCGAAGTGACCAATCTGGAAAAGGTGACAGAAGCCGCCTTCGGCCAGCGCCGCAAGATGCTGCGCCAGAGCGCCAAATCCATTGGTGGTGAAGCGCTGCTGGAAAAAGCCGGTATCGATCCGACCCGCCGCGCTGAGACGCTGTCTGTGGAAGAATTCGTGCGACTGGCGAATATGATGGGCGACGCACGCTAAAAAAAATCTCGCGGCTTGTAGACCGCGAGATGTATCAATCAATCTGATTAGAACCTTTGCCGGCCTTAGCGGCTTGGCAGCGCCGGCACTTCTTCCAGCAATTCGCGCACGAAATCGAACATGCCATGGCGCCGGTCGCGACGGACGCGTTCGGCTTTGACGATGGCTTCAATCGCTTCGAAAGCGGCCTGCAGATCGTCGTTGAGAATGACGTAATCATAATCGCGCCAGTGCTCGATCTCAGAGCGAGAATTGGCCAGGCGTGTCTGTATGACCTCTTCCGTATCCTCTGCCCTGCGGTGCAGGCGTGATTGCAGCTCGGTCATAGTGGGGGGCAGAATGAAGATAGAGACGATATCTGCCTTCATCTTGTCCTGAAGCTGTTCAGCGCCCTGCCAATCGATATCGAACAGCATATCCTTGCCTTCGGCCATGGCCATTTCAACAGGCTCACGCGGTGTGCCGTAGAAATTGCCATGCACTTCGGCCCATTCCAGTAATTCTTCGCCATCCCGCATGCGCTCGAAATCGCGCTTGGAAATGAACTGGTAGTGAATGCCGTCGATTTCACTCTGGCGGCGCGGTCTCGTCGTAACGCTGACGGACAGGCTGATATTCTTGTCCTTCTCCAGAAGATTGCGGGCAATGGTGGATTTGCCTGCGCCCGATGGCGAGGAGATGACCAGCATCAAGCCCCTGCGGGCGATATGGACGGGAGGATTGCTGGCGGACGCCATGGGGTCTACTCCAGATTTTGGACCTGTTCGCGGAATTGATCGATCACGACTTTCAATTCTATACCAGCAGCGGTTACAGCACTGGCATTGGATTTGGAACAGATAGTATTGGACTCGCGGTTAAATTCCTGTGCAAGAAAATCGAGCTTGCGCCCAACTGGCACACCGCCATTCAAAAGGTCCCTTGCCGCCGCAACATGGCCGTTCAAACGGTCAATTTCTTCCCGCAAATCCGCCTTGGTGGCAAGCAGAACTGCCTCGGCGTGCAGACGGTCGCTGTCCAGCCCACTGGTGCCACCGGCAATCAACGCAATCTGCGCCGAAAGGCGCGCGCGGATCTGCTCTGGCTGACGCGAGGGATCGGCTTCGATGGTTGCTGTGAGCTGCTCTATGCGGTCGATATGGCCGGACAGGATCGTATGAAGGGTTGCCCCTTCCCGCTCGCGCATGGTGGTCAAAGCCGAGATTGCGGCCGCGAAACCTTCGATGATATCGCGGTTGCGTGCCTCCTGCGCGTCGGCACTTTCCTCTGGCTCCTTGAACTCCACAAGACCACGAATGGACAGCAATGTGTCAAGGCTGAGCGGCGCATCGCTGACAACGGTCCCGAGATCCCGTTTCAGAGCGAGAACGGCATCCAGAGCATCGCGGTTGATGACAGCCTCCTGCCTTGCCTCTGTCGTGGCAATGCTAAGCCCCGCCTGAATATTCCCTCGCGAAAGGCTTTTCGACGCAATGTCCCGCAAGTCTCCTTCAAGCGCTTCCATGCCGGTTGGCAACCTTAGACGCAGGTCAAGGCCTTTGCCGTTGACGGAGCGGAGTTCCCATGTCCAACGGTACCGCCCGCACGAGCCTTCGCTCCGCGCAAAGCCAGTCATGGATTGCAATGCCATCAAATATACCCCTTGAAAAACCGCTGCGCCCAAGGGGCGGCAGCGGTGTATCATATCAATTTTTTGTCGCGGGACGCTCCGCCTCTGATCCGGCTGGTTGGCCGTCCACCACACCTTCAGGCGTGCCACCGGCCGCTGCCTTCTCGGCCTCGATCTTGCGCCAGCGGCGAACATTGGCATTGTGCTCGTCCAATGTCTTGGCAAAGGCGTGACCGCCCGAACCATCCGCCACGAAATAGAGATCGTCTGTGCGCCAAGGGTTAGCAGTCGCCTCTAGCGCAGCACGGCCCGGATTGGCAATCGGGTGCGGTGGAAGGCCGCGAATGATGTAGGTGTTGAACGGCGTTTCTTTCTGCAAGTCCGACTGATAGATCGGGCGGTCAGACGGCTTCCCTTCGCCACCGAACAATCCGTAGATAATTGTCGGGTCAGATTGCAGGCGCATGTTCTTTTTCATGCGGTTGTAGAACACCGATGCGACATGCCCGCGTTCGTCGTCCTTGCCGGTTTCCTTCTCCACGATTGACGCGAGCGTCACGAATTCCTCGATGGTCTTGAGCGGAAGATCGGGATCGCGCCGTTCCCATATCGATTCGACCAAACGCGACTGTGCTACGCGCATCTGCGCGACAACCTCTTCGCGCCGAGTGCCACGGGTGAAGGGGTAAGTATCAGGCCGCAGCGAACCCTCCGGTGGCAGTTCGGCAGGAAGGTCGCCTTCTAGAACCTGCTCGGACGCGAGACGTGCAAACATCTGCTTGACCGTCAGCCCTTCCGGCATTGCTACGGAGTAAAGAATGGATTTGCCCGATTCCAGCAAAGCCAGGATATCCTTCATAGATGTGCGGGCTTTGATTTCGTATTCGCCAGGCTTCGGCGTCTGGCCACCCGCGAGATACTTGTCAGCCATCAGGCGGAAAATGCGGGCGTTGGAAATCGCACCGCTCCGCTCCAGATTGCTGGCAATTTCCGCAAGTCCGGCACCGTTGCGCACTGTAATCGTCGTATTCGTCTCCAGAGGGCCTGCCTCATGAAACGAATTCAGCATGTAATAAAAGCCAGCGATGGCAATGATGCAGACAGCGACAACCAGCGTCATCAGGAAATTGAGGAAGATTACCAGCTGGCTATGAGCCTTGCGGGAACGCTTGGGCGGAGACGGAACCTTCTCCGGTCTTAAAGCTTCAGTCGGTGATTTCGGAATGATCGGGCCACCCTTGATCTCAGTGAAGCCTTCGCGTCCTTGAGGGGCCTGATTGTTCTCTCTCGTATCGCTCACCGGCGGTCCTTTTCAGTTCAGCATTACAGCGGCTTAATGAGCAGTCAATGCGGCAAAAACAGGTTCGGCAGGCTATTCTGCACAGTTAGATCAACATCCGGAAGATATACGAAGCAGCGAAAAACCAAGCCCTCGACCAAACAGGCGAGATCGCTTGTAACAGCGGAAGCTTGATCGATACTGACGTACAGAAGCGACTGGACGTGAGAAAAAGGTCGCATCCATGATGCGACCCTGCAAAAGCCTTGTCAGCCTTCGTAACGACGCAACACCAGAGAGGCGTTGGTGCCGCCGAAACCGAAGGAGTTTGACAAGGCGACATCGACCTTACGCTTGCGCGCTGTGTGGGGCACGAGATCGATGGCCGTCTCGACATCGGGATTATCGAGATTGAGCGTTGGTGGCACGATGTTATCGCGGATGGCAAGCACGGCAAAGATCGCCTCGATAGCACCGGCAGCACCCAACAGGTGGCCCGTTGCCGACTTGGTGGACGACATCGAGATCTTCGATGCCGCATCACCCACGAGACGCTCGACCGCGCCAAGCTCAATGGTATCAGCCATGGTCGATGTACCATGGGCGTTGATGTAGTCGATATCGGAGGGCGCGAGACCCGCACGCTTCAGCGCCATGGCCATGCATCGATAGGCGCCCTCACCGTCTTCAGATGGTGCCGTGATATGGAAGGCATCGCCGGACAGGCCGTAGCCTACGACTTCCGCATAGATTTTTGCGCCACGTGCCTTGGCGTGTTCCAACTCTTCCAGAACCACAATTCCGGAACCCTCGCCCATGACGAAACCATCGCGATCACGGTCATAAGGGCGCGAAGCCTTCTGCGGATCATCATTGTGCTGGGTGGAAAGCGCCTTGCAGGCGGCAAAACCGGCAAGCGAGATGCGGCAAACAGGCGATTCGGCGCCACCGGCTACCATCACATCGGCGTCGCCCAACATGATCAGCCGCGCAGCATCACCAATGGCGTGGGCGCCGGTCGAGCAGGCCGTTACAACGGAGTGGTTAGGGCCACGCAGCTTGTGGCGAATGGAAACCTGGCCGGAAATGAGATTGATCAGACGGCCGGGAATAAAGAATGGAGAGATACGGCGTGGACCCTTGTCGCGCAGCGTGTAACCAGCATCGACAATGCCTTCCAGACCGCCGATGCCCGATCCAATCAAGACACCCGTCATGATCTGGTCTTCATCCGTGCCGGTCAATGGATGCCAGTTGGCGTCTTTCAACGCCATTTCAACGGCTGCCATGCCGTAGACGATGAAGGGATCGACCTTGCGCTGCTCTTTCGGCTCCATCCAGTCGTCGGCGTTGAAGGTGCCTTCCGTGCCATCACCTACTGGGATGCGGCAGGCGATTTTCGCTGGAAGATCTTCGACTTCGAACTCGGTGACAAGACGAGCACCATTATGGCCCGCGAGAAGGCGCTGCCAGCTGATTTCCGTTCCACAGCCAAGAGGAGATACCATGCCGGTACCGGTGATAACGACACGTCTCATCGTCAATGCTCCGCCCCTAACCCTATCATCGCTAGCGCACCGCCCCGAAAACCGGAAGCGATTTTCGCAAGGGCAATGCGTATATTTCAATTTTATAACACGCTGTAGACCTGATGGTTACGCGTGCGTAAGGCATTTAAGATGCCTCTCTGATGACGCAAGTCACCAGCGAATAAAATATTGGCCCGGACTGGCCGGGCCATATCGAGAAGGCGCAGGCCTCCCCTAAGCACTTCAAACGATTAGGCCTGAGCCTTCTCGATGAACTTTACAGCATCGCCGACTGTGAGGATCGAGTCCGCTGCGTCGTCTGGAATTTCAACGCCGAATTCTTCTTCGAAAGCCATGACCAGTTCAACGGTGTCGAGCGAGTCAGCGCCCAGATCGTCGATGAAGCTTGCGCCTTCAACGACTTTTTCGGCGTCAACGCCAAGATGATCAACTACAATTTTCTTTACGCGTTCTGCGATATCGCTCATGTCGGTTTCCTCGACCTTTACTTTGAAAGGAATGCCCTTTTTAGGCATCCTGCCCTGTTAAAACCCCCAGGCGCCTTTTCAGCAGACGCCTTGGGCAAACCCGTTCAACCCGTCTCAAGCTAAACATCGCGCTAAGAAATCGCAACGGTCGCTTTTGTTTCCGGGACGACTGTTCACAGTCTTCGCCCGCTTAACACGGTTTCCAGCGGGAAAAAAGCCTTAAAATAATGCTAAGCATCTTGCTCTACAGGCATTTTTCCCTCTGCGCACCGTTTGGGGCAGATATTAAATCATCGCCATGCCGCCATTCACATGCAGGGTCTGACCCGTCATGTAGCTGGCTTCATTGGATGCGAGATAGAGAACCGCAGACGCAATTTCCGTCGCCGTGCCCATCCGCTTCATGGGAATAGCACCCATGATAGCATCTTTCTGCTTGTCATTGAGCTTTCCTGTCATGGCGCTTTCAATGAAGCCCGGCGCCACGCAGTTGACGGTGACGTTGCGGGTGGCAATTTCCTGCGCCAGCGACTTTGAAAAGCCGATCATACCGGCCTTGGAGGCGCAGTAGTTCGCCTGACCGGGATTGCCCGTCACGCCGACGATGGACGTGATGTTGATGATGCGACCAAAGCGGCGGCGCATCATCGGATGCGTCAGCTCACGCGTGAGGCGGAATGTGGAGGTCAGGTTAACCTCGATGACATTGTCCCAGTCTTCATCGCTCATGCGAACGAACAGACCGTCCTTGGTGATGCCGGCATTGTTGACGAGAATATCGACACCGCCCAGATCGGCCTCGGCCTTTTCGCCCAGCGCCTTCACTTCAGCGCGGTCGGAAAGATTTGCCGGGAAGACCATGACGCGATCGCCAAGTTCCGTGGCCAGCGCTTCCAGCTTTTCAACGCGTGTGCCGTGAAGACCGACAATCGCGCCCTGGGCGTGGAGCGTGCGGGCGATCTCTTCGCCGATGCCGCCGGTGGCGCCTGTGATAAGAGCCTTGCGGCCCGTCAGATCAAACATCGTGTTCGTCCTTTCTGTGTCTCTTGGATCAGCCGAGAAGGGTCTGAAGTGCAGCGTCGATATCAGCTGGCGTGTTGAGCGAAATGCCGGTCACGGACTTGTCTATACGGCGGGCAAGCCCGGTCAGCACCTTGCCTGATCCGATTTCGTAAAGTGTGGTTACATCATTGGCAGCAAACCATTCCACTGTCTCGCGCCAACGCACCTGCCCGGTGACCTGCTCCACCAGAAGATCTGCGATCTCATTGGCGTCAGAAACTGGAGCTGCGCGAACATTGGCAACAACAGGCACGACTGGGTTATGCTTGCCGACGCTGGCAAGCGCCTCGCGCATGGCCTGCGCAGCAGGTGCCATCAGTGCGGAATGGAAAGGCGCAGAAACAGGCAGCATGATGGCGCGCTTGGCACCTTTTTCCGTCGCAAGCGCTGCGGCTTTCTCAACGGGTGCCTTCGCACCGGAAATCACAAGCTGTCCACCGCCATTATCATTGGCGATCTGGCAGACACCATCGGCAGCGGCCTTTGCGCAGATTGCCTCGACATCGCTATGCTCGAGACCGATGATGGCAGCCATCGCGCCCTCACCCGCTGGAACAGCCGCCTGCATGGCATTGCCGCGAATGCGCAGCAAACGCGCAGTATCGGAAAGCGAGAATGTGCCGGCAGCGCACAAGGCCGAATATTCGCCAAGCGAATGACCGGCAACGTAGGAAACCTTATTCGCGAGCGAAAGGCCCTTGGCTTCCAACACGCGCATGACGGCAACCGAAACGGCCATGAGTGCAGGCTGGGCATTGGCTGTCAGCGTCAATGTTTCCTCTGGACCGCTCCAGATGATGTCAGAGAGCTTCTGGCCCAGAGCCTCGTCGACCTCTTCGAAGACGGCACGCGCCTCGGCAAAGTTGTCGGCGAGGTCTTTGCCCATACCAACGGCCTGACTGCCCTGACCTGGAAATGTGAATGCAATAGCCATGGGAACTTTTCTTTCGTATTCGGCCATGTCGTCCGGCCTTCCCTGCAAATCGTGAATTTCCATTCACATTCCAGCTTCGGAAGTCAAGGCTTACGACCTTTTAAGGGTGGGTTGTGCAGATTTACGCGGTCTCATCCACAGGCATAGACCGGAATATTTTCTCTTGCGCTGCGGTATTTCGATACTACGTTCTAGCCACCTTCCGAGTAAGTGAGATTTTTCATGAAACAGAATCTGTTAGGACGTACGGGCATTTCCGTGTCTGAAATCTGCCTTGGCACAATGACCTGGGGTACGCAGAACACCGAGGCCGAGGCGCACGCGCAAATGGACTACGCTCTTGAGCAGGGCGTAAATTTCTTTGACACCGCCGAGCTTTATCCCACGACCCCGGTTTCGGCTGAAACGCAGGGTCGCACAGAAGATTACATCGGCAAGTGGTTTGAAAAGACCGGCAAGCGCAAGGACGTTGTTCTGGCCACCAAGGTTGCGGGTTCGGGCCGCGATTATATCAGGGGCGGTCGCGAGATCGATGCGGCCTCTATCCGCGAGGCAGTCGAAACCAGCCTGAAACGCCTCAAGACCGATTACATCGACCTCTACCAGATCCATTGGCCAAACCGCGGCACCTACCATTTCCGTGGCGTTTGGAGCTTTGACGCCTCCACCCAGAACACCGAGAAGACGCTGTCTGAAATCACCGAGAAGCTGGAAACCTTGGATGAACTGGTCAAGGCCGGAAAAATCCGGGCCATTGGCCTTTCCAATGAAAGCGCCTGGGGCACGCAGAAATATATCGACATTGCAAAGGCCCATGGTTTGCCACGCGTCGCCTCCATTCAAAATGAGTACAATCTGCTCTATCGCCCCTTCGATCTCGATCTGGCCGAAGTCGCGCATCACGAGAATGTCGGGCTTCTGGCCTACTCGCCTTTGGCTGGCGGCATTCTGACAGGCAAATACCAGAGCGGGGCACGCCCGGAAGGCTCTCGCGCTTCCATCAATCAGGATATTGGTGGCCGCTTGCAGCCTTTGCAGGAAGCCCCTGTGAAAGCCTATCTTGAGCTTGCATACGCACACGACCTCGATCCTGCACAGCTTGCCATCGCCTTCACGCTATCGCGTCCCTTCATGTCGTCATCTATCATCGGCGCGACCACGATGGAGCAATTGAAGACGAATATAGCAGCAGCCGACATCAAGCTTTCGAAAGAGGTATTGAAGGGCATCGCCGAGATTCATCGCCAATATCCAATGCCGATCTGATTCTCTGCCCTTTGCGCATCCAAGACCCAACCCGCCATACCGCCTTTCCGGGCAGCATGGCGGGTCATATTTGTGAATAGCCTTGCATTCCGGTCAAAAATCCGTATAAGCGCGCTGTTCACAACACCCGGTCATATGGCTGGTGGCTGAACGGAGGGCTGGTTTCGAATTTCGAAACAGCAGGAACCATAAGGTTTTTCCGGCCTCCCGTGTCTCCGCTCTCGACCGTCTCGAACAACGCTTTTCTTGCCCTTGGCTTTTGCCAATCAGGAGCAGTCGTTGAGGCTTAGCGCCGTTGCCGGGTGATGAATGAAACGCAAGAAAGGCAAAGCTTAAATGGCTCTTTACGAACACATCTTCCTTGCCCGGCAGGATATCACTGCCCAGCAGGTCGACGCACTTGTCGAGCAGTACAAGGGCGTTATCGAATCGTACGGCGGTAAGGTCGGACGCGTCGAAAACTGGGGTCTGAAGTCCCTGACATACCGCATCAAGAAGAACCGCAAGGCTCACTACGCTCTGATGGACATCGATGCTCCTGCACCGGCGATCCACGAAATCGAGCGTCAGATGCGCATCAACGAAGACGTTCTTCGTTACATGACCATCGCTGTTGAAGCGCACGAAGAAGGCCCATCTGCAATGATGCAGAAGCGCGATCGTGATGACCGTCCTCGCCGCGATGGCGACCGTCCAGACCGTGGCCCGCGTGAAGGCGGCTTCGATCGTGGTCCTCGTCCGCCTCGCGAAGGTGGTTTCGGTGACCGTGAAGACCGTCCGCGCCGTCCGCGCGAAGACCGTGCATAAGGAGAATTGACTATGGCTGACGCATCCTCTTCCCAGGCACGCCGTCCTTTCCACCGCCGTCGCAAGACGTGCCCGTTCTCCGGCGCAAACGCTCCGAAGATCGACTACAAGGACGTACGTCTTCTGCAGCGCTACATTTCTGAGCGTGGCAAGATCGTTCCTTCCCGTATCACAGCTGTTTCGCAGAAGAAGCAGCGCGAACTCGCTCAGGCGATCAAACGCGCTCGTTTCCTCGGCCTGCTGCCTTACGTTCTGTCTTAATAAGCTATCCGAGGCTGCGCTCCGGCGCGGCCTCGTTTTTTGAACGACATCCTTCCACGTTGGGCGTGGATCGATTTTGAAATGAAAACCCATGTTGGGGATCGGGTTCATCTGAACCATCCTCTAACTGCTACAGAATTCCAGCAGGACAGCGACGTGCCAAAACTGAACCAGACAGTGCTGATTCCCGGCATCCTAGCCGGCATATGCGCAGCGTTTCTCACGCTCGGCGCAACCGCACAGTCGTCCATGTCTTTCCTGCTTTACGCTGCATCCGCCATGCCTGTGCTTGTCGCTGGTTTCGGCTGGGGCAATGCTTCGGCCATTGTTGCCGTGATGACAGCCGCAGCCCTTGGCGCGCTTGCCGTTTCTCCCATTTTTGCTGTGACGATTTCGATTTTCACGCTTGTTCCAGCCGCATGGCTTTCCCACCTGGCCAATCTGGCGCGTCCCGCGTCGGAGCTTGGTGGTCCTGAAGACCTGCTGGCATGGTATCCGCTTTCAGGCATCATTCTGCATCTGTGCGGTCTCATCACGCTTTCCGTCATCATTCTCGGCACGATGATCGGCTACGGCCCTGAACTCGTTTCGCAACTGGTCGACGTGATGATGAGCTCGGTGCAGGCGCGTGAAGCCGGTTTCACGCCTGACGCGACAGCCCTTGGGCAAACCAAGACATTGCTTGTGCTGATGCTGCCTATGATTCAAGGCGGTCTCTGGGTCATCATGCTGTTTGCCGCTTATTATTTCGCGAGCCGCATGGTGCGGTCTTTCGGCAAGGGACTTCGCCCGCGTGAGGACATCGCAGCCGCTTTGCGCATGCATCGCAATGCGATCTTCATCTTCCTCGGTGGCATCGTCATGACCTTTGTCGGCGGCGCCATTGCCATGCTTGGCGCCGTTGTTTGCGGCACCTTCGGCGCGGGCTTCCTGATGGCGGGCTATGCTTCGCTGCATCACAGATCCAAGGGCAAGGACTGGCGCTGGCCGGTTCTGGTTCTCAGCTACATCTCAGCGGTTTTCGTCTTTCCGCTGCTCATCATTCTCGTCTTGGGTCTGAGCGACGTGCGCAGCACGATCTCTCTCACTCCACCACGGAAAACCGACAACAACAACGAAACCAAAAACTAGAAAGGATCAAGAAGATGGAAGTCATTCTTCTCGAACGTATCGCCAAGCTTGGCCAGATGGGCGAAACCGTAAAGGTTCGCGATGGCTACGCACGTAACTTCCTGCTGCCACAGGGCAAGGCACTTCGCGCCAACGCCAACAACAAGACCCGTTTCGAGTCTGAGCGCGCTACGCTTGAAGCCCGCAACCTCGAGCGCAAGACTGAAGCACAGACAGTTGCAGACGCGCTGGCTGGCAAGAGCTTCATCGTTGTTCGTTCCGCTGGCGAAACAGGCCAGCTGTACGGCTCTGTTGCTGCCCGTGACGTTGTCGAAATCCTCGGCGCAGAAGGCTTCAACATCGGCCGCAACCAGGTCGAGCTCAACACACCGATCAAGACCATTGGTCTGCACAATGTTACGCTTCACCTGCATGCCGAAGTCGAGCTTCAGGTTGAACTGAACGTTGCCCGTTCTGCTGAAGAAGCCGAGCGCCAGTCCAAGGGCGAAAGCCTGACATCTGCTGACGCCATCTACGGCGTTGACGAAGACGCGCTTCGCCCAGAAGACTTCTTTGATCCAGACGCAGACCGCGACGGCGACGACGAGTAATCGTTCTTAGCTCTCGGGCTAAAGCAAAACCCCGGATGGCAACATCCGGGGTTTTTGCTTGGGCGCCGGCCCGCCCGGTTCAGACCGCAGCAACGGGGCGTTTTGGAAGTGTCATTGCCACAACCCCTGTCAGAATGCAGGCGAGACCGATCAACGTAGTAAGGTGAAGTTGCTCTCCCAGGAACACAACGCCGATGGCGACGCCGATTGGCACGCGCAGATAGGCCTGCGCCGTTGCTCCCAAGGAGCCCAACGTCCGCATCAGTCTGAAGTAGATCGTGAAGGCTGCTGCGGTTGAAAAGACGGACAGGCCCACCAAGGCAAGCAACGAAGCCATGGATGGTTCCAGCTCCCACGGGTGATCTACCATAATGCTTGCCGGAAGGAGCATGACAGTGCCGCAGATCAGCGATCCAGCTGCTGGGATCATTGGATCGATATCCTTGAAGCTTTTCCCGAAGATGGCAGCACCCGCATAGAAGACGGTCGCAACAACAACGGCAAATTGCGCTAGCACCACACTTCCCAAGCCGTTGAGCGCCTCCATGCCAATCATGGCGACAGTCCCCGCCAGCCCGAGCACAACGCCGAACAATTTCCTCGTGCTTGTCGATTCGTGGCGCGTGATCAGGATAGTCACAAGAAAGGTAAAAACCGGCGTCAACGAATTGAGGACAACGGCCAAGCCTGCGTCGATGTGATGCTCCGCCCAGGCAATGAGGGTGAACGGTACGACGCTGTTGAGGACGGCCTGGAGGGCGAATCCCTGCCACAATCGATAATCTTTCGGCAGCCGCAGCCCGCGCATGTGGAGTATCGCAACCAAAACAGCGCCTGCAATCGCGGTGCGGGCAGCGATCAGGGTGATGGTTGGAATGGTCTCTATGCCGATCTTTATCAACGTATAGGAACTGCCCCAAAGGCAACTGAGCAGGACAAGCAATCCAAGTTCTCGCAACAGCGCAATTTTATCGTTCATTTCATGATCCCTGGTGGAGATGTTCCTGTTCCTATAGGGGCTTCTCCTGACTCAATGTATCGGCGACGACCGAACCATCGCAGGCTGACGTTCCAGAGCGTTGGTGATACGGTTTGACAATGACGAACATTGCCTCACCCAACACCATTGCCGCCATCGCCAGCCTTATCGGCGATACGACCCGCGCCAACATGCTGTGCGCGCTCATGGGCGGTCAGGCGCTGACGGCGGGGGAACTTTCCCGGCAGGCGGGCGTCACCCAGCAAACCGGCAGCGGCCATCTTGCAAAGATGGTGGACGCGAAATTGCTCGCTGCCGTCAAGCAGGGACGGCACCGTTATTACCGGCTCGCCTCGCCGCAGGTAGCACACGGCATTGATGCGCTGATGACGATTGCCGCAGATGGCCCGCCGCGGCACCATCCGACAGGCCCGAAGGAACGGGACATCCGTATCGCCCGTAGCTGTTACGACCATATTGCCGGTAAGCTCGGCGTCGCCTTGGCCGACAGTCTGGCTGCAAGCGGCAGGGTCATCCTCTCTGATGAAGGCGCATCCCTGACCAGCGAGGGTGAGGATTTCCTGCGCAGCTTTGGGATTCATCTTGGAAATGACGGCCGATCGAAACGGCCGATCTGCCGCACCTGCCTCGATTGGAGCGAGCGGCGTTATCACATTGGCGGCCGTGTGGGACAGGCGCTCATGGAGCGCACCCTTGAGCTGGGCTGGCTGGCACGACGCGATGATAGCCGTGCCCTGCGGATCACGCCTCCCGGTGCTCAAGGCTTTCACGAAATCTTTTGCCTGCCCACCGGCTGGGACGACGTCAGTTAGAAGCTGACAACCTCAGTTGCCAGCTTTCGCCACTGCCGTCGGCGCGCTGCTCTTATCCACACGCACCACAACAGACATGCCCGGCGAAAGCTCTGAGGCCAGCGGCTGATCAGGATCAATGAAGATCCGCACGCCCATGCGCTGAGCGATCTTCACGAAATTGCCCGTCGCATTGTCTGGCTTGATAACGGCAAATTCCGAACCGGCGGCTGGCGCGAAGCGCTCCACCTTGCCGGTCAGTTTCCTGCGATGGAGGGCATCCACGGAAATCGAAACCACCTGCCCCACTTCCATTCCCGCAAGCTGGGTTTCCTTAAAATTGGCGACAACCCATATGTCGTTCGGCACCACCGCCATCAGTTGCGTACCTGCCGCCACATATTGACCAACGCGAACACCGACCTCGCCCAGCTTGCCATCTCTTGGCGCATGGATCTCGGTATTTTGCAGATCGATCTTGGCGAGTTCAACGGCTGCTTCCGCATTTGCGACAGCCGCCTGCAGCGAGCCTCTGTTGATGATGATCGTCTGGAGATCCTGCCGGGTTACCTCAAGTGCCGCCTTCGACTGGGAGAGACCAGCCCGCGCCTTTTCGAGGCTGGCTTGCGCCTCTTCCTGTACGCTTGATGTACCGACACCGCTGCGAACGAGATTGTCCTGACGGTCAGAGGCAAGCTGGGCCTGCTTCAATGAAGCTTCCGCGCTATCGACGGCAGCCTCGCCAGAGGCAATATTGGCCTTGGCAGCTATTTCCAGCTGACGGGAATTGTCGAACGCGGCCTTCTGGCTGTCCAGAGATGCTTCTGCCTGGGCGAGCTTCTGGCGGAAAATGCGGTCATCCACCTTGGCCAGAAGGTCTCCCTGCTTGACCTGCTGGTAATCCTTGACCGGCACATCAACAATGTAACCGCTGACCTGCGGGCTCATGGTCGTCACGTAGCCGCGCACATAGGCGTTGTCGGTCATTTCGACCGAGGTGGAAAAGGGCGGCAGGCGCCATGCGTAAAGCACCAGCGCCACACCGGCGACGCCGCCCAGAAGAACGATGAGAGTAAGAGGAGTCAGTATTTTCTTCAGCATTTTATTTTCCCGGACAATCAGGATTGAGACGTGGCAACAGTGGCTTGCCCGCTTTTCAGCAGAGGCTTGATCCGTAGCCAGGCAAGGTGCAGCAGAAGCATGACGAGAGCAGCAGCAGCACACACAGAAATCAACAAAAACGTGTCGTTATAGGCCAGAATATAAGCCTCGCGTGTGACCTGCTGCCCAAGCAGCGATAGGCCTTCCGCTTTGAGAAGTGCAGGGTCGGTGATGACATGGGCATAGCCACCGGACAGTTGAGTGATGCGTTGCACCACCTGCGGGTTCTGCAAGAGAATGCTTTCCACCAGAATATTGGAGTGGAATTTTTCCCGAAGCGTGACGAAAGATCCCAATATCCCTGTCGTCAGCATCGATCCCGTGATCTGCGTAAACAGGAAAATGGTGATGAAGTTGACGAGGTAAGGCGGGCCTTTCGCCAATGCAGCACCGAAGCCCTTGGCCATGACGGGCGGAAGGAACATGGCAGCGCCGAACGCAATCATGGCCTGGCTGAGATACATCTGTTCCGGCCGCACAACATTGGTCAGCCCACTGTCCATGAAGGCGCCTGCGGCAATCAGCGTCAGCGCAATCACATGAGCGGTATCGACATATTTCGTCAACATCAGCAGCGCACAGAAGGCTCCGCCCAGCACCGTGGCAAGGATAATCAAGGCATAGAGTTCGGTCGTCTGCTCGTTCAACAGGCCCAGTTGTTGGTACAGGCTGACCGCTGTTGACGATTGCTCTGAAGACACGGCGCGATAGATCAGCAGGACTGCAATCAGATGCAGATTGGTGCGTGAGAAGATCCATCGCAGATCCAGCATCGGATTTTTGCGCGGTAGCTCGATCATCACCATCAGCGCCAGCAGGCCGATGGAGGTTGCCAGCAACACGCCCAGCCACCATGTTTCGAACCACCAATAGAAACGGCCTAGCGTGAGAAACACGGCAAGACAGCCAAGCCCACCGGCAAAGAGCAGATAGCTCAATATATCGACACGCTCGATGACCTTCACGCGCGGCGGCGCTGTAAGCGGCAGCAGGTAGATGATGGGGAGCACAGCGAGAGCAAGCCCCACTTCCATGGTGTACAGCGCCTGCCAGCCGCCAATATCCAGCAGATCTGGCGAAACGATGCGGGCAAGCGGTGAAGACAGAAGCGTGCCCGTGAGCGCAATACTCAGGCCCAGTGTCAGCTTGCGTTGCGCGGGGAAGGCTTCGAGAATGTAGAGAAAGCCGAGCGAAGACAGCGGAGCCGCCGCCATGCCACTAACGAAGCGCACGACGATTGCCGAGTGGATATCCGTCACGAAAAGGTTGAGACAGGATGCCAGCACAAAACAGATGATGCTGATCTCGGCAAAGGGCCGCAATCCATATTGCTGGCGGACCTTGAACAGCGCAATCGAGAAGGTGGCATAAGGGGCCATATAGGCCGCAGAAAGCCAGGCGACCTCTGCCACAGTCGCTGAAAACTCACCTTGCAGCTGATAGATATTGGCCATGACGATGTTCATGCCCATGCCCTGGGTCACGAAAAAGGAAAGACCGGCAGCGACATAGAGCAGCTTCTGGAAAAAGGATTTTTCCGGCGGTTGAACGGGCGCAGCAGGCACTTCTGGTGCTGGCTTTGCAGCCGCATCGTTCACGTCAGGGATGTTTGAAACGGCGTTGCTCACGACTGCCCCTTTTCACCGCCAAGGTTTTGCAGATTGGCCGACAGACGGCGAACGACATGTAAAGCCGCGCTGATATCATCAGTCGAAATATCGGCAGCGATGTCAGCCCGCATGGATTTCGCCTGCATATGCACATCCTCAAATGTCGTGATACCCTCAGGCGTCATGTGTATGCGCTTGGCCCGGCGGTCGTTTTCATCAGAACGCCGCTCTATGAGGTTTTGTTTCTCCATGGCATCCAGCACGCGCACAAGCGTCGGCGTTTCGATTTCCAACTCCTCGGCCAGCTCTTTTTGCGTCAACGGACCACGGCGAGACAATGCGAAAAGCGCACGCGCCCGGGCAAGCGTCAGCCCCTGCTCTGCCACCCTTGCATCGAAGAATGATCTGAGCTTGCGGTTGAATGCCGCCATCTCATCAAAAAGCTGTTCTTTTTCTGTCGCACGAGACAAGTCAATAGACCTTATAATTAGCACACTACCTATTGCCATCCTATGTATTTTTGAGATCAAAGATTTGCAAGTCTCTTTGTTGAAATAGCTGCCATGCCGTAAACTCATGGCAGTCAGGGAACGATTCGGTAAGGCCTCGGGCCAGCCTGTGGATTAGTGTTGAAAACATCTGGCATGCGGTCACCTGTTACCAATCCGGCAAGCTCTGGCTCACTGTGGCCGCATTGTCCTTGACTGCTGCGGCCACTGCCTTCAAACCGGCAGGCTTGCAAGAAACGAAGGCTCCGAACCAGCCTCAAGGGAGATCACAGAAAACCATGAACGACCCTGTGAGAAAGATCACCCCCGCCCCGGCTGCCGAACCGCTCTACCGCGAGGCGCCCAACAACATTGAAGCGGAACAGGCGCTGCTGGGTGCCATCCTCGTCAACAACGACGCCTATTACCGCGTATCCGACTTTTTGAAGCCCGTGCATCTGTACGAGCCGCTTCACCGCAAGATTTTCGAGGTGGCGGGCGATATCATCCGCATGGGCAAGACCGCCAACCCGGTCACCATCAAGACCTTTCTGCCCGCAGACGGCAAGATTGGCGACCTGACCGTTGCGCAATATCTTGCGCGCCTCGCATCGGACGCCGTGTCGATCATCAACGCCGAAGACTATGGCCGCGCCATCTACGATCTCGCGCTTCGCCGCGCCCTGATCCAGATCGGTGAGGATGTCGTCAATATCGCCTATGATGCGCCGCTGGACATGCCACCTCAGACGCAGATCGAAGACACCGAGCGCCGCCTGTTCGAGCTTGCGGAAACGGGCCGTTACGACGGCGGCTTCCAATCCTTCAATGACGCGGTATCACTTGCCATCGACATGGCGGGAGCGGCGTTCGAGCGCGACGGCAACCTGTCGGGCATTTCCACCGGCATCCACTCGCTGGATGCCCGCATGGGTGGCTTGCAGCGCTCTGACTTGATCGTGCTTGCCGGACGCCCAGGCATGGGCAAGACCTCGCTTGCCACCAACATCGCCTATAATATTGCCGCATCTTACGAGCAGGAAATACAGCCGGACGGCACCTACAAGGCCAAGAATGGCGGCGTCGTTGGCTTCTACTCGCTTGAAATGTCGTCCGAGCAGCTGGCGACCCGTATTATTTCCGAGCAGACCGAAGTGTCGTCCTCGAAAATCCGCCGTGGTGAAATCACCGAGGCCGACTTCGAGAAGCTCGTCGCCTGCAGCCAAATGATGCAGAAAGTGCCGCTCTACATCGACCAGACCGGTGGTATCTCCATCGCGCAGCTTTCCGCCCGCGCGCGTCGATTGAAGCGCCAGCGCGGCCTTGATTGCTTGGTGGTGGACTATATTCAGCTGATGACTGGTTCCGGCAAATCCGGTGAAAACCGCGTGCAGGAAATCACCCAGATCACCACGGGTTTGAAGGCGCTTGGCAAGGAACTCAATGTTCCAATCATCGCTCTCTCCCAGCTCTCCCGTCAGGTGGAAAGCCGCGAAGACAAGCGTCCACAGCTCTCCGACCTTCGCGAATCGGGCTCCATCGAGCAGGACGCCGACGTGGTGCTGTTCGTGTTCCGTGAAGAATACTACGTCAAGAACATGGAACCCCGCGATATTTCCGATCCGAAATATGGCGAGTGGGAAGCCCTGTTCGACAAGGTCAAGGGCACGGCAGACGTCATCATCGCCAAGCAGCGCCACGGACCGACCGGCACGGTGAAGCTGCAATTCCAGTCGGAGTTCACCCGCTTCGCAGACCTTGCAGACCCTTCATTCACGCAATACGAAGAGACATAACGCCCCGGATTTCGCCCCGCCCTTACCGATAGCGCGGGGCGCAGTTTTTTTCACGGTATGGAAATCATGACAGACGAGTTCGACGACAGCTTTTCCGACACTGAGAACGATGCCTTCGACATCGCGCCGCTGCGCGTTACCATCGATCTTGCAGCACTTGCGGATAATTGGCGCGACATGGCCAGACGCTCTGGCAAGGCGCGGGCCAGTGCCGTTGTTAAAGCCGATGCCTATGGAATGGGGATAGAGGATTGCGGGGCGACGCTCTATCACGCTGGCGCCCGTGATTTCTTCGTAGCCTCCGTTGCTGAAGGGGTCACCCTGCGCCCGCATGCACCAGAAGCCCGCATTTTCGTGCTGTCCGGCCTATGGCCAGGTCAGGAAACACAGGTTTTCAACCATGACCTCGTGCCGGTCATCGCGTCGGAAGAACAGCTTTCCTTTTGGATGGGAACCGTGGCTGAGCGCGGCGACCATCCATTCGCTCTGCATGTCGATACAGGTTTCAACCGGCTTGGGCTGCCGCTGGAAGATGCACTGTTTTTGGCCGAGGACTCGACACGCCCGGCAAGCTTCGATCCAGTCCTTGTACTATCCCACCTCGCCTGCGCCGATAGGCAATCTTCGCCCATGAACGCGTTACAGCTCGAATCATTCCGCCAGGTTAGCCATGCTTTCGAAGGTATCGAATCAAGCCTTTCAGCTTCTGCTGGAATCTTCCTCGGCGCCGATTACCATTTCGATCTCACCCGCCCCGGCATCGCTCTTTATGGCGGGGAAGCGGTCAACGACATGACAAACCCGATGCGCCCGGTCGCCAAGGCCGAGGCACGGATCATCCAGATCCGCGACGCGAGTGAAGGCCAGACGGTAAGCTACGGCGGAACACATCGCCTGAAACGTGCCAGTCGTCTAGCAATCGCCTCGGTTGGTTATGCCGATGGCTATCACCGCTCGCTCTCCGGTTCAGGCATCCCGCTGCGAGACATGGGCAATGGCGGCGCTCATGGCTTCATCAATGGCCACAAGGTGCCGGTCGCTGGCCGCGTGACCATGGACCTCACGATTTTCGACGTGACGGACGTACCGCCCAACGCCATCCGCGCTGGCGACTACATCGAGCTTTTCGGCCCGAACGTCGCCGTAGATGACGTGGCACGTGCCGCAGGCACCATCGGTTACGAAATGCTGACGGGGCTTGGGCTTCGTTATGAGCGGCAATATCTTATGGAAGACGAGTGAGGCAGTCATTGCCTCTTGGAAAGCCTCGGCAACCTGTGCTAATGAGAACAAAGGGTGATCGAAGGTCCCTTCAGTTCAGTTTCCCAACGCAAAGAAAATAGACATTCATGGCCAAAGCCAAGACACAATTCATCTGCCAGAACTGCGGCACGGTCCACACTCGTTGGGCAGGCAAATGCGAAGGCTGTGGCGAGTGGAACACGATTGTTGAAGAAGACCCGATGGGTGGCATCGGCTCTGGGCCCGGCAAAACGCCGAAAAAGGGCCGACCCGTCACCCTCACCTCGCTCTCTGGCGAGATCGAGGAAGCACCGCGCATTCCAACAGGCATGGGCGAGCTTGACCGCGCAACCGGAGGCGGCTTCGTGCGCGGATCGGCAGTCCTGATCGGCGGCGATCCGGGCATCGGCAAATCCACCCTTCTCATGCAGGCAGCCGCCGCCCTTTCCCGTCGCGGCCACCGCATTGTCTATGTCTCGGGTGAAGAAGCGGTGGCGCAGGTCCGGCTCCGCGCCCAGCGCCTTGGGGCGGCAGATACAGACGTGCTTCTGGCAGCGGAGACCAATGTCGAGGATATTCTGGCGACGATATCGGAAGGCAAGCGGCCTGATCTGATCATCATCGATTCGATCCAGACGCTTTGGAGTGACACGGCCGATTCCGCACCGGGCACGGTCACGCAGGTGCGTACTGGCGTTCAGGCGATGATCCGCTTTGCCAAGCAGACCGGTGCAACCATGGTGCTCGTCGGCCACGTCACAAAAGACGGGCAGATCGCCGGTCCGCGCGTGGTGGAGCACATGGTCGATGCGGTGCTGTATTTCGAAGGCGATCGCGGCCATCACTACCGCATTCTGCGCACCGTGAAGAACCGTTTTGGTCCGACAGACGAAATTGGCGTCTTTGAAATGTCGGACAAGGGCCTGCGGGAAGTGTCCAACCCATCTGAGTTGTTTCTGGGCGAGCGCAACGAGAAGTCACCCGGCGCTGCCGTTTTCGCGGGCATGGAGGGAACGCGCCCCGTTCTTGTGGAAGTACAGGCGCTGGTGGCCCCCACATCGCTTGGAACGCCGCGCAGAGCCGTCGTGGGCTGGGATTCGTCGCGCCTCGCCATGATCCTTGCCGTTCTGGAGGCCCATTGTGGCGTGAAGCTTGGCAGCCATGACGTTTACCTCAATATTGCTGGCGGCTATCGTATCTCCGAACCCGCAGCAGATATGGCGATTGCCTCTGCACTGGTTTCATCCCTTGCCGGTCTTGCCCTGCCCGCCGATTGCGTCTATTTCGGCGAGGTCAGCCTGTCGGGCGCGGTCAGGCCTGTTTCGCAAACAGGTCAACGGTTGAAAGAGGCTGAAAAACTTGGTTTCTCCTCCGCATTTCTGCCGTCAGCATCTGCTGAGTTACCAAAAGGCAGCAAGGGACGCTGGACGGAAATCGAAAGCCTGCCGGATCTTGTCGCACGTATCGCGGGGTCGGGAAGTCGGTTCAGACAGGTTGAGGAAGACTAATATTGATCCTTTCGCTGGCTAAACGGCTAGTGTATGAGGAACGAAAATTGGCACAGTGGCGCTCCCATTCAGTGTCGCGACCTCCGGAGTTGGTAAATGCCCATTACAATTTTCGACGGCATCGTTATCGCCGTTGTCCTGTTCTCCGCTGTTCTCGCCATGGTGCGGGGCTTTTCGCGTGAAATCCTGTCCATCGCCAGTTGGGGTGGCTCGGTTGCGGCCGCCTATTATCTCTATCCAGTGCTGTTGCCTTACGCGCGCAATTATACCGACGACGACAAGATCGCGATTGCCGGTTCGGCTGGCGTGATCTTCCTTGTCGCGCTGATCGTCATTTCCTTCATCACGTCCCGCATCGCCGACTTTATCATCGATAGCCGCATCGGCGCGCTGGACCGCACCCTCGGCTTCCTCTTCGGGGCAGCACGCGGCCTTCTTTTGCTGGTCGTTGCCGTCGCTTTCTGGAACTGGCTTGTGGATGTGCGCACGCAGCCAGAATGGGTCACGCAGGCTAAATCCAAGCCGTTCCTGGATGGTCTTGTTGCCAAGCTCGAGGCAGCGCTTCCCGATAATATCGAACCCCAAATCCGGGCCCGCATTCTCGGCAAGCCGCCAGAAGGTGCAACCGAGCAGACACCGGTGGACGATGCACCAGCAACGACCACTCCGGCACCAGCGAATTGATGATCATGTGCGCCTTGCAATCCACGCAGGGCGCGCTATTTGTGCTACATATTCAATATAGGCAGCAGACAGACCAAACTGGCACACCACCCTGCCAGAGCGGTTATTGTTTTTGGCACTTCAGCAAAGGCACGCCAGATGAATGAGCCGCTTTCGCATTCCACACTCAACGACATTCTCGATGGCGATACTCTGCATGAAGAATGCGGCGTCTTCGGCATTCTGGGCCACCCGGATGCTGCGGCACTGACGGCTCTCGGCCTGCATGCCCTTCAGCATCGCGGCCAGGAGGCGGCCGGCATGGTGTCTTTCGATGGCAAGCGTTTCTATCAGGAACGCCATATGGGTCTTGTCGGCGACCACTACACAAATCCGGCCACGCTGGCGCGCCTGCCCGGCTCGATCTGCATTGGCCACACACGCTACTCGACAACCGGCGAAGTGGCGATGCGCAACGTTCAGCCGCTGTTTGCCGAGCTTGAAGAAGGCGGCATCGCCGTTGCCCATAATGGGAATTTCACCAACGGCCTGACCCTTCGCCGTCAGATCATCGCCACGGGTGCTATCTGTCAGTCGACATCCGATACGGAAGTCGTTCTGCATCTCATCGCCCGTTCGCGCCACTCCTCCACTGCCGATCGCTTCATCGATGCCATCCGCCAGATGGAAGGTGGTTACTCGATGCTGGCGATGACGCGCACCAAGCTTATCGCCGCCCGCGACCCCACGGGCATTCGCCCGCTGGTCATGGGTGATCTGGATGGAAAGCCGATCTTCTGCTCGGAAACCTGTGCACTGGATATTATCGGCGCGAAGTTTGTGCGCGACGTTGAAAATGGCGAAGTCATCATCTGCGAGATCCAGCCGGATGGTTCCGTTACCATCGATGCGCGCAAGCCGGTGAAGCCGCAGCCAGAACGCCTCTGCCTGTTCGAATATGTCTATTTCGCTCGCCCCGACTCCGTCGTCGGCGGTCGCAATGTCTATACGACCCGCAAGAACATGGGCAGCATCCTTGCCAAGGAAGCGCCGCTTGAGGCTGATGTTGTTGTACCTGTGCCGGATGGCGGCACGCCTGCCGCTCTCGGCTTTGCGCAGGAAAGCGGCATTCCGTTCGAATACGGCATTATCCGCAACCATTATGTCGGCCGGACCTTCATCGAGCCAACTCAGTCTATTCGTGCGCTAGGCGTCAAGCTCAAACATTCCGCCAACCGGGCGATGATCGAGGGCAAACGCGTGGTTCTGGTCGATGATTCCATCGTGCGCGGTACCACATCGGTCAAGATCGTGCAGATGATCCGCGAAGCCGGTGCCAAGGAAGTCCATATTCGCGTGGCAAGCCCGATGATTTTCCATCCGGATTTCTACGGCATCGATACGCCGGACGCCGACAAGCTGCTGGCCAACCAGTATGCCGATGTGCAGGACATGGCGAAGTTCATCGGCGTGGATTCACTGGCATTCCTTTCCATCAACGGGCTCTATCAGGCCGTTGGCGGAGTGGACCGCAACCCTGCCCGCCCGCAGTTCACCGATCATTACTTCACCGGTGAATACCCGACCCGCCTTCTGGATAAGAACGGCGAAGCGATGGGCAACAAGATTTCCATGCTGGCCAGCAACGGATGATATCAACATGCCCGCGCACTCAGCGCGGGCTTTCGACTGCTTGCCGCATGAACCTTTCGATCTCGGGGGAGACAATGACGACAGACCTTAAAGGGCGCATCGCGCTCGTGACCGGCGCCTCCCGTGGTATCGGATATTTCACCGCGCTTGAACTCGCCAAGGCTGGCGCGCATGTCATTGCCTGCGCCCGCACCGTAGGCGGTCTTGAAGACCTTGACGATGCAATCAAGGCCGTTGGCGGCACGTCCACCCTCGTGCCATTCGATCTGGCGGACATGAATGCCATCGATGCGCTTGGTGCATCCATCCATGAACGTTGGGGCAAGCTGGATATTCTGGTTGCCAATGCCGGTGTTCTCGGCGTCATTTCTCCTGTCGGGCATATCGAAGCGAAAGTCTTCGAAAAAGTGATGACGATCAATGTGACGGCCACGTGGCGGCTGATCCGCTCGGTGGAGCCTTTGCTGTTGAGATCGGATGCCGGTCGCGCCCTCATTCTGTCGTCCGGCGCGCCGCATTCCTGTCGTCCGTTTTGGGGCGCCTATTCGACATCCAAGGCAGCTGTCGAGGCTCTGGCGCGGACATGGGCTGCTGAAACGGAAACTACCGCGCTTCGCGTCAATAGCGTCAATCCAGGCGCAACGCGCACCGCGATGCGCGCCCAGGCCATGCCGGGCGAAGACCCAGACACACTGCCACACCCGTCTGAAATCGCCGCAGCGATGTTGCAGCTCACATCTCCTGACTTGAATGAGACCGGCAAGATCTACGTTGTCCGGGACAAGAAATTCGTGAGCTACCGCGCGCCTGAGTGACGTACTTTCGGTTGTGGGACAGGCCTTGACCAAATCCGCTTGCCGTTTCATAAGGCAAGATATGGAAACGATGATCTGCACCTGTTGCTGAGATACTTTTTGCTGGTCTAACGCCGGCCAGATCGTTTTCGTCTATCCCGTTTCAAAAGACAAACGCTCCGGCTGGGAACATCTGCTTGCTCCCAAGGGAAAACCCTCATGTCCTTGCGCCTGAAATTTCACAACACCCTGACCCGCGAGAAGGCTGACTTCCAGCCGATCGATGCCAACACTGTGCGCATGTATGTTTGCGGACCGACGGTCTATGATTTTGCGCATATCGGCAACGCCCGCCCCGTGATCGTTTTCGACGTGCTTTTCCGCTTGCTGCGCCATGTCTATGGCGAGGCCCATGTGACCTATGCACGCAACATCACTGACGTGGATGACAAGATCAACGCACGTGCGCTGCGCGACTATCCGCACCTGGCCCTGAATGACGCCATCCATGCCGTCACGGAAAAGACCGCAAAGCAGTTTCATGATGACGTTGCATTGCTGGGTTGCCTTGAGCCGACCATCGAGCCGCGCGCCACAGACAATATTGCGCAGATGATCGACATCATCGAAAAGCTGATTGCGCGTGGCCATGCCTATGTGGAAAGCGGCGAAGTCCTGTTCGACACCAAATCCATGGGCGACTACGGCCAGCTTTCCAAGCGCCCGCTGGATGAGCAGCAGGCGGGAGCGCGTGTTGCCGTGGAGGTGCACAAGAAGAACCCGGGCGATTTCGTGCTGTGGAAGCTTTCCAGCCACAACGAACCCGGCTGGGAAAGCCCGTGGGGCCGTGGTCGCCCCGGCTGGCACATAGAATGCTCCGCCATGTCTGGGCGTTATCTGGGCGAGACCTTCGATATTCACGGCGGCGGGCTGGACCTGATCTTCCCGCACCACGAAAACGAGATTGCCCAATCCCGCTGCGCCCACGGCACTGAGGTCATGGCCAATGTGTGGATGCATAATGGTTTCGTTCAGGTCGAAGGCCGCAAGATGTCAAAGTCCGACGGCAACTTCATCACCATCCACGAGCTTCTGCACACCGAAACCTTCGGCGGTCGAAAGTGGCCCGGCGAAGTGTTGCGCCTTGCCATGCTGATGACGCATTACCGCGAACCCATCGACTTTTCGGTAAAGCGGCTTGAGGAAGCAGAACGCCTGCTTGCCAAGTGGCCCGCAGCCGACGTGAGCGACATGGCACCTGACCAGACCGTGCTGGATGCGCTGGCAGATGACCTCAACACCGTCGCTGCGGTGCAGGCCCTGCATGCGCTTGCCCAAGCTGCCAATGCCGACCCGGAAAAACTTGCCGCTTTTGCAGCCAGCGCAGCACTGCTGGGCGTCTTGCCGAAAGAAGCCGAGCTGGACCAAGCCATAGTCGCCGCCGTCGATACGCTGGTGGATATGCGGCTCGAAATGCTGAAAGCGAAGAACTTCGCCGAAGCGGACCGCATCCGCGATGAGCTCCTGACCAAGGGCATTCAGCTGAAGGACGGCAAGGACAAGGAAACCGGCGAGCGGTTAACGACCTGGGAAATCAAGCGGTAGGCGCGCAGATCAGGTTTGCCTCCTCTAACTTGTTTTCGCCGGTCCTTCACTTAAGCTGACATCAGAGACCGTCTGTCTCCATACCATTGGAACCATCAAAGGAGCACACCCATGACAGTGCACACCGGCGGATGCCAATGCGGCGCGATCCGTTTTCGCGTTGATGCGGATTTGAACGACAGCTCCATCTGCCATTGCCGCATGTGTCAGAAAGCGTTTGGGGCTTATTATGCGCCTCTGGTCTCAGTGCGTGGCACAGATTTCACGTGGACGCGGGGCGAGCCGAAGCGGTTTCAGTCTTCCGATGTTGTCAAGCGCGGCTTTTGTGCTGATTGTGGAACGCCGCTGACCTATGAAGCGCCTGATGGTCTAGCCATCGCGGCTGGTACATTTGATGATCCCTCGGCGTTCCCGCCATCGATGCAATGGGGCGTGGAGCGAAAGATCGGCTTCGTGGACCAGCTTCACACCCTGCCCTCGGTGCCAACGGAAGACGACCTGACATCTGTTGACTATCTGACCGGTCTGACATCCCATCAGCACCCGGACTACGACACGGAAGTATGGCCGCAGGAGGCAAGACATGACTGATACAGGACATTCCGGCGGCTGCCAGTGCGGCGCGGTGCGGTTTCATGCGGGCAAGCTCGGCCGTCCCTCCATCTGCTATTGCCGCATGTGCCAGAAGCAGTTCGGCAATTTCTTCGGCGCGCTTGTAACAGCCGATCAGGCGCACCTAACATGGACACGGGGGCAACCAACGCTGTTTCGGTCGTCTGCCAAAATCCATCGCGGGTTCTGCAACAAATGCGGTACGCCGCTGACCTATCATCATCCCGGCGGGGTGGAGATCGCCATTGGCGCATTCGACCATCCGCAAGACATCGAACCGCAGGTTCAGGTTAATGTCCATATGCAGATGCCGTGGATAAAGACCCTGTTCGACAAGCCTGTCACCGATCAGAGTGTGGACGAGAGCAGCATTGTCTCATACCAGCACCCGGACCATGACACGGCGGTATGGCCGCCCGAAGACAGTGTGAATTGAGGACACCAGAATGAGCGATGCCTTGCGCAGTTTCTATCCAGAGATCGAGCCCTTCGAGACCGGCATGCTGGATGTGGGCGATGGTCATGTGATCTATTGGGAACGGGTTGGAACGAAGGGGGCAAAGCCCGCCGTGTTTCTGCACGGTGGCCCCGGCGGCGGCGTGACCCCAACCCATCGGCGGGTGTTTGATCCTGCTCTTTACGATATCATCCTGTTTGACCAGCGCGGCTGCGGGCGCTCCACGCCGCATGCATGCCTTGAGGCCAACACGACCTGGCATCTGGTCGCGGACATGGAGGCTTTGCGGGAGAAATTCGGCTTTGAGACATGGCAGGTTTTCGGTGGCTCCTGGGGTTCGACGCTCGCGCTCGCCTATGCGCAAACCCACCAGCATCGTGTCAGCGAACTCGTGCTGCGCGGCATATATACGCTGACCAAGGCTGAGCTGGACTGGTACTATCAGTTCGGCGTATCGGAGATGTATCCGGACCGTTTTGAGACCTTTCTCGCGCCGATTCCTGAAGCTGAGCGCCATGAGATGATGGTTGCCTATAACCGCTATCTCACAGGCACGGATGAGCAGAAAAAACTCGAATGCGCCAAAGCGTGGAGCCAGTGGGAAGGTGCGACGATTTCGCTGGTCACGGATCAAGCCCGCGTGGACGATTTCGGCGAAGCCCAATATGCCATCGCATTTGCGCGCATCGAAACGCATTATTTCGTCAATGCAGGCTGGTTTGAAGAAGGCCAGTTGCTTCGTGATGCGGGCAAGCTCAAGGATATTCCAGGCGTCATCGTTCACGGACGCTACGATATGCCCTGCCCGCTGAAATATGCCTGGCAACTCTCCAAAGCCTGGCCCAAAGCTGATCTACATATCGTGGAAGCGGCAGGCCATGCCCTGAGCGAACCCGGCATTCTCGATCAGCTTATTCGCGCAACGGATCGGTTTGCTGGCAAATAAGCCAAGTATCGCAGTGCTGTAGAAGCGTCGGCTCCTGTATCGAGTGAGTCGACGCAGCCATTATTTCGGCAAATGAGGCTTTTTCCACCACACGCTTCACGCAAATGAATTGGAATACAACGGCAAATGAGAATAGGCCGGTGCTTTCAGATTAACGTTGGTAGCATCCATGGCCGTGAATCAGACAATCGACACTTCTAAGTCCGGCGATGCCGCGCGTGGATTTGTCTATGCATTAGCTGCCTATATCTTCTGGGGCTTCCTGCCGTTTTACATGAAGGCGGTTGCGCATGTGTCGCCCTTCGAGGTCATCGCGCACCGCGTCGTCTGGTCTGTTCCGATTGCCGCTGTCGTGCTCATCGCGCTTGGCAGAACCACTGAACTCAAGAAAGCGCTGACGACACCGCGCATGCTGGGCATGGCGTGCCTGACGGCAGCTCTGATCAGCATCAACTGGGGTGTCTATATCTGGGCCATAGCCGCGGGCCACGCGCTGGATGCGGCATTGGGTTATTTCATCAACCCGCTCTTCAGCATCTTTCTGGGTGCTGTTCTCTTGAACGAAAAGCTAAGCCGCATACAGATGCTTGCCATTGCGCTCTCGGCCTCGGCTGTCGCGCTGTTGACCTGGCATGCGGGCAATCTGCCATGGGTTTCGGTTGCGCTCATGGTAACATGGGGCTTCTACGCATTCTTCCGCAAGACGCTGCCCATCGGCCCCACACAAGGGTTTTTGCTGGAAGTTCTGCTTCTCACGCCGCCAGCCCTTGCTTACATCATTTATCTCATGAGCACCGGTCAGGCGCACTTCATGGCGGGTGTGCCGACAGATACGTGGCTACTGATCGCCAGCGGTCTCGTTACCGCAACACCGCTGATCCTGTTCGGGAATGGCGCTAAACTGCTAAAACTGTCCACCATCGGCATCATGCAATATATTGCGCCATCGATGATCTTCCTCATCGCGGTGTTCGTGTTCAAGGAACCCTTCGACACGGTCAGACTGATTGCCTTCATCGTGATCTGGTCCGCACTGGTCATCTACACCGTGCCTGGATTGATCCGCAGTAGGTCTGCCAGATAGGAATCAAACTGTGATGCTGAGTGGCATCACAGTTGAGAGATCACCGACGGATCACCCTCAGGGTTTTGCTGAGCGGTAGCGCGTTCTATGATCGCCGGCACGATGTTATCAACAGCATCGATGACCAGCGGGTTCAAGAGATGCGCCCGGTGGATGAAGCCCTGATCGCGCATGTGGCGGATCAGTTCCAGCATCGGGTCCCAGAAGCCGTTGATGTTGGCAAACACCATAGGCTTTGCGTGGCGACCGAGTTGCGCCCATGTCATGATCTCGACGATCTCTTCCAGCGTGCCAATACCGCCCGGCAGGGTCACGAAGGCATCGGAACGCTCGAACATCATGTGCTTGCGCTCATGCATGTCCTTGGTGATGATCAACTCGTTCAACTGGCCCAGCGAATGGCGCGTCGCCTCCATATCGACCAGAAAATCCGGAATGATGCCGGTGACCTCACCGCCATTTGAGAGGACACCGCTTGCAACAGCGCCCATGATGCCTTTCGTGCCGCCACCATAGACGAGACGGATACCATGATTGGCGATGGACTTTCCGAGCAGGCGGCCTGCCTCCATATAGGCAGGATCGCGCCCGGGCTGAGAACCGCAATAGACGCAGATGGATCGAATCGTTGTATTTTCTTCAGTCATGGGACGAAGGAACTATGGGGCAGCCGATCCGTCAAGAAAATTTGGGGACTGACCGGCACGAAACACCGGTTTTGCAGGGCCACCGCTTGTGCGAGCACGACTTAAACGCTAGCTATCGCAACGTGAAGACAAGAACGTTACCCGGAGACAGATAATGAACAACAAAAGGGCCGGACTGCTGGCACTTATCGTGCTCGGCGCTGCGACACTGCTCATGGTCTTCTTCGTTCTTCCCCGCATGTCGACGGATGACAAGCCGATTGGTGACGCCATCAATCAGGCTGGCAACGACGTCAAAAACAGCGTGGAGATGGGTAGCGAAAAGGCGGGCGACCTCTTGTCGGATGCAGCCAAGGACACAGCGACCATTGCCGACAAAGTTGGCCGATTGGCAGAATCTGCCAACCAGTCCATCAGAGACATGACCGGTCGCTTTGCCGACAACAAGGTTCCCTCCAATGAAGAATTTGCCGCTGCCCGCAAGGCTGTGGAAGATTCCCTGAAGGAACTCGGAAATGTCGAAATTCCCGAAGCCATTGACGAGACGACATCGCGCCTGATCACCACGGCACGCTCGGCGGCTGAAAGAACCATCGCCTTCCTGCGCAGCCTGCCAGCAGATGCCACCGCCGCTGCCGCGCAGGTGCGCCGCCTGCCGGGTATTTTTGCCGGAACCGACGATGGCGCTCCTGCGCCAGTCGCACCGGCTGCACCTGCTGTACCAGCGCCCGCATCCACACCAGCCCCGACAACGGGCGATGCGGCAAAGGCACCGACTTTCGATGTGCTGCGCGTTGAGCCAGATGGTTCCGCCGTTATTGCGGGCAAGGCCACGCCAGGCTCCAAGCTTGAAATTATCAACAACGGTCAGGTCATTGCACAGACCACGGTTGAAGGCAGCGGCGATTTCGTTGCCGTTCTCGAAAACCCGCTAAAGCCCGGTGACCACCAGATCATTTTGCGCGCCACCGGCAAGGATGGTGTCGTCGTCCAATCGCAGGAAACTGCCACAGTCTCCGTTCCGGCACAGAAGAATGGCGAGCTGCTTGCCATGGTAACGACCCCTGGCAAGGCCAGCCGCCTTATGAGCGTTCCGGAAGCAGCACCAGCCACAACTCAGGCGCAGGTCCCCGCCCCCGCAGCGGGTCAGCCACAGACAGACACTGCAACCGCGCCTCAGAATGCCAATGGGGCAGCACCGGCTGCCGCTCCATCCGAAACTGCAAGCATCCGTGTGCTTGCCGTGGAATTTGAAGGATCCAGAATTTTCGTTGCCGGCTCCGCGCCTGAAGCAACATCTGTGCGCGTGCTGGTGGATGACAAGCCGATTGGCACCAACAAGGCCGAAGCGTCTGGAAGTTTCGTTGTCGAAGGCGATGTCGAACTTTCCGTTGGTAACCATGTCATCACTGCGGAAGCCCTTGATGCGGCTGGCAATGTCACCGTTCGTGTGCGCGTGCCGTTCCTTCGCCCTGAGATGGATCAGGCCACCGTCGCCATGCAGCAGACGCCGCCAACCTCGAATGCAACCAACCCTGCACCCGGTGTTGTCAGCGATCGCACGGCATTTGATGCTCTGCGCATGGATGTGACGAAAGCCTTTGGCATTCTTTCCGGCCTGTATCAGGACGGCAAGGTGCCAGCGCTGGATCAGGTCGCGGCGGCGAAATCGGCAACGTCGATTGCATTGCGCTCCCTTTCGGAGTTCCGCACCGCAGCAACGGCGGATGCAGCCTTCACCGCATTTGCAGCCGACATCTCGGCAAAGGCTCGCGCGCTTCTTTCCACCATCGATGGATTGCCAAATGACGTGGCCGCCATCGGACGCCAGATCGCAAGCCTTACGGACCGGTTTGCTGAACTGAACGCAACGCTGCCCGCAGCCGTTGCAGCGCCCGCTTCCAATAATCCGCCATCCACGGCACCGCAAACATTCGAGCAGGCGCCACTTGCCCAGAGCAACACGGCTGTCATCATTCGTCGCGGCGATACGCTGTGGCAGATTTCGCGCCGGGTCTATGGTCAGGGCGTGCGCTACACGACAATCTATCTTGCCAATCAGGACCAGATCCAAAACCCTGACCTGATCGAACCCGGCCAGATCTTTGGGGTGCCGCAGAATGCCCTGCCCAATGCTGAGGAAATTCATCGCAAGCGGCTTCTGGGTAGATAACCCACTGCCTTAGCAGCATTGCAAATACAGTGCTGGGCGTTTAATCACTGTCACTACGGCGGCTCGGATCAACGGGCCGCCGTCTTGCTGTCTGCCATTGCGCAGATACCGGAGCAGAGCATGGCAGATCAGAAGAAAACGATTTCAGCGGATTCGAGCAATCCGTTCCAGACCCTCATCAACCTATGGCCCTATATGTGGCCGCAGGGCAGACCAGACCTGAAGTTGCGCGTCATCTGGGCCAGCATCTTTCTCGTCCTTGCGAAATTCGTGCTGATCTCCGTTCCCTATTTCTTCAAATGGGCAACGGATGCGCTGAACGGCAAGCTGGATATGGCCGGTCTCGTGCCGGTCTTTCTGCTGGGCGCCGTGGCACTGGTCGTCGCTTACAATCTGACGCGCCTTATACAGGTTGGTCTGAACCAGCTGCGGGACTCCCTGTTTGCCAGCGTCGGTCAGCACGCGGTTCGCCAGCTTGCCTACAAGACATTCGTCCACATGCATCGCCTCTCGCTGCGCTTTCATCTGGAGCGGAAGACCGGCGGGCTTTCTCGCGTCATCGAGCGTGGCACCAAGGGCATCGAAACGATTGTCCGCTTCACTATTCTCAACACCGCGCCGACTTTCATCGAGTTCCTGCTGACCGCCATCATCTTCTGGCTGTCCTATGGGTTCTGGTATGTGGCCGTTACGGTCATTACCGTGTGGGCCTATATCTGGTTCACCGTTCGAGCCAGCAACTGGCGCATCGGCATTCGCCGGTCGATGAATGATAGCGACACAGCAGCCAACACCAAGGCCATCGATTCGCTGCTGAACTTCGAGACCGTCAAATATTTCGGCAACGAGCAGATGGAAGCCAATCGCTTCGACGCTTCCATGGCAAAATACGAGAAGTCGGCAACTGCCATCTGGACATCGCTTGGCTGGCTCAACTTTGGCCAGGGCGTCATTTTCGGCCTCGGCTCGATGGTCATGATGATCATGTCTGCATTAGCGGTGCAGCGCGGCGAACAGAGCATCGGTGATTTCGTCTTCATCAACGCGCTTTTGTTGCAGCTTTCCGTGCCGCTCAATTTCATCGGCTTCGTCTATCGCGAAATACGACAGGGTCTGACAGACATCGAGGAGATGTTCGATCTTCTTGAGGTTCAGGCCGAGGTTGTCGATGCGCCGGGAGCGAAAGATCTCAATATCGGCGCGGGTGCTCTCTGTTTTCGCGATGTGCACTTCGCCTATGATGCGGAGCGCCCAATTCTGAAGGGCATTTCATTTGATGTTCCGGCTGGAAAAACCATCGCCATCGTCGGGCCATCGGGTGCGGGCAAATCCACGCTGTCGCGCCTGCTCTACCGCTTCTACGATATTCAAAGCGGATCGATCACCATCGACGGGCAAGACATTCGGGAGGTTACCCAGAAAAGCCTGCGCGCCGTCATCGGAATGGTGCCGCAGGATACGGTCCTGTTCAATGATACGCTGGCCTACAATATTCGCTATGGCCGACCTGACGCCGCCGAAGCAGATGTGACGGCGGCCGCAAATGCAGCCCAGATCAGCGGCTTCATCAGCAAGTTGCCACAAGGTTTCTCCACCATGGTGGGAGAGCGCGGCCTGAAACTCTCCGGTGGAGAGAAGCAGCGTGTGGCGATTGCGCGCACAATCTTGAAGGCACCACCCATTCTCATCCTCGATGAGGCAACGTCTGCACTGGATACGCACACCGAGCAGGAAATTCAAAGCGCGCTCGATCTGGTATCGCAAAACCGCACCACTCTCGTCATCGCGCACCGCCTCTCAACGGTGATCAGTGCCGATGAAATCATCGTGTTGAAGGATGGTACCATTGCGGAGCGGGGCACCCATCAATCTCTCATCGAGGCCAACGGGCTCTATGCCTCCATGTGGAGCCGCCAGCGCGAGGCCATTCAGGCAGAGGAGCGGCTGCGTGAAGTTCGCGAAATGGATGATCTGGGCGTGGTGGATCGCGGCAACCCTGCCCGTTGACCGTTATAAGGCGGGTCAAACATCGGAAGACATTGCCGTAAAGGCCAATTGCCTGTAGTCACCAATGCGTGTTTTGTCGCGTCCGGGTATGAAATCGGTCGCCAAATGACTATATGCAGCATGATACGCCCGAGACGGCTCCCCGTTTTGGCGCAAGGAACTGTAAAATGGCTGGGGCGCGACACGCTGATCACAGGATCGCGACGTCCTCAGACAGTCTGAAAAGATAAACTCGGAGACGAAAGAGCAATGAACCTGTTCGACACCATTCGCAACACCATCGTGCCGGTCCACAAGGAAGGCTATGTTTTCGTAGCAGCTTTCTTCGTGGCATCCTTGGTGCTTGGCTGGATAGCCGAACCTCTCTTCTGGGTCGGCATGGTTCTCACCGCCTGGTGCGCCTACTTCTTCCGGGATCCAGAGCGCGTCACGCCACAGGATGACGATCTCGTCATCAGCCCTGCCGATGGTACCGTTTCTGCCATCCAGACAGTTGTTCCGCCGCTGGAGCTGGAACTCGGCAAGGAGCCGATGGTTCGCATCTCGGTTTTCATGAATGTCTTCAACTGCCACGTCAACCGCGCACCCGTGCGTGGCCGTGTCATCAATGTCGCTTACCGCCCCGGCCTTTTCCTGAACGCCGAAGTGGATAAGGCATCCGAGGACAATGAGCGCAATGGCCTCGTGATCGAAACCGCGCATGGCAAGGTCGGCGTCGTGCAGATCGCTGGCATGGTTGCACGCCGCATCGTATGCTGGGTCAAGCCAAACGAGCCTGTGGATGCCGGCGAGCGTTTCGGCCTCATTCGTTTTGGCTCGCGTCTTGATATCTTCCTGCCCGAAGGCTTCCAGTCCCGCGTATCCGTAGGACAGACTGCCATCGCCGGTGAAACCGTTCTGGCAGAATTCGGCTCCGTCAAGGGTCCGGTCATCAGCCGTCGCGGTTAAGCCTGAACAGGAGAGCGGACCATGGACACGCCCAAGCCCGAGACAACGACGAGCGCAAAGCAAGAGATGACGAATGACAGCGGAAGAGGCCCGCGCCTGCGGGAAATTCCGCTGCGGCTCGTCATCCCCAATCTTGTCACCGTTCTTGCGATTTGTGCGGGCTTGAGCGGCGTTCGGCTGGCCTTTGAAGGCCGGTTCGAACTGGCCGTTGCCATGGTTTTGCTCGCCGCGTTCCTGGATGGTATCGATGGGCGCCTGGCACGCATGATGAAAGCGACATCGAAATTCGGTGCGCAGATGGATTCTCTCGCCGATATCGTCAATTTCGGCGTCGCACCTGCCCTCGTGGTCTATGCCTATCTTCTGGATCAGGCGCGGTCTCTGGGTTGGATTGCCGCTCTCATCTACGTCATCGCTGCGGGCCTTCGTCTGGCGCGCTTCAACGTGATGGTGGAGCGTGAGGTCAAAGCCCCGTGGCAGAACGAATTCTTTGTCGGCGTTCCCGCACCCATGGGGGCGATGCTCGTTCTCCTGCCTGTGTATCTCGGCTTTATCGGCGTCGAGACCGGCAAGACATTCGCTTATGTGTCAGCAGCTTACACCGTCTTGATCGCGTATTTTCTCATCAGCCGTCTTCCGGTCTGGTCTGGCAAGTCTGAAAGCCGGATCCGCCGCGACCTCGTTCTTCCCGCGATCCTCATTGTGGTGCTTTACGTGGCGTTGCTGATGAGCTTCACATGGGAAGTACTGGTCGTAACCGTGCTCGCCTACCTGATATTCCTGCCGTTCAGCGCCCGCATATGGCACAAGCGTTACGGCACGCTCACAATCGAAGACGCCCATGATGAGCATGGCGGCGGGATGGATCGCGGCCTTTGAGGGCGAAGAACCGCCCTCTTCATTGTGGCGGCGTGATGTCTGTGCACGAACACGAAATGTGGCAAGCGGCAATTTTTAATTGATTGAAAGCGCCTCGAATTTGTCACGATTTCCTTCGAGAGAGGCTTCCAGGAATGCATCACATCGATGCGTCCAAGGGGAACTCCGGAGACAGACATGAGCGAGACAAACAAGACTGAAGCGGCCGCAAAGCCCGACTTGAAAAGCCACTACAGACCGCTCGGCCTGAAGGCAGTTGCGGCAGCGGCGATGATGCTGGCACGCAAGCCCGAGAAGCCGAAAGCCGCATGATCTCAGCCTCTGCGGTTGAAAGTTCAACATCCAACCGTTTTGTTTCGCTCGTTACAGTTTGGCACCCTCGCGGGTGCCATTTTTGTTAATAGAAGTTCTGACTTTATTAAGGTGTATCTTATTTAATGTTCTCGTAAAACCTGCGCTTCTCGCAGAATGGCGAAACGAGAGAAGCCCCTCGCATATTTGAGTGAGCAATTCTTTTCGCTGATCATGTCCCTGCCCCCGTTTGCATTCGAAGCACTGCCCTCGTCGATATTGAAAAAACATTTCTGCGACGATGGGTTTTTCAAAGGTTGAAACCGAACCATGCAGGACAAAATTCTTCTTGTTGAAGATTCCATCGCTTTATCCATCCTGCTGAAAAACAAGCTGACAGACGACACGACGGCAGAGGTCTTTCATTGCGATAGCATGAGCCAGGCCATTGAGCTTCTCAACCAGCATCAGTTTACCCTGGCGCTCACAGGCCTCACCCTGCCGGATGCCCCTGATGGGGAAATTCTCAACGCGCTTGAACGATACAAGGTGCCAACCATCGTCTTTACCGGCACAGTCGACGAGGAGGCGAGGCAGCACTACGCTGAAAAGAAGATCATTGATTATATCATCAAGGATGGACGGCGCACGGTGGACACCGTGGTCAAGACAGTCGAGCGCATTCTGACCAATCGGCATTTCACAATTCTCGTCGTCGATGACGCCAAGGCGGCACGCTTCAGTCTGGTAGAAATCTTGACGCGGCAGAATTTCAGCGTGCTGGAAGCTCATACCGGCGCTGAAGCGCTGGAAGCGCTGAGCAGCAATCCATCGGTTCAACTCGTTATTACCGACTACTACATGCCGGATATGGATGGTTACGAGCTGTCACGCCAAATTCGTGCGAGACGCTCATCCGAAAATCTTCGCATTGTCGGCGTCTCCTCCTCCACCGACCGGATGCTCTCTGCGCATTTTCTGAAGGCCGGCGCATCGGACTTCATCTACAGGCCGTTCGTGCCGGAAGAGTTGCAGTGCCGTATCGATAACAATATCGAGACGCTGAAGCAGTTGACGCGCCTGCGTGATCTTGCCGAGAAGGATCACCTGACGGGACTTGCCAACCGCCGTTCTTTCTTCGATCAGGTGAATGCTTTTCTCGACGATATGCAAACGGGTGAGGGACGGGTCGAGCAGGGTTCAATCGCCATTCTCGATATAGATCATTTTAAGGCGATTAACGATACGCTTGGGCACAGTGCCGGAGACAAGGTGCTGAAGAAGCTGGCGCAGCTTTTATCCGACCTGTGCGCGCCTGGCCATCATGTCGCCGCGCGCATTGGCGGCGAGGAGTTCGCGCTCTTCCTGAACGGGCTTAATGGCGAAGATGCTTGTGCCTTCTGCGAAGCCATGCGCCTGGAGGTGGAGCGCAATGGTCAAAGCTTGAACAATACCGATCTTGCGCTAACGGTCTCCATCGGCGTTGTGGAGATCGACAGGAACGGCTCGCTAGACCAGCAACTGACGGCTGCCGACCAGTTTCTTTACGTTGCCAAGGCGAATGGCAGAAACAACGTCTATCCCGCTCACATCATCTGACCCGGGAGGCACAAGCGCAACGAGGGTGATAATCTGGGTCTAGAACAGTGAGAGCTGCGCGTTTGCACTCGGCACGGGAGCCAGAACTTCGTCCACGGGTTCCAGCAGATCTGGTCCTGTATTTGCAACCTTGTTGACCCTATCCGACACCGGGATCATTTCGAAAAAATCCTCCTCCGGTGCTTTCATCAAATCGAGCACATGCCGCGGTTCCTGCGTCTTGCAATCCAGCCATCTGGTAAAATCTTCAGGCGCAATCACCACAGGCATGCGGTCATGGATGCGCGCCATGGAGCGGTTGGCGCCGGTGGTCAGCATAGCGCCGGTATCCACCTCGGAACCATCAGCTGAGGCCCATGTTTCCATCAGAGCGGCAAAGGCAAAAACGCCGCCGGTTTTGGGCTTGATGTAATAGGCCTGCGGCTTTGCACCATCCTCTTTCGGCGGTCTGCGCCACTCATAAAAGCCGGTTGCGGGAATGAGCGCGCGCCGATGCCGCATGGCCGCGCGAAACGACGCCTTGCCGATAGCCGTTTCCGAGCGGGCGTTGATCAACAATGGAAATTCCTTCGGGTCCTTCACCCAGCCCGGCATCAAGCCCCATCGCACCAACATGGCCTGCCGGTTTGGCAGGTTGCTGCCCGGCTCAGGTCTCGAGCCCTCCAGAACAAGAAGGATCGGCTGCGTCGGAGCGATGTTGAACCGCGCTGGAAATTCCTCCAGATCTGCCAGAGCTAGATAATCCGCGACCGCGTCCGGTGTCGCGTTCAGCACAAATCGCCCGCACATGGCTAAGCTCCCCTTGCAAAAAGCATGAGCGGTGCTGCGCTATAGATCAGATAGAGTTTCATTCTGGCTGTTCCGACGGCGTTTCCCGCCGCTTATACCGCATCGATCTGCGGGTGGTCCATCACTAAGGGTAAACAGGATTTTACCGCGTTTTTTCCGTAATTCGCGGCCATGCCACGTTTCCTGCAAGGTTAAGCGCATAATCACTGTTTCTCTCCATCAGGGATATAGCATGCCATCACCGCATCCTGCTTCTTCAGCCATCGTCAGAAACGGCGACCGCCTTCTTCTCATACGGCGCATCAACGCTCCCTCAAAGGATATGTTCGCTTTTCCGGGCGGGCGCGGCGAGCCGGAAGAGACACCGGAACAAACGGCGGTGCGTGAACTTGAGGAGGAAACCGGCATTGTTGCGCGTCATCCACAGCTTTTCGCGACCTATGATTTGCCCAGCCATGATGATGAGGGCCGCCTGGTCAGCCACTTCTTTCTGTCTGTCTTTACGGTGGAAGCCGAGAGCATAGGCGATGTGCAGGAGGCTGACGATGCGGCGGAGGCCGGCTGGTACACGCTTGAGGAAATCCGCACATTACCCACGCCCGATAGTGTCCTTCAATGCGCTGAACGTTTGCTGGGCCAGTTGCAATGCTGAGCAGAATCGCGGCTAGTTGCAGCCAAGTTGTTGAAACGACATGTTGGTTTATGCGTAAACGGATGAGAAGACGAACTTGCATCGCTGTGCTGTTGGCACTTGGCATTGCTATGCCGATGGTTCAGCACGCGGCTGCGCAACCGTCTGTCATATCGCCTGCGGCACCGCCGGAAGAAAAGCCCGCCCCTTATGATAACCAGATGGCACGGCTGTCTGAAATACTGGGATCCATTCAGTATCTGCGCACGCTGTGCCCCGCCACCGGGTCTGAGGAGTGGCGCAAATCCATGAACGATCTGTTGGCGGCGGATACGGCCAACGAACCGAAACGCAAACAACGCATGACGGCTGCATTCAACCGTGGATACCGCACTTTCGCAGCAGTTCACACGGCATGCACACCGGCTGCCATCGCAGCCGAAGAGAAATACCGTATCGAAGGGGCAACACTGGCACAAGAAATTGCGTCTAGGTTCGGAAATTAGCGGTTTATTAACCTCTTTTGGCCGCAGGCCGTGCCGTTTTGATAAAAGACTGTTAGAGTTGTTAACAGGGTGGTAACGAGTTGCCTGCCTGTCGAGGATGAAAGATGCAAACAAGCCGTAACGAAATCCATGATATGATCGTGCATGAAAAAATGCAGGTCGCTCTGGAACATCAGAACGAAGCATGGGCCGATGGTATGGCCGATGGCATCGAGCCAGAGATCATTGCAGACGCCGCTATTGCTTTGGCCATGCGTGAAACAATCCGTATGCACGGCGAATCCGGTGCAGAAGCTATGCTCGAATCGCTACGCCAGCGGATGCTCGAGGGCGAATTTTCCCCTCACCGCATTATTCAGTAAGCTGGAGTTCAGTCATGTCTTGCTCTCGCAACGGGCTGCGGTCCTCTGCCGCGCTTTCCCTGTTGATTTCTCTGACGCTTGCCACGGGCAGCTTTACCCATAACGCTTACGCGCTCTCGGAATTGAGACCAGCGCAGGCACCGGCAAGTGAGACAGAAAAACCCGCGCAGGAACAGCAGGCAACCGAGCCTGACGCCATCGAGGGTGATGCAGAAGGCATTCCCCTGCCCGACCCGCTCGTGAATCGCGGATCCGGCCAGCAGGCAACACCAGAGCAGCCGCAGATTTCAGCGCAGATCGAGCATGATATCAGCAAGGCACCCGAGCCTGTGCGCCGTCTGCGCCAGCTCATCATCGACGCTGCAGCCACAGGCGACATCGAAAAGCTTCGCCCGCTCGTCAACACCGGCCCTAACCAGGCCCGCATTGATGGAGATAGCGGGAATGACCCCATTGCCGCGTTGAAGAGCTTTTCCGGTGACCCCGATGGTCTGGAAGTGCTCGCCATCATCATCGACCTTCTGTCCACCGGCTATGCCCGTGTCGATGCCGGCACGCCTGATGAGACCTATGTCTTCCCCTATTTCGCTGGCAAGTCGCTCACCACGCTGACGCAACCGGAAAAAGTGGAACTGTTGCGCATCATCACAGCCGGTGATCTAGCCGACATGCAGGAATATGGCAACTACAGCTTTTACCGCATCGGCATCTCGCCCGATGGCCAGTGGAAGTTCTTCACAGCCGGTGACTAATATCGCCGCGCTTGCTGTTCGCGTTCATAGACCCTAATTGTCAGGGTGAACAAACCCGAATGGAATGCCGATGTCTTCCGCCTTTTTGAACGACCGCGCTTTCATCCATGTCTCCGGCACCGGAGCCATGGATTTTCTGCAAAACCTCATCACGCCCGATCTCGAATCATTGCCCGCAGGCGAAGCACGCGCCGCTGCGCTGTTGACCCCGCAGGGCAAGATCATGTTCGAGTTCCTGATCTGGCGGAGTAGCGAAGGCTTTGTTCTGGAGACGGGTGTGGACCAGAAGGATGCGCTTCTGCGCCGTCTCACCATGTACAAGCTGCGTGCACCGGTTGATCTCAAGGCAGGCGAAACAGATGGCGTGAGCGTCTTCTGGGGCGAAGATGCTCCCGATGGCGCCATCAAGGACAGCCGCTTCGCCATGGCTGGCATCGATCTCTACCGGTTGCCCGGCACGACGTCCGGTGACGCCTCAGCCTATGATGCGCTACGCATCGCCAATGGCATCGTCGTTGCAGGGGCCGATTATGCGCTGAACGATGCCTTCCCTCATGATGTGCTGATGGATGTGAATGACGGCGTATCTTTCCGGAAAGGCTGCTTTGTCGGCCAGGAAGTCGTCTCGCGTATGAAGCATCGCGGCACGGCACGCCGCCGTGTCGTGATCGTATCAGGCGAAGCTGAACTGCCCGACAGCGGTACTGATATCATGGCTGGGGCAAAGCCAATCGGCACGCTTGGCACCGTTGCCGGAACCGAAGGCCTTGCCATCATCCGCACGGATCGCGCCGCAGATGCCATGGCGTCGGGCGTTGCCATCACCGCATCCGACGTGGCGGTGACTGTTGCGCTACCAGCATGGACCGGCCTCAGCTTTCCCGCTGTTGACCCCGCTACCAACGCGGACGATTGATCGTGGCGCCTGCAAAAACACCTCGCGCCTGGCAGCGCATGTTGTCCGGCAGGCGGCTGGATCTGCTTGATCCCTCGCCGCTGGATGTCGAGCTTGCAGATATTGCGCATGGCCTTGCTCGCGTGGCGCGTTGGAACGGACAGACGCGGGGCGACCACGCTTTTTCCGTGGCCCAGCACAGCCTAATCGTTGAGACCATCTTCTGCCGCATGAATACGAGCGCCTCGCCCAACGACATGCTGATGGCGCTTTTGCATGATGGCCCGGAATATGTCATCGGCGACATGATTTCCCCTTTCAAATCCGTGGTGGGTGGCGGTTACAAGCTGGTCGAAAAGCGGCTGGAAGCGGCTGTGCATCTGCGCTTCGGCCTGCCGCCCCATGCCAGCAGGGACTTGAAGGACCGCATCAAGAAGGCAGACACGGTCGCCGCCTTTTTCGAGGCAACCGAACTTGCCGGTTTTTCCCTGGCCGAAGCCCAGAAGTTCTTCGGCCTGCCGCGTGGCATTACCAAGGATATGATAGACATCGATCCCCTTCCGGCAATTGATGCGCAACACCGCTTCGTGGAACGCTTCGAGGCCATAGAACTGCTTCGAAAGAGCCATGCATGAGCGAAATTATTGTGTCTCCCCTGTCGCGCATTGCCGAAATGGCTGTGCGCCACAAATCGCGTGAAATGGTGACGTTGATTGCCAAGGAACAGGCGTTTCACCGCCCGGCGGTTATTTCCGCAGACCGGCATCTGACGTTGGAAATGAACGACATTACCTTCAAGGGCAATGACAAGCTGATCGCACCTGACGATGTGCATGTTCAAACATTGATCGATTTTGCGCGAGAATGGGACCAATCGGCCCCGCTTCTGGTCCATTGCTGGATGGGGGTTTCCCGCTCACCGGCGGCGGCCATCATCGTGGCGCTTGCGGTAAAGCCGGAGGAGGACGACGCCATCCTCGCCGCTCGGCTTCGCACCGTCTCCCCTTTCGCCACGCCCAATGCGCGCATCATCGAAATCGGTGACAGGTTGCTTGGCCGCAAAGGCGCGCTCATCAGCGCAGTCAAGGCCATTGGCCGAGGCGCGGATACGGACGGAAACGTGCCCTTTGTTTTTCCGCTTTCCGCATAAATAGACCGGAACCCACTTGCCCGTTGTTCGTTTCGAAATTGAACACGTGTGGAATATCTTTGAACAAGGGAATTTGAATGGACCAGCAGGCTACCGGTATTCTCGTCGCATCGCAGGCGGCACTTCGTCAGGCAAGCGCCTTGATGGTCCAATATTCCTTCTCCATCGTCGGTGCCATCGTCCTCCTCATCATAGGCTGGCTTGCCGCCACCCTCCTGCAGCGCTGGTCCTATGAAGGCCTGTCGCGCGTTCGCGGTTTTGATGAAACGCTGGCACGCTTCTTCTCTGGCGCCATTCGCTACATCGTCCTCATTCTCGTTCTCGTCATGGTGCTTGGCCAGTTTGGCGTGCAGACAGCATCGGTTCTCGCGGCGCTTGGCGCGGCGGGTTTGGCCATTGGTCTTGCCTTGCAGGGAACATTGCAGAACATTGCTGCTGGCATCATGCTTCTGGTTTTGCGGCCATTCCGCGTGGGCGAATATATTGAAACCAGCTCTGTCAGCGGCACAATCGTGGAGATCGGTCTCTTCGCCACGGAACTGAAAACAAGCGACGGGCTTTATCGCCTCGCGCCCAACTCCACGCTCTGGAACGTGCCTATCACCAATTACAGCCGCTTCCCTTCGCGTCGCCACGAGCTGAGCGTAACAGTACCGACTGGCGAAAGCACGGCAGAAACGCAGGAAATGCTGCTGGAACTGGCCCGCTCCGACAGCCGCGTTCTGCTGGATCCTGCACCGACGACGTTTGTCGATTCCGTTACTGGAGACAGCGCGACCGTGACGCTGAGATATTGGGCCAAGAGCGACACCTGGTTCGCAACCACCCGCGACATGACCAAGTCTCTCAAGATGGTGTTTGATGCGCGGGCAGTGAAAGCGAACGAGCAGCAGCCGTAACAGCAAGTCATTCAAGGCCGGCAACACCGGCCTTGATTGCGTCTGGCAGGCCTATTGCCCCATGGTGGAGCGGTGCGCCCAGCCGGTCATACGCCGTTCGATCCAGGCCATCACCGCATACATTGCAATACCCTCTACTGCGAGCATGAGAAGACCGGCAAAGACTAAGGGCACATTGAACTGGCTTTGTGCCGAGCTCATCATGTTGCCGAGGCCGTAATTGGAGGCGACCGTTTCAGACACGACAGAGCCGACAAAGGCGAGCGTGATGGCGATTTTCAGCGATCCGAAGAAGTAAGGCATGGAGCGCGGAATGCCGACCTTCAGCATGATATCCATTTTCTTCGCGCCAAGCGCTCGAAGCACGTCTTCCGTCTCCGGCTCGATGGTGGCGAGGCCGGTGGCGACATTGACGACGATGGGAAAGAAGGAAATCAGGAATGCCGTCAGCACCGCAGGCACGGTGCCGATGCCAAACCAGATGACGAGAATGGGAACCAGCGCGACCTTGGGGACGGCGTTGAAACCGATCATCAGCGGGTAAAGCCCGGCATAGATTGTTTTCGACCAGCCGATAAACAGGCCTATGCCCAAACCCGTCACCACCGCCAGCGCGAAGCCGAGCGTGGTGGTGTACAGCGTTTGCAGCGAATTCTTCCAGATCGGCGACCAATATTGCAGAATCGCCTGCGCAACCCTTGTCGGCGAGGGCAAAATGGTCTGCGGCATCTTCAGCGCATAGACCAGCAGTTCCCAGGCCAGAAAAAGCACAATCGTGTAAAGCCATGGAGCGGCCTTGACCCAGTTGATGCGGGCAACCAGCGGCAGGCTTGACGCAGGCGTAGCGGTGTTTTTGACAACCATGCTCATGCTGCCACCCGCGCTTTGGCTATTTCGCCGTGCAATTGCTGCACCATTTCATTGAAATTCTTTTCATACATCAGATCAAGCTGGCGCGGGCGGGCAAAGGGTACCTTGTGCTCGGCCAGTATCCTGCCCGGTCTTGCGCTCATTACGAAAACCTTGTCGGCAAGAAATGTCGCCTCGCGCAGATCATGCGTTACCAGAATGATGGTCACGCGCTTGGCAGCGTGAAGATCGCGGATGACGCACCACAGCTCCTCGCGGGTAAAGGCATCTAGCGCACCGAAAGGCTCGTCCAGCATCAGGAGTTCCGGCTCATGAATGAGCGCACGGCAAAGATTGGCGCGCTGCTGCATGCCACCGGAAAGCTGCCAGGGAAACTTGGAGCCGAAACCCTTCAGCCCGACGATTTCCAGCAGGCGCTCGGCCTTGGCCACATATTCCGCCTTGTTGGCCCGCAACCGATGGCGATGCCTCTCAACGATTTCCAGCGGTAGCAGAATGTTTTCCAGAGTCGTGCGCCATGGCAGCATGGTAGGGTTCTGGAACGCCATCCCCACAATCGAAACAGGCTCGGTGACTTGACGGCCCGCCACGATGACATTGCCCTTTTGCGGAATGTGCAGGCCCGTCACCAGTTTCATCAATGTGGATTTGCCGCAGCCCGATGGCCCGACAACGGCGGCAAACTGGCCCTTCTTGACCTTGAGATCGAGACCGCTGACAGCGAGCGTGCCGGATGCCCCGCCATAGCGCATATCAACGCCATCGATTTCAACAAGTTGAGCCATCTCAATTCCTGTAATTTTTCGAGAATGCGCAGGGCGTTGAATTGAAAGCATCATCCCCGGCCCGGAGCCGGGGATACCCCTGTCGCAACATAGATGCTTTGTCAGCCCGGACTTACGGGAGCAGACGCTCTTCCTTCGGCGGCAGGTAAGTTGCATCAAAGACCTGCTCGGCCTTGACGTTGCCCTTGAGACCGACCGACACTTTCAGTGTCTCGATGGAGGCTGCAAGCCGGGCCGCATCGACCCCGCCCATGCCATTTTCAACCACGTAGGGTGTCTTGATGTTCATGGCATTTGCCATGGTAAGACGCTGCAATTCGATATCGGGGTTCAGCGTTTCGTTACGCTTCAACACGGCTGCAACGCCCTCTTCCGGGTTCCTGACCGAATCGGCAAAGCCCTTGGCCAGCGCCTTCAGGAAACCCTTGACCGCATCAGGGTTTTCCGCTGCAAAATCAGTGTTGACGAGGACTGCGTTGCCATAAAGATTCAAGCCATGTTCGGCCATCAGAATGGTCGCAATATCATCATCGGCAATGCCCTGCGCCTTCAGGTTCAGGATGACGGAAAAGGCAAAACCAAACACGGCATCCACGTCGCCCTTGGCCAGCATCGGCTCGCGCACCGGAAAGCCGATGGACTGGATATCGATCTTGCTGTCATCAATCTTGGCAACCTGCTTGAAAGCTTTCCACTGGGCAAATGCGCCATCCGGCGGCGGCGCACCCAGCTTTTTGCCTTCCAGCGATTTCGGATCATTCGTCACGCCCAGCGACTTGCGGCCAACGACGGCAAAGGTCGGGCGCTCATAGACCATATAGACGGCCTTGACCTTTTGGGTCGGGTCTTCATCCAGAAACTTCATCAGCGAGTTGATATCACCGAAGCCCATCTGGTAGGCGCCGGTCGCCACACGCGGGATGGCTTCTACCGAGCCGTTGCCGCTATCAATGGTCACATCCAGCCCTTCGGCCTTGAAATATCCCTTGTCCAGCGCCAGCAAAAATCCGGCGGCGGGGCCTTCGAATTTCCAATCGAGTGTGAATTTGATGGGGGTTTGCGCGAAGGCTGTCATCGGTGCGGTGGATATACCGGCAAACAAACTCATAGCGGCCAAAGCCGCTGTCTTTGAAAACAGCCTTCGCGTGAACATCTGAAATTTCCCTCTGGAGGTTTTTTATGTTGTTGGGACCATAGAAAACAATTTGGTTTGCGATAGCAAGCAGAAATCGCACATATTTTGCTCAAAATAATTTCCGCACAATATATAATCATTTCTAGATTGTGGATCGAGCAAAGCGCATAATTTGCGGGCAAAAGAGGCTGTTTTCACGCGAATGTTCATCGAACGAACACATCGTTCTCAATCCGTCGCATTGCTAAATTTTCGCCGCCGAAGAACATAGGGCTCACGAGAAAACGACGCAGGAGACAGGCATGACATCCGCACTTGGTATCCACCACATCACCATGATTACCCGCAAGGTGCAGGCCAATGTGGATTTCTACGTCGGCTTTCTGGGTTTGCGGCTGGTGAAGCGCACGGCGGGTTTTGAAGATGCCATGCAGCTTCATCTGTTCTATGGCGATCATTCGGCCTCTCCCGGCTCTCTTCTGACCTTCCTTGTGTGGGAAGACGGAGCGCAGGGTCGTGTGGGTTATGGCCAGACGTTGGAAGTGTCGCTGGCGATTGATCCGGCAAGCATCGGCTTCTGGCTGACCCGCGCATTGCAGGCAGGTGTGAGAACGGAAGGACCGATGGAGGAATTTGGCGAGCCGGTCATTCGCCTCAAAGACCCCGATGGTATCATCCTGAAACTGGTTGGCACCCACGCCTTTGCCGATACGAATGTGCATGAAGCGCCGGGCATTGCCCGCGAACACGCTATTCGCCGCATCCGTGGTGCAACCGTTTTGAGCGAGGTCCCAGAAGAAACGGAAGGTTTCCTGAAAAAGCACTTCGGCTACACCCGTATAGGTCAGAGCGGCTCGATCCGCCGCACAGTTTCAGCATCGGGAGATGTGATCGATGTGCGGGATGCGACCGGCTTCTGGTCCAGCGCACCCGGCACCGGCACTGTGGATCATATTGCTTTTCGTGCCGCAGATATGAATGAGCTGGACGAGACGCTTAAGGGACTGCAATCCCTCAACTCATCCGCCACCAATGCGCATGACCGCAAGTATTTCTCATCGCTCTATGTGCGCGAACCCGGCGACGTCCTGATCGAAATGGCGACAGATGCGCCCGGCATGACGGTGGACGAGCCAGTTGAGATATTGGGAGAGCACCTGTTCATCCCCCAACTTTTCATGCGCGATGAGGATGATGTGCGCGTGGCCTTGCCGCAATTCTCCATGCCGGGAGAAGAGCGCGTTATTTACCGCGATTTGCCGTTCGTTCACCGGTTTTACACGCCCTCTGAGCCTGATGGCTCCACCATCATCCTGCTGCACGGCTCCGGCGGGAGCGAAACGAGCCTGATGGCGCTTACCCACAACGCCAACCCGCGAGCAACCCTGCTGGGCGTGCGTGGCCGCAGCACGGAAGAAGACATCGCCCGCTGGTTCCGCCGATTTGGCGATCTCAGCTTCGATGAGAAGGATATTGTTTCCGAAGCAGAAGCCTTCGCCTCATTCGTGGAAGAGGCCATTGGTGTCTATGGTATCGACCGGGACAGGTTGAGTTTCATCGGCCACTCGAACGGGGCAAACTTCGCGGCGGCATTCTTCGCGCTTCATCCGCAATTGGCACGGCATGCCCTGCTGTTGCGGCCGATGCCTGTCTTAACCGAATGGCCGCACTCGGATCTTTCCGGCACACGCTTCACGCTGGCAGCCGGCGAGACCGATCGCCACCGGGAAAAAGCCGACATTCTGAAGCAGCATCTGATCCAGAGCGGAGCGGATGCGCAGATGGCACTTCTGCCGCTCGGCCACGAGTTGGGCGTGGACGATGTGGTGCTTGCCAAACGATGGGCAGAGGAGTTGTCCACAAGCAAACTTGCTTAATTAGCGAGAAAGCGCCTAGAAAACAGGATCATATTTGAGGTTGTTATGACATCACTCCTGTTGCTGATCGCTATTGGCTACGTCTTTGCCTTCTTCTACACGCTGAATGCGAGTATAAAGAACTCCAGACGACTGACAGCCGTCGAGGCAGAGTTGACGGCCTTGAAGGCCCGGATGGCCTCTGGCGAAGCGCCTCTGGCAGAACTGGTGCCGGAACAGCCGCTGCCTCTCGAAGAGGACATTGTCGCAGCAACGGCTCAAGACGATGTTTCAGCCGAGAGCGCAGACGAACAAGCTGAAACACCACCGGCTGCGGTGCCACGCCCCAAAGAGAGCTTTGAAAGCAAGCTTGGTGCACGCTGGGCGGTTTGGGCCGGTGGCTTGGCATTGGCACTGGGCGGCATTTTCCTCGTCAAATATTCCATCGAAAGCGGCCTACTCAGCCCCGCCGTGCGTCTGGCCATGGCTGCCGCATTCGGCCTGCTGCTGGTGGCCGCCGGTGAAGCGGTTCGCCGCAAGGCCGTACCGGGCATCGCCGCTGCCTATTCCAACGCCATGATCCCAGGCATTCTCACCGCCGCGGGCGCCCTCACCCTGTTTGGCGTGACCTATGCGGCCTATGGCATTTACGACTATATCGGCCCGACGACCGCGTTCATCCTGCTGGCGCTGGTTGGCTTTGCAACGATTGGTCTGTCGCTTCTGCATGGGCAGGCGCTTGCGGGGCTTGGCCTTCTCGGCTCGATGGTGACACCCGCGCTGATCTCGACCGAGACCCCCAATATTTGGGCCCTGTTCGGCTTTCTCACCGCCTCCTGGCTTGCCACAGCGGCAGCATCGCGTAGCCAGCGCTGGCATGTCGTTCCGGCTTTGGCCAATGTCGGGCTTGGCCTCTGGGCTATCGGCTACATGGTCTATGCACCCCTCATCGAGGCCGAACCTGTGGTGGCAAGCCTCCTTGCCATGATCGCCGGCTCCATCTGGATCTGGCCGGGCAAATATGTAAGCCAGCCGGCTGGCATGGCTGTTTACGCACCGCGTTCGGACAGCCGTTTTCCTGTCCTCCGGGAACTGCTGGGCCGCCCACCGGCCAGCCTCAACGTGACACTATCTCTGGCCATCGTGCTTCCGGCACTTGCCTTCTCCGTCATCGAAACCGGCATAACCATGCACCCGGCCTTTGCCATGGCCGTTCTGGTGTTGGGTCTCGCTGCAATGGGTGCGGGACGCAACCACGCCGTCTGGTCCGCCATCTTCGCCTCGCTGGCAGCCCTTGGCTGCGCCAATCTGCTGGCAGGCTTCGGCGTCAACTACCTGCCGACCGTTGGTGATGGAACTGCCACTCTATCATCGGTTGGCATCGATGTGGCCGCGCAGGCTCCGGTTACGCGCATCATGGGCATTCTGTTCCTGCTGTTCTCCTGGCAGGCCATCCGGCGCAAGTCCGCCCTTGATCCGTCTTTCGGAGCCTTGTGGGCGTTTATCGGCGTCGCGGTTCCACTCGGCCTCGGCATCATCAGCTTCGTGGAATATGGCAATCTCACCCGGGACTGGCTGCATGCAGCCTACGGGCTGGCCGTCGCCCTTGTGCTGCTGGGTGGCGCGTATCGGCTCACTCTGAAATGCGAAGACGGTTTTACCACGCCCATCAATATCATGCTGATCGGCTCGTTCCTCGCGTTTGTCTTCATTGTTCACACGCTGACATCGGGGCTCACCACCACCCTTCTCATTCCGGCCATCGGCTTTGTCTATGTGCTGGCAACGCGGCGCGTCTCATGGGCGGCGCAGCCATGGGCCATGGTGCTCGCTTGCCTGTTCGTTCTGGGTCGCATTGCCTGGGAACCGACCATCGTCGGCCCGCAGAACCTTGGCACCACGCCCGTGTTCAACGCACTCCTGCCCGGTTATGGCATCCCCGCACTGCTTGCCATCGCATCCGCATGGCTGCTGCGGGACTGGCCGGGGGCACGGGTCAAGAACATTCTGCAAGCCATAGCCAGCCTGCTCGGCCTGCTGGCCATCGCCATACTTGTTCGCCATGCCATGAATGGCGGCGTTCTGAACTCGGCGACACCGACCCTTGGTGAACAGTCAATCTACACGCTGCTGACCATTGGCATGTCCGGCGTGCTGATGACGCTGGACATGAAAAGCCCGAGCCCGGTTTTCCGCTACGGCTCCATGGTCGCGGGCGTGATTGCCATGGCCAATGTGCTGATTGCCCATTTTTACGGCCTCAACCCCTATCTCACCGGCGAGAGCACCGGCCCCTGGCCGTTCTTCAACCTGCTGCTGATCGGCTATCTGCTTCCAGCCATCGCCTATGCGGGCCTTGCCTGGTATGCGCGGGACAAGCGTCCAGCCGCCTATGTTACAGCTCTGGCACTGTCAGGCGCAGCACTCGGTTTTGCCTGGGCAACGCTGTCCGTTCGCCGTTTCTGGCAGGGAGAGAACATCGCGGATTGGAAGGGCTTCCTTCAGGGCGAGACTTACAGCTATTCCGTGGTCTGGCTCGTCATCGGCGTGCTGTTGCTCGTGCTCGGTTCGCGATTTGATGCTAAAAGCCTGCGGCTTGCCTCGGCGGCATTGGTTTTCCTTGCGGTTGCCAAGGCCTTCCTGATCGATATGAGCAATCTGGAAGGTGTGTTGCGCGCCTTGTCCTTCATCGGTCTCGGCGTCGTGCTAATCGGCATTGGTCTCTTCTATCAGAAGATTTTGACATCGCAGCCGAAGGCGGAGGAAGCGCAAGGGTGATTGTGCACCTGTGCCTCCCCCTCTAAACAACACATCTCAAACGGGGGGAATCACATGCAGGCAGAGGCTTTCGCACCTTTCGAGGCACTGGCAGAAGCGCTGATACCGCATGCCACCGAAGGCGATGACGGATCGCATGACATGGCGCATATCCATCGCGTCTTTCGCAATGCGATGCGCATTCATGCGAAAGAAGGTGGCGATGGCGCGGTGCTGGCCGCCAGCGTTCTCCTGCATGATTGCGTGGCGGTGGAAAAGAACTCTCCGTTGCGTGCGCAAGCATCGCGGCTGGCAGCCGAAAAGGCATCTGGCATCTTGCAGGCTAAGGGCTGGAGCGATGCCAACATCGAAGCTGTCGGCCACGCCATTCTGACCCACAGTTTTTCCGCCAATATCGCGCCGGAAACGCTGGAAGCAAAAATCCTTCAGGATGCCGACCGTCTGGACGCCATCGGGATGGTGGGCGCTGCCCGCTGCTTTTATATTGCAGGCCGCATGGGTTCTGCCCTTTATGATCCGCAAGATCCATTGGCAAAAAACCGCCCGCTGGATGACCGCCGCTTTGCCATCGACCATTTCGAAAACAAGCTTTTCAAACTGGCAGATGGCTTCCAGACTGAGGCCGGGCGGCAGATTGCCGGGGAACGTCACGAACGGCTGAGACAGGTGCTCGACCTGTTTCTGGATGAGATTTAGGGCCTGAGGCATGGGAAACGGAATGCGCATTACCGAACTCAACATCTATCCGCTCAAAAGTGGCCGAGGCATCTCGCTGTCTGAAAGCCTCATCGCGCCCGAGGGGTTGCCGGGAGACCGGCGGCTGATGTTGATTGATCCATCGGGGCAATTCATCACTCAGCGCGAACTGCCAGACATAGCCAGCATCATCACGCAGGCTGAACAGGGCGGCTACTCGCTTTCCATCGACGGTAAGGGACACGTCCTTGCCTCACCATCGACCACGCGGATCGATGCCACCGTCTGGAGATCAACGGTCAATGCGGCCATTGCAAATGATGAGGCCAATGCAGCCTTGTCGAGCTGGCTGGAGCGGGATGTCAAACTTGCATTTTTCGATGATACCTCGCGCCGCAGTGCCAACATCGACTGGACAGGGGATGACACGCCGGTCACCTTTGCGGATGGCTACCAGATCCTGCTGACGACCACAGCATCCCTTGCCGCTCTGAACAATGATATGGCCGCCAATGGCGAAGGTGAAGTTGGCATGGAACGCTTCCGGCCCAACTTCGTGGTCGAGACTGATGAGGCATGGGCGGAAGACCGTTGGGCCGCAATCGAGATCAACGGCATCCGCTTTGATCTCGTCAAGCCCTGCACCCGCTGCATCATGACCTCACAAGATCAGCAAACCGGCTCCCGCGACGTTCCCTCCCCCATAAAAGCCATGAGCCGCATCCGCATGTCCGCCGATCGCCGCGTGCCCGGCGTCCTCTTTGGCTGGAACCTGACGCCGCGCGGCGAAGGGTCTATCGCTGTGGGAGATGTCTTGAAGGTTGTGGGACAGCGAAGCGAAGGCTGGCCCATCAAGACCCGGGGCTGAGCCCTCCCCAGACACAGCCTATCAACAGCACTCATTGATCGGTCAAGAAAAGTTGCTGGTGCAGAGGCCTGGCTGGAGATAGTCTTTTTCTCCTGTCGGGGAAATTTTCAATGTCCAATGCTACGCGCTCGCCTCTCGCCAACCCCATGCCGTGGCTGATCATCGCCGCTGGCTCGCTGATCGCCGTGCTGACCTTCGGCCCGCGCTCGGCCATGGGCTTTTTCCAGTTGCCCATGCTGGCCGATACGGGGTGGGATCGCTCCACATTCGGGCTGGCAATGGCGTTGCAGAACCTGTTCTGGGGCATCGGCCAGCCGATCTTCGGTGCCATGGCCGATAAGTTTGGAACGGCTCGTGTGCTGGTCCTATCGGGCCTTATTTATGCGGCGGGGCTTGTCTGCATGTCCATCGGCAGTTCACCGCTGTGGCTGCACCTGGGTGGCGGCGTGCTGGTGGGCTTAGGCGTCGCGGCAGGATCGTTCAGCGTCATTCTCTCGGCATTTGCGCGCCATGTTACGCCGGAGCAGCGCTCCATGGCGTTCGGCATCGGAACGGCTGCCGGGTCTGCGGGCATGTTCATTTTCGCGCCCATCAGCCAAGGCCTGATCTCCACCTATGGATGGTCGGACAGCCTTGTCTGGCTGGCTGCGATGATGCTGCTTGTGCCACTCCTGGCATGGCCGCTGCGCGGCAATTCATCGTCCGGCACCCAATCTCAGGCACAGTTCAAGCAGACGGCTGGAGAGGCCCTGCGCGAAGCCCTCAGCCACAGAAGCTATCTGCTGCTGGCCACCGGCTTTCTCGTCTGTGGCTTTCAGGTCGCCTTTATCACCGCACATTTCCCCGCCTATCTCGGCGATATCGGCATTGAGCCGCGTTATGCCGTGATTGCCATGGCCTTGATCGGCTTTTTCAACATTGCAGGTTCGCTTGCCGCTGGCTTTATTGCCCAGCGATACCCGAAGCCCTATCTGCTGGCCTATATCTATATTGGCCGCTCCATCGCCGTCACGGCCTTCCTGCTTTTGCCGCATTCACCCACATCGGTCATCATTTTCGCGGCTGTGATGGGCATTCTCTGGCTATCCACCGTGCCGCCAACAAATGGCCTCGTCGCCATCATGTTCGGCACACGCCATCTCGGCATGTTGGGCGGTGTCGTGTTCCTGTCGCACCAGATCGGTTCGTTTCTTGGCGTATGGCTGGGCGGCTTTCTCTACGACATGCTCGGTTCTTACGATATCGTCTGGTGGCTGGGTGTTGCCATGGGCCTGTTTGCCGCCGTGGTGCATTGGCCCATCCAGGAGCGCGCGGTGGTTCGCCCCACCCCGGCGTAAGGCTCGAAGCCTTCAGGAAGCCTTATCCAAAGCCTTCAATGCCGCCTGCACGAAACCGTCGCGGGTGGCATTTTCGTTGAGGCCTCGCGGCTCATAGACATGGCGGTGCAGGAAATAGCCTGTCAGCCTGAAGGCAGCTGCCAGACTTTCGCTGTCTGCGGCCTTTGAGTTTTCCTTGTTCAGAAACTGAGGCAGCGCCAGCATACGGCTGGCATAGGGCGCGCCCGCGGCACGCGATACCGCCCTGCCCGTCTTTGGAGACACATAGATGAGGTCGTCGCGCAGGCCAGTCGCTGCACATTCCTCAAGATCCAAGCCGAAGCCGAGGTCGTTGAGAACGGCCAGTTCGAAGCGCACGAAAAGCTCGCCTGCATCGGCAGGGTCTGAGAGATTGTCGAGAATCACATCAAGTGCCTCAAACAGATGCGGGTGCGGATCGCGCTCCGGCAAAAGTCTGAGCAACGCGGCCATCGCTTGGACGCCATAAACCGCCGTTGCCGTTTCCATCAGCTGTGCGGCGCGCAATTGCAGTGGCTCAATGCGATATTCGCCCAAATGGTCATCCAGACGCGCCCGCCATATTACATCAACACGGTTTCCCGGCTGAAGCACCGGTTGCATGCTGCGTGACCGACCTGATCGCACAAGCCCCAGATAACGCCCACGGGTGCGTGTCATCACCTCGGCAATGACGCTCGTCTCACCGTGGCGCTTTACGCCCAGAATAATCGCATCGTCCTGCCATTGCATGGATGGGTTGCTCGATCTGCTACTACAAAGTTTAGATATAGCCGATCTGGCGCGTGAGCGCTTGGGGCTTTTACTGCGTCATGATGCGCGTGACGAAAGTTTTCAACTCGATTTCACCAAAGGGCTTATCGAGAAGATGCGAATCGGCGAAGTCAGGTGGAAAGCCGCTCGTGTCGCCGTAACCACTCACAAAGCCAAAAGGAATCGCGTGTTCCCTCAGGTGGCGCGCAAGCTCATAGCTCATGCCATCGGAAAGGCTGACATCGAGAAGAACACAGTCAGGCTTTTCGCGGAGCAGTGACTCCTTGGCCTGGAATAAAGTCGTAGCAATATCGATCGCTTTAACGCCCATGGCTTGAAGCGATGTTTCCACATCCATGGCAACCAGATATTCATCCTCTACGATGAGGACCCGCTGAGGCAACATATTTTATCTTCTCCGGCCGCTTAAAATATCGCAGCACCAAAAAAATCCATGAACATTCACGGAACCAATTCCTATCACATCGCAGATCGGGTCGACATCGTCATTTAAAAAAGACATACCGAAACGAGCTGTTTTATATTAGAATTGCTAGATAAATGGTCTCAAATTGCGCAAATCCGGTTCCCAACTCGCAATCTGGGCCAAGCCAGTTGCATCAAGAATAATACAACCTTTATCTGTCCAGCGAATCAAGCCCTTATCGGCAAGTTTGCGTAGGGTCTTGTTGGTGTGCACGATGGATAAGCCGAGCGTATCGGCGACGTGCTGCTGCGTCACCGGTATCGGGCCGTCCTTCTCCATAAGGCCAACGCGCACAGCCTTGTTGTGTAACAGCGCCAGCAAATATGCCGCACGCTCCAGCGCCGTTCTTCGCCCGACGCTGAGAAGATGGCTGTCGAGCATCCGCTCTTCGCTGGCCGCTATCCAGGTAATATCATAGGCGAGCGACGGGTGATCACCAAAGAGGCTGTTGAGCCGTCCGCGCTCGAAAACACACAGCGTAATCGGTGAAAGCGCCTCAACGGAATGCTGCATCTCGCCCATGACAGTTCCCTGCAACCCGACGAGATCGCCGGGCATCAGGTAATTGAGGATCTGACGGCGTCCATCCTCCAGCGTCTTGTAGCGAAAGCCCCAACCTTGCAGGATCGTATAGAGATGAGCGCTGTGAGAGCCCTCCATCAGCACGATGGCGCCGGGCTCCACAGAAAGCTCCCCGGTTTTGAAATGGGAAACGAAACCCAGCTCTGCCGGAGAAAAATCGCGGAAATATTTGAGACCTCGCAAGGGACATTGCTCGCAAGGGGTGGTCGACATTCCGTTAGGCTTCTTTGGCGACATGGGTATCCATTAACAACGAAAACGATAAGGCTATCAGAGCATTCACCCGGAAACCACGTCGGTCCCGCCGTGGATCGTCAGTTCCGAGGAAACTCCAGACCCATTTCGCGGAAGCGCTCCGGGTCATCACCCCAGTTTTCGCGGACCTTCACGAAAAGGAAGAGGTGGACGGTCTGCTCAAGAATTGCCGAGAGTTCCTTGCGCGAGGATGACGAGATAGCCTTGATGGCATCGCCATTCTTGCCCAGAGCAATCTTCTTCTGGCTGTCACGCTCGACATAGATGACCTGCTCGATGCGCACGGAGCCATCCTTGCGCTCTTCCCACTTTTCGGTTTCCACGTGGGATGCGTAAGGCAATTCCTGGTGCAGACGCAAAAACAGCTTCTCGCGGGTAATTTCGGCAGCAAGCTGCCGCATGGGAAGATCCGAGATCTGGTCTTCCGGATAGTACCACGGTCCCTGCGGCAACTCATCCGACAGATAGTTCATCAAATCGTCGCAACCGGAACCGTTGGTCGCCGAGATCATGAAGGTGCGGTCGAAGTTGACGATTTCATTGGCGGCAGACGCCAGCTTTAGCAAATCCTCGCGCTGCACCTGATCGATCTTGTTCAGGCAGAGAATTTTCGTCTGCTTCACATCTTTCAGGCCTTCCAGAATCGTCTGCGCGTCGCCCTTCAAGCCACGTTCACTGTCGATCAGAAGCAGAATGATATCCGCATCCTTTGCGCCACCCCAGGCGGATGTCACCATGGCGCGGTCCAGCCGGCGGCGAGGCTTGAAAATGCCGGGCGTGTCCATGAACACGATCTGGGCATTGTTGTGGATGGCGATGCCGCGCATCACGGCGCGTGTCGTCTGCACCTTGTGGCTGACGATGGACACCTTGGCGCCAACGAGATGGTTCACAAGCGTGGACTTGCCAGCATTGGTCGGGCCGATCAGCGCGACAAAGCCGGAATGGGTCGGTCTGTTCTCAACGGCTTCAACGGTGTCTTCAGACGGCGTGGCGTCCATTTCATGCTCGGTCATGGGATATCCAATCAGTTTGCGGCAGAGGCTTTCTGCCAAACGCCTTCGCGTTCCAATAATTTCGTCGCGGCCACCTGCTCTGCGGCGCGCTTGGAGCGATCAACACCCGTTTCGGGCGCTACGCCGGGCACCACGACCGTCACCGTGAAGCTTGGATCGTGGTCCGGTCCGGTGCGATCGTCAATCCTGTAAAGGGGTGTCGCCGCAAATTTTGCGTGCGCCCATTCCTGCAATTCGGTCTTGGCATCGCGCCGCCCGGCATCCAGGCGTGTGGCGCGCTCGTTCCAGTATTTCAAAATGAACTGACGTCCTGCCTCCAGCCCGCCATCGATATAGATGGCCGCAATCAGGCTTTCCACCACATCGGCCCGCACATTCAGCATCGCCTTGCCGGTCAGTTTCTTGACATCGGCACCAGTGCGAATGAACACATGCAGACCCATCTCATCGGCAATGGCCGCGCAGGATTCAGCACTGACGAGTTGGTTCAGGCGGACGGAAAGCTCGCCTTCGGTCGCCGTGCGGAATGTCGTGAACAGCAGTTCGGCAACGCAAAGCCCCAGTACACGGTCGCCCAGAAATTCGAGCCGCTCGTAATTGCCGCTCTTTCCGGCATTGGCGCTTGCATGGGTCAAGGCCCGGTCAAGCCGGGCCTTTTCCTTGAACTGATACCCGATAAGGGCTTCCAGACGATTGATTTCCTCCGTCGAAAGCGGCTTTACCTTGCTCATTGAACAACCTTGAAAAGGCGGTCCCAACGCATGTTGGCGGGCCAATCCCAAATACGGCTGAATGGTGTGTCATTGCCAAGAGAGAAGAAGATGACGCTTGCGCGGCCAATCAGGTTTTCAGCGGGCACGAAGCCGACATCAAAGCGGCTATCCAGCGAATTGTCGCGATTGTCGCCCATCATGAAGTAATGGCCTTCCGGCACGATGAATTCACGCGTGTTGTCGCCACGCGAATCCGGCGACTGGTCCAGCGTGTCGAAGTTCACACCATTATCCAGCGTTTCGCGGAAAACAGGAACATTGGCGCCGGGATCGGCACGGTAATCAGAGGTGAACACGCCATCCGGCTGCTTTGGAACAGCAGTGCCGTTGATGAAGAGCACGCCATTTGTGACCTGAACGCGGTCACCGGGCAGGCCGACAAGGCGCTTGATGTAATCCACCTCAGGGTTCGGCGGCAGGCGGAAGACTACGACGTCGCCGCGCTTAGGCTCACTGAATTGCAGGATACGGCCCGAGAACAGGTCGGGAGAAAACGGCATGGAGTATTTTGAATAGCCGTAGGAGAACTTGTTGACGAACAGGTAATCTCCAACCAGCAAGGTCGGCATCATGGAGCCCGACGGAATGGTGAAAGGCTGGAACAGCACCGTGCGGATGACCATCGCGAGCAGCAATGCCTGCACGATGACCTTGACGTTTTCCCAAAGGGCGCTCTGCTTCTTTTCAGCTTTTTCGGACACTTAGACCTGCCTGCTCGTTCTTTGATTTCGACGGACTTCTCTAGAACCTTTCCAGGGCAAAGGAAAGCGTTTCCATAGCCGACGGCGGTGTGAAACCAGCGGAAGCAGTGGAATCAGACGTTATTTCGTCACCAGCAACGCTTCTATGATGACAAAAGCCTGTGCATAGGGAAATTCATCCGTGATGGTGAGGTGAATGACGGCCTCATGTCCCGATGGTAAAAGCATGGCCAAACGCTCTGCCGCGCCATTGGTCAGCTTCATCGTCGGCTTGCCGCTAGGCAGGTTGACGACGCCCATATCTTTCCAGAAAACACCCTGCGCCAAGCCGGTGCCGAGAGCCTTGGAGCAGGCTTCCTTGGCCGCGAAACGCTTCGCATAGGATGCCGCACGGTTCTTGCGGCCGTCGGATTTCGCCTGCTCGACGTCTGTGAAGCAGCGATAGGTGAAGCGATCACCAAAACGCTCAATCGATGTTTCGATGCGCCTGATATCGATGAGGTCGCTGCCCATTCCAATAATCATTTCACAGCACCCAGAGACGGTTTGGCCAAGGCAGCACGCTGCAAATCCTTCTTCGTTCTGACGCTGCGGATAATGGCGTAGACACTGATATAAGCGAGGATGGCTGTGAAAGCGCCGGGAATGAGCGCGCCAACCGTCATTGGCTCCAGTACGGGGCGCCAGAGCTGCATGAAGTTCATATGGCTAAAAAGCGTGGCAAAATCCACATGCGCCGACGCCGTCTGGTCGCCGCGCCCCAATATGACGTGACCGATCTCCCAGGTGGAGGCCCAGATCAACGGAAATGTCAGCGGGTTTGCAAAGGTGGTGCCCAGGGCTGCGGCAACAAGATTGGCTCTGAGAACAAAACCAATGACCATGGCGATGATGATATGAACGCCGAGGAAGGGTGTCCATGACACCCCGACACCAACCGCCACACCAGCGGCAATGGAGTATGGCGAGGCAGAAAGCCGCACCAGCTTCAGCTTGAGATAGCGAAGCAAACGACGAAAGCCCATGCGCGGCCAGATGGCGGCGCGCACTCTTTCAGAAAGTCTTAACGGTCTACGGCGACGAAACGGCATATGGAGAACCTATTGCATCGTTTCGTTTGCGCCAAGAGCAAAACCGCGCTTGACCTCAAGAGCGCATCAATGAAGCGCTCCGACATGCACCATACCGGCATGGCCGGTATGCATTTTTGTATTAGCGACGGAACATGCCGCGATCAACTTCGCGCTGGCGGAATTCCAGGTCGATGCGCGATACGGAATCGCTGAGATAGTCGAATTCACGTTCCTGAGTTGTCTTGCCACGAACGGCACGAGCAATCTTGCGAAGGGGTCCAAACATCTTCTTTTCCTTTCAGAGACAAGCGGGCCAAAGCATCTTTGGGTGTTTGGCTGGCCGCCGTGTCTGTTTCAGTTTCTGAAGTGAAGATAGTTCGAAATGGCCTCGGTGACTACAGACAGGACAAGGGCGCTGCCATGCACTCAGCGCATAGCAGCGCCCTTAAGGGGCAATAATTAGGCAAATCTGCCTCAATCAAAGGCACGTTTGACCGTGGACACGCAATCCAGATCACTCAGCTGCGACAAGAGCTGGTTCAACTGCCTGAGATCCCAGACCTCGATGTCGAGGGCGAGTTCGGAAAAGTCGGTTCCGATCCGCACCATATTCAGGCCGCGAATATTCACGTCCAGCGTGGCGATGGATTGCGCGACGGATGCGAGCGTGCCGGGTTCATTCAGCGCGTTGATCATGACACGCGCCATGAAACGAGACTTGTTGGCCTCATCCAGATCCCAGCGCACATCAATCCAGCGTTCCGGTTCGTCATCGAAGCGTTGCAGCGCCGGTGACTGGATCGGGTAAATGGTGATACCCTTACCTTTTTCCATGATGCCGACGATGCGATCACCCGGAACGGCGCCTGCTGCACCGAAATGCACCTCGACATTATCAGACAGGCCACGGATCGGCAGCGGGTCCGGCCCCTCAACCAGTTCGGTAGCGCCGTCATCTTCCAGCACCGAGCGCGACTTGCCGGGTATCTTGAAGACCATGCCAGATGCGCTGCGCATATTGAACCAGCCATCGTCGCCGGTCATCTTCACAGTCACGCGCTCATCCTGATAATCGGGATAGACGGCGCGCAGCACATCAAGAGATGACACTTCGCCACGGCCAACAGCGGCAATTGCGTCCTCTACGTCCTTCTGCGCCAGCCGGTGAAGAACGGGCTTCAACCCTTCCCGCGAGAACGGCTTGCCGGCACGCTCAAAGGTGCGCTCGAGAATGCGGTAACCGAGACCGGCATATTGCTTGCGAATGGCCATGCGGGTCGCACGGCGAATGGCGGAGCGCGCCTTGCCAGTGACGACCACCTCTTCCCATGCGGCAGGCGGAACCTGCACGCCGGACCTGATGATCTCGACCTCGTCACCATTGTTCAGCCGCGTGACAAGCGGCATGATCCGGCCATTGATCTTTGCCCCCACGGTCGTGTCACCAATATTGGTGTGAACGGCATAGGCAAAATCGATGGGCGTCGCACCACGCGGCAGCGCAATCAGCTTGCCCTTGGGCGTGAAGCAGAAAACCTGATCCTGAAACAGTTCGAGCTTGGTGTGCTCCAGAAACTCTTCCGGGCTGTCTCCGTCTGCAAGGGCTTCAATCGTGTGGCGAAGCCACGAATAGGCGTTGGATTCCGGCGACAGGACATCCCCATCACGGATTTCGCCATCCTTGTAGAGCGAATGCGCGGCAATGCCATATTCGGCGATTTCATGCATGCGCTTGGTGCGGATCTGCAATTCAATACGCTGACGTGACGGCCCGACAATTGTGGTGTGGATGGAACGGTAGTCGTTCTGCTTCGGTGTCGAAATATAGTCCTTGAACCGGCCCGGCACGACGCGCCAGCGTGTGTGGACAATCCCGAGCGCCCGATAGCAGGACGGCAGATCCTGCACCAGAATGCGGAAGCCATAGACATCGGAAAGCTGCTCGAAAGACAGCGACTTCGATTGCATCTTGCGGAAAACGGAATGCGGCTTCTTCTGCCGTCCTTTGACGTAAGCGCCCTGAATGCCGTTGGCGAGCAGCAACTCACGCAATTCGTCTTCAATCTTTTTGACGAGGCCCTGATTCTGCTCTTCGAGAGACTGCAGACGCTTGGTCACCGTCTCGAACGCTTCCGGGTTGAGGTAGCGGAACGAAAGGTCTTCCAACTCGTCGCGCATATCCTGCATGCCCATGCGCCCGGCAAGCGGCGCATAGATTTCCATCGTCTCTTCTGAAATCCGGCTGCGCTTGTCCTCGGGCATATGCTCCATGGTGCGCATATTGTGGAGCCGGTCAGCCAGCTTCACGAGGAGCACGCGCACGTCATCGGAGATCGCCAGCAGAAGCTTGCGCAGATTTTCGGCCTGTTTGGCCTTCTTGGTCACAAGGTCAAGCTTCTTGAGCTTGGTCAACCCTTCCACCAGCCGTCCAATGTCTTCACCGAAGAGATCATCGATTTCCGCGCGGGTGGCGCTCGTGTCTTCAATTGTATCATGCAGCAAAGCGACGGCGATGGTCGATTCGTCGAGATGCATCTCGGTCAGGATAGCCGCGACTTCCAGCGGATGCGAAATATACGGGTCGCCATTGGCGCGCTTCTGCTGGCCATGCTTTTGCATGGCATAGACATAAGCCTTGTTCAGCAAGGCTTCGTTTGCTTCAGGCTTATATTTTTGAACCCGCTCAACGAGTTCGTATTGTCGCATCATGTATGGGATGCCCCGAAAAAAGAAAGCGCGCCAATCGTTAGACAGGCGCACAATGCTGCATAATCTGCGTTCAGATTATGACGACAAATCTTTAAAGAGCGTAACTGACAGTACCCTGACAGTTGCGATTCATCAAAATCAATAGTCGTCGTTCTTTTCAGGCGGCACAAGGCCTTCGATACCAGCCAGAAGATCTTCTTCCGTCATCTGGTCGAAATTAACGCTTTCGGGCGCATCATCGTCTTCAGCATCGCCAGCAGAAGCTGCGATCGTGACTGGATCGGGCTCTGGCTCGTCCACTTCAACATGCTTCTGCAGCGAGTGGATCAAGTCTTCCTTCAGGTCGTCAGGAGACAGTGTTTCGTCAGCAATTTCTCGCAATGCCACGACAGGATTCTTGTCGTTGTCACGATCGATCGTGATCTGCGACCCCTGCGAAATCTGGCGCGCACGATGGCTGGCCAGCAAAACCAGTTCGAAACGGTTGTCTACTTTATCAATGCAATCTTCTACGGTGACACGGGCCATTGCCTGTCCTTTGCGGTCTTAATGTCGCGGATTACCCGTTCCGATACAGGCATTGGCCAAAGATTTCAAGTTTTTCCTCAACTGCCTGTTTGCCTGGCAGTGAGCAGCCTATTTTAGGCTTGATAGATTAAACTTTACACATAATTCTGGCTTTAGGGCTGGACTGATGCTTAATGACGCTTATATGAATGGTTGATAATGTACAAAACGACGTGCGCATATTTGCTGAAACATTACTGCGGACACTATTAGCGACTCGGTAGCCGAGGAAGGATTTGATTTTTATGTTCGACCCACGCGAGAAAATTGCGCTTTTTATTGACGGTGCCAATCTTTATGCCGCTTCGAAAAGCCTCGGTTTTGATATTGATTACCGCAAACTTTTGAAAGCATTCCAGAAGCGCGGCTATTTGCTACGCGCTTATTATTACACCGCCCTCATCGAAGATCAGGAATATTCCTCCATTCGTCCGCTGATCGATTGGTTGGACTATAATGGTTACAAGGTTGTGACAAAGCCCGCCAAGGAATTTACCGACGCCATGGGCCGCCGCAAGATCAAGGGCAATATGGACATCGAACTTGCTGTCGATGCCATGGAGCAATCCGAGACTGTGGACCACCTGGTGCTGTTTTCCGGCGACGGTGATTTTACAACGCTTGTGGACGCAATCCAGCGCCGTGGCCGCAAGGTTTCCGTTGTCTCGACCATGTCGACGCAGCCGCCCATGATTGCCGATGATCTGCGCCGTCAGGCCGATCACTTCATCGATTTGCTGTCGTTGAAAGCAGAAATCGGTCGCGATCCAAGCGAACGGACCCACCGCGTGGTGGAAACGGCTGAAACTGTCGAGTAAGCATTCGCATCATCACAGTATTAAAACGCGTGCCTTTAACCGGGGTGCGCGTTTTTTTATTTGCGCCCGTAAAATTAAAGGGTTTCATCAACTTTAGCACTTCATTAAGCAAGAATCCTTACCTTCATTCCATATTGGACGCGATGGGGATCGTGTTTTTGAATTAGGGGTTAAGCGCATGAATCGACAGCAAGACGCACTCCAGCTTACGGAGCGGCTTGAATTTCTGGGACTTGGCTCAGAAGAAAAACGAGATCTCGCTGCGCTGAAGCCCGCAATATCGGCCTCTCTTGATGCCTCGCTGACCGCTTTCTACAAAAAAGCGAAAGCTGTGCCTGCAACGGCGAAATTCTTCGCCAACGACGCCCATATCCAGCACGCCAAATCCATGCAGATCAAGCACTGGGAAACCATCGCTTCGGGCGTCTACGACAGTCAATATACCGAGGCCGTGACCGCCATCGGTCGCACCCATGCACGTCTCGGCCTTGAACCGCGCTGGTATATTGGCGGCTACGCCCTCATTCTCGAAGGGATCATCACCTCCGTCATCGAGTCCCAGTTTCAGAGCTTTATGGTCAAGAACAAGGGCAAGAAAGTAGCCCGGGATATTTCGATCGCCGTCAAGGCCGCGCTGCTGGACATCGATTACTCTGTTTCGGTCTATCTTGATGCACTTGCCGAAGAGCGGACCAAAATCGAATTTGAGCAGCAGCGCATGAAGCAGGAACAGGAGCAGGTTCTTTCGCTTCTGAACTCGGCTTTGAACCTCGTCGCTAAGGGTGACATGACCCCTCGCCTCGATAGCGTCTTGCCGGAAGAATTTGACGCGCTGAAAAACAATTTCAACTCTGCGCTTAGCAAGCTATCAGGCGCATTTTCCGAAATCATCGAAGAATCACGCAAAATCTCGGAAAATACTCGGGAACTGACTGCATCCACGGACGATATGGCACGCCGCACGGAGCAGCAGGCCGCTTCGCTGGAGCAGACCGCTGCCGCGCTGGATCAAATCACCAATATTTCCAAACAGTCTGCGCAACGCACCGAACTGGCAAAGGAGATCGTGACGAGCTCGGCCGAGGAAGCTGTACGGTCGCGCCACATTGTCACTAAAGCCGTGGAAGCAATGAGTGCCATTGAGCAATCATCGCAAAAAATCGCTCAGATCGTCGGTGTTATCGACGAGATTGCGTTTCAGACCAACCTGCTCGCGCTGAACGCGGGCGTCGAGGCCGCTCGCGCCGGGGAAGCAGGCAAGGGCTTTGCCGTTGTGGCTCAGGAAGTGCGGGAACTCGCCCAGCGCTCGGCAAATGCCGCCAAGGAAATCCGGACGCTGATTGATAGGTCGTCACAGGACGTGTCGAATGGTGTTTCACTGGTGAACCGCACGGGCGAAGCGCTGAATTCCATCGGAGGCAAGGTCGATCACATCCAGGAACATATCGGCGCGATTACGCTCGCCGTGCAAGAGCAGGCCGTTGGCATTCATCAAATCAATTCCGCCATCAGCAGCATGGACCAGCTGACGCAGCAGAACGCTGCGATGGTTGAGGAAACCAATGCGGCTACACACGGCTTGAACGATGTCAGCAACAATCTGGCAGCGCTGATCAGCCGGTTCAATGTAAAGGCCACAGTCCGCCACCAGCAACCGGCCTATCGCGCCGCCTGATTGGCACGCAATTTTCGATGAGATATCAAAAAGCGCCCATGCGGTATTCATACACCGCATGGGCGCTTTTGCGTTTTCGGCAGCCTACTGGCGAACCTTGAAATGAAGCGTGCGCAAAACGTGAGCAAAACGTTTTTTTTCTTATGTTAATGAATGAATTAATGTAACTAATGAAGCGAAGAGCGGGCGGATCGCGCCGACGCAAAATTGCAGATTATTTTTTAAGGTCCCATGGAAGGTCTTGCTTCTAAAGAACAGCGGCGTTTGGCTGCACTGGATAGCTACAACGTCCTTGATACGCCGCGCGAGCAGGATTTCGATGACTTGGCACTGCTGGCATCCACGATCTGCGATACGCCCATCGCTGTCATCAACCTGATTGGTGAAGATCGGCAGTTTTTCAAGGCAGAGGTTGGTCTGGGCGTGCGTGAGACGCCGCTGGATACATCATTCTGCGCACGAGCCATTCTTGAAAATAACTTTCTGATCATTCCCGACGCGACCAAAGACCCGCGTTTCGAAAACAACCCGCTTGTCACGGGAACGCCTCATATTCGTTTTTACGCCGGCGTGCTTTTGAAGTCGGACGATGGCCTTCCCATTGGTACGGTTTGCGTACTTGGGCATGAGCCAAAGCAGCTGACAAATGCGCAAAAAGCCGCGTTGGAGGGCTTAGCGCGGCAGGTCATGTCGCATCTCGAACTGCGCCGCACGCTTCAGACAATGTCATATGACCTCACTCTTGAGCGACGCCTTTCGGCACGGCGGCAACTGCGCGTCAGCCGGGTGGGCGCGAAAAACGAGGAGCTCCGCGTCAAGGATGCCCGTTCGAAAGCGGCCCATGACGCCGGTCAAATCGGAATATTCGAAATCGATATTGCGACGGACGAGATGATTGTCTCGGACGAGTTCTGCCGCATTTTTGGTGTGCCGGAACAGCCAAACTATCATGCTTCCGTGTTTCAGAATCTGATTATCGATGCCGACCGAAAGACGGCATCCGACACTGCCAACCGGAATACCGCCATGGCGCCGCTCAGCGTTGAGTATCGTGTCAGGCGCGGCAATGACCAGCGTGTGCGTTGGGTGGCGCGCCGTGCGCAGTTCATCATGGATGATCGCGGCGTGCCGGTGAAGATGATTGGCGTGGTCATCGACATCACCGATTCGAAACGCAAGGATGCTCGCATTGCCTCGCTGCTTACCTTGGGCGACCGGTTGCGTGCGGGCAAGACGGTGGAAGATATCTCCCGCATCACATCCGAGATTCTGGCGGATGGTCTTGGCGTCAAGCGCGCAGGATATTTGACGGTCAACAGCGCAACGAACAGCCTGTTTGTCGAGTTCAACTGGCTTGCGCCAGGCACAGAGACGATTGCAGGGCATCACACTTTAAGTGATTTTCAGGCGACGATCCGGCGGCTCGAAATCGGCGATACGCTGGCCGTGCCGAATATCAATGCCGCGAGCTGGCTGGACGAAGACACCGGCTCTTATGCCGCCATGGGTGTTCGGTCCTTTGTCAAAGTTCCGATTGTGGATCGCGGCGCTTTGGTTGGCATTCTGTTTGCGCATGATGCAAAGCCGCGTTTCTGGAGCAAGCTGGAACTGGATTTCGCCTGGGGTGTGGCAGACCGTGCCTATGCCGCGATTGCACGCATCAATGCTGAATCAGAGCAGCGCATTCTAAATCAGGAACTCAGCCACCGCTTGAAGAATACGCTGTCGATTGTGCAGGCCATTGCCGCGCAGACGCTTCGAAACGTGACGGAAAAAGAAGCCGTTGCCGCCTTCAATGGAAGGCTCCAGGCGCTCAGTTCCGCACATAATGTGCTCTTGCAGCAATCATGGTCGACAGCGCGTCTTCGGGAAGTGATCGGCCGCGTCATGCATCTTCATGCGGGCGATGGAAAGGTCATCATGTCCGGCCCCGAGGTTCCGCTGGGGCCTAAGGCCGGATTGTCTCTGTCCCTTTTGCTGCATGAGCTTGGCACGAATGCGATCAAATATGGCGCGCTTTCCACAGATGCCGGTCAGGTGGACATCAGCTGGCACGTCTCGGATGATTCTGAAAAACCGATTCTCACCCTCAAATGGGAAGAGAAAGGCGGACCGCCTGCAGCGGAGCCGGAGCGGAGGGGCTTTGGTTCCCGCCTCATACGCATGGGCATTGCCGGAACAGGTGACGTGGAGAAGAATTTTACGCCTAGCGGCCTGATCGCGACATTCCGCGCACCGCTATCGCTTGTCATGGAATTGGGCGAGTAATCGCCCAACCTCATTCATGAGGACGCTCTCGAAAATCAGTTTGCGCCGCTGCCCTTCAGGATACGTGATTTCTGGCGGTTCCAGTCACGTTCCTTCTCCGTCTCGCGCTTGTCGTGCAGCTTCTTGCCCTTGGCGATTGCCAGCTCAAGCTTCGCACGGCCCTTTTCGTTGAAATAGATTTTCAACGGCACAAGCGTCATGCCCTCGCGGTTAATGCCCACGCGCATGCGATTGATTTCGCGCTTTGACAAAAGCAGCTTACGATGACGGCGTGGCTCGTGATTAAAGCGGTTCGCCTGCAAATATTCCGGCAAATGCGAGTTGATGAGCCAGATTTCGTTGCCCTCATCCGATGCGTAGGACTCGGCAATGTTTGCCTTTCCCTCGCGCAGGGATTTGACCTCCGTGCCAGTCAGTACGATGCCAGCCTCGTAAGTATCGAGGATTTCATAATTGAACCGAGCCTTGCGGTTTTCCGCAACGATCTTGTTGACGACACGTTGACTGCCTTTGGGGGCCATTTCTCAATCCGTTTCATTCGCCCGCATTCATCTGCGGTCGGCCTTATGTAGTGATCAAACTGCCAAAAGTGAAGATGCGCTTTCAGCAGCGCACCTTCGTATGCCTTCAGTTGATCAAGCCTGCATGTTTCAGCGCCGCATCAATGGCCGCTTCCGTTGCTGGCTCCAGCGTATCCATCAGCGGTGAGCGGACCTTGCGATTTCCATCGCGGGTGCGCGACAGCGCGTATTTCGTGCCGCAAACACCCGGCTCAAGGAAGATCGCCCTGTGCAAGGGCATCAAACGATCCTGATACTCCAGCGCGAGCGCATAGTTACCGGCCATCGTCGCCGCCTGGAACTCGGCACACAGGCGCGGCGCAACATTGGCCGTTACCGAAATACAGCCAACTCCGCCATGAGCGTTAAAGCCCAGCGCCGTCCCGTCTTCACCAGAGAGCTGAACGAAATCCGGACCGCAGGTAATGCGCTGTTCAGATACGCGATCAAGCTTGCCTGTCGCATCCTTCACACCGATGATATTTTTATGTGCCTTGACCAGCGAGCCCATGGTTTCCGGTGTCATATCGACAACGGAACGGGGCGGAATGTTGTAGATGATGATCGGCAGTGTCACAGCTTCGGCAATCGCAGAGAAGTGCGCGAAAAGGCCCTTCTGCGTTGGCTTGTTGTAGTAAGGCGTCACCACCAGCAGCGCATCTGCGCCCACTTCCTGCGCATGCAGACCAAGCTCTATCGCTTCGCGCGTGTTGTTGGAGCCTGCGCCAGCAATGACCGGAACCCGTTTACCCGCTATTTCGACACACAGTTCAACGACGCGCTTATGCTCGTCATGGGACAGGGTTGGAGATTCCCCCGTGGTTCCGACAGGCACGAGGCCGTTGCTGCCTTCAGCAATCTGCCACTCCACATGGGCGGCAAACGCGGCTTCGTCCACGGCACCTTGCGCGGTGAACGGCGTAATGAGGGCGGGAATGGATCCCTTGAACATGCAAAACTCCTTGCGGCGAGCCAGTCCATGCTTCAGCCGCATTCCAAGATTAAAACGATATCACATTAGTGTGGGGTTAAGCGACCGACAAGCGCATAAAAGCGCCTTTTGGCTTTCAAATTGCAAATAGTTTCAAAGCCTCTGGCGATGATGCCCCCTCGTCATCATATGAAGTGGCAGATGCGCTAAACACCTTCGCTGACCGAAATTTGATCGCACCCGCAGGGTTGGATTAAGGTTCTGTTAATGCTGAAAGCACCTAATGGAAGGCATGAATTCGACAAGACGAAGAACCGAAGAACCAACCAATCCTTTTGCCGTGATCGGCGAGAGAAAACCCGCCGTGGCGCAAGCCCGCAGTTTCACGAAGACGAGTAGTGGAATGAAAAAAGCAGCTTTTGGCCTGATGGCCGCCGGTCTCGCGGCAACCGTTTGGAGCGCATGGGCGGGCCCTGCCCAAGAAGGTGCGCCTCTTCCCCTTCCCTATGTCAAACCGAATGCACCATCCATTACGCCATTTCCGCTTGCGTCACCCGAAGTGACTGGCTCCATTCCCCGTCCAAACGCACCTCTTGATGTTTCCGATCTGAAGTCGGGGCTCGATGCGCTATCACGCCGTGATGCGCTGCGCGCCATCTCGATCCGCGACGCTCTGCCCGCGACAAACATCGACCGCCATATTCTGACATGGGCGATTGCCGTTTCCGGCCAGAGAGACGTTTCCTCCAGCGAGATTGCTAAGGCGCAGACCGAGCTGAGTGGCTGGCCCGGCACCACCACATTCAGGGCCAATGCCGAACGCGCCATGTTGCGGGAGAGTCCGCCCTCCACCGAGATCATCAGCTATTTTGGCGTGAGTGCGCCCGAGACACCCGAAGGCTCGCTTGCACTGGCGCGCGCCTTGAACGCTACGGGCAACAGCACTCGAGCACAACAGCTCATCCAATCCCTGTGGATCAACGAGGGCATGGATACGACCCTTGAAGATCGCATCATCGCAGAGTTTCCCACATTCCTGTCCGCCGCCGAGCACAAGGCGCGGATGGATTATCTGATGTATCGCAGCCGGGTCAGCCAAGCCAAACGCTTTGGTGATCTGGGCAAGGCGCAGGATTTATACACGGCGTGGGCTGCCGTTTTGCAGAGAGGCAAAAACGCAACCGCAGCATTGAATGCCATCAAGGGCACCGCCCGCAACGACCCCGCCTTCCTGTTTGCGCGTATCGAACAGCTGCGTCATCAACAGAAATACGAGGATGCAGCAAAGCTTCTGGCGCAGGCGCCCAAGGATCCGGCAAAACTCGTCAATCCGGGCGAATGGTGGAATGAGCGTCGGATCGTGGCGCGTGGACTGGCCGATCTAGGCAAGTTTGCGCAAGCCTATGACATCGTCTCCCATCACACCGCCACATCACCCGTTGATATTGCCGATGCCGAGTTTCATGCGGGTTGGTATGCTTTGCGTGCCTTGCAGGATCCGACATCCGCGGCAAAGCATTTCACAGCCCTGCTCGACACCTCGAACCGCCCGCTTTCCGCTTCTCGAGCCTATTATTGGCTGGGCCGCGCCGCAGAAGCCGGAGGGCCGGGCAATGCAAGCGAGTATTTCAACAAGTCGGCTGCATTTCCAGGTACATTTTACGGGCAACTGGCCGCAGCGCGAATCGGCGCGACGACCATCAATGTCACCTACCCGTCGCCAAATGATGCCGACCGTCAGCACTTTGCAGCTCGCGAAGCCGTGCGCGCCATCGAACGGCTTGAAGCAGCAGGCTATAGCTGGCGGGCAGACAGCCTTTACCGCGCATTGGCCGAGCAGATCGATAGCCCCGGTGAACTGGCCATTCTCGCCACACGCGCAGAAAAGAACAACAACCATCAGGTTTCGCTTCAGATCGGCAAGACCGCCTTTGGGCGTGGGATCGATGCGGCTGCCCTTGCATATCCGCTCGGTGTCATTCCCGGCACTGCCAATATTTCCGGCTCCGGAATGGCGCTCGCCTATGCGATTGCCAGACAGGAAAGCGCGTTTAACCCCGCAGCCGTCTCACCGGCCAATGCTCGCGGGCTGCTTCAGCTCTTGCCGGGCACCGCGCAAGGCGTAGCCAGCCGCCACGGAATGGATTTCACGCAAGCGAAACTGACGACCGATGCTGGCTACAATGCAACGCTCGGTGCACATTATCTGGGAGAGCAGATAGACAGCTTCGGCGGATCATACATTCTGACCTTCATTGCCTATAATGCCGGCCCCAAGCGCGTGCCGGAATGGATCAACCGCTATGGCGATCCGCGAGGAAAACCTATCGATGAGGTGGTCGACTGGATAGAGCGGATCCCCTTCCCCGAAACCCGTAACTATGTGCAGCGGGTAATGGAAAACTACCAAGTTTACAAAACCCGCCTCGGCCAGAAAGCCGACATCGTCACTGACCTGCGAAACGGTCGCTCTGAGTAAGTCAAGAACCACGAGTATGACAAAAAGCGCCGATCCCTCGGCGCTTTTTTTTGCGTTCACGAACCCGACAGCTCAAAACGAAAAAGCCCGGCTGTAAAGCCGGGCTCTCCTGAATGACCTAAGGTCAAATCAGATTAGAAATCGCGCTGAAGGCGAACGAAGCCAGTAACCTGGTCGTCTGCATCATCTTCGTCGATGTAGTTAGCTGTAACCTTTGTCTTCAGGCCGTCTGTGATCTGGTAGTCAACAGTAACACCAGCTGTCCATGCGTCGTTGCTGGAGAAGTCAGCGTTAGCAGCTGGATCAGTGCCGAGAGGAGCAGAAAGGTTGCCGATATATTCAGCAGCTGGCGTAATCGTCAGCTTGTCTGTTGCCTTAATTGCGTATTCTGCTGCAACTGCCCATTCGGAAACGCCGTAGTAAGCGTTAACGCCGGAAGCCCAAACGCCGGACAGGCCAAGTGTGCCAGGTCCAACATCAGCAAAAATGATGCCGCGAACTGCACCGTCTTCGAGGTCGGTGTCATAGCTGCCGACGATCGTGGCAGTGACTGCGCCGAACTTCGCGCCAACTACGCCAGTAATACCAACGTTGTTGTCGTTTGTAGAGAATGTGCCTTCCAGTTCGTCAACAGACAGTGTCGCGTTGAACGAGCCAGCGTCGTATGTGTAACGAACAGAGTTGAACAGCGTGTTGGAAGACAGGATGTCTGTCTCGCCGTTCAGGTCGTTATCCCATTCGCTGTAAACCTTACCAACGGTCAAGCCGCCGATCGAGATGAACGCCTGGTCAACGAATACGCCGGAGCCGAGGTTGCTGGACGTTGCAGCCGTGCCACCGCCAACGCCGGAGTCAGCATTGCCACGGAATCCGATGAAGCCGCGCAGCGCACCAAGTTCTGTGTCTGTGCGTGTGTCAACTTCGAACTGAGCGCGTGTGAAAGAATCCCAGTCAGAAGTGTTAGAAGCGTCACGACCGAAGTTCGTCTGGAAACGAACATAACCGCCGAACTTAAGGCAAGTCTCAGTGCCAGGAATGTAGAAGAAGCCTGTGCCGAAAGCGTCGCAAACGCGAACGTATTCAAGTGCTTCTGGCTCAGCTGCGACGATTGCGTCTGCTGCCTGTGCGCCAGATACTGCTGCGAGAGCGGCAGCGGAGCCGATCAAAAGGCTCTTAATGTTCATGGTGACCTCCAAGTCAAATCAGAAGGAAACAGCGGGTGGGAATGTTGCTGTCCTTGGAGTGATTAAAGCCACAACAGCAGATTCGTGCAATCTGGAAAGGTTTCCATTAGCAATCACTATCAACCATTGCCGTAACGCTGTTGCAACTTCGTCACAACTTGGCCGCAGTGCCGCCGAACATTTAACAGGACCTTAACGTCAAACCATCCAGCCTCAACGAATGCCCTGCCCGAACTGAAAACGAAAAAGCCCGGCTCAAGAGCCGGGCTTTCCGTCACTAACCGAAGTCAGATCAGATTAGAACGTACGCTGAAGACGAACGAAGCCAGAGATCTGATCGTCATTAGCCTGGGCGCCTACGAAGTCAGAAGTGTCTTCGTAGTTAACCGAAACCATGCCGTACAGACCCTTGGTGATGTCGTACTTTGCAGCAACGCCAGCTTTCCACTTATCGCCACCAGAGAAGCCATCAGAATCGACCGCTTCAGCAGAGCCGTAATACTGGAAACCAGGAGTGATGGTCAGCTTGTCGGTAGCCTTCACAGCGTATTCAACGGCAACAGCCCATTCGGATTCGTTGTAATAGGCATTGAAACCAGACGCCCAAACACCAGCCAGACCAAGAGTACCTGGGCCGATTGCTGCAGTGAAGATACCGCGGATAGCGCCTTCTTCGCTGTCAACATCGTAACCGCCGAGAAGCGCACCCTTGACGCCACCGACTGTGAAGCTGGCGTTAGCAGCGATACCAACATTATTGTCGTCACCCGACAGCGTCGCGATTCCTTCGAGTTCGTCTACCGAGAGACCAACTGTGAAGGAGCCTGCATCGTAGTTGTAGCGAACAGAGTTGAAGAGAGCGTTGGAAGACAGCTCATCAACTTCACCAGAGAGACCATCATCCCACCAGCTGTAGAACTTACCGACCTTCAGGCCGCCGAGTTCGATGAAAGCCTGATCAACGAATACGCCGGAGCCGAGATTGCCAGACGTACCAGCAGTCGAGCTGCCGACGCCGGAGTCAGCATTGCCACGGAAGCCGATGAAGCCGCGCAGTGCGCCGAGCTCGGTGTCAGTCTTCGTGTCAACTTCGAACTGAGCGCGTGTGAACGAATCCCAGTCAGACGTGCCGGACTGGTTACGACCAAAGTTGGTCTGGAAACGAACGTAACCGCCGAACTTCAGGCAGGTTTCGGTGCCAGGAATGTAGAAGAAGCCTGTGCCGAAAGCGTCGCAAACGCGAACGTATTCGAGTGCTTCTGGCTCAGCTGCGACGATTGCGTCTGCAGCCTGTGCGCCAGATACTGCTGCAAGAGCTGCAGCGGAGCCGATCAAAAGGCTCTTAATGTTCATGTTGACCTCCAGTCAAGTTTCAAAAGGGTCTGGGTTCTTTAGCTGCAGAACAGCATTCCCTGCCCCAGTCCCGTGTTCTTGAAAACGGACGATCCACCGCCGCGCTTCCGTTGTTGAAAATACGTAAGCCCGCCGCGCTTGCAATCTCCATTACTGGTTATGACAGGTTTGCCCACCTGCTTCGTTTCAAAATGTTGCCAAAAGAACACAATCCGACCCACCGGGGATCGCAAAGGTTTATAAGACATTAAAAAAATGACTTTCGAATCTGACACTTATACTGCGCGGGATATTGCTGCTGCGACTCAGAGGGCATCTGGAATCGGCTAAAGGTATCTAGATGGCAACTCCTCGGACAGCGTTGATCCCGCTGCCACTGTCTTATCCTTGCTGATTCCTGCGCAGTACCGGTGCGCAGGTCAAAAAATGCGGGATGAAATGGCTCTTTTTCATCTCTTTATAGAAAAGGCCTTGCATTCATTTTTTTTACGCAATACTCAGGCGGCACCGGAGAGGTGGCCGAGTGGTCGAAGGCGCTCCCCTGCTAAGGGAGTATACGTCAAAAGCGTATCGTGGGTTCGAATCCCATCCTCTCCGCCATCAAACTGAAAATCCAAACATCTTCACACATCAATTCGCTGCACTGCGGAACGTTTTCCTTGATTGCCGCGTTATCACCTCGGAAACAGCAAGAGGTGATTTCAGATGGCTCAGTCCAAATTGAATGTTGTAGAAGACACAGTCGAGAATCAGATCGCAGAGCTTCGCTCGCAGATTTCGTCACTCTCCAAGTCGGTTTCGGCGCGCGCAGGTACATTTTCCAGCGAAGCGTCTGAATTTGCGGACGAAGCGCGCGGTCGCGTTCAGCGAGTCGCACAAACGGCCGCTCAGACTGTGCGCGCTCAGGGCCACAATGTGGTTGAAGCCGTGAAGGAAAACCCAGGTACTGCTACATCTGTGCTGACAGTCGTCGGCGCACTCGGCTTTGCACTTGGCTATTTCATTGCAAACGCTGAGAAAGACCACAAGAGCAGCAGCCTTTATCGCTGGCGCTAAGCTCTAGCTTAACTGTGATGGGGCAAGGAGAGCTTATCTCCTTGCCCATTTTTGTTTTTAACGGGACGTAAATCATGCATCTGACTGACGAAGTCGAAACAGCCCTGGTGGTGTTCGCACAGGAAAACAAAATCGATCGCGATGAAGCCATTCAGCGCGTGCTGCGAGACTGGCTTTTGCGCGAAGGGTTCCTGTTTTCTGGCGAACAGGGCATACCGCCGCACAAGCTGAATGCGAGCAACGACGACTGATCTACCGTCAGTAGGATGAAGGCTTTGCGGTTGCTCCACCTTTATATCGGCCGCAAAGAGATTTGAGCGCGCTTGAGAACTCCGTGACGTCAGCCCCGACCGCCACGAATGAGGCTCCAAGCTCCATGTAGCGCTTATTGTAGACCTCGTTGAAGGTCAGAATGCCAGCAGCCTTGCCTGACGCCACGATCTTGGAAATCGAAGCCTCTATAGCGTCCTGCACCTCGGGCTCGTCGATTCGCCCCATATAGCCCATGTCGGCTGCAAGGTCTGCGGGGCCTATGAAAACGCCATCGATTCCATCAACTTTCAGAATGTTGTCCAAATCGGCAATTGCTGCACGCGTTTCTGCCTGCACCAGCAGGCAAAGCCCGTCCGATGCTGTCTGCGCGTAATTATCAATCGTATTGAAACCTGAAGCCCTGGCTACAACAGCACCCATGCCGCGAATCCCGCGTGGCGGGTAATGCATGGCCGAAACAAGCGCTTCGGCCTCAGCCGCCGAATCAACCATCGGCACGAGCAATGTGCGCGCTCCGGCATCCAGCATCTGCTTGATGATCCAGCTTTCGCCAACGGGAATGCGCACCACCGGCTCGGCAGAAGATGTGGCAAGCGCCCGCAGCTGGTCAATGATACTGCGCAGATCGTTCGGCCCGTGCTCGCCATCGATAACAAGCCAGTCGAAACCCGCAGTACCGGCGATTTCAGCGGTGATGGCCTCAGCCATATCGAGCCACAGGCCGATTTGCGTCTTGCCTTGCTGAATGGCAGTCTTGAAGCGATTTTCTTTGGCCAGCATCGGCATTTCTCCTAGGCGAGCAGCAGTTTCAGGTCGGCAGAATGATCGCCAAGGATAGCGCGATCAGGCTCCCGGCCCAGATCGAGCAGTTTCTTACCGCTCACATAAGCCTTGGCATCATTAATGGCATCCACGGCGATGAAGCGGCCCTGGCGGAAATACCAGATGGAGTGGCTGCCTTCGCGCTGGCCGGGTCGCAAAACGGTCTCATCATAGCCTGCGTTGAAACCAGCGATCTGCAACTTCACATCATACTGGTCCGACCAGAACCATGGCTTTGGCTGGTAAGGCTTTTCATCGCCGGAAAGAACAAGAGCGGCAGCTTCAGCCTGATCGACGGCATTCTGGACCGATTCGAGCCGCACCTTCTCACCGTTCAATGGCAGAAGCGCGCAATCGCCCATGGCATGAATATCCGGGTCCGAGGTGCGGGTGAATTCATCGACGAGAATGCCATTTCCAATATCCAGAGCCGAATCGCGCGCCAGCCGGTCATTGGGCAGAACGCCGATGCCGACGATCACGAAATCCACATCCAGCGTGGAGCCGTCAGACAATTCGGCAGCACTAACGTGCCCATCGGTCCCGATCAGCCGCACAAGGCCGGTCTTTTCACGTATCGATACGCCGTGCGCCTCGTGAATATCGCGCATGATGGCGGCGGTCTGGCTGGATGCCACCCGCTGCAGGATGCGATCAGCCATTTCGATGAGAGTAACTTCGAGCCCCAGTTGCCGGGCCACCGCTGCGGCTTCCAGGCCGATATAGCCACCGCCGATGACCAGCAAGCGGCGTCCCGGCTTCATATCCTGCATCAGGCGGTCGGCGTCGCGCTTGTCTCGCACGGTCAACACACCGTCGAGATCGCCACCCACACCGGCAGGTAGGGTTCGCGGAGAGGAACCGGTGGCCAGTGCCAGCTTGTCATATTCAAGCGTGCTGCCATCCTGCATGCGCACGATCTTTGATACGCGGTCCACCTCCTCCACCCAGGTGGACAGGCGAATATCGACATTGTTTTCCGCAAACCATTCGGGGCCGCGAAATTGCAAGCGGTCGAAGGTCATATCCCCCATCAGATATTTTTTGGAAAGAGGTGGCCTCTGGTAAGGCAGAACATCTTCCGACCCGATGATCGTGATCGGTCTGTCATCCTTGAGAGCCCGCAGCTTGGCGGCAAGGGAAAATGCGGCTTGGCCCGCACCGACAATGACGAGTGTGCGCGACATCTGCTGCTCCATCAGTCCATGATATGCTGAAGGCGTAACGACAAGTACGTAGCGCGTCAACCCGCTTACGCTCGGCAGACCGGGCCGATCACCGGCGTCTTGAACAGTCTGGCGCAACCTAATGAGACTATAGACGTTTCAATCGATGATACCGGTTCGAAAAAACATGCCGCTGTGGCATAACGTGGCAGAAACGTTTCGTTTCTAACGTTTTCCTTCAGCTTTTGGCAATGAAACGAGCTTATTGTTAACATCAGGACAAGAGGCAATCGGGAGGTTGTCATGGCGCTAAACGTAAACATCAGAGCAAACGACGCCGTTCCACACGACCAGATGTATGAGAAGTTTCTGGTTGATCGTCCCGGGAAGATAACCTTCATCGGTCATCACCTCAGCGCGCGCAACACGATGCGCTGCCTCATCCGCAATATCTCGCTGTATGGCGCAGACCTTGAGGTCAGTCCACATCTGGATCTGCCGACCAACTTCTATCTGGAAGTGCTGGGCATACGCGATGAGATTGGCTGCACGCTGATCCGCCGCGAAGAGGAAAAGGCAACGATTGGCTTCAACATGCTGATCGATACCGAGTTTCTTCATCACGTTCGTCGCCTCAGTTTTGAAATGACGATGTGACGAAAGGCTGTTTTCCGTCCAGCGGGGAAAACCTATTAAAACTCAAGCAAATTCAATTGGCCTGCCTTGCGCGGGCCAATATTGATTCTATGCTGGTGCCGTCTCATTAACGGATAACGGAACCCTCTGAAATGTCCGCATTTTCCCGCTTCACATCGCTGTCTGCTACGCTTCCCGCATCGGTTCCATTCGTCGGGCCGGAGGCAATCGAGCGTAACCGCAAGCTTCTCGTCAAAGCGCGGATTGGAGCAAACGAAAGCGGCTTTGGGCCTGCGCCTTCTGTTCTCGAAGCCATGAAGCAGGCCGCATCCGAAACGTGGATGTATGCAGACCCTGAAAACTTTGAATTGCGCGAGGCGCTGGCCATTTATCACGGCATTTCGCGCGACAACATCGCCGTGGGCAACGGCGTGGATGGTCTGCTGGGCGAGATCGTGCGGCTGGTGGTGGAACCGGGCACGCCCGTCGTCACGTCCTTTGGCGGATATCCAACCTTCAACTATCACGTCAATGGCTATGGCGGTCGCCTGGTCACGACGCCCTATCTGGATGATCACGAGAATCTGGATGGCCTGCTGGATCTCGTCAAGAAAGAGAACGCACCCCTTGTCTACTTCGCCAACCCGGACAACCCCATGGGAAGCTGGTGGGAAGCGAGCGAAGTGCTGACATTTGCCAAGGCACTGCCGGAAAACTGTCTGCTGATTCTGGATGAAGCCTACTGCGAAACGGCACCGGAGAGCGCCATTCCCAGCGTTCGTGCCATGATCGGCATGCCCAATGTGCTGCGCATGCGCACCTTCTCCAAGGCATACGGTCTGGCAGGCGCACGCGTGGGTTATGCCATCGGCACGCTTGGCAATGCGCAGGCATTCGACAAGATCCGCAACCACTTCGGCATGCCCCGCGTCTCGGTCGCCGCCGCACTGGCTGCGCTGAAGGATCAGGTCTATCTGCGTGATGTGGTCAAACGCATCGCCAATGCGCGCGAACGCATCAGTGCCGTTGCGCGCGAGAATGGTCTGTCACCCCTGCCCTCTGCGACCAACTTCGTCACCATCGATTGCCGCCGCGACGGCGCCTATGCCAAGTCCATCGTAGATGGATTGATGGACCACGGCGTGTTCATCCGCATGCCGGGTGTAGAGCCACTCAACCGCTGCATTCGCGTCAGCGCCGGACCTGACAATATGATGGCTCTGTTTGCAGACGCCCTACCGAAGGTCTTGAAGGCACTCGGCTGAGTTGAACAACAAAAAACCGTGCCGGCCTTGTTTCTGCCGGTCACGGTTTATGATCTCGCGGTGTGGATCTGACCGCATGCCCATTCGGACTTATGATTGTTTGCCTGCCAGGACTGGAGGGAACTGGCAGGAAATATGGCGGTTCTGACCGCTCTGTCTTTTTGAATTTCAACGTTTCGTGTCAGTGCAAAACGCTTGCTGGCATCAGTGCGAGGTCATCCATGTGCGAGCCGCGCTGAGTGCGGCCGCAAGATCTGCTTTGCTCATGTTGCGGGCAAGATCGGCGCGCAGCGAGGCTGCTCTTTCCGAACCCTTGATCGCGGCAATGTTGAGCCATTTGTGGGCAGCAATGAGGTCCACCGGGCAACCCCGGCCTGTCGCGTAGATCAGGCCCAGATTGCAAAACACATCAGCGCGGCTTTGCCCACCGGCGACGGCCATTTCGATATCGCGAACTTCAAAGCGTGCCATTTTTCTATACCCTGTTTGCCCGTTAGCATTTTTGACGACAGCCCCTCTGTGGGAGCTTTACCGGTTGAGGCCTTACCGTCTTATGCGGCTTGTTCTGGCCTTTTCCGTCGGCAGGTTAGCCCTGCTCTTTCGATGTCCCCACTATGCCAAAGGGGCTTCAACGGGCGCTTAAAATCCATGATTAATAGGAGCCAAACAAAGTCCAAACGATTGGTAAAGTTGGGTTTTTGTTAAATATCACAAGCCCCGGAAATTAAGGATTATCGGTCCATTTTTACGAAAAGTTTACGGATGAAATTCAACTCTTCCGTAACCACGTTGGAAGCTGCGCTTTTTCCGGTCGGTATTTTCTCGACAAAAGTCCCGCAAAAAATCAACGGATTCACTGCTCCCTCGTATTTCCTTTTACGTTCACGTAAACTATAAATTTGCCTGTTGGAGTTGCGCGTGCCGAATGTCGCCCGTCGAATTCGCATGCAACTGGATTGGGAGGTCCATATGAAAAGAATGATGATCGTGGCTGTTGCCGCATTGCTGGTGGGTGGCAGCGCCATCGCCGCAGAATCCATCGAAGGCAACTGGAAGACAGCGAGCGGAGAAACCGCAGTTATCGCGCCCTGTGGTTCCGCTTTCTGCGTGACATTAAAGACTGGCAAGCATGCCGGAAAACAGATTGGTAAGATGAGCGGCGCCGGCAACAGCTATTCCGGCGAAATTACCGACCCTGCCAATGATAAGACCTATGCCGGTACGGGAACCGTTTCCGGCAAATCGCTGAGCATGAAGGGCTGCGTCCTGAAGATCCTGTGCAAATCACAGACCTGGTCGCGCCTCTAAGCCGCCTGCAGAAACTAAAAAAGGCGCCACAGCGGCGCCTTTTTGATTCGTGCTTCAACTTGAGCCTCAGACCATCAACGCCACTGGGTTCCGTCACCAGCCTGGCAGCCATAAGGCGGAAGCATATTGGCAAATGTTTCACGCAGCTTGTCGCAGCCCCATTTGTTGATCGGGCCTGGCATGCGGCTGTTCAACTCGATACCCACTTCGTTGTAGGGGCTTTCGGTATTGGTCACGTAGCCGTACCAGCGGTAGCCGAATATAGCCACGGCGGCGATCAGCACGATTGTAAGCAGTTTGATAATTTTCACTTGATGTCCTTGAGCATTGTCTGCGTCTTTCTCGCGCAGCACCAAGGCGGCACGGCGCGGAGCGACACTCCTAAAGCCTTTCGAGCGCCAATGGAAACCAGTTTCCTCAATATCCTCATATGGTTGAAAGCGACCGCCGTATCTGTCACTCTCGGCTGGGGGATGGTTTTTATGACTTGGAGGAAATTTTCATGCGTTTGTTTCTACCGTGCATCGTTCTGGCAGGCTGCATCATGAGTGTGCCCGCTCTCGCATTGGAGCCGCCTGCCGCACCCCCGGCAACCCGGCCCTTGAATGAGTTCGTGACGGGCGTCGAGAAGGACGGAGCCATCACATTCCGTTTGTTTGCACCATCGGCAAAAGCCGTCTCAGTCGTGCTTGGGACCAACGCTCCGCTGGAGATGAAGCGTGCCGAAAATGGCGTCTGGAGTGCGAAAAGCGATGTGCTGAAGCCCAATCTCTATGAATATTACTTCAACATCGATGGTTTTCGCAGCATCGATACCGGCACCAACTATCCAAAGCCACAGCGGCAGGTGAACACCAGCCTGATTCTCGTTCCCGGCAGCATTGTCGATGTGCGGGACGTTCCACACGGCGAGTTGCGGTTGGTGACCATCCCGTCAAAGGCGCTGAAATCACAACGCGCGACCTATGTTTACACGCCGCCGGGCTATAGCGACGCATCCGAGCCGTTGCCGGTCATGTATCTGTATCACGGCTTTGGCGACACGGTTGCCTCGTGGGTCACACAGGGCCGCGCGCCAGAGATTCTCGATAATCTCCTTGCCGAGAAAAAAATCGCGCCGATGATTGTCGTCATTCCCGATACGGAAGCCGACATTCCGGAAGCAATCGCCGAAAACTTCCCCGGTGCAGATCGTCGCAGAGACTTCTACCCCATCAATGCCGATGCGGTTGACCGGGAACTGGTGGAAGACCTCATTCCCTATATGAAAAAGCATTACAAGGTGCGTGATGATGCCGATGGCCGCGCCGTTGTGGGTCTCTCGCAGGGCGGCTATCAGGCTCTGGTTTCAGGCCTTTCCCACCTCGGCACCTTTGGCTGGATCGCCAATTTCAGCGGCGTATCCACCACCACGGTTCCCAACAAGGCCGTGGATGCCACGCTGAACGAGCCGGAGAAAATCAACAAAGCTCTGCGCAACTTCACCGTCACGGTCGGCACCAAGGACGTTGTGACAGGCAAGGATATTGCCGGGCTGAAAGCCATATTGGACGAGAAGAAAATCGCCCATGACTATGTCGAGTATAAAGACCTCGGCCACGAAATGGACGTCTGGCGCCCATCCTTTGCGGCGTTTCTGGAGAAAGTGTTCAAGAAGTAGGTCCTGACGTCCTCCGCCGCTTTATTCCAGATGAGGCGGCGGAAGGATGAACGGCAACGTGTGCGATGGACCATCCCCCCCGCACTCCCCCTGTTAAACACCCTGAATGCCACATGAACCCTACCCTCAGGGTTGGTTCAGTCCCAGCATGGCAATCTCTCGTTCAACAGGAGGGAAGACCATGACGAGAAGGGGAATGGACATGACGATTCTGGTTCGGCGTTTTACGATCATCGTGTTGTTGATGGCGATTTTTGCCATGTCTTTCGCGGCTCTGGTGGTCAATCCTAACAGGAGCTTCCAGCGCGTGAATGTGGGCGCTTCGATTGCCTGCCAGCACAGCCTTTCCAACCATTGCTCGGTGACACTCTAGCGAAGGCGCGTGCCGGCTGAATTTTTCCCGCGTATTTTTGAAACGCACATATTTCTGTCGCTTGCCTGTCGAAATTGGCTCTCTATAATGGGCCATGACAATAGCAAAGCACACCATCTCGCACCTCGCTTTCATCACGCCCGAGCCCTTCGCGCCCCGGACTTTTACTGATCCGGCCGCGGCGGTAGATGCCTTGACCGCGCTTTATGAGCGCAACACCGAATTCCTCATCAAGTCCTTCACTGATCTGGCGCAGGGCGCCCCGATTACGGGCCGCTACCGCGCTTGTTATCCGCAGGTCAGCATCGAAACATCCAGCTTCGGCCATGTCGATTCGCGGTTGTCCTACGGCCACGTCACATCACCCGGCGTCTACACGACGACGATTACCCGCCCCAAGCTGTTTCGCCATTACCTGAAAGAGCAGTTGGGCCTGTTGATCAAGAACCACAGCGTTCACGTCACCATCGCCGAATCATCCACACCCATCCCACTGCATTTTGCCTTTGGCGAAGGCGCTTTCGTGGAAGCGTCGGCGGCGTCCTCGCTCGCCGATGTTCCGTTGCGTGATCTGTTCGATACGCCTGACCTCAACAATACCGACGATCTGATTGCGAACGGCGAATATGATCAGGTTCCGGGCGAGCCCGCGCCGCTTGCTCCGTTTACAGCGCAGCGCATCGATTATTCGCTGGCGCGGCTCAGCCATTACACGGCCACCAGCGCCAATCATTTCCAGAATTTCGTTCTTTTCACCAACTATCAGTTCTACATCGATGAGTTCGCCTCTTGGGCGCGCAAGATCATGGCCGATGGTGGTGATGGCTATACGGAGTTCGTGGAGCCCGGCAACATCGTCACGCTAGCCGGTTCGGACCGCCCGACAACCGATATGACGCTGGGGCGTCTGCCGCAGATGCCAGCCTATCACCTGAAGAAAAAGGGCCATGCGGGCATCACGCTGGTCAATATCGGCGTCGGCCCTTCCAATGCCAAGACGATCACGGACCACATTGCCGTGCTGCGTCCCCATGCGTGGCTGATGGTCGGCCACTGCGCAGGCCTTCGCAACAGCCAGCGTCTGGGCGATTACGTTCTGGCCCACGCCTATATGCGTGAAGACCACGTTCTAGATGACGACCTGCCCGTCTGGGTGCCGATCCCGGCTCTGGCCGAGGTGCAAATGGCGCTAGAAGGTGCGGTTGCCGAAGTCACCGGTTATGAGGGCTTCGAGTTGAAGCGCATCATGCGCACCGGCACCGTTGCCACCATCGATAACCGCAACTGGGAACTTCGCGATCAGGCTGGCCCCGTCAAGCGCCTGTCACAGGCACGCGCCATTGCACTGGATATGGAATCGGCCACCATCGCGGCCAATGGCTTCCGCTTTCGCGTCCCATACGGCACCCTTCTCTGCGTCTCAGACAAGCCTTTGCATGGGGAACTGAAGCTGCCCGGCATGGCAACAGAGTTTTACAAGACGCAGGTGTCTCAGCATTTGCAAATCGGCATCCGTGCCGTGCAGAAACTGGCTGCCATGCCGACGGAAACCCTGCATTCGCGCAAATTGAGAAGCTTCTACGAAACGGCGTTTCAATAGGCCTCAGCTCTGGCGCAGCCTTTTCACGGGCACAAAAAGCGCCAGAGTTGTTCCCACCAGCGATGAGACAATGACCAGCAGGTGAACATTGACGGCGGCCTGGGCAAGCGAAGACAGCAAGCCCTCGCCCGCTTTCGCGCCAAACCCAACGGCACCTGCCGTTATTCCCGCCGGATAGGTGCCAATACCACCCGGGGCATGGAGCGGCAGCACTGACGAAAGCTCGCCGCCCAGCGCGCCGCCGAAGCCTGCGGTCAGCGAGATGTTGCCCATCAGCATAAGCACCCAGGCAAGCACTGCAATTTTGACGAACCAGTTGACCAGCGTCATGCCCCAAGCCCGCATAAAAGCGCTGATATCGGCTGGAAGGCCTGCCTCTATCTCGCCGACGATTTTTGAAATTTTGGGCGACGACACGCGCCCGATCATGCGAAAGAGCGGCGCGCGAGTGGCAAAGCCCAGAACCGGCAGCAATAGAAAACCAACCCAAGCGAGCCACAGCAAGCCGTTGCTTTTTTCCACTGCTAACCCGACACCGGCCGCCGCCAGCAAAGCGTGAAGATCAAACAGGCGCATCACGAAAAGTGCCGATGTGCCTCGCACGAGATGAACGCCGAATTCCTTCTTCATCAGCAGGGGAAAACTGGTCTCTCCAGACCGGAAGGGCAGCATGATGTTGAGGAGATTGTGGATCTGCACCACGCGAAACAGCGGGGCAAAACGCCCGGCGGTTTCATGCCGAAAGTAATCATAGATGCGCCAGGTTCGCAGCACGTAGGTGCCGACCAGAAGCACAAGCGCTAGCGCCATGGCGCCAAAGCCTGCATGTTGCCAGAGCGTCAGCACGCTTGCCCATCCCCACGTCCAGTGAATGAAGGCTGCATAGGCGGCAACCACAAGAATGGTGCCGAGCGTCATCGCGTTGCGGGTAAGCCACGCCGTCCGTTTCATTTTGCCCGGATTCCCTGTCAAACTACGGCCTTATCTGGACAACTAACAAGCAGCATCCTATCCGCCTCATAAGCATATGATCGAAGCCTTACAGGAGAAACCTCGGTGCCGACACCAACTTCCATGAGCCATGAGGTTTCAATGGACAATACACCGGACCTATCGCTTGTCGTTCCGATTTTCAACGAGGAAGACAGTGTCGGCCCATTGATCGAACGCGTTGCAGAGTCGATGCTGTCGTACCAAGCCGGTTGGGAACTCATTCTGGTGGATGATGGCAGCACGGATGCGACCATCGCCAACGCCAGGGCTTACCTTTCGCGCGCGGGCCTTAATCTGAAGATCGTTGCGCTACAGCGCAATTTTGGCCAGACAGCGGCCATGCAGGCTGGCATCGACGCGGCCAAAGGCCGCCTGATCGCAACGCTCGACGGCGACCTTCAGAACGACCCCAAGGACATTCCGATGATGGTCTCGGAACTGGAGCGCCGAGAACTCGACCTTCTGGTCGGATGGCGCAAGAACCGGCAGGACGGTCTCTTCCTGCGCAAGGTTCCGTCGTGGATTGCCAACCGGTTGATCGGCAAGATCACCGGTGTGCGCCTTCATGACTATGGATGCAGCCTCAAGATTTATCGCTCATCCGTCATCAAGCAGGTGAAGCTGATGGGCGAAATGCACCGCTTCATCCCGGCCTGGGTGGCGGGCGTTGTGCCCAGCACCCGCATTGGCGAAATGGCGGTCACCCACCACGCCCGCCAGTTCGGCGCATCGAAATACGGCATTTCCAGAACGTTCCGCGTCATTCTCGATCTGCTGTCCGTCATGTTCTTCATGCGCTACAAGGCGCGTCCGGGCCACTTCTTCGGCTCGCTGGGTCTTGGCCTTGGCGCGTTTGCGGCGCTCATTCTGCTCTATCTCTTCGTCGACAAATTCATTTTCGGCAATGATATCGGCACGCGGCCAATGCTGATGGTCGGCGTCGTCCTGCTTCTGTCATCGGTGCAGATGATTACCACAGGCATTCTCTCAGAGATGATTGCGCGCCTCTACTATCGCGACGAACAGACACCCAACTACATTGTCGGCAAGACCTACACCTCAGAAGAGACCTGACACCATGCGTAAGGCGCTTTCCCGCAATCCAGACGTAGTTTTGATGCTGATTGCGGGATACTTCCTGTTCGCGATCCTATCCAGGATCATACGCTCGCCCGGGCTTGAAGTTGATGAAGCGCAACAAGCCATTCTCTCCCAGTTCCTGCTTCTGGGTTATGGCTCTCAGCCCCCGGTCTATAGCTGGCTGCAATATGGCGTGAATACCGTCCTCAGCCCGTCGATTGCGTCGCTGAGCGTGCTGAAGAACGGTCTTCTGTTTCTCTGTTGTCTGTTTTTCTGGCTCACCGCACGCCTGCTCATCCGCGAGAAGGCACTGGTGAATGTGGCGACACTCGGCGTGCTGACTTTGCCCACCGTCTTCGTTATGTCGCAACGCGATCTTACCCACACGGTGCTGGCGCTTTTTGCGGTGTCGCTGTTTGTCTATGTCCTGTTCAGCACGCTGAAGAGGCCCTCAGCGCTGGGCTATATTCTGACCGGCCTCGTCATCGGCCTCGGCGCTGTGTCGAAATACAATTTCGTCGTCATTCCCTTGGCCACAATCATCGCGATCGCGCTTGAGAAAGATCTGCGGGATCGGCTGCTGGACTGGCGGCTGCTGATGACTGCCGCTGCCGCTCTCATCGTCGTCACGCCCCACTTCCTGTGGGTGCTCGACCATCTCGATCTCGCGACAGCTCAAACCACCAGCGAAATGCGTGAGGGTGCAGAACATGCCACCTTCCACGGGTTGAGCGGCATGCTCGAACTGATATTGGCCTTCGTGAAAGGCCTCGCCTTGACCACAGCCATATTGGCGGCGCTGTTTTTCAAGGACATCAAGGCAATCCTGCGCGCTTCCGACCAATCCACCCGCATCATCGGGCGGATCATGCTGTTTTCGTTCCTGTGCCTGCTGCTGATCGTGTTGTATATGGGCGCCACGCATGTTCGCCAGAAATGGGTCACCGTCTATCTGCTGCTGTGGCCACTCTATCTCTGTCTCAAGGTGCAGGCCGCCGGTGTTCTGGCCGATCGCAGGCTGCCCTCCATGCTGGCAGTCACATCCGTGCTCACAGTCGGCTTCGTTCTGGTTCTCCTCGGCCGTGGGGTGGTCGCCCCCTATTTTGAGCGGTACTCATTGGTCCACAGACCGTACCACAGCTTCGCGGAGCTGCTCAGGAGCGATGGGCACCCGGAGCCGCAATATATCGTGGCCATCGGTGGCATAGTGGGCGGCAATCTGAAAATACAGTTCCCCAATTCCACTGTCTTCGTTGGCGACCGAGACGTGGAGCCCGTCCCAACCTCCTGGCCAGCAGGTTCTGTAGTATTGTTGGCAGGCGACAGCGCAGAGGCCGCGATGCAGCACGACCCGGCGGATGTGCTGGCAGCACTCGCCGAGCGAACATCATTGCCGATCCCGACAGACGTTACCCGCATCGACGTGCCCTATGCGACGGCGTCCGAAAAGCGGCATACCTTTTATTATACCTGGGAAACCATCCCCCAACGGTAATGGCTTCAGGCAGACCTGATCTGCGGCTCGACACGAACCGGAAACTTGACAGAGTTGGCGATGAAACAGTGTTCGTGGGCATCTTCATGCAGCTCACGCGCCGTCTCCAGATCTCCCTTGGAAACGGTGACGATTGGCCTCAGGACCACTTCGCTGAAATGACCCGCGCCGCCTCGCGCCAGCTTCATGGTGCCTTCTGGCTCATCCACATACTCGCTGACAACCACGCCAGATACCGCACAGAAATGCAGATACCAGAGCTTGTGACAGGCCGAAACCGAGGCCAGCAGAAGCTCCTCCGGGTTCCACCGCGAGTCATCACCCAGAAAGACCGGATCGGCAGATGCCGCGATATCATGCTTGCCTTCGGCCGAAATCACGTGCGAGCGATCATATTCGCGGTAGCCGGAGGTGCCGGTTCCGCGGTTGCCTGACCATGTGATCCGAACCTTGTAGTGATGTTCACTCTCTGCCATGCCGTTCAAGCTCCCTGCTTGTCGCGCAAGTGATCCAGTCCCTTGCGAAGGATTGATATGATCTGATCGACCTCGGACCGGCTGATGGTCAAAGCCGGAGAGGCCAGCATGCGATCGCCCGTGGCGCGCATCACCAGCCCGTTTTCCAGGCAGTGGTTGCGCACCAGCGTGCCGATTTCGTCCGGCTTTTCGAAACGCTTTCGCGTTGCCTTGTCCACGGTCAGTTGCAGTCCGCCGATAAGACCGACATTGACGGCTTCACCCACCATCTCGTGGTCGAGCAAGCTTTGCCAGCCCTGCCGGAAATACGGACCGATATCGTCACGCACGCGCTCCACCAGTCCCTCCTCCTCGATGATGCGCAAGTTTTCAAGTGCGGCCGCAGCACAGACAGGATGCCCGGAATAGGTAAAGCCATGGTTGAAATCACCCACCTTGGTCAACATGACCTCGGCCACACGGTCCGATACCAGCACGCCACCGATGGGCAGGTATCCCGACGATAGTCCCTTGGCGACGGGAGCCAGATCTGGCTCGTAGCCGAAATGCTGGTAGCCGAACCACGAGCCTAGCCGGCCAAAACCGCAAATGACCTCGTCAGATACCAACAGAATGTTGCGCGCCTTGCAGATGCGGGCAATTTCCGGCCAATAGGTCTCAGGCGGCACGATGACCCCGCCCGCGCCTTGAATGGGTTCAGCGACGAAGGCCGCGACGTTTTCCTCGCCCAGTTCATCGATCCGGGCCTCCAGCTCGCGTGCAACTTTCAAGCCGAATTCGTCAGGTGAAAGATCGCCGCCCTCGGCATACCAATAGGGCTGGGCGATATGGGACACGCCTTCGATGGGCAGGTTGCCCTGCTCGTGCATCGAGGTCATGCCACCCAGCGATGCGCCCGCGACCGTTGATCCGTGATAGCCATTGCGGCGAGCGATGACATGCGTTTTCGTGGGGTGCCCCAGCGCCTTCCAGTACACCCGCGCCATGCGAAACCAGGTGTCGGTGGCCTCGGAGCCGGAATTGGTGAAGAACACGTGGTTCATATGCGGCCCGGCACGGGCCACGATCTTTTGCGCCAGAAGCGTTGCTGGCGGCGTCGTGGTGCCGAAGAAGGCGTTGTAATAGGGCAGCTCGTTCATCTGCCGGAGAACGGCATCGGCAATCTCACGACGGCCATAGCCAATGTTGACGCACCACAGACCGGCAAAGGCATCCAGATATTTTTTGCCGGTGCTGTCATAGATGAAAACACCTTCCGCCCGCTCGATGATGCGGGTGCCGGAAGCGTTCAGCTTTCCCATGTCTGAAAAGGGATGCAGGTGGTGGGCGGCGTCGATGGCGGCTAGGTTGGAAATCGTCCTGGCAGTATCATTCATCGCAATGCTCGCTCCTATTGTCCTCTCAGAGGATTAACATGGCGCGCATGCTTTGCAAGGGCATCCGCTCACGACACGGAAGTCGAGTGCTTATGCGATATTCATGTGAATTCAGAGACTTGCGTAATCTTTTGCGACAATGACCTTCAGTTCACCGGCGTGAATTTTCAGCATCACGTCCCGCTCCATCGGTAGCAGTTCGCCATCGATAACACACCGCACGTCCTTGCGGCGCTTGGGGAAATGCAGCTCAGCTTCGGTCACCGTCATAGCAGTTACGGCAGCGTTTTCCTTCAGCTTGCCGCGCATTATATCAATGGCAAGGCGTGCCACGCCCGATGGCGTCAAAGCGTCGGCGATGTACAGCCCAAGCCTGCCCCGGGTTATATTATCAGCCACCAGCAAAGGGCTCGGGCCAAACTCATTATTGGATGCAGAGATGGCGCAGACGCGCTGGTTCTTCGTCTCCCCCTCGACCGTATATTCCATATCGAACACAGGTGGATTAAAGACGACGCCAACGGCGGCACGCACATTGGCGCGGATTTTGCCCAAGCGCGATGCATATTCCATTCTGTCGCGGTATCTCACCATGCGCGCATGCAGACCTGCGGAAAACTGGTGCACGAAAGGCCGTCCGTTGGCGCTGGCAATATCGACATTGTAAACGTGGCCCTGCGCCAGCGTATCCACTGCCTGCCAGATATCGAGCGGCAATTGCAGCGAGCGGGCAAAAAGATTCATGGTACCAGCGGGAACGACGCCAAGAGCGATGCCGTGTTTCCAGGCGATGCCGGCCGCAGCGGAAATGGTGCCATCGCCACCACCGGCAATCAGGCCATCCAGCCCCTTGTCGTCGGCTGTGCGTTCCATTTCCGCGACAATGTCTTTGCCCGAGACCGTACGGCATTTGATTTCATGCCCGGCATTCTGGAACACCGTTCGCGCATGGTCGCAATAGGCATCCATATCAGTGGTTTTGAAGGTTCCGCCATCGCGGTTAAAAATCGCCACCAGCTTCATATGCTTATCCAGCCCCCGTTACGCGCAGCCTTAATGGAACTGCGCCCATTCAGTTCCGTACACATTTCGCGTGATGCAACTATTTTGCCGAATCAAATACTACCGCAGTGCACAACTTTATGGTATGCGAGCAGATAAGGTCATTTTGGTGGCCGCCAAACTCCAGTCAGGGCAGGCCGAGACCCCGGCCTTGCCCTTTTTTTTGCCTACCTCCGTCACAGAAGCCATGACCCAGACACGCTCTTCGCAGATCCGCTCAGACGTGGCAGTAGAACCTGTTGCGCCGCCATCGCCCACGGCACTCACACCTCTTTCCATCGCCCTTATCGAACTGGCGCTTGCCGCCGGTGGGTTCGGCATCGGCACTGGTGAATTTGCCATTATGGGTCTCTTGCCGGATGTGGCGACGACATACGGCGTCACCGTTCCGCAGGCGGGCTATGTGATCGCGGCCTATGCAATCGGTGTCGTCATCGGCGCGCCCATCATTGCCGTGCTTGCGGCACGCATGACACGGCGTGCGCTGCTGCTGTCTTTGATGAGCCTGTTTGCAATTGGCAATATTCTGAGCGCAATCGCGCCTGATTTCCTGACATTCACGATATTGCGCTTCATCACCGGCTTGCCGCACGGTGCCTATTTTGGCGTGGCGGCGCTAGTTGCCGCATCCATGGCACCCATCCACAAGCGCGCCCGCGCCGTAGGCCGCGTCATGCTGGGGCTGACAATCGCCACACTTCTCGGCACGCCTTTGGCCACCTTCTTCGGCCAGCTGTTCTCTTGGCGGGCAGCTTTCCTGATGGTCGGCGGCATTGCGGTGCTGACGGTTGCGCTGCTCTGGCTTTTCCAGCCGCGTGACAAGGTGCAGGAAGGTGCCAGCATCTGGCGTGAACTGGGCGCTTTCAAGCGTGGCCAGGTGTGGCTATCGCTGGCCGTAGCTTCGGTCGGTTTCGGCGGCATGTTTGCGGTGTTCAGCTATATTGCCAAAACCACAACCGATGTCGCCATGATGCCGGTAGCTTCCGTGCCGTTGGTCCTCGCGCTATTCGGCATCGGCATGAATGTCGGCAATGTCGTCGGATCACGTCTGGCTGATCTCTCGCTAAACGGCACGATTGGCGGCATGCTGGCGGCGAATGTAGTGCTGATGGCACTGTTCGGGCTGACTGCCCACAATCCCTACATGCTGTGCCTCTGCGTCTTTCTCATAGGCTGCGGCTTTGCAGCCTGCCCCGCCGTGCAGACGCGCCTCATGGATGTTGCAGCGGATGCGCAAACACTGGCCGCCGCCTCCAACCATTCCGCCTTCAACATTGCCAACGCGCTTGGCGCATGGCTGGGCGGCCTCGCCATTGCCATGGGGTACGGCTACGCCTCGACAGGCTATATCGGCGCCGTCCTGTCCTTTGCAGGCCTCATCGTTTTCGGCATAGCCGTGGCGCTGGAACGGCGCGAGAAGACCGCTCTCAAGGTCTGATTTCGAGGCACCCGGACAAGACCCGTGGCGGTCGTTTGGGCCGCCGGTTTACCTTGCCAAAATTTCATATTTGGCCTGCTTGACTCGCCCTGTTTTCGGGCGCATTTGCTTGGATACGCGCAGGCCAAACCACGGTCTGGCGCAGATTTTCACGGAGCATCATTCGATGTCTAGCGACAGTAGTAGTCGATTGCCTTTGCCGAACACGGCGATGCGTGCACTGATCTGACACCTGTCGGCTCACCACGTTCCGCCGTGATTGGCGGATCGACTGGAAGGTGAGCAATCATGAACTTTCAAAACCTCTCCCAGAGAGCCAGCAAAGCTGCACGCATTCTGCGCGCCGGCAGCATTGGCCCAACCACCATTGCAGAACGGGTCGACCATCTCAACACGCTCGACTTGGACGACGCCGTCGACGCTCTGCTGAAAATGCCGCAGCCAAAGGCCGTTGCCGTTCTGGATCGTCCCGAACTGCACAGAGCTTCCGATATCCTTGCGCTTATTCCGCTGGATCGGGCCGTTCCACTCGTCAATCTGATGTCGGATGACCGCGTGGCAGACGTGATGGCCGATATGGACGACGAGCCACGCGCAAAGCTGTTTGCCCGGCTTGACCGCGCAACTGCCACCGCCATCCAGCACCTGATGACCTATCCGCCCCGCACGGCTGGCTCCATGATGACGACGGAGTTCGTCAGTGTGCCCGACCGCTGGACGGTGGAAAAAACCCTTGCGCATATCCGCATCGTCGAGCGGTCCCGCGAAACGGTTTATGCCATCTATGTGCTGACCGAAAATGGCACCCTGGCCAATGTTGTCACCCTGCGCCGCCTCGTGACCGGCGAACCCTCGGCCTCCATCCTCTCCGTCGCATCCAAGGAAGGCATTACCTATGCCGACCCGCTGATGTCGCAGGAGGATGTCGCCCGCCTCATCCGCAAGCATGACCTTCTGGCCATTCCCGTTGTCGATGAGCACGACCATATTCTGGGCATCGTTACGGTGGATGACGTGATCGACACCATGATCGCCGATACCACCGAAGATGCGCATAAATTCGGCGGCATGGAAGCTCTGGGTAAGCCATACATGACGATGGGCTTTCTCGACATGATCCGCAAACGCGCCGGTTGGCTTTCCGCCCTGTTCCTCGGAGAAATGCTGACGGCCAGCGCCATGCAGCATTTTGAGGGAGAGCTGGAAAAAGCCGTTGTGCTGACGCTGTTCATCCCGCTCATCATGTCCTCAGGCGGCAATTCCGGCTCGCAAGCCACATCGCTCATCATACGGGCGCTGGCGCTGGGCGAACTGAAACTGTCCGACTGGTGGCGGGTGCTGCTGCGTGAACTGCCAACGGGCCTCACGCTCGGCGCCATCCTCGGCGCCATCGGCTTCCTGCGGCTCACCGTGTGGCAACAGGCTGGCTTTTATGATTACGGCGAACACTGGCTGCTGGTCGGCTTCACAGTCTTCAGCGCGCTGGTCGGCATCGTCACCTTCGGCTCGATCACGGGCTCCATGCTGCCCTTCCTCCTCCAGCGCCTGCGCCTCGACCCCGCCTCAGCCTCGGCCCCATTTGTAGCGACGCTGGTCGATGTCACCGGTCTGGTGATCTACTTCTCGGTGGCACTGCTGATCTTGAGCGGGACGTTGCTTTAGGCCACACTCAAGTCCTCCGGTCGCGTCCATAACGCGACCGGAAACGAAATCTACCAAACATGCTTGCCAAATTTATATAATTTTTTGTATAGTCATGATATGAAGACGATCAGGTTTCGTGGCAGCGCTCTGGGTAATCTACGTTCGTTTCCTGAAACGGCGCGCCGTGAAGCTGGCTATCAGTTGGACAAAGTCCAGCATGAGCAGATGCCTGCCGATTGGAAGCCGATGGCAACCATCGGAAAGGGTGTTCAGGAAATACGGATAAGAGATGAAAGCGGTGCGTTTCGGGTGATCTATGTCGCCAAATTCAGCGACGCGATCTACGTCCTACATTGCTTTCAAAAGAAGACGCAAAAGACCAGCAAGGCAGATATCGATCTTGCGACGAAACGCTACGACGATCTGGTGAAGGAATTAGGCCGATGAGCAACGAAGCTTTCGACAGCATTTGGGATGCCATCGAAGACACGACCGCAGAAGCGGAAAACATGAAGCTGCGCTCCACGCTGATGATGGCACTCGAGCGGCACATAAAAGCCAAGGGATGGACGCAAAGTGAAGCGGCACGCACACTTGGCGTCACCCAGCCACGTATATCTGACCTGTTACGTGGAAAGATCAACCTGTTCGGGCTTGATACCCTGGTCAATATGATAGCGGCCGCTGGACTTCATGTTGAAATGCGGGTCTTGGACGCTGCGTGAGCAAAACCATCTCAAGCAGCGCCCCATCAAGTCACCGCGCCCGAAGAGCGCCCGCAACCGTGTGAATATGCGCTGCCCCAATTCCGCAGCAGCCGCCGATCATGGTGGCACCGGCTTCTGCCCAAGAGCAGGCGAAGCGGGAATAGGCGTCGTCGGTCAGGTCGGCGCGGGTGTCGTGCAGGCCTTCATTGGCGGCTGCGTCGCCCTGTTCGCCCTCAAAGGCGTTGGCGTAGACGCCGATTTCGATGGAGACGCCCTTGTCCTTGAAGACGGATGCGGCTGTCTCGACTGCGGCTTTCATGACTTCCGGTTTGCTGCAATTGAAGAGCAGTGCCGCAGCGCCAGAGCCTGCGGCCCATTCAGCTGCCGCGCGCACTGATTCGCCAGAGCGAAGCTGCGGTTCGTTGCCGTCAACCTGCGCGGCGTCGTCGTTCAGAGTGAAAGAAACCCAGAAGGGCTTAGCTGTGTCAGTCACGGCTTCGCGTACCGCGTCACCTTCTGCAATCAGGCTCAGCGTTTCGCCAAGCCACACATCGACATGGGGAGCGAGATTTTCGACGAGAACCTTGAGGTAATCCTGCACTCGTGACGCGTCGAAATTCTGCGGTTCGTAGGAGCCGAAGATCGGCGGCAGGCCACCGGCGACGGTTACCATGCGGCCTGAAGCATCTGCCGCTTCGCGGGCAAGCTTGCCGGACAGCGCAATCAGCGATGCGCCTTCTTTTTGGAAGCGCTCCTCACCAATGTGAAACGGCACCAGCGCGTAGGAATTGGTGGTGACAACATCGGCACCGGCCTCGATGAACTCCGCATGGACCTGCCGCACAATGTCAGGCGTGTCGATCAGCGCCAGGGCAGACCATTCCGGCTGTTTCAGCTGCGCGCCCAGCCGTTGCAATTCGCGGCTCATGCCGCCGTCGAGAATACGGATATCGCCCATGTGAAAACTCCTTGGATTATTATCGCCGCTGCGGCACCTGCGCTTCGACAAAGCCGAAACAGCGCACAATGATGGCGGTGAGGATGAGATAGAAAACGGTAACGACCAGCAGCGGCTCATAGACCAGCAGCGTATCCTGTCGTACTTTATAAGCCACAGCATAGAGATCCATGACGGTAACGGTGAAGGCAAGCGGCGTGGCTTTCAACTGCATGACCACTTCACCCGCAATCGTCGGAAGGGCAATGCGGATGGCACGGGGCAGCCAGATGCGACGGATGAGCGTAAATCTGCCCATGCCGAACGCCCTGCCCGCCTCCAGTTCCCCCTTCGGCACAGCCAGCAGCGCGCCGCGCAACACCTCGGCCTCATAGGCCGCGTAGTTCAGGGTAAAGCTGACGGCGGCGAAGAAGAAGCCTTCGCGCAACACCGGCCACATGAAGCTCTGGCGCAAGCCGGGTATCATGGGTAGCAGCGAGCCGACGCCGTAATAGAGCAGCCAGAGCTGGATGAGCAGCGGTGTGCCTCGAAAAAACGTGCAATAGCCGCGCGCCAGCATCCGCGTCAGCCTGCCACCGCTGACCTGCGCAAACGCCAGCCCGATGGCGAGGATGAACCCAATGCTGACGGAAATCACCAGCAGCGCCACCGTCTGATAAGCGCCAGAAAGCAGCAGCGGCCAGTATTTTTCGATCCAGGAGAATTCCATCACGTCTCCTCAGGCCAGCGCCGGTTGGCCGCGCCGCACCCGGCGCTCGATCAATGAAAAGACGAGGTTGGAAACCAGCGTGATTGCCAGATACATCAGCGCAGCTGCGGCGAAGAATAGGAAATATTGCTTGGTGCTGGCGCCTGCCAGCCGCGTGGCCAGCGCCAGTTCCTGATAACCGACAACGGCCACCAGCGCGCTGTCTTTCGTCACCGCCAGCCACAGATTGGACAGTCCCGGCAAGGCATTCGGCACCAGCGCTGGCACCACAACACGGCGGAAGCGCAGAAAGGGCGACATCCCAAAGGCACGCGCCGCTTCGATCTGCCCGGCCGGAATGGCAAGAATGGCGCCGCGCAGAACCTCGGTCATATAGGCACCCTGCACAAAACCCAGAACGGCGATGGCGGCGGCGAAACCGTTGATTTCAAGCGGAGGCATTCCGGCCCATTGCAGCAGCCGGTTCAGGCCATCCGTTCCGGCATAATAGAGCCCGACAATCAGAATGAGTTCCGGCACGGCCCGGATCATCGTCGTATAGAAACTGAGCACCATGCCCAGCGGCCTGTTGCCGGACAGCTTGCCCAGCGCACCGGCCATGCCAATGAGGATGCCGATGAGATAGGCACCAGCGGAAATGGCAAGCGTGGAAACGGCACCCTTCAACAGCGTGCCACCCCATCCCGGAGGATAGGGCGACAGAAGTTGAACCATGGTTTCAATGCTTGCCATCAACGCAACCGATCAGCTTACTTCGCGCCGTAAATGTCGAAGGCGAAGTATTTCTTGGTGATCTCATCATATTTGCCGCTGGCGCGAACGGCAGCAAGCGCGGCATTCAGCTTCTGCTTCAGCTCGGTATCGTCCTGGCGAAGGCCGCCGGATACGCCCAGACCCAGGATTTCCTTGTCGTCAGCCACATTGCCAGCATCCGCGCAGCAATCCTTGCCCGCATCGCTTTTCACGAATGCATCGAGAACGAGGGAATCACCAAAGACGTAATCGATACGACCAGCTGCCAGATCCTGGAAGGCTTCGTCCAGTGTCTGGTAGGTCTTTTCGTCTGCCACATCCTTGAAATACTTGGCATAATAGGCGGACTGGATGGTCGAGACCTGAATGCCGATGGTCTTGCCCTTCACGTCTTCAGCGGTCGCGCCCGGCTTGCCGTCCTTGGCACCGATCAGCTTGCTTGGCGTGTTGTAATATTTGTCGGTGAAGGTGATGACCTTCTGACGTTCCTGCGTGTTGGACATGGAAGACCAGATCACGTCAAACTTCTTGGCCTCGAGTGCTGGAATGAGGCCATCCCAGGACAGTTCGACGATGGAGCATTTTTCCTTCATTTCCGCGCAGACGGCGTCCATAAGGTCGATTTCCCAGCCCTGCCACTTACCGGAAGCATCCTTGGCGAAGAATGGCGGGTAGGATTCGTTCATGATGCCGAAGCGCACATCGGCGCTGGCCGTGAAGGCAGAAAGCGCAAATGCCGATCCGGCGAGCAGCGTAGCGAACAATTTCATCTTAAATTTCTCCTGTTGGAATATCGAAAACATCAATTGGCGATGGCGCCGGTAAAATCTCTGGTGCGCGTGCTGGTCGGGTTGCCAAAGACCTGCTCAGGCGCGCCCTCTTCTTCCACGCGGCCCTGATGCAGGAACATGACGTGGCTGGAGACATCGCGGGCAAAGCGCATCTCATGCGTGACCAGAAGCATGGTGCGGCCCTCTTCGGCCAGATCGCGGATAACCTTCAGCACCTCGCCCACCAGTTCCGGGTCAAGCGCCGAAGTCGGCTCGTCAAACAGCATCACGGCTGGCTCTACGCACAGTGCCCGCGCAATGGCGGCCCGCTGTTGCTGCCCACCGGAAAGAAAGGCGGGGTAAACATCCTTCTTGTCGTAAAGCCCGACCTTGTTGAGCAGCGCTTCGGCCTTCTCAATCGCATCCTGCCGCTTCACGCCCATCACATGCACAGGCGCTTCGATGATGTTTTCCAGCACCGTGCGATGAGCCCAGAGATTGAAATTCTGAAACACCATGCCAAGCCCGGTGCGCAACCGCTCCACCTGCCGCCAGCTTTTCGGCACGGCCTTGCCATCACGGCCAATGCGGACCGCGACCTCTTCACCATTGACCGTGACGCGGCCACGGTCGGGCATTTCGAGAAAGTTGATGCAGCGCAGAAACGTGCTCTTGCCGGAACCGGAGGAACCAATGATCGAAATGACGTCGCCCTTGCGGGCTTTGAGCGAAATGCCTTTCAGAACCTCATTGGTACCGAAGCTCTTGTGGATATCGTCCACATCAAGCGCGTAACCGCCTTCAATGCTCATCAATGGGTCCCGACTGTCCTGATTTCGGATGATACTTACAGAAGCACAAGAAATTTGCCGCGCAATAAACGGCTCTATTGCACATCTGTCATGAAAAATCATTCCGAGGAAAAGATTTCAAGAAAAATCGGCGTCTGCCGAATTTACACCGGCAGGCCTATTGAAACCGAGATTACGCAGTGGCGCTGATAACGCCCGTGCCCAGCAGCACGAGAAGCACGACGCCCAGCCCCACGCGGTACCAGACGAATGGCATGTAGCTCTTGGTCGATACCAGTTTCAGGAAGAAGACGATGACGGCATAACCGACGAAGAAGGAGATGACCGTCGCAAGTGCCGTTGGGCCCCAGCCCACTGGGTTATCCTTCCCGATGCTCTTGAAAAGCTGGTAGAAACCAGAGCCGAAGACTGCGGGAATGGCCAGCAGGAAGGAATAGCGGGCAGCAGCCTCACGCGTGTAACCCAGAAACAAGCCAGCGGTGATGGTGCCGCCGGAACGGGACACACCGGGAATAAGTGCCATGGCCTGGGCAAAGCCAAAAATAACGGCATCACGCCAGATCAGCTTCTTGATCGGGTACTTCTTCTGGCCAATCTTGTCGGCATAGCCGAGAATGAAGCCGAAGACGATGAGCATGACGGCGGTGATGTAAAGGTTGCGCAGCGAGTGCTCGATGGCATCCTTGAACACCAGTCCAAGCAGCACAATCGGCACCGAACCGACGATGATCATCCAGCCCATGCGCGCATCTGCGGGATCGAAACTGCCGCCGATCCGCAGGTTCTGGCGCAGCCAGGCATTGGCAATGCGCATGATATCAGACCAGAAATAGACCAGAACGGCCAGCTCGGTACCAATCTGGATGATGGCCGTAAAGGCTGCACCCGGATCGATGCCGGAGGGAAGAAATTCGCCCGCAATGCGCAGATGGGCGCTGGAGGAAATGGGCAGGAACTCCGTGAGTCCCTGAATGAAACCGAGAATCGCCGCCTCGATCCAACCAATTGTCATGCTTGTGCGTCCCTGACTAAATATCCCTGGACGCGACGTTATGAAGCAATCCGGGCAGTTCCATGTTGCAATGCAAAATAATTCTTTAGCGCAATAAAAAGGCCAGTGCCCAATCTGTAAGACGCCCGAACGGCGCGCGCAACAGGCTTGGCAGGCTCCATCTGCCTTGAACGAAAATACCCTTGGCATGGCTCATGCGGCGAAAACCCTCGATGCCATGATAAGCGCCGATGCCGCTCGCCCCGACGCCGCCGAAAGGCAGGTCATCCTGCGCAACATGCAGCATGGTGTTGTTGATGCCGGCATTGCCGGAGGTGGTGCGCGCCAGCACTGTGCGGCAGGCTTCGCCGTTGGCATCACCAAACATGTAAAGCGCCAGAGGCCGTGGCCTGGCATTGATGGTGGTAATCACCGCGTTGATGTCGCGATAGGTGAGCACCGGCAGGATCGGCCCGAAAATTTCCTCCTGCATCACCATCATGTCGTCACTGACATCAAACACCAGATGCGGCGCCAGCACGCGCGTTCGGTTGGTAGGCGAAGACACAGGCATGCGGCCCACCTCGACAACCCGCCCACCCTTCTGCCGCGCATCATCCAGCAATGCATTCAGCCGTGCAAAATGCCGGTCGTTGATAACGGACGCATAATCGCGGCTCATCGCCCCCTGTGGATAGGATTTTGCCACGGCGCGCTGAAAGGCGTCGGTGAAGGCAGAGACATCATCCTCATGGACGAAGAGATAATCTGGCGCGACGCAGGTTTGGCCCGCATTGGTCAGCTTTCCGAACACGATGGAGCCTGCATGCGCGTCCGTCACATGGCCTTTCTCGATGATGGCGGGGCTTTTTCCGCCCAGTTCCAGCGTCACCGGCACAAGGTTCTCACTGGCAGCTTTCATCACGCTGCGGCCAACCTGCGTGCTGCCGGTAAACAGCAGATGGTCAAAGGCGAGCGCACTGAAATCAGCGCCCGTCTGCGCATCACCCAGTATGACTGCGACCTTGTCTTCCGGAAAGATGCTGGCCAGCATCTCCTTCATCAAAAGGCTGGTGCGCGGTGTCAGCTCGGACGGTTTCAGCATGGCGCGGTTTCCGGCAGCCAGCGCCGTTGCGAGTGGCACGATGGCCAGCAGAAACGGATAATTCCACGGGGACAAGATGCCGATAACGCCGAGCGGTTGATACTCGACATAGGCGCGGCCAAGCTGGAACGTCAGCGGCACATGGCGGCGCTCCGGGCGCATGAAGCGCTTGAGATTGTGGGCGAGATAATCGATGGCCTGCACGGCGCCGAAGACCTCAGTCAGCGCCGTTTCGCGTGGCGAGCGTCCGTCGAAATCCGCGTCTACACCGTGCTCGATATCGCGCCTTCGGGCGATAATCGCAGCCCTCAATGCCTTCAGATCAATCCTTCGTGCCTCAGGGCTCGGCGGTGCATCGCGCAAAAAGGCTGCTCGTTGCAGGGACAAGACATCGCCAGCGCCCATCCTTTAGTCCTCGTCGGGATCTTCCGGGCAGGGCCACTCGGCCGGTGCCGTCAGGCCCTGGGGCAATTTGGTCTTGGCATCACCGCAGGCAATGTCGATCTGTTTCTGTTCAAGGCCAGTCGCTGTGGAAAGGTCCAGGCCCTCGATGCGGGCCAGAAGAAGGAAAGCATTGGCGAAATCGATGGGGCCGGTGAAGGTTGCGCCCTCAAAGCGGGAGCGTGAGAGATTGGACATGGTGAACTTCGTACCCGTCAGCTCCGCGCCCTCAAAATCCGCACGACCCAGTTCCGCCTTGCTGAAATCGGCCCCGACCAGCTTTGCCTTCTGAAAATTGGCACGCTGCATTTCCGCGCTATAGAATTTGGCATTCTCCGCATTCGCATCACTGAAATCACCGCGATAGGCTTCCACCTTGGTGAAATTGCCATCCTGCAACTGCGAAGATGCCAGAGATGTACGGATGAGCTTGGCCTTTTCAAGATTGGCCTTCTTGAAGGACGAGCCGCGGAGATCGGTGAAGGTGAAGTCGGTTGCGCGCAGATCCGCGCCATCCAGAACACTTCCACCCAGCATGAGGAGCCGCTTGTTGCACTTGCTCCAGTCGATTTCCGCAGATGCCTCGGCACGGCAGCTTGCAGCCTCGCTCTTCCGTGTCGGCATGGCCACCACGGCCAAAAGTGCGAACGCCGTGCCGCAAATCAGCCTTCCAGTGCGTTCAGTAAGACGTCTGTCGATAGTCATAACCTGCTCCCACATCCGGACCGCCGGATATCTCACGCAGCGCAAGCGCTGCACTCCTGTAGTAAGGCACCAGAGCGACTTCTGCAATTCTGTCCTCAATGGCATTCAAGAGACCGTCGCGCTTGCCAAACGCTCCTCCCCTCCAGCAGTGCGCAGTATACCCTGACAATCTTGCCAGAAAGTGAGTGGCAGGTCCGCTGGTCCCTTACATATTCGCGTAAACAGGCCCCTCGCCGCCCTGAGGTGGCACCCAGTTGATGTTCTGGTTCGGGTCCTTGATATCGCAGGTTTTGCAATGCACGCAGTTTTGCGCATTGATGACGTAGGTCGGCTCGCCGTCCTTCTCCACCCATTCGTAGACACCGGCGGGACAGTAGCGCGTGGAAGGCCCGGCATAGACGTCATGCTCGGAGCGCTTCTGCAGCGCCATGTCCTTCACCTGAAGGTGCACCGGCTGGTCTTCTTCATGGTTGGTGGATGAGATGAAGACCGAGGACAGGCGGTCGAAGGTCAGCACGCCATCGGGCTTGGGATAAGCAATAGGCTTGTGTTTGGCCGCAGGCTCAAGGCTTTCCGCATCGCTCTTGCCATGTTTCAGCGTGCCGAAAATGGAGAAGCCGAACAGCTGGTTGGTCCACATATCCAGCCCGCCGAGACCCACGCCAATAGCCGTGCCGAACTTTGACCACAGCGGCTTGACGTTGCGAACGCGCTTCAGATCCTTGCCGATATCGGTCGAGCGCCATTCGTTCTCGATCTCGATAACCTCATCATTGGCGCGACCGGCGGCCAGTGCATCGGCAATCTTATCCGCTGCGAGCATGCCGGAAAGCACCGCATTGTGGCTGCCCTTGATGCGCGGCACATTGACGAGGCCCGCTGAACAGCCGATCAGCGCGCCGCCAGGGAAGGTCAGCTTCGGCACGGACTGATATCCGCCCTCGGTGATGGCGCGTGCGCCATAGGAAAGCCGCTTGCCGCCCTCGAACGTATCGCGGATGGCCGGATGCGTCTTGTATCGCTGGAATTCTTCGAACGGATAGAGATAGGGGTTCTTGTAGTTCAGGTGCACAACGAAGCCGACGGCAACAAGATTGTCTTCCAGATGGTAGAGGAAAGAACCGCCACCCGTCTTCATGCCCAGCGGCCAGCCGAAGGAATGCTGAACCAGACCTGGACGATGCTTTTCCGGCGCAACCTGCCAGAGTTCCTTGATGCCGATACCGTATTTCTGGACATCACTGTCCTTTGAAAGTTCAAAGCGGTTGATGAGCTGCTTGGCGAGCGATCCACGCACGCCCTCGCCGATCAGCACATATTTGCCGTGCAGCTCCATGCCGCGTGTGAAGGCGGGGCCGGGCTCGCCGTTGCGCTCCACGCCCATATCGCCGGTCGCCACGCCTCTCACCGCACCCGCCTCGTTATAAAGGACTTCGGTTGCCGCAAAGCCGGGATAGATTTCCACGCCCAGCGCCTCGGCTTTTTCGGCCAGCCAGCGACAGACCAGACCGAGCGAGACGATGTAATTGCCGTGATTGCTCATCAAAGGTGGCATCAGTGCATTCGGAAGGCGGATGGAACCGGCAGGACCGAGCAGCAGGAACTGGTCGTCCGTCACTTCGGTCTTGAACGGATGCCCCTCCTCTTCCCGCCAACCCGGCAGAAGACGGTCGATGCCGGTAGGATCAACAACGGCACCGGAAAGAATATGCGCGCCCACTTCCGCACCTTTTTCCAACACAACAACGGAGAGATCAGGATTGACCTGCTTCAGCCGTATCGCGGCAGAGAGACCGGCAGGGCCTGCACCAACGATAACAACATCGAATTCCATCGATTCGCGTTCCGGCAGTTCCATCGTCTCAGTCATCGTGTCCTCATCCGTTAACCGGTCCCGTCCGGTTCTGTTTTGCCAACGCGCCCGCCGATACGGAGTTCCAATCGCGACGCGCGCCGTCTTTCCCAAGCATTGTGTTCAACTCTCTTGGCAAAGCAAAGAGCCATTGTCGAGGTGAACCACATCAAATACCGCTTTGAGATCGTATCATGGTCTGCCGCAACGCCGATATCTTACTTTTACGTTCACGTAATACAGTAATATCGCAGCTTCGGTATGCTGGTCAAGCTTGCCATATGGGGGCCTCACCCCACGAAAAGAGTCTAGCCCTCTTTCAAATCCGTTCGATCCCCACCTATAACGGTCAAAAGCATCTGGAAGGAGAAGACCTATGGATCTCGGCATTTCCGAAAAACGCGCCCTCGTGCTCGCATCATCGCGCGGCCTTGGCTTGGGTATTGCAACGGCATTGGCAAAGGAAGGCGCGCATGTGCTGCTGGTTGGCCGCAGCGAAGACAAGCTGGCGGCCAATGCGGATGCCATCAATGCCCTAGGCAAAGGCAAGGCGGATTGGGTTCGCGGCGATCTTTCACAGAGCGATTTCGTCGCCTCCATGGTTCAGGCCGTCAAAGAAAAGCTGGGCGGCATTGATATTCTCGTCAACAACACCGGTGGCCCTACTCCGGGCACGGCGCAGGATATGACCATCGACAAGCTGGAAACCTTTTTCCAATCCATGGTGCTGCGCGTCATCACGCTGACAGGCGCGTTTCTGCCGCAGATGAAGGAACAAGGCTGGGGTCGCATTCTGACCGTCGCATCTTCAGGCGTCTTCGAGCCCATTCCCAATCTGGCGCTGTCCAACACATTGCGCGGGGCGCTGGTGGGCTGGAACAAGACGCTGGCAGCGGAAATCGCCGCTTCTGGCATCACCGCCAACCTGCTGTTGCCCGGCCGCATCCACACGGACCGCATCGATGAACTGGATGGCGCAAACGCGACCAGACTGGGAAAAACCGTTGAAGAGGTGCGCGAAGCATCGCTGAAAACCATTCCCGCCGGACGCCTCGGAAAGGTCGAGGAATTCGCCGCAGCCGGTGCATTCCTCTGCTCTGAGCCCGCCAGCTACATCACCGGCACGATGCTGCGCGTGGATGGCGGCGCGTCGAAATCCATCTGATAGACATAACCGTAGCTATTGAAACATCTTCGGGCTAGGCTCCGAAGATGTCATCTATTTGAGGTCCACCATGAAGGTAGTTCGGGTTTCGCTGATTGTGCTCGGCGCGTTGCTGGCGCTCATCGGACTGGTGTGGATTGGGCAGGGCAGCGGGTACTTCCCCTACCCTGCCTCCAGCTTCATGATCGATCAACGCCCCTGGATGCTGCGCGGTGCGCTGGTCGCCGCCGTCGGGCTGGCCGTGATCTTTGCCGCACGGCGTTTTGCCCGCTGAGCTATTTCACGAGCTTCGGCAGCTGCGTAATCAATGCATCCCGCGTGGCGAAGCTGATCGGCTCTTCGCTTGTCCAATCGCGGATGTTCAGCGTGGCAAATACCACGCGGCGGTCGCCCTTGTCGGCCCAGCCAACGAACCAGCCAAGCCAGTCGTTGCCATCGAACTCGCCCGCTTCGGTGCGCATGCGGCCCGCTCCGGTCTTGCCGTGGACCCGCCAGCCCTCGGCCGCCTCAAAGGTCGGAATAATGGCCACCGTCTTTTCGTGAGCAGCCTTGGAAACTGGCAGTTTTCCATTCACGAAGCGTCGCAGAAAATCGACCTGTTCCTCGGGTGATATCTTCAGCGAAGACATCAGCCAGGATTGCGTCAACCCGTCGGCCTTGCCCTTCGCGCCGGTCACATCGGCGTTGCCATAATCAAAACGTTTCACGTAGTCGGCAAACTTCTGCTGTCCAAGCTTGCGCGTAAGTTCCCGCGAGTACCACAGCACAGAGTCCTTTTCCCATATGGTCGGATCCACGGATTTCTGATCGCGCTTGGGACTTTTCCATTCGGGCTTATAGTCCCATCGCGGCGTCGTGGCGTCGGTCAAGATCCCCGCATCATAACCCATCACAGCCAATGGAAGCTTGAAACTGGATTGCGGGGCAAATGCCTTGTCGCAGGTTCCGTCCCGGTGAAGCGTCTCGCCGCTTGCTGCGTCAACAACCACGGTGCATTGCACCGGTTGCGCTGCCTTGACCGATGTTGCGTAGAAACCGGAGAGCGTGATGGCGGCACCAAATGCCAATGCCGTCAGTGTGTTTGAGATCACTGTGATCCTCCCTGAGCGTCGATAGAATGCGAATTCCCCCGCCGCGATAGGCAGAAAACGAATGGCATTATTGCGGCGGATGGGGAGAAAACAACGTTCACGCGCTTGCCAATCACATTTGCCTGTGCGATCACGCGCCCTCTTCAAAACAGGCGGACGCTTCGGCATCCCGTTCACAACCGCATGCCTCCGGGCCCGCGGCGAAACCATCTTTGATCTTAGGAAACACGCGCCATGGCAAGAACACTCGGGCTCGATTTCGGCACGACCAATACGGTCATGGCCATGTCGGACAGCGGCAACACCAGCCACTCCATGCGCTTTACCAGCAGTGCAGGCACAACTGACAGCATGCGCACGGCGCTTTCCTTCATGAAGTCAGGCACGTTCGGTGCATCTGCCCTTCAGGTGGAAGCAGGCCACGCCGCCATCCGTCAGTTCATCGACAACCCCGGCGATTGCCGCTTCCTGCAATCCATCAAGACGTTTGCCGCCTCATCGCTGTTTCAGGGAACGCTGGTCTACGCCAAGCGCCAGAGCTTCGAAGACCTGATGGAAGTGTTCCTGCGCAAGCTCAAGACCTATGCAGGAGACGAATGGCGCGATGATATCCAGACCGTTGTTGCAGGCCGTCCGGTGCGCTTTGCGGGCTCCAACCCGGATGAAGAGCTTGCCATTGCGCGTTACAACGATGCGCTAACCCGCGCCGGTTTTCCTGAAATTCACTACGTCTATGAGCCAGTTGCCGCGGCCTATTACTTTGCGCAGAGCCTCAAGAAAGACGCCAATGTTCTCGTTGCCGACTTCGGCGGCGGCACCACCGACTATTCGCTCATCCGTTTCGAAACCCATGCCGGCAAGCTGTCTGCCACCCCCATCGGACATTCCGGCGTTGGCGTGGCGGGAGACCATTTCGACTTCCGCATGATCGACAATCTCGTCTCGCCTGAGATCGGCAAGGGCAGCAAGTTCAAAAGCTTCGACAAGGTGCTGGATGTTCCCAACGGTTATTATGTGAATTTCGGGCGCTGGAACCAGCTCTCCATCTTCAAGACCTCGAAGGAATTCACAGATCTGAAATCGCTCGTGCGGTCTGCTCTCGAGCCTGAAAAGCTGGAAATGTTCATCGATCTCGTCGATCATGATGAAGGGTATCCGCTCTATCAGGCCATTTCCGCAACCAAGATGGCATTGTCTTCGCAGGAGGAAGCCGAGTTCAACTTCTCGCCGCTCGGCAAGGCTGGCCGCAAGATGGTCAAGCGGTCCGATTTCGACCAGTGGATCGTTGATGACCTCGCTAAGATCGAGGGCGCGCTGGACGAAGTGCTGGAAAAGACCAACACGGCACCAGACGCCATCGACAAGGTGTTCCTCACCGGCGGCACATCATTCGTGCCAGCCGTGCGGCAGTTGTTTACCCGCCGTTTCGATGCGGACAGGATTGAAACTGGCGGAGAACTGCTCTCCATCGCCCACGGCCTCGCAATGATTGGCGAAAGTGGCGATATTGAACGCTGGACAGCGTGATATCAGGGGTTACGCGGGCTGGGCACATAGGGTAATTCTAGACCCATGATCTCGGCCCAAGACCTTTCCCCGGCAGAACTGGCCGCGCTTCTGCATTTTCATGCGGATGCGGGCGTTGACTGGCTGTTGGAAGACACAGCGCTGGATCGTTTCGCAGAATTTGCAGCGACCCGCCAAAGCCGCGCACCGGCCAGAGAGGCCGCGCCGCGCCAGAGCGAGGCTGCGTCAAGCGCCCCCTCGCGAACCAGCCCGCAACGGGCCACGCAATCTGCGCCCGCCCGCAGCGGCGCCGCAGTTCAAGCACCGTCCGCACAGACAAATGTCGCGATGCCAGATGAACAGGCAATCGCTGCGGCACGTTTTGCCGCAGAAACCGCGCGTTCTCTGCCCGAGCTGAAATCGGCACTGGAAAGCTTCAATGGCTGCAATCTGAAGAACAGTGCCCGCAACACGATTTTTGCCGAAGGCGACCCGTCCTCCGGCATTATGGTGATTGGCCCCATGCCGGATGCTGATGATGACCGCGAGGGCCACCCCTTCATGGGCAAGACCGGCACGCTGCTCGATCGTATGCTCGCTGCAATCGGTCTGGACCGCGCCAATCTGCTGTTGACCAATGTCGTGCCGTGGCGCCCGCCTGGCAACCGCCCGCCATCTGGCCCTGAAATGGAAATATGCCGCCCATTCATCGAGCGTCAGGTTGCTCTCGCTGAGCCAAAAGTGCTGTTGCTTCTCGGCAACTTCACAGCACGTTTTTTCTTTGGCAGCACGGGCACCATTCATTCGCTGCGCGGACAGTGGCGAGATGTCGCATGTGGACCCGGCGTCGTGCCGGCAATCGCAACTTTGCACCCGCAGGAGCTTTTGAACGCTCCAGCCAGCAAGTCATTGGCATGGCAGGACTTATTGACGTTCCAAGCGCATCTGCGCCAAATGTGAATGCTTCCTTTTTGATCAGTATGAATCATTTGTGAAGAAAGCCATGCAAATTACGCATGACAGCGGCCCATTTGCGTTTCTTGCCGAATCTCTGCTGCGCTGCAATAAGTCATCTCGTCTTGGGAGGAAAAGGTTTAAGGAACCAAGGCAATGACCACTCGCTTCCGTCCGGTTCACTCCGGCTTCGAAACTCTCAGGCTTGCAGGCATCGGCCCGCGCTCCAGCGAAGGCTACCACCGCTTTGGTGGAACCAACGAACAGCTGACAGCCCGCGCATCCGCACAGCAGGTTCGCACAACACGTCCATCGGCTGTATTCGCAGACTTCCGCGAACGCTGAAATAACTCTCTTCAGGTTCACCTGTGACGGAAGTATAGCTATGACGCTTTGCAGCGCCTTTCCGATGGAGAGGCGCTTTTGCGTTTCTGCTTCTATGGAACGAAGGGCCAGGCCAAGCTTGAGCGCGCCTATGGGGCGCTATCAGCGCAATGGTCCAGCGCATCGGCAAAAGCATTGTTCACATAGACGAACTTGATGGCCTGCCAGTTGCAGTATTCGTCCAGAAAATCGCGCGAGAACCACATCCCGCTTCGAAGGCTGTCATCGTGCCAGCCCATGGTGCCCTGCTCGGCCGCCTTGTTGAGCAGGCGCTGCAAATGCGTGCGCGACATCATGAATTCAGCGGCCAAGGCGCGCGCATCGACATAGCCAATGTCGATGCGATCATTCTGACGGCCAGCGTCTTCGATACGGCTGATGAACTCGTCCATCACAAGCGCGCCCGCCTCGGTCCACAAAAACAGGCCAATGCGCTCGGGCGGATCTACCCATGCCTTGTCGGCAATGCAATTCAACGCGGCAATGGGCTGCGCATAAAGGGCAAGCTCAGGACGCGCCATCATCTGCGCGGCCCGTATTCCCCCATCCATACTATCCAGCGCCGCCAGATTTGCCGCGTACCACATCACCATCGATTGCTCGCTGATGGCCGTCGCCCGGTAGCGTCGAGGACGCGCGGTCAGCGGTGATACGCGTTCGCTATAGCGGTAGATTTCAAGCTGATCGAGATAGTTCTGAACGGTATTGCGGCTGGCGATACCATTATCAGTCACAAGCTCGCGCAACTGCGCCACGGTAAAACCATGCGGCTTGTTGCGAAGGTTGAGCGCCATGCCCGCCTGCGTCATCAACCATTTCTGGTGGGCTGAGAGCAGCCGTGCGATGCGCGGATTATCGTTATAGGCAGCACGCAGATGACGCGCCAATGTGCGGATGGCACCTAGCAATGATGGATGTGCGACCAGCTCGGCATGGGAATATTTCATGACGTCAACCCCGCAGACATCTGCATGGATGACATGGGCAGGAAAGCAGGGCTTGCATAAACAGCATGGCCAGCGCCGCGCGCTCGATAAGAGCCATCACGAAACGCTGATATTGCGCCTATTCCCCTCGCCCATTGCTTGCCGATGCTGTCCGTAGACGACAGGCACGCGCAATCAAGCCCCGTGCATTTTACCCGAAACACGATATGCCACCCGAATTACCTTTACCACCGCTGCGCTGCATAACACATCTACGTGAAGTGTGGGTAAAACTTTGATAAAAATGTAGTATTCCGGCTGTCAACGACAGTGTGCTGAAATTGAGGCAGGCGCCACCTCAACCCTGCGGAGTCGATGCCTTTCTGGCTGCTTTGCGCGCCAGTCCCAATTGATGCTCGCGAAGTATGATGAATATTCCAGCAGACACGACAATCGCGGTCCCCACCAGCATCGTTACCGTCGGGATATCTCCGAACAGAATGTAAGATACGCCGATCCCAAACAGAATTGAGCTGTATTCAAACGGCGCGATGGTCGACACTTCCGCGTGGCGATAGCTTTCGGTCAGCAATATCTGGGCAATGCCACCGGCGATACCCGAGGTTATGAGAAGCATAGTCTGCCACATATCCAGCCATTCCCAGGCAAAAGGCAGGCTGAGTGCCGAAAGCAACGTGCCCGTCAGCGAGAAATAGAGAACGATAGTTGCTGTTTTTTCCGTCACCACCAGCTGGCGGACCTGAACCATGGCAAGGCCTGCGAGAACGGCACCCAGCAAGACTGAAAGCGCACCGATGCCCTCGCCCGCAGCAAAGCCACCTTCCTGCAACAGCGTCAGCTTGGGCCACAGGATGATAATGACACCCGTCATACCCACTAGGACCGCAGACCATCGATAAATGCGCACGGCTTCGCCCAATATCAACGCCGCAAAGACGACTGCCATCAGTGGCGAGGCATAACCAATCGCGATGAACTCCGGCAGCGGTAAAAGCGTCAGTCCGTAAAAGCCGCAGATCATAGAGAGGATGCCCAGAATTCCCCGCTTGAAGTGACCCGCAAGATTGTCGGTGTGGAATGCACTGTGCAGGCTGCGAAGCCACGCCAGATAGATGACAATCGGGACGATGGCGAAGAGAGAGCGGAAAAAGCTGATCTGCCCGGCAGGCACATCCGGCCCAACGGCCTTGATGCAGGTCTGCATGACCAGAAAAAATGCAACGGATATCAGCTTGAAGCTTATTCCCTTGATGGGATTGTATGCGGCGGCACTCATGGGGATCGGCATTCCATGGTTCAGCAGGAGAACCGGTTACATCTCACAGACCACGGATCCAGCCTGCATGTGCCACAGTGAATAACAGAGAATCACTCGCCGTGCAGGCAAACTTGCCACGCGCGGCTCAGAGATGGCATTTTTCCCGCAAGGGCATGCGCAAATGCAACGAGCAACAGCGGTGCAGTGGAAAGCCATGGATCATCGCCATTTGCTGAGGATAATAGAATTGCTAACCAAGCGGATATTTTATGATAATATAATCTAGTCCCGGCGATAATTTCAGTAATCGTTCAACATTTAATGGGATGGTGTGCCAATGCGAGACATGTTCATTGATCATCAATGATCAATTTGTCTTGCGCTACACTACCAAGACATCACGTCTTGCGAATCTCACATGTATGTGACCCATTTTCAGTTCTACTTTCAGGTTACATGCAGCATGAAACCTGAAGCGCGCCAGGCAAGGTTCATTCAGGAATAGTCATGCGAACAGACACAGGCCAAATCGTTCATCTGGCGAATTATCGCCCTACCGATTTCGTTCTCGAACGAGTTGACCTCACCTTCGAACTCGACCCGACACATACCAAGGTTGAAGCGCGGCTGATTTTTCACCGGCGCGAAGGTGCCGACAAGACAGCACCGCTTGTTCTTGACGGTGATGAGCTGACGCTTTCAGGCCTACTGCTGGACCAGATCGACATTGCAGCCACACAATTTGATGTGACGCCGGACAGTCTGACGATCCGCGACCTGCCAGAAGCCGAACCCTTCGAAATCTGTGTGACGAACTACATCAACCCGGAAACCAATACGCAGTTGATGGGCCTTTACCGCACGAATGGTGTGTACTGCACCCAGTGCGAAGCTGAGGGTTTCCGCCGCATTACCTATTTCCCCGATCGCCCGGATGTTCTGGCGCCCTACACCATCACCATTATCGCCGCCAAGGAAGGCAACACCTTCCTGCTGTCGAACGGCAATTTCCTGGGTGGTGGCAATTATGATGAAGGCCGTCACTTTGCGGCATGGTTCGATCCGCACCCCAAGCCCAGCTATCTGTTCGCGCTTGTTGCCGGTGATCTCGGCCTGATCGAAGACACTTTCACAACCATGTCCGGTCGCGAAGTCGCGCTGAAGATCTACGTCGAACACGGCAAGGAGCCGCGTGCGGCTTACGCCATGGATGCGCTGAAACGGTCCATGACATGGGATGAAGAGCACTTCGGTCGTGAGTACGATCTGGATATCTTCATGATCGTCGCCGTGTCTGATTTCAACATGGGCGCCATGGAGAACAAGGGTCTCAACGTCTTCAACGATAAATATGTTCTGGCAGACCCTGAAACCGCGACGGATACCGATTACGCCAATATCGAACGCATCATCGCGCATGAGTATTTCCATAACTGGACAGGCAATCGCATCACCTGCCGCGACTGGTTTCAGCTTTGCCTCAAGGAAGGCCTGACGGTTTATCGCGACCAGGAGTTCTCCTCGGACATGCGCTCGCGCGCCGTCAAGCGCATCGCCGATGTGCGCCACCTCAAGTCGGAACAGTTTCCGGAAGATGGCGGCCCGTTGGCACATCCGCCGCGCCCCGATAAATATCGGGAGATCAACAATTTCTACACGACGACCGTCTATGAGAAGGGTGCCGAAATTACCGGCATGATCGCCACCATTTTAGGTGCAGATGATTTCCGTAAGGGCATGGATCTCTACTTCGAGCGCCACGATGGAGACGCCTCAACCGTTGAGGATTTCATCAAGTGCTTCGCAGATGCAAGCGGTCGCGATCTTGGTCAGTTCTTCCGCTGGTATGTTCAGGCTGGCACGCCGCTTGTCAGCGCGTCCACAGCCTATGACGCCACCTCCGCCACCTTCACGCTCTCGCTTGAACAGACGGTGCCCGCAACGCCGGGCCAGACCAACAAGCAGACCCTGCATATTCCGCTCTCCACTGCGCTGATCCTCGACAACGGCCAGATTGCCGAACCGTCAAAGGTCGAAGGCGGCGAGTACCGCGATGGCGTGCTGCATCTGACTGAACGAAGCCAGACATTCACATTCTCAGGCATTTCTTCCCGGCCCGTGCTGTCCATCAACCGTGGCTTCTCCGCACCCATCAACCTGCATCTGGAACAATCCGCAGAAGACATGGTGCAAATCGCCCGTCACGACACGGATATGTTCTCCCGCTGGCAGGCACTGGCAACGCTGGCCATGCCGAACCTCATCAAGGCAAGCCACGCGATGCGCGATGGTGATGCCGTGGCGTTCGACGCGGCTTTCATTGCGACATTGATTGAAATCGCAGCCGATGAAACGTTGGAGCCAGCATTTCGTGCGCAGGCGCTGACCCTTCCAAGCGAGGCTGACATCGCCCGCGAAATCGGCAGCAACAATGACCCGGAAGCCATCCACAAGGCCCGCAATGCGGCCATGACCGCCATCGCAGAAGCTGGCGTGGAAACATTCACAGCAATCTTCAGCGGCTTGGAAGACAAGGGCGCTTATTCACCCGACGCCACGAGTGCCGGTCGCCGGTCGCTGCGCAATATCGCCATGAGCTATCTGTCCTTCGTTGAAGGCAGCCCTGCCCGCGCCTCTGCGGCATTCACGGCCGCAACGAACATGACCGATCTTGCCTATGCCCTCAGCGTTTTGACGCAACGCTTCCCCGATGCGCCAGAAACAGCCGACGCACTGGCGACATTCGAAACCCGCTTTGCCGACAACGCGCTGGTTCTGGACAAGTGGCTGTCCATTCAGGCTGCCATTCCCGGCGGTGGTGCGCTTGATCGCATCAAGCAACTCACGGGCTCCAAGCATTTCACCAGCACCAACCCAAACCGCGTTCGCTCGCTCATCGGCACCTTCGCCTTTGGAAATCCAACTGGCTTCAACCGTGCAGACGGCGAAGCCTACCGGTTCCTTGCAGAACAGATCGTAACCATAGACAAGCGTAATCCCCAGCTTGCCGCCCGCATCCTCACTTCCATGCGGTCTTGGCGCTCTCTGGAGCCTGTTCGGGCTGATCACGCACGTGATGCACTGACGATCATCGAGCGGTCGACGGCACTGTCCGCAGATGTTCGTGACATCGTTGAACGTGTGTTAAAGGCTTGACTTTGCTGAGTTAGGCGACTTCGCAAAGAGTCGCCTGACCTGCCCCAAAAAAATACAGAGTCCGTTCAAGGGGTTAAATTTCTTTTAACCTTAAGCTCTGGACAAGCCGAATCAGCTTTGATTCACTGGTGTCAGATTCGAGCAATATGCTTCGAATATCACGAGGAATATCAAGGCGGATTAATGACGAATGTGCGGCGGGCGATTGCGGGCGATGAGCGCCCGTATGCCAAATTTGCTGACATAGCTGCATGGGGCGAAAGGCTTTCCGGTTATTTAACTGCTTTTGCCACGGTGCCAAGAAGCAGTATCCAGTTACCACAATTAGAATTGCTGCTAAAGCGGCTCATACCTGTCCTAATACTGGCCTTTCTCGTTGTCGTCGCGACATCGCGCATGCTGGGCATCGTTGCAGAGTCCGGGCGTATGGAAGAGGCTGCGCGGCAGACGACAGCACTTTCGGCACTCGCCGCCAGGGCCTCGCTCCACAATGCCGAACCCCTCTTTGCCACGCAGGATCGCGCCGATGCTGAGGCTCGCCTCAGAACAGCTTTTCCGACAGGCAGTCTCGATGATGACACGCTGCTGCTGGTGGCTGGCAATAACGGTCGCATTTTCGGTGGCATCGGCAAGAGCGCGCCGCTCTACGTCGGCACATCGCTGACGAGCCTTCTGCCGGAAATTGCCATCGTCCGCCGCTTTCCTGGCGCTCCCGGCACCATCGAAACCTATATTGAGGACACACCTCACTATGCGACTATGCTGCCGCTGGGCGTCGATGGCGGCATGATCATTGCTGCGCGGTCCTTGCAGCCGATCCGGTCTTTCTGGCGCAGCGAAGTGGCCATGAATGTCACGTTGTTCACCGGCATTTCCGCAATCCTGCTCGTCATTCTCTATGCCTATTACATGCAGGTGAAGCGTGCGCGGACGGCGGATGAAATCTTCGTGGAATCCAACCTTCGTGTCGAAACCGCACTGTCTCGCGGACGCTGCGGTCTGTGGGATTTTGACCTGTCGAACCGTCGCATGTTCTGGTCGACATCGCTTTACGAAATCCTTGGATTGCCGCCCAAAACAGAACCTCTGTCGTTCAGCGATGCTGCCCGCATGATGCACTCGGAAGATGGTAATCTCTATGAGCTTGCCCGCTCTGTCGGCTGCGGCGACCTTCGCCAGATCGATCAGATTTTCCGCATGCGCCACGCGCATGGCCATTATGTCTGGCTGCGTGCTCGCGCTCAGGTCATCCACACCTCCGCAGGCCCACGCGTCATCGGTATTGCCATGGACATCACAGAGCAGCACCGTCTGGCGCAGCGTTATGCCGAGGCCGACCAGCGTCTGGCAGATGCCATCGAAAGCACATCGGAAGCCTTCGTACTCTGGGACAAGAACGACCGCCTCGTCATGTGCAACGCCCACTTCCAGCAGGCATATGGTCTGCCGGATAGCGTTCTCGTCGCTGGCACCGAGCGATCTGTGGTCAACGCTGCCGCCTGCCGCCCCGTGGTGGAGCGCCGCGTGGCTGACCCGGATCAATCAGGCCTGTCGCGCACAACGGAAGTTCAGCTGGCCGATGCGCGCTGGCTGCAGATCAACGAACGCCGCACCCGTGATGGCGGTCTTGTTTCGGTCGGCACCAACATCACCCTTCTCAAACGCCACGAAGAGCGCCTTCGCGATTCCGAGAAACGTTTGATGGCAACGATTGGCGATCTCTCTGCCTCCCGCCACAAGCTGGAGCGCCAGAAGACCGAGCTTTCGTCCGCAAACGCTCTCTATCAGGCGGAAAAGGAACGGGCCGAAGCTGCCAACACTGCCAAATCCGAGTTCCTCGCCAATATGAGCCATGAGCTGCGCACGCCGCTCAACGCCATTCTCGGCTTCTCGGAAATCCTGCTGGCGGAAATGTTTGGCCCTGTTGGATCACCCAAATACAGCGAATATGCCCGCGATATTCACGATAGCGGCAAGCATTTGCTCAACGTCATCAATGATATCCTCGACATGTCAAAGATCGAAGCCGGCCATATGCGTATTAACCGCGAGAAGGTCGATCTGGTGCCGCTGGTGGAAGAAACGCTTCGCCTCACAGCCATTCAAGCTGCCCAGAAGAACATCTCCATCCGTCAGCGAGTCTGTAAGGACTTGCATATCTCGGGGGATCGCCGCGCCATGAAGCAGATCATGCTCAACCTGCTGTCAAATGCGGTGAAATTCACCGGCAATGGCGGGCGCGTGGAAGTTCGCACACATGTTCATCAAAGCGGCCTCATGTTGACCATCGCCGATACCGGCATCGGCATTCCCTCGGCAGCCATCAACAAGATCGGCCAGCCTTTCGAGCAGGTGCAAAGCCAATATGCCAAGAGCCAGGGCGGCTCGGGTCTCGGCCTTGCCATCTCCCGCTCTCTGGTGCGGCTGCATGGTGGAACCATGAAAATCCGCTCATGCGTGGGTAAAGGCACCGTCGTCACCCTGTTCATCCCGAACAGCGAAATCGCATAGGTTTTCGGAATAACCTGCATCATCCGGGAAAGTCCCGAGTTGATGCAGGTTCATATGCGCTCAGCTTACTGCGCGGTTCGTAGCGTAATACGTGTCAACTCGGATGGGATGCCCAACCGCAACGCAAAGCCCGGCCACAGCGCCGTGCCATTGTTGACGTAAAGCTGCATCTCGCCCACTCGGTAAAAACCGGATACGAATCCTTTGTTGGCGCGCGCCACGAGCTGATCGAGGCCAAGCACCATTCCGCCATGGGTGTGGCCGGAAAGCTGGACGGAAACACCAGCCCGCGCATTACGTTCGGCTTCCATCGGCTGGTGGTCCAGCAAGATGACCGGCGAAGACACCGGCGCACCATTCAGTGCCGCCGCTATATCTGGCGCTGGGAAACCAGATCGCGTCGAGGTCAGATCCGTTACGCCAGCGATAACAATTCGATCACCGTTACGCTCGATCACGGTGTGGCCGTTTGCCAGCGTCTTCATATTCAGGCCTTCAAAGTAGCGCATCCATTCTTCGTAACCGAAGAAATATTCGTGATTGCCGGGAATGGTGATGACACCATCGCGCGCCTTCAGCTTGGCAAGCGGCGCGATATCGGCCTCACGGCTTTGTATGTTTCCGTCGATCAGATCACCCGTGATGACAATCAAATCAGCGTTCAAGGCATTGGTTCTAGCAATTACCTCCTCAGCCCATTCTGCCGTAAACAGGCGGCTAATATGAAGGTCGGTCAGCTGGATCATCTGATAGCCATCAAAGGCAGACGGCAGGCCCTTGACGGAAATCTCGATATCTTTCAGTGGCGGCACGCGGATGGCTTGCGAGACACCGAAAGATGCCAGACCCAGAGCTGTAAGGCCCATTGCGTATCTGAGACCGGCCGGCACAGCCGGGAAGTGACCTTTGAAGGGCCAAATCACCAGCGAAATGAGATCCAGCGCAATCTGGAACACCGCCAGTAACAGTATCGTACCCATCAAGACGTTGAAAGCTATGACCAACGACCTCGGGAACTCGGGCGAGAAAACCGAGCCGGACGAAAGCCGACTGAACATATGATATTGGGACGCGACCAGCAGGAGCACCGCAATCGCGATTTTCAGTGACCAGATCCATGGCAGCGGCAAAATAAAGCGTGTCGCGACCAGCAGCCACGGAAGTCCAAACATCAGATGAAACATGCGAAAGCTCTCGTTAAAAACCTTTTTACGGCATCAGACACCGATCGGATCAATGGAATGACGCAGTCAACGTCTGCACCAACAGGTCTGTTCCGGTATGGTTGCTATGCCAAAAGCGTACCTTGACGATATAATTAGTCGGTTTTGCTGATGTCGTAACAGACGAACGCAATCTTGTTTCCATCGGGGTCGCGAACATAGGCCGCGTAGAACCCTTCGCCGTAATCGGGACGCAAACCCGGCGCGCCCTCGTCAGTTCCACCATTTGCCATGGCAAGGGCGTAGAGATTGTCGATCATGGCAGAACCCTTGATCAGAAACGCCGTCATGACGCCATTTCCGACGCTGCCTGTACCGCCATCAAATGGATAGCCCGTCGCAAAACGCGGTGCATTCACATCGGTCTTGTCACCCCAGAATGAGACCTGCTCGTCTTTGAAGCACTGCTTCAGCCCCATCTCGGCAAACACCGGATCGTAGAACCGCACGGCACGGTCGAGATCCGTAGTGCCAACCATCGTGTATCCAATCATCCGATCGTCTCCAGCTTGGCGTTTCAGCCCTTACCCGTCACAACCATTGTAAAGACCTTGCGAACAGTTTTCGACAACCGTTTCACCTCACCCTCCAGCGTGCCGATGTCGGGGCAATCGCCCGCCCGGCAAACAAGATCGATCAGCCCGGCAGGTGCCTGTTTTGGCTCGAAATCGCTGTCGATGCACAGGCGAATGATCTGGGAAAGCTCGGTGAACAAGTGCAGCGCCGCCATGCAGTCGTCATGGGATTGAGCATCCATGGTGCCAGCGGCAACCCGCTTCCAGACATCAGCCGTGCTTTCACCGGCAATGTGTTGGGGCAGATTTTTGGCAGAGGCGACCAGCGTCAGATATTGCGCCACGAATTCCAGATCGATCAGACCGCCGGGAATAAGCTTGAAATCCCAGCTATTGGCGGGTGGCTTTTCCTCGGCAATCAGCTTGCGCATATCCTGCACATCCGCTGCGATCTTAGCCACATCCCGCGTCTGGGAGAGGATGGAGGAAATGATATCCTGCGCCTGCGCTGACAAGGCCGCGTCACCGCAGATCAACCGGGCGCGTGAGAGCGCCAGATGCTCCCATGTCCAGGCTTCCTCGCGCTGGTATTTCTCGAAGGTTGCAATGCGCGTCGCCACCGGCCCCTTGTTGCCGGATGGCCGCAGCCGCATATCGACCTCATAAAGCACGCCTTCTGCCGTGGGAGCCGATAGAGCCGAGATAACGCGTTGCGTCACGCGGGTATAATATCTGACGGCATCCAGCGGCTTTGCCCCATCGGATTCGGCAATCCCATCGTCGAAATCATAAAGCAGGATCAAATCCACATCGGAACCTGCCGTCAGCTCGAACGAGCCAAGCTTGCCCATGCCGACCACCGCGAGCCGACCACCCGGATAGGTGCCATGCGCTGCTTCCATCTCGGCCATCACAGCCTTTACCGCAGCCTCGATGACAAGATCGGCAAGGTGGGTGAAGGCCCGTCCCGCCGCGTCACCTTTGATAGCACCCGTCAGCAACCGCACACCGATCAGGAAGCGTTGTTCGGCGGCAAAGATGCGCAACCGGTCGAGAATGTCCTCATAATGGCGCGCAGGTGCCAGAAAGCCCTGCATGCGCTGTCCGAGATAGTCCCGGGTCGGTATCTCGGTCATCAGCGCCGGGTCCAGCATGCCGTCAAACACATGCGGGCGCGCCGCAATGATTTCAGCCAGACGCGGCGCAGATGACATGATCGTCACCAGCAGCGCCAGAAGGGCTGGATTGTTGCCGAGAAGGGAGAAAAGCTGAATGCCCGCAGGCAGGCCAGAGAGAAAATTATCAAACCGCAACAAGGCCTCATCTGCCCGCTTGCTCTCGCCAAAGGCCTTGAGCAATTCCGGCGTCAGTTCCGTCAGCCGCTCGCGTGCCTCAACCGATTGCGTTGCGCGGTAACGGCCATTGTGCCAGGTGCGGATCACCCGCGACATGTCCTCCGGGCGCTCGAAGCCAAGCCTCGCCAGAGTTTTCAGGGTGTCGGGGTCATCTCTCTGGCCGGTGAAAACCAGATTTCCGCTTTCGCCTGAGAGCTTCGTCTCCTGCTCGAACAGTGCGGAATATTTGCGCTCCACCACCCACAGCACGCCTTCCAGCTTTTCGGAAAATGCCTTCGTGTCGGCAAAGCCCAGCATGAAGGCGATGCGCTTCAGTTCTGCTTCACTATCGGGCAGAATATGCGTCTGCTCATCGCGCACCATCTGAATGCGGTGCTCGACTTCGCGCAGAAACCAATAGGCATCCGTCAGGCTGTCACGTGTCTTGGCATCGATCCACTTCGCCTCCGTCAGCGCCGAAAGCGCTGCCTCGGTCGAACGAACCCGCAGTGGCGCCATGCGCCCGCCCGCAATCAGTTGCTGCGTCTGCGCGAAGAACTCGATCTCGCGAATGCCGCCGCGACCAAGCTTGACATTGTGCCCCTTCACCGCAATTGCGCCATGGCCCTTATGGGCATGGATCTGCCGCTTGATGGAGTGGATATCGGCAATCGCCGCATAGTCCAGATACTTGCGAAACACGAAAGGCGTCAGCTCCCGTAGGAAATTCACACCGGCCTTGATGTCACCTGCCACAGGACGGGCCTTGATATAGGCTGCCCGCTCCCAGTTCTGCCCCCTGCCCTCATAATAGGTCAATGCCGCCTCAACCGGAATGGCAAGCGGTGTGGAGCCAGGGTCGGGGCGCAGCCGCAGGTCGGTTCGAAACACATAACCATCCGCCGTGCGCTCCTGCATGATGCGGATCAGCCGCCGCATCATCCGCCCAAAAGTCTCCAGCGCATCCAGAGGGTCAGGAACGATACCTGCCGTTGGCTCGAAAAACACGACGGCGTCGATATCGGAGGAATAGTTCAGCTCCTGTGCGCCCAGCTTGCCCATGCCAAGCACGATCAGGCCAGAGCCTTCGCTCGGCGCGTCCTTGTTAGGTAATGTCAGCTTGCCGCTTGTGTGGTTGCTCAGCAGAAGGTGGTCGATGGCTGCAGCAATGCTCGCATCGGCCAGATCGCTCAGCCAGCGGGTGGTGTCTCGGGCCACGAAGATGCGGGCAAGATCTGCTAGTGCGGCAATGAAGGAGAGCCGCCGCTTGGCGGTACGCAGCCGCGTCATCACCTCGGCTTCGGTCGGTATGCGCCCCTCAGCATCCGGCCGCCAGCTGTTGCGCGCATCGTCAACCAGTCGGGAAAGCGTGGGCTCGAGCGGCGCTGATACAGCGAGGCTCAACACGCCCTCATCAGCCACCACGAGATCACGCAAATAGGGAGAAAGCGTCAACGCATAGGCGATAAAATCCTTGAGTGGCCTGTCGCTTGCCAGCAGATCTGCGACATCGGGCTCATTTTTCGCAACGTCCCTCAAGGTCGAGAGAACGGATTTCAGCTCTGTCTGGGTATAGGGGCGGATAACCCCCGGCTGCACGTCTTCCAGCCGTTTTTCAACGGTTGCCGCTTGTTGCAATGTCTCTCTCCCTTCAACTGTGAATGCCCAATCCGGGGAATCGGCTTCATCGTTTTGGAGTTGAGCTTACGGCTTGGAAACGGGAAAAACCATCGAAACAGTCAGGCCAGGTGCTTGGGCGTTTTCGGTGTCTGTGTCGGAAAGCTGAAGCGATCCGCCATGCAGTTCCATCACCGCTTCGACGAGAGAAAGGCCAAGCCCCGTTCCGGGCTTGGAACGGCTTTCATCCAGCCGCACGAACCGCTTGATGACCTCGTCACGCTTTGGCGCTGGCACGCCGGGACCATTATCCGCAACGGAAAGAACAATGCCGTCCTCCTCTCGGGCCAGCCGCACCAGCAGACTCTTCTTGCCCTCGTGACCACCAGCATATTTGATGGCGTTGTCGATGAGGTTGGTCAGCGCCTGACCGATCAGTTCGCGGTTACCCTGCACTATCAGCCCCGGCGCAATATTGGCCGTCAGCGTCAACCCTTCCTCGTCGGCAACCGGCTCGTAAAGCTCGGCACTGTCTTCGGCAATTGCGGAAACATCCACATCGCTCATCTCGGCGGCGATGGAACCTGCCTCCACGCGGGAGATCATCAGCAGGGCATTGAAGGTGCGGATCAGTTGATCCGATTCGGCAATAATGCCCTCTAGCGCAGCGCGGCGCTTGCCGTCGTCCCGGTCCTCCAGCGCCTCGGTGGCCTTGTTGCGCAAGCGCGTCAGCGGCGTCTTCAAGTCGTGGGCAATGTTGTCAGAAACCTGCCGCAAGCCCTCGTTCAGCTTTTCAATGCGCCCAAGCATGGCGTTCAGCGAACCCGACAGGCGATCGAATTCGTCACCGGACCGTCCCTGTGGCAGGCGCTGCGAAAGGTCGCCCGCCATGATTTTCTTGGTTGCCGCAGACATGCGGTCAATGCGCTTCAGCGCGTTGCGCCCGATCGCAAACCAGATGAGAACGGCACCACCGCCCATAATGGCCAGCGCCACCATCAGCGCGTTGCGCACCAGCAGCCGGAACTTCCTCGGTTCACCCAGATCGCGCCCGACCAGAATGCGCAGGCCATTATCAAGCTTGAAAATATGAGCCGTCGCCAGATGCTTCACGCTGTCGCCGCTTTCGGAATAGCGCTCATAGCCAAACGGCAGTTCGGTCCATCCGTCATTGTCCAGAACACCCGGCTGCACGGAAGCCACGTTGCCCGCCAGAATTTCACCATTCGGCCCGGCAATCACATAAAGGCTCGCACCCGGCTGGCGGGCACGGCGTTCCATCATGCGCAACAGCGGGTTTATGCCGCCGCGATTATAGATGCGCTGAACGTCGTTCACCTCCTGCTGCACAGCATCGCGGGTCTGCCGGTTCAGCAAACCTTCCGATAGTGCCGTCACATAGAAAACAAGAAAGGCGGCGCAGAGCGCAAAGAGCAGAATGTATAGCGCCGATAGGCGCACGGCTGTTGAGCCGAACAGAAGACGAAGACGTGCCATGAGGCGGATTTACCCCTCGTCCTTCATCATATAGCCCGCACCGCGAATGGTCTTCAGAAGCGGCTTGTCGAAGTCTTTCTCGATCTTGGAACGCAGGCGCGAGACATGAACGTCGATGACATTCGTCTGCGGATCGAAATGATAGTCCCAGACATTTTCCAAAAGCATGGTTCGGGTCACAACCTGACCGGCATTCTTCATCAAATATTCCAGCAGGCGAAATTCGCGCGGTTGCAGCAGGATTTCCTTCCCCGCGCGGCGCACATCATGGGAAAGGCGGTCCAGCTCCAGATCACCAACGCGGTAGACCATGTCCTGTTCGGGCTTGCCCTTGCGCCGACCCAGCACCTCGATGCGGGCCAAAAGCTCGCTGAAGGCATAGGGCTTCGGCAGATAATCATCGCCACCAGCGCGAAGGCCGGTCACGCGGTCATCCACCTGCCCCAGCGCAGACAGGATCAGCACCGGCGTTTCAATCCCGCGACGGCGCAGCTCGCTGATGACGGATAGTCCGTCGCGGCGCGGCAGCATGCGGTCGATCACCATCACGTCGTACGTGTTTTCAACGCCCATGAACAAGCCGGCCTCGCCATCACTGGCGTGATCGGCAACAATGCCCGCTTCGCGGAATGCCTTGGTCATATAGGCCGCGGCCTCGAGGTCGTCTTCAATAACAAGAATCTTCATGTGCGGGACAATAGCGTTCTCCGCCTTCACCACACAACTGGAAACGGATGCGGGAGACAATTCCTGAGCCTTGTTTTCCATGGGGTTTCTCCGAAGATTTCGCGGCGAGACAATCGCCAAAGCGGAGCGGGAGAAACAATCGCCTCTCCCGCCCATTTTCACACATCAACCCTGGTCGATATCCAGCGCGATGAAGCGGCTGCCATTCTCTGTCTGGATCTGGAACAGAGCCTTGGAACGACCGTCCTTCTTGGCCTGCGACAGGATCTTTTCGACATCGGCAGCAGACGCCACCTGCTGGTTGTTGACTGAGGTGATCTTCTCACCTTCTTTCAAGCCACGGGCCGCTGCATCGGAATCGGGATCGACATCCGTAATCGCAAGGCCAGCGCCATCTTCAGATGGTGCAACCGTCAGGCCAAGGCTGGATAGCGCCTTTTCCGTTGAAGACTGGCTGCCGCCATCATTCTCCTGGGCTGGAGAAGCCTTCGATGCATCATCGCTTGCTAGGTCACCCAGCGTCACGGTGATAGGCTGGGACTTGCCAGAACGCCACACGGAAAGCTCAACCTTGGTGTTGGGCGAAAGGGCACCGATACGACGCGAGAGATCGCGGGCGTCCTTGACTGTGTCGCCGTTCAGCGCGGTGATGATGTCACCCTGCTTGATGCCCGCCTTGTCACCGGGTGAACCGGCCTGCGGAGCGACAACCAGCGCGCCGCTTGCCTCGGAAAGTCCAAGCGATTCGGCTATGTCCTTGCTGACAGGCTGGATCTGCACGCCAAGCCAGCCACGCTCGACCTTGCCGTCCTTCATCAGATCCTGGATCACGTCCTTGGCGACAGACGCAGGGATGGCGAAAGCAATACCAACATTGCCGCCGGAGGGCGAGAAGATGGCGGTGTTGATGCCGATGACTTCGCCGTTGAGGTTGAAGGCCGGACCACCGGAGTTACCACGGTTCACAGCCGCGTCGATCTGCAGATAATCGTCATAGGGGCCAGAGCCGATATCGCGACCACGGGCCGAGATGATGCCTGATGTGACCGTGCCGCCAAGACCGAATGGGTTGCCAACGGCCACCACCCAGTCACCGACGCGGATTTTGCTGTCATCGGCAAACTGAACATAGGTGAACTTGCGGTTCACATCGACTTTCAGCACGGCGAGATCGGTGCGGCTGTCACGACCCACCAACTTGGCGTCGAGTTCCGTGCCATCATTCATCACGACAGTGAAGGCTGAGCCGTCATCGACAACGTGGTTGTTGGTAACGATGTAGCCGTCTTCGGAGATGAAGAAGCCGGAGCCCTGAGCCGTTGGGCGAAGCGGGCCTTTACCGTCGCGGTGGGCCTTTGGACCACGCTCGGCGCGCTTGTCGCCTTCACCGGAACCCGGTCCGCCGAATTCCTTGAAGAAGCGCTTCAGCGGATGGTCATCCGGCAGCTGGTCGAGGCCACGACCGCCAAAGTTGAACGAATAGCCGTTACCTTCGTCGGATGCGGGCTGAACGTTGGATTGCACGCGCACCGAGACAACAGCGGGCGAGACAGCGTCAACGACGTTGGCAAAGCTCGGCACCTGCGGCGCTGTCACCTCAACGGGAGCTGCGAAAGAATGAGCAATTGGCCCTGCTACGCCGGTCGTCAACATCAGAGCAGCCAGACCACCAACGGCGGAAGACTTGAGAATGGTCTTCAGCGAGGGACGTCCCTTTTGCGAATTAGACATGGATCTTACCTTCTTTCTTCATTCAGACTGGAGCCCCGTTTTGGCCGGGGTTAAGCGGTGGATGACAAAAGATATAGGTGCCCGCACCTTACTGCGAAGTGTCTGGCATGTGAAAAATCGGTAATGTTGAGCGATACTATGAAAGGGCTGGTCGAGCAGCCTCGCCCTGAGCACTCTTTTTCAGCCGAACGCCCTTATTTTTCAAGAAGATCGCGAATGCGCGCCTCTTCGTCCACCGTCAGCCTCTGCCCCTCGGAAACTGCCACGCGACGCCGCGCGAAAACAAAAACAGCGGTCGCGCCGATCAGGATCAGAGCAATGGGCGCGCCCCATAGGGCAATCGTGCGGGCGCTCACACGCGGTTTCAGCAGCACGAATTCGCCATAGCGGGAAACGACATAGTCCATGACAGCCTCGTCGCTGTCGCCCTGCGTCAGGCGCTCGCGCACCAGCACGCGCAAATCCCGCGCCAGTTCGGCATTGCTGTCATCGATCGATTGGTTCTGGCACACCATGCAGCGCAGCTGAACGGTCAGCGCACGCGCCCGTGCTTCCAGTGCCTTGTCGGCCAGAACTTCGTCAGGGTTGAAGGCAAATGCAGGCAATGCCGTCATGAGCAGGACGAGGAAAAGGGCTGCGTTTCGCATCTGCCGTTGAAAGAAACTCATTCCGCCGCCCCCAGCACGGCATCCTTGGCCACTCTCGCCTTGCGCTTTGGCGCACCCACACGCAGACGCCGGTCCGATAGCGAAACCATCCCGCCAATCATCATGAAGATCGTACCGCCCCAGATGCACAAAATGAACGGCTTCCACCAGATGCGAACGACGATACCGCCGTCAGACATCGGGTCGCCGAGCGAGACGTAGAGCTGCGAAAGCCCGAAGGTCATGATGCCGGCTTCCGTCGTGGGCATGCGCCGCGCGGTATAAAGCCGCTTGGATGACCACACATCGGCCACCTCTGCGCCACCCTTGCGCGCGGTGAAATGTCCCCGATCTTCGGTAAAATTCGGGCCGACATGGTGGCGGATGCCATCGAAGGTGAGGCTGTAGCCGCCCGCATCCACCGCCATGCCCTGCTTCATTTCGACAACGGTTTCCGTCTCGAATGTGGTCACGACGACGATGCCGAGCACGGTCACGCCAAGGCCCATATGCGCAAGCGTCGTGCCGAAGGTGGAGCGCGGTAGGCCTTTCAGCCGTCGAAACGCAATCCCGAAGGCGAGCTTTCCGAAGTTGGCGCGGTACCAGAGATCGGCGAGCGCGCCGAAAATCAGCCAGAACCCGGCCATAAGGCCCAGCGCTGCCAGCACAGGCCCACCATGCTCGATGTACCACAGTGTCAGCCCGGCCAGTGCCGCAAGGCCCGCCGCCACATAAAGCCGCTGGAATGCGCCAAGCAGATCGCCGCGTTTCCATGCCAGCATCGGCCCGAATGGCGTCACGATCAGGATGGGGATCATCAACAGCCCGAAGGTCAGGTTGAAGAATGGCGCACCGACGGAAATCTTCTCACCCGTCAGCGTTTCCAGAACCAGCGGGTAAAGCGTGCCGATCAGCACGGTCGCAGTCGAAACAGTGAGGATCAGGTTGTTCAGCACCAGCGCGCCTTCACGCGAAACCGGGGCAAACAGCCCGCCCGCCTTCAGCATTGGCGCGCGCCAGGCAAACAGCGAAAATGCGCCACCGATGAAGATCATCAGAATGCACAGAATGAAAATGCCACGGCTCGGATCGGTCGCAAAGGCATGGACCGATGTCAGCACGCCGGAGCGAACGAGGAAGGTGCCGAGCAGTGATAGCGAGAACGTCATGATCGCCAGCAGAACGGTCCAGATTTTCAGCGCCTCGCGCTTTTCCATCACCAGCGCAGAATGCAGCAAGGCCGTACCGGCAAGCCACGGCATGAAGGATGCGTTCTCAACCGGGTCCCAGAACCACCAGCCGCCCCAGCCCAATTCGTAATAGGCCCAGTAGGACCCCATCGAAATGCCTGCGGTCAAAAAGGTCCATGCCGCCAGCGTCCATGGCCGCACCCAGCGCGCCCATGCGGCATCGATGCGACCTTCGATCAGGGCTGCAACCGCAAAGGAGAAACAGACCGAAAAGCCAACATAGCCGAGGTAAAGCAGCGGCGGATGGATGGCGAGACCGAAGTCCTGCAGCACCGGGTTCAAATCCTGCCCTTCGGCTGGCACTGGCGAAAGGCGCGCAAAGGGGTTGGATGTCAGCAGAATGAACAGCAGAAACGCCGTCGTCACCCAGGCCTGCACGGCCAGCACATTGGCACGCAGCGTATCGGGCAGGTTGCGGCCATAGACCGCCACCATCGCGCTGAACAGCACGAGGATCAGCAGCCACAGCAGCATGGATCCCTCGTGGTTGCCCCACACGCCCGTCAGCTTGTAGAGAACAGGCATCAGCGAGTGAGAATTCTCATAGACGTTCTTCAGCGAGAAATCGGATACCGCGTAGGCATGCGTCAGCGCGGCGAAGGAGAGCCCGACCAGAAGAAACAGGAGAACCGAACCGATAGGCGCGATGTCCATCAGCGCCTTGTCATTACGACGTGCGCCAATGGCTGGTAGCGTGGACACCACAAGCGCGACAGCCAGCGCCAGAACCAGAGCATAATGGCCGATTTCGGTGATCATTTTGCAGCTCCCGTCTCAACCGATCCAGTTTTCGCCGCACCGTCAGGTGTCTGCTGCCACAGGCCCTTGTCTTTCAACCGGTCGGCAACCTCCTTGGGCATGTAGTTTTCGTCATGCTTGGCCAACACGCTGTCGGCAACGAAAGCATGGGTCGCCGCATCGAAAGTACCCTCGGTCACCACACCCTGCCCCTCGCGAAACAGGTCCGGCAAAATGCCGGTATAGCTTACCGGAACGGTTGCCCCGCCATCCGTCACCGCAAAGCTTACCGTGCGTCCCTCGCCGCGCTTGACCGAACCTTCGGCCACCAGCCCACCAAGGCGAATGCGCGTGCCGGGGGCAACGCTGGTCTTTTCCAGATCGCCGGGCATGTAGAAATAGGCAATGGATTGGCCAAAGGCGAACATCACCAGAAACGCCGCGATCATGATGAAGCTTAGACCGCCGCCGATAACAGCCAGTCTCTTCTGCTTGCGGGTCATTGTGCCACTCCCTGCGCATTCACACCAAGCTGCTGCGCCAGCGCCAGCAATTGTTTGCCCTGCTCCCCTGCGGGCGGAAAGGCTTTCAAACCATCGGCCAAAGCTTGCCGTGCCTTCTCGTCGTTCTTCAGCATCGCGTAAGACCGCACCAAACGCATCCAACCCTCGAAATTGTCCGGGTTTTCCTTGAGGCGCGCATCAAGGCTTTCCACCATGCCAGCCACCATGGCCTGCCGGTCTTGCGGCGACATATTGCTGGCGGCTGCAATATCCTGCTCGCTCGGCCCACCTGGCGCTTGCGGTTTTGGAGCTTGGGCCTTCGGTGCTGCGGCAATGGCCCCGCCGGTGTTCTGCAGATGCGCCTGAACCAGCGGTATCCACGGCGCGCCCTCGGGCGAATCCTTCAGCAATCCGGCGAAGGCACCTCGCGCCTCGGCGGTCTTGCCCGCCTGCTCCAGCGAAAGCGCCAGATAGAAGCGGGCGCGGGGATTACCGGGGCTTGCTTTTTCAGCCTTTTCCAGTGCTGCGCGCGCATCTTCGATAACAATGCCCTGATTGGCGGCAATCAGCGTCTCGGCAAGGCCCGTTAGGCGCTGCGGGTTTTCACCCAGAAGCCTGATAGCATTGCGATAGGCCATCTCGGCATCACCAAGCCGCATCGTCTTGAAGTAGATCGGGGCCAGCACGTCCCAGCCCGCGCCATCGTCGGGCTTCTGCGCCAGATGCCGCTCAGCCTTGGCAATCATCAGCTCCATGTCGTTGCCGGGCTTTTCCAACCGTGCCTCAAGCGGCATGTCGGGCGCATTAGGGCTGCCCATGGACAAGTAAAGACAGAGCCCCGTCAGGGGCAGAAGCAGGGTAACGATGCTGGCCAGCCTGTTGTGGCGACGTGGCGCGATGGCAGCGCCATGGCCCGGCTGGCTGGATGCAGCGGCCAAAAGCCGCCGCCCTATTTCGGCACGGGCATATTCCGCCTCGGTCTCGCCGATCAGCCCGCTTTCGCGCTCGCGCTGCAATTCGGCCAGCTGGTCGCGGTAAACCGCGACCTCGCCCTCACGGGCCGTGTCGGCTGTGCCGTAGCTGCGCATCAGCGGGTAGGTCAGAACGATGGCGACAGCCGCCGTCAAAAGAGCGATAATAATCCAGAACATGCCGTTTCAATTACTCGAATGCGCACCGCTTTGGAATGAGTCGCGGCGGAATGACGTGAATTTGAGGCTATATACCGCAGGCGGTCGCACCAAGGCACAACTTCGGCAAACGTCCCCACAGTTACGCTTTTGAACGACAAATCCTGCGCCTGCCTTGACATGTGTCAAATCGAGGTCAGGTCAGCGGCGTCCATGTGCCATTGCTGTTGCGACAGGCCGCACCGCGTACTTTCGCCTGCTTGCCATCAACGGTCAGGCTGTGGGCATATTGGCGGCAATTCTGGTTGCCCACCTGGTAGGGCGCATTGGCAACCACTTCGCCGCGCGTATCACCGCTTCCCCAAACCACAGCCTGTCCACCGGGTGATGTTTCAAGCGCCTGATATTCGGCTTCCATAGCCCTGTTGAAGTCGCCACGGCTCATCTGCAGGCCGCTTCTGCCGGCAATCCCGCCCTGAAGCGCGGAAATGTAGGGCGTTGCAGAGGCACCGCCGCGACCCAGCAATCCGCCACCGGCGTTGCGGGTATTGGATGTTGTGCAGGAACTGAGAACTGAAATGCAGAGCAGCGAGACAACCGCAGGGCGCATAAGGCTGGAGTTCATACCGGCAAATCCGGCTTTGCCTATCACGTCAACCAAGAATACACTCCTTCTCAACGCGCCATCCTGGCGCGGTCATTCCTCACGCAATGTCATGCCAGTTTTTTTCCGTCATGCAAGCTCTTTCGAAAGTCCCGGCAGAAGCAATTCGGCTTTCAACCCGCCCAGCGGGCTGCGCGACATGGCAAAGGTACCGTGGTATTCTGAAACCACTTCGCTGACGATGGAAAGACCAAGACCCGTACCTGGTCGGCTTTCATCCAGCCGCCTGCCCCGCTTCATCGCTTCGGTAATCTGTTCCGGCTCAAGGCCCGGCCCGTCATCCTCCACCAGAAGCGTCACCCATGACCTGCGCGTCACATCCGGGTCGGACGAGGAATGCGTTCCCGGCGTCACCGTCACCACAACCCTTGACTGCGCAAAGCGCGCCGCATTTTCCAGAAGATTGCCCACGGCCTCTTCCAGATCCTGCTGCTCCATGGCCAGCACCATGCCCGGCTGCTCCATGTTCAGCTCAAAGCTCTTTTCCGGGTTCAAACGACGCATCACCCTCACCAGCCGCTCAAGCGCCGGTTCTGCCTCGGCACGCGCCAGAATGGAGCCCCGCTGCGCGGCAATGCGGGCACGGGAAAGGTAGGATTGAACCTGCGCCTGCATGGCATCCACCTGTCCGCGCACCAGATCGCCATGGTGGCTGTCCATCGTGCGCGCCTCGTTCAACAGAACCGCAATCGGCGTCTTCAGCGAGTGCGCCAGATTGCCCACCTGCATGCGCGCGCGCTCCACAAGGCGTCGATTGCTCTCAATCAACGCATTGATCTCAGTCGCCAAGGGCTGGATTTCCCTCGGAAATTCACCCTCCAGCCGCTCTGCATCCCCGCCGCGTATCTTGCCCAGCGCCACACGCGCATGGTCCAGCGGCCGCAAGCTGTAGAGAATGGCAAGGCCGTTCACCACAAGGCTTCCAACTCCGAAAACGGCCAGCGCCAGATAGAGACTGTTGGAAAAATCGCGGACATCGTCTTCCACGACATTCAGATTGCCGGTCACGCGAAACCGCGCTGCCCGGCCCTCGCCGTCCAGCACCACTTCGGTCTCGGCCACCTGCACCCGGTTTCCAGCACCATCCGTCACAACGTAATAACGCTCATAGCGATTGTCGAAAGGCACATCCAGAATGCCGGGAACCGGCAGCGTCGAAACGCCGAGCGACGACGAAACAAGCGGTGCCGTCTGAAAATTGCCCAGCGGCTCAACTACCCAGTACCAGCCGGTATCGGGCTGCGAGAACCGCAGGTCACCCAGTTGCGGGCTTCCGGCAAGCGTGTTTTCGTTGGAAACGGTAATGGAGTTGATGACGTTGTAGAGCTGCGCACGCAGCAGGTCGGTAAAGCTGCGCTCCACGCCCTGCCGGTAGAGCGTCGAAATCACCACCGCAATCACCACCAGCGCCAGGACAGACCATGCCGAGGCCAGCAGCAGAACGCGGGCGGTGAGTGAATTACTTCGCATCTGCGGGCGCTTGCATCCGGTAGCCAAGCCCCCGGATCGTTTCGATCAGATCCACGCCCAGCTTCTTGCGCAAGCGTCCAACAAATACCTCGATCGTGTTGGAATCGCGGTCAAAATCCTGGTCATACATATGCTCGACCAACTCGGTGCGGGACACGACTTCGCCCATGTGATGCATGAGGTAGGAGAGAAGCCGGAACTCGTGCGAGGTCAGCTTCAGCGTCACACCGTTGACGGTCGCCTTGGAGGATTTGGTGTCGAGCCTCACCGGTCCGCAGACAATCTCGGATGACGCGTGGCCCGCCGCCCGGCGGATCAGTGCGCGCACACGCGCCAGCACTTCTTCCACATGGAAGGGCTTCGTCACATAATCATCGGCACCGGCATCGATACCTGCCACCTTGTCGCTCCAACGGTCGCGGGCGGTCAGGATGAGAACCGGCATGGACTTTCCACCAGCGCGCCATTTCTCGACAACGGTAATGCCGTCCATCTGCGGCAGGCCAATGTCCAGAACGATGGCGTCATAGGGTTCGGTTTCGCCCAGATAATGGCCTTCTTCGCCATCATAGGCCTGATCGACGACATAGCCCGCTTCTTTCAGCGCGTCGGTCAGCTGCCGATTGAGATTGGTATCGTCCTCGACCACAAGAATGCGCATCGTCAGTCCCTCTTCATTCCATCCGTCGATTCTGCAACACGACGGTCATTCCGGCTCAGGTCTATACCAGTTTTTGAGGAATTGCGACGCTCTACATCGGTACGCGCATGGTCACTTTGCGCGGGCGCTCGCCATTGCCCTGCACCAGCACGGTCACGACGCAATTCTCGCCATCATTGGAAGGATAGACCGAAAGAAGCTGGCCACCCGTTTCGCGCACCACGCGGGATACGGCGCGGGTGCAATCACTGGCCACCTGTTGGACCCGGCCCTGCGAAGGTGCTTCCGGCACATCCACCTGCGGCGCAGGAAGGCCATAAAGCCCGGCTGCTAGCGTCGCGATGATGATAGGTGATGCCATTGCAAATAACTTCCACAGACAATTCGGATGCACGCCGAAGCGAACTCATGGCCAAATATGTAGCGCAAACCTTCTGAATGGCAAATGAATGTGGGCCACCATGTTGCGTTGCACGGCAGCGCGCGTGTCACTACGCTGCCGTGCAACAACGCATCGCGCTATTTGATTGCACTGGTCGCAGCCAACCGCCCATAGAGCGCCACCAGCCCGCCGACGCCGCCCGCAACCGTTACCAGCCCTTCCACAAGCTCATTCTCAAAGCCGCCGGGCAGGTTTAGGCCCACCACATGCAACAGCGGTGCCAGCACCGCAATCAGCGCACCCCAGATGGTTTTTGATTGATACCAGGCTTTCATATTGTCCATATCAGGTCCTTTCGGTTGACGTTATTGTGAAGTTTAAAGGCTGAGCGTGCGGCTGGCCGCAATGCCCAGCGGCACGGCCCGGCCAAGCTGGCGCACCCGCACAGAAAGCGCGCTTTGTGCCGCGCCAAAATCGGCAAGCTCATCAATTGCTGCATAAAGGCAGGCGGCTTCGCCCACCTCCATCATGCGCCGAACCATGTTGCCGGAGAGCACCTCGACCCGGTATCTCTCGGAAACCTCGTCCAGCGGAATATCAGCCGCATCCCAGCCATCGGCCTCCACACGTCCCCGGCGCATCCATGTCAGGCGCACTCCGGCGGCTGTGCGAAGGCCGCGCAGATGCACCGGCGCAAGCGGCGTTTCCGCCCGCGTGCCACCCGCAAAGGCGAATGGTCCGACGCTTGAAACCTGCGCGCCTGCCGCCTCGACGATCCAGTTCAGTTGCAGCCCGCGCTCTTCGGCGCGAAGTCCCATGGCAACGACGCCCGCATCCAGCACCACCACTTCGGCACCTGCGAGCGCGCCCGCCGCCATCGCATCCTCTGTTCCGGCAAGCCCGCGCAACAGCCGCGTCAGCCGCCATTGGCCTGATGATGTCTCCTGCGCCACCGCAAAAGCCGCCACCTCCCAGGTACCATTTCCGCTGCGGATAGCGATGCGGTTTGCGCCGTTCAGCACGGCCAGATCGGACGCCGATGACAGATCGCCATAGGGCAGCATGAGGTCGATGGCGCCAGCCCCGTTGAACCGTCCCGCAAGGCCCGGCGGCAAGACACTGCCAAGCGCGCCGATCTTCGCAGGCTGGTCCAGCAGCACCCGTGCCACATAACCCTCGGTCCCTGCCGAAACGGAAAGCGCCATGCGCCGCCATGGCCGGGCATAGGCCGCCACCCGCGCAAAGCTCTGCGCCTCGCCCGCCTCAAATCGCGGCAGGTCCATCAGCACGATGTCGGGGTCAAACCCGCTGGATGCGCCGCTTGCGCTCGCGCGTGGCGCTTCTTCCAGCGAAACGGTCAGCGCCGCAGGCGCAAACTCCCGCGCCTCGATGCGTCTCAAATCGCCATCCTCGATACGGCTCACCATGAACCGACCGGCGGGGCCATCCACCAGTTCCACGCAGTCACCGGGGTCCAGTGCAATGTCGCTGGGCGAGATCGAAAAGCTCACCGTGCGGCGCGCCAGCCGGTTGTCGCGCAAGAGGGCTTCCACCATGTTCTGCGTGGTTTCCTGCGCCAATACCGCGCCCAGATCGTAGCGCAGCACCCGGTTTCCGGCATTGTCGATGCGCCGGGAACGCACACTGGCCTGCTCATAATCCAGCGCCGGGTTAAACGCCGTCAGCACGGCTTCAGCGGCAAAATCGCTGTCGTGACCACGTGCCTCGGACCACAGTGCGGCATCGTCGCTGTCGGCATAGGCCGAAATCACCTTCGTCCTTGTGGCCGCCCGTCCGCGCGAGATGAACCGAAGCGTGCCCCCGTCCTCGATCACGTGAACCTGAAACGCGTCCAGCAACGACTCCAGCAGGCTGCGGGCCGCCGTCACATCGGCCTGCGCATAGCCGGTCACATCGCCCGTGACAGTGGAAACGTCGAAGTCCTCAAAGCCGTGGTCCTGAAGCACGGCGGTGATCAGGTCCGCCAGCGTGGTCGCGCCCAGCCTGCCATTCAGCCAGTGCCCGGTGCGCCAGTTCGCGCCATCGCTCCATGTTGCCGTGTCCTGCGGAAAGGCCGGAAAGGGCCGCGCATCCCATGTCCACACGAAAATCCTGTTAGGATCGACCATCCCCGCCGGGGCCGAACCGCCTACCCAGTGGTCATGATGCGCCTCCAGAAACCGCCGCTGCTGGCTGTCGGCGCGCATGCGGCTGGAAAAATGCGGATAGGCACTTTCGGATGATTTCGGGTCGATAAAGGTGTTGGGCCGGTTCGCGCCCTTGTCGATGGCCGGGCATCCCAGCTCGGTAAACCAGAACGGCTTCATGCCCGGCACCCAGGCGCTTGCCACAGTGCTTTCCACACCGCCGATGCGGTCGTAATGCCGGTTCTGCCACCAGTGCCCCAAGTCCTTGTAGCGAAAGACCCAGTGCTTGCCGCTCATGCCATCCGAAATCGCGCGGCGGGTGCGGCTCGCCCGGTCCGCATCGCTGCCATAATACCAGTCGAACCCTTCCCCCGCCGTGATGGATCGGCCAAAGCCCGCCGCATCGTCAGGCCCGTCGAAACCGTCGGGATTGCCACCCTGCACATCCTCATCACGCCAGTCGGAAAGCGGCATATAGTTGTCGATGCCGATTGCGTCGATGTGAGTGCTCGCCCACAGCGCATCGAGGTTAAAGAACACGTCGCCGCTGCCATCTGCCGGGTGATAGCCGAAATACTCGCTCCAGTCGGCGGCATAGGTCAGCTTGGTGGAGGCCCCCACAATGGCGCGCACATCGCCCGCCAGCCGCACCAGCTCTTCCACGAAGGGAAAGGCACTCGCCCCGTCGCGCACCCGCGTCAGCCCGCGCAATTCGGAGCCGATCAGAAACGCATCCACCCCGCCCGCCTGTTTTGCCAGCGCCGCGTAATGCAGCACCATGCGCCGATAGCCGTCTGCACGGTTGCAGAAGGTGGAAACCTGCGTGCGCGCAGCCGCCGTTTTGTCGGCGCTGCCGCTCATTCCGGCTGCCGGGTGGCAGGTAATGTTGCCCCGCCAGCCATAGGCATCCTGCTCGGCCTTGCCATAGGGGTCGGCCAAGCCGTTGGCAGAGGGAATATCCATCATCACGAAGGGGTAGAGACACACCTTCAAGCCCCGCGCCTTCAAATCCGCAATCGCCTGCAAAACGGAAGCATCGCTTGGCGTGCCGCCATAGGCGGGGCCACCGTCGCGCCTGCTCACGAGCCGCGCCTGCCCGCGCCCCATCCCCGCCACAGACCAATGCGCGCTTTCGCGGTCACGGAAGGCCACCTCCACACCCGGCAGAATGCGGCACTCACCCGCCCGCATATCCGTGCCAAACCATGAAACCACCAGCGCCACGCTTTCAAGATTGGGGCACAGCGCCTGCAATTCGTCCATCGAGGCCTGCCAGTCGGTGGCCGCCGTCAATGTGTGGCGGTTCATCACCCGGCTTTCGCCAGCGCCCGCCCGCTCGGAAACCGCCACGGTGGCATAACCATGCTCGGTCGCGCCGGGAATGATGGTCACGGCACGGATCTGGCGTTCCAGCTTGCCAATGGGCCTCACCACCTCGAACTGAAACAGCGGAATGCGATTGCCAAAACTGTCCAGCGGCAGCCGCTCGAACACCACATAGGACAGACCACGATAGGCTGGCGCATTGCCAGCCCCCTGCCGCGCCTCGATCAGCGGGTCGGGAAGCTGGCCGTCGCTGCCGGGGTAGAAGCGCATCTCGATGCCGGTCAGATCCAGCTCCTGCCCGTCCGCCCACACCCGGCGCACCAGCGCCACCTCACCCTCGCACAGACCCACGGCCAGATTTGCGAAGTAGCTGTAGGTCTCAACCGTGGTCGATGAGCTGCCGCCACCGCCTTTGCCACCCTGCCGCTCCCGCGTCACGCTTTCCTCAAACCGCGTGGCCCAGATCAGCGTGCCACCAATGCGCACCGTGCCATAGGCACGCGTTATCGCGCCCCCTTCTTCGGCACCGGGAATACGCGCCGTGGAAAGCCGTGCCCCTGTGACGGTTTTCGAGGAGGAGAGCATCGCGCTGTCAAGCGCACTGCCTGCCAGCGCACCTGCCGCCCTGCCGATCATGGCCCCAACCGGCCCGAAAATGCTGCCGATGGCGGCACCCGCCGCCTGTAAAACCAAGGTCGCCATCACTCACCTCTGCGGAAATCGAAATATACCGGCAATGCGTTTTCGCCAGGATGGCACCAGTGCAGAGCGCAGCACCGCCGCCCCCTCATAGGCATGAATGAAGTGGTCCGCCCCCGCCAGAATGCCCACATGCTTGGCCGCACAATCCGGCCGCCAGCGAAACAGCACCATGTCACCCGGCTGCGCCTCGCCAAGGCTTTCAACCCTGTCGAAATGCCGCGCCGCCGCCGCCAGCAGCCGGTCCTCGCCGCTGCGCTCGGCCCAGTCGCGGGCGTAAGGCGGCGGCAGTTCCGGCTCTTCGCCATAAAGCTCGCGCCATATGCCGCGCACCAGCCCAAGGCAGTCGCAGCCCACACCCTTGGTGGAGGCCTGATGCCGGTAGGGCGTGCCGATCCAGTCTGTCCCAAGGCTTAAAACCTGCTCTCCCATATCGGCCATCAAAACAGTGCCCCGCCATCATGTTGCGTGCGGCTTGTCACATAGGAATAGGCAAAATCAGCGCCCGGCATATGCGGAAACCCTCGAAAATTCAGTTGGTTGGAAAACTTCGCCTTGCATGTCGCAAAGCTCTTGTCGCAGCCAGCCGTTACGGTGAACGTGTCGCCAGCCTCAGGTGCAGCCTCCAGCGGCAGCCAGAAACTCAGCTCCGTCACCCCGCTGCGCACTGCATGGTCATCCAGATCGAAGCTGCGACCCGCATTCACCCCGCCGGAAAAGGCAAGCTTGCCCTGTCGGAAAAACCCTTCCGCGAAACTGCCAAGCCCCGAAACAACGATCCGCCCCGTGCCATTGATGGAAACGACCGACCCAGTTGCACGAAAAGCCGCGACATTGGCTTTGCATCTCGCATCCCCCAGCGCCGCATCGCAGCGCCGCCCATAGACCCGCCCCTGCGGCTGGCTGAGCCTGTGGGCAAAACTCCGCAGCTCGGCTTTGAAGGCACCGCCCGCCCGCGTCACCTCGCCAATCTCGCGCACTTTCAGCAACACATGCTTCTCCGGCACCTGCCAGTTGACGAGGTAAAGCTCCACCTTCGCCCCGTCATAGCGCCCCGCTGCCAGATCGGCCTCTTCAACCGCCTCGCTGGAAAAGCCGCCCGCCACCTCGCCGCTCGCCGCCGCCAGCCCAGTTTCGCTGTCGTTTTCACCGGCCTGAAAACCGCTTGCGGCGAGGTAAGTCACACCGCCAAATGTGAGGGCCTCATCATGCTCGGTAAAACCCAGCACGGCCCCATCACGAAGGCACACCTTCCAGCACTGGCACGTCGTCGTCGCCTCGCCTTCCAGATGCGCGGCAAGCTCTGCTGGCACGTTCTTCACGGCAAAATCTCCACAAGAGGAATGGAAGGAATGCGCCCGGCCTCAAAGGCGCTCAGGCTCACATCGATGCGATCGATATCGAAACGAACCGGCACGTCGAACTCGAACCCGGCCCTGATAGCCGCACCGGCGGCGGGCACTTGGGGGCCCGCGAAGGTCACGATGCCGGTCTCATGGTCGGTCGTGAAACCCGTCACCGCCACGCCATTCACCGAAACCACAACCGTACCCGCCACCGGCTTTGCAATGGTGCGTGTCCAGCCACCAGCCACATCGGCATAGGTCTTGGAAATCTGAAACGACGCCGTCACGCCGTCACCGGTGCCAATGCGCTGGTCCATCGCCGTCGGCACGGTCAGCGGCGGGCAGGAGCGGAAATCGACCGGGTCTCGAAACCGGAAGCCGTAGAGTTGCCCGCCGCGCGCCTCGAAAAACTCCAGCACCGCATAGAGGTCGCTGACCGAGCGGACGCCAGACCCCGCATCATAGGCCCGGCGGGAATTTCGCCAGCGCTGGTTCCGGTTTTCCCGCCCGTTGGACAGGTTGACGATATCGGTCCGCCGCACGGGTCCGCCACTGGTCCCCAGCGCCAGCCGCAGCGGGAACCGCACCTCATGAAATGCCGCCATGGTTCTGATTTTCCTGAATTATCGTCTGAATTCCTGAGCGGAATGGCTCATAGCCCGCGCTGCCCGCGCCCCACGCTGCGCGCGAGCATGGCCGAAATCTGCCCCTCGCTGCGCCTGAAACTCGCCGCGTCGCTTGCCGTCACATTGAACACGATCTGCGTGCCACCGCCGCCACCGCCAGCGGCGACACCCAGTGAGCCATCGGCACCACGCTTCAGCGGCAGAATGGCCTCGCTGCCCGCCTCGCCCATCAGCCCCATATCGCCGCCCATGGGAAAGAATGTCGGGCTTGAAACCACCCCGCCATCGGCGAAAGGCGTCACCCGCCCCGGCACGCCGCCATTGGCGAAGGCAAACAGCGACCCCGCGCCCGAGGTCAGGCCGCTGACGGCACTCGACAGCATGTTCTCCAGCGGCTTCAATCCGGCAGACAAGGCTATGTTGGAAAGCCGCGTTCCCAGCCCCTGCAAAACGCTATCCAGCCCTTTGCCCCCTGTGGTGGCGGCCTGCAATGCAGAGGTCAGGGCCGATCCAAACCGCTGCGATCGCTTTTCCAGATCGTCCATCACAGAGACCAGCGCCTCCGCATCGTCCCGCTGGTCGGCAAAATTTGTCTCATCAGCCATCGTCCCTACCTTTCTGATTCAAGTGGAGAAGCCAGTGGTTTGAAACTGCAGCCATTTTTTACACCGCCTTCCCACTCACCCGTCGGGAAATTGCCGCATCAAATCGTCCAGCCCGTGCCGGTTCAAGGCTTGCGCTTGTCGCCTCAAGCCGCCGGTCATGGCGAAGAATTCCAGCGGCGTCAGCGCCCAGAATGTGTCAGGGGAAAGCCGCAGCAGGCTCAGGCCCGCATGGATCACCTCGTCCCAGGGAAAGGGTCTGGTGTCCTGCGCCGGGCCTTCGCCCGCTGCGGCTTTCAGGGGGAAGCGTGTGCCTCCCCTCCCGTGCCGGTTCCAGCAAAGGCCGCGGTCAGGAGGTCTCCCACGATCTTCGCATAACCGGCAATTCCATCCTCAACGCTCATGGTCGCCACGTCGTCGTCGGAAAAAACATTGCCCGCGCCGCGCAGACCCGCACCGATGACGCGGATCATGTCGGCGGCCTTCATCCGTCCACTAGCAAAACGTTCCGCCAGCCCGGTCAGATCATCGGCGCAGAAGGCTGTTTCCAGTTCCGCCAGCGCGCCCAGCGTCAGGCACAATATCCGCCGCTCACCATCCAGCACCGCTTCCACCTCACCACGCCTGCGGTTGGCGCGCCCAAAATTGGCGGCTCTCATCACAAGGCCGTAAAGGTTATGGCGCCAGCGGATTCCAGCGCGATTTCAAACTGCACCTCGCCGTCATGGCGGCCGGAATATTCCAGCGCGCTGATCTGGAAGGACCCTTGCAGCGTGCCGAAATCCGGGATGACGATCTGATAGGTCAAAATTGTCCCGGCAAAGAATTGCGTGCGCACCAGCGCGTCGCTCTGCACGTCCTTGAATATGCCAGATCCCGTCAATCCGGCGCGCTGCACGCCCGCCCCCGCCAGCAACTCCCGCCAGCGCCCGGCACTTTCCGCATCGGTCACGTCAACGGTTTGCGCGTTGAAGGCCAGCCGCTTCGTGCGCAAGCCCGCAATCGTCACATAAGTCCCGGCATTGTTGATCTTCAGCAGCAGGTCCTTGCCCTTCTGCGCCACCATGGCTCGTCCTTTCAAAATTGATAAAGTTGATTATTCCGTCACGGCGCGAAACCGGATCTCGGTCAAAAACTGCCGGGATTTCGTCTGCCGCACGGAACGGCTGGAGCGAAAAAACAGGCTGACCAGCGCAATATTGCCGCCCAGCACCAGCGGCGCATCGTCCAGAACCGCCAGAATGCGCACGGCAATGTCCTGCGCCAGCTTTCGCCCGCCATCGTCGCTCCACACCTCTAGTGTCAGAATATGCTCCTCACCGCCTTCGGACGCAGTGGCATAGGGGCGGCTTTCAATTTCGCCAAAGGCCACGCAGGGCATCACAGGTCGTGGCAGCAGCCGGTCGACGATGCCGTTGCTGCCCACCAGCGCCGTCAGTGCGGCGTCGCTTTTCAGCTGTGCGTGAATGGCCTGCAACAATGCGTTGGCCGCTCTCATCGGCTTTCCTCCTCGCAGCGGCAGATGATGAAGCGGCGCGTTTCATCGGCATCGACAACGGACTTCACGGCAAAGATGCGCGCACCCTTTCGCAGCCGCATGCCCGCCGCAATATCGTCCCGAAACATGGCCCAGATCCGGTGCGTCACCGCCACACCATCGGCAGAGGCCCGCTCATAAGGCCCTTGAGACACCGGCTCGATGGCCGCCCAGAAAGATCGCAGCACCACCCATCCGGCCACAACGCCGCCCTGCCCGTCAGCCACGTCCTGTGGTGCTTCCAGGTCCAGACGCGCCGTCATCTGGCCGGGGTCGAGAAAGGTCAGGTTCATGGCTTACAGCCCCAGCCTGCAAAAGGGTGCCACCAGCCTGTCATAACCGGCAGGCACGCCTGCGGGCTGGTCAGCTGCGGAAACGACACCACGAAACGCAAACATATGGGCGATATGCACCAGCATGGCCCGTTTCAGCGTGTCGGGCACGTCGGCGCCGCTTTCGCCAAAGCCTGCGGTAAAATCGATTTCGATGCCGTTCAGCGGCTGGCCGGGTGCTGGCGGCTGGCGCAGCCACAGCCGCGCTGGCCGTGCCTGCCCGTCCAGCAGCGTGTCTGTGGCGGTCGCGTCAAAAGGGTCGCCCGCATCATCGAAAACCAGAATCTTTTCGATGGCTTGCACCGGCCCCTTGGCAATCTGAATCACCCCATCACGCGGCCAGCCGTCGAGATAGAGCCGAAGGGTCTGGCGCATCAGGCACAGCCCGGTCTGGCGCTCCAGATATTCGCGTGCCGTCTTTATCAGTGATGTCAGCAACGCATCCTCATCGCTGCCATCTGCCCGCAAATGCGCTTTCACATCGGCAAGCGTCAGCGCCTCCGCTTGCGGCGGGGTAATCTGTGCATAGGTCATGATGTCCTCGGGAATTTTGGAATGCAGCGTCATGTCGGCAACCCGGCATGACGCACTTTTGAAAGATGAAACGATCGCCTTAGCTGGCGGCGAACTTGATGAGCTTCACCGCCTCGAAGTTCTGCACACCGCCGCCCACGCGCTTGGTGGTGTAAAACAGCACGTAAGTGTTTTCTGGTGTTTACACTACTTTTTTTGGGAGTGTTTGCAGCGTGCGCTTTCTAAATCCGTTTTGTCGAAACGTTTGATGGTTGTCGGGAGACCGGTGAGGATCACGCCTCTTTCCTGCTAACTGGGTTGTTGGCTCATGCTGGCCTAAGAGATACGACGAACCTAATATCGTACGGTATCGTACACATGAAAAGTCGTACTGGAATACCGCATTGCCTGGCGGTATGCAGGTGGCATGGAAGACATTTTCAAAATCATTGATGACGCTCTTGCAAACAAGGTCGAGTTGTTTCAACAGGACGATCTTTGGACGGTTCGCGTGACCGAACACGGTGTAGTGACTGCGCTTTCGTTTCCAGAAATGGACAGAGCCGTGGACTGCGCCGAAGCCGAGCGAGAGCGTCTTGGTCTCGCTCAGATCACCTTTCTATAGACCCGAACACGCTGAAGCCGAATTCCAGCGTCTCGGTCTTTCAAATATTATTCGGCTGTAGACTTTCACGAGGTGTAGAGAGTCAGCGCCGATTATCGTTCTATCCAAACAGACACTGTTCCAGTGAAGGCCACATTACCCGCTGTCGATGTAATTCTAAGGCCATTAATATCGGCGCTGAGTGCGACATCGCCAGACGGAAAAGTTTGCTGCGATGGGTAATGCGAGATAATTCCGGATACTGTCCAATTGTTTCCACCTGGCTTATCACGATACAGATTTAGAACGCCTCGATAAGTGGGCGTTTGTGGTATGTAATTGATCATAAAGCCATTGACGCTTGAGGCCGAGGCCGCGCTCCCTGCAACCGCAACTGTTGTTGACAAGTAACCAGAACTGATAACCCCTGCGGCGGTTCTAAACTGAACCATCGGATTGACGTTTACGTTCGTTCCATTGAGGTTCTTGAATACAAGCGAGATATTCTTGATGTTCGCGGGGAGACCGGTGATATCGATAAACGTTCCGTTTATTGTGTATTCGCCGAAAAAGGTCGAACCCGATTGTGCCTTGGTTACATAATCAGATGCAGCAAGCCCACCTAATTGGGCTGAGTTTTTGACCGAGAAGTTATTTGGCGAATATACGTACATACTCGTCCCGTCATTACCTCCCCATAACCAATCAGGCTGACCCCCTTGGCCGTTCCAATTGAAGGTCATGCCTCTGTTTGAGCCACCTTCTTTGAGGTAGTTGGCAGCACCGCTAATGTTAATACCGTAGATCCCACCATTATTGTAAACGGCTTCGGTGCCATTCTTGAAGAAGCCTCCCTTGGTGTCCCATTTACCCGAACGGAAGTCGTAGTAGCCGTTTACAGCGTTGGTATGGTCTTGCATACCCAAGCCCCACCAGCCCTTCATCGCAATATTGTGCTGCGAGTAACTGGCACCGTCGGCGTTACCTTGCTTGAATTCGTTAGCCGATACACCCGGCAAGCCCACAACACCGGTAAAGTTAGGATTTGCGAGGTTCGCCTTGCGACTAAGCGCGTCGCCTAGGTTCACACCGTGAGTTGTCATCCCTCCTGTGAAAACGACGTTTCCATCAGTTTCCAAGAATGTACCGGCTGTTCCAGCATACAATCTACCTTTGACCGTCAGTTGCTTTTCAATGGAGATATTGCCGGTAGCGCGATTGATAATCAAAGGCGCATCAATGTAATTTCCATTATCAGCGTATCGTGCAACAGCGAAGTCAGAGCCGACATTGCTGCCAGTTTCAGGCGAAGCGTTCGCAAACGCGGACCAACGCTGTGTACCCGCAGTCTTCCACCCCACAATACGATCCGTCCCTGCCGCGGCACTGATGGTTAGACCAGCAGAGGTTGTTATGGTGCCGCTTGTCGTAAGGTTGAGAACTGTCGTTGCACCAGCAGTCAACGGACCGCTTGTGGAGAAACCACCTGCCGTGATCGTTCCTGTGAACCGTTGCCCTGCACCCGTAACAAGCCTGAATGCAGTTCCATCATAGACAACCTCAGTAAACTGGCCATTTGTGATATCACCGGCATTCAGTGGTGTTCCATCTGCCGAAAGAATGCTCTTTGCACCCATCGAATTGATGTTGAGCGTCATTGCACCGGTATTTGTGGCATTCGGGAAGAACGCGATACGTTCGCCCTTCGAATATCCACTTGGGGCTTGTGCGAATGTTAGAGCGAGCGCCGATGCTGAACCTGTTGCCGTATAGATCGCGTTGATGCGGTTATAGAAGCGCTTCACCCCGGCTCTCGTGCCTCGAAGGATCGGTGCGACTGTGCTTGGGGCGTAGTTGCCTTGAATACCGTCCGGTGCAGCACTGTTATTGCTTGCATCGAGTTCAGACCATTTAGGGTCAATAATGTCTACCATTGGCGATCACCGCTTTCTTATTGTTCTTATTGGGTGTCACGAGCGATCTTCGCCGCTTCGTATTCCGATATTTACTCGTTATCTTCGTTTTGTACGTCGTAGCCCACGCTGCGCAGGTATTCATGGACCGCTGTTCTTGTTGCTGCGTCTGGTGTTTTGCGTGCGATGTTCACGAGATTACCAACGTGCGTGCGCAGTCCACCCTTCTCGACCTGGGCCTTTGGAATGCCAGCCAGCCAGCGAACAGTTTCCGGATTAGCAAGCATTTTTGCCTGATATCCTTTTGTAGCGAAATTCGCGCCCTTTGCGCCCGCAGCCAATACGAATGCTTTTGGGCCACCAAGCGCAGCGGCTAGAAGACTTGTTTTGTCGAAGGGATTGGCTTCTTCAAGCATCGTCTTATGGGTTTGGGTATTGGAATGGTTCTTCTGCTTATTGTAGCGGCCCATGTCGTCGGCAATTCGAGCCAGACGATCTAGGTCTGTACGATACTGCGAACGGCCTGTTCCCTTAAACAGTACGTCCTTGGCTTCCGGTGCCATCGTCTTCCAGTTACGCAAGAAGGTGCCGGGATCGTAGGAACTTACGTCATCGGCGCTCTTCAAGCCCATGCGCTCAACAACTGAGCCGGTGAGATTATCCCATGCGGCTTTTCCATCGTCGGACTTCTCGATCTGACGACGAACCGCATTCAAGCGAGAACCGCCCTCTTTCGACTTGCCCATGACGTAGCCGAAGATTTCTTCCGGCGTGTTTTTGTTCAAGACCGTGCTAACTGCGCTGCCCTTGCCGAAACCAGTGTCGGCATCAACAGTGCGTCGATAGTGGTTATTCGCCTTACGGAACGCCTGTAGGGCGTTATCTCCTGCTCCGCGTGCTGTTGCTTCCATATCCGCTGTAATCGCGTTACGAAGCCCCTGTAGGTGCGCTTTCAATGCAGGGTCCGCGTCGGGCCGGTTTGCGATCTGAGAAATTGCTGTGCGGGCTTCCTTCAACTTGGTGAAGGTCATGCCCTTGCCCATGTCCTCGACAATCGCCTTTGTCTGCTGCAATGCCTGATCCAGTTGAGGACCACGATTGATTGCCTCGGACTTTCCAAGACCCTTTTTCGTGTCGGCTAGGGTTTTGCTGAACGCTTTTGTGGCATCACCAGACACAGCGCGTTCGCCGGTCAAACGGCCTACGTCATCGTAGAGGCTTTCAGAACGTGCGAATGCTGCGTCCTTGGCCGCTTGCGCTTGTTCGCGAAGCATATCACCGAGTTCCTGACGAGTGTTCGTCTTGGCCACTGGGTTGTTGCGGGTGGTAATGCCATCGACAACGCGGGTGAATTCGTCACCCTGTTTCGCGAAAGCATCGGCCATGCGAGCCTGTAGGTTCGTGCCAACGCCAGTCGATGCAAGTGCTTGCTCTTTTGCCGCTGCACGAGTTGAACCGGAAACCATGCCCGTTGTGGGCTGCACGCCGATATCCGCGAAGTCCTTGACGCGCTGCGCAATCACAGCGCCCTCGTCTGCACCTCCGATTATTCTGTTCTTGACGGGGTTGAAGCCACTTCGAGGAACAACTGTTTCCGCCACTTTCGGACTTGCAAAACGCGCACCGGCTGGGCTGAACGTGGTCGCGAACTCGAATGCGCGGGCAATGCCCTCTTCGCTCGATGGATCGAACTTACCGGCCATTGCATCGCCGGGGGTCATGAAGGCACGTTTAACACCACCGAGAAGACCCGCATTACTATCGAAACTCACATCGCCGTTCTCGTCCTTGCTGAACGGTAGCAATGAACCGCTGAACACTGTTTCAGGTTCGCTCTCTTGTTCAGCCGACCAATCCTGTTCCCATGGCATTCCACCTGTAGGACCATCTACTGTCTTTTCTTTTTCTGGCTGATTCCAGTCCATTTCCCAAGGCATTGCCATTATACGCGCCATCCTCCGAGGCCACCAAGACCTCCATTCTTTTGTTTCTTAAGCAGTTCCATCAGTTCTTCCGGCGTCAGTTCGGCCAGTGAATTGATGCCACCGGGAACTTCGTTCTTCGCTTCGGCCTGTGAACTCATGAAACCCATCTGAACTGGCTGCGACTGGTAGCGACGTGATTGCCCTGCTTGTGCTGCCTGTTGTGCCTGTTGATTTAGTTGGTCGTCTTGACCGGAGTTACTAAAGGCACCACTGAGCGCTCCGAGAAGGTTGATCCCCTTCTTGGTGTTAACCCCCATGAATTCGTCGGGTAGCAATTTCGGTATCAATGACGCTTTGGCTTGATCGGCTGTTTCAGTGCCTAGAACACGGTCGAAAATCTTCTTACCGATACCGCGCTCATCTGGTGTTGCTGCCTGTGCCTGTGCCTGTGCCTGTGCTTGAGGCGCCTGCCCCGCTTGAACCACTGGTAATTGTGAGGACTTCGGACTGGCAGCGACGATTTGATCCGGCGACATACCGAGTGTTTCACCAGCCCATGACAAGCGATTGTCAAAGCCATGTCCCGCTGTGGGGTTTGCACGCGTCCAGCCCTGTGGACGTTCGAAAGAGATCATCGCAGCCGTAGCATCGTGGACGTTATCGGCTGCCATCAATTTGTTATAGGCATAGGCTTCGGAACCGGCCCCGTTCTCTCCTTTGCCGGCCATCTCGTGCATGACGAAATCCAACTGCGTATCGAGAGACCCTGCGTTTTCTCCACCGAATGCACGGAGATTGCGAGCACGTTGGCCGTTCCATTGGCCGATACCAATGCTATCTGTGCCATCACGGCCATCACCGGGATTTCTAGCCCCGGTATTCATCGTGCTTTCCTGCATCAGATTTCCAACGACACCAGCGGCCTGATGCGGTTGGAGTTTGTATTTGTCCTGTAGATAGCGATACGCATACATCGCATTGCTGTTCAAATTTGGCTTTGCCAATATGCACCTCGTCCCTTTTCGGGCTTCTTATGTCTCCGCTTATTGCGGGTTATAGGATGGGTTCCCAGTTCTCTTTTTTGTTGCGATCACCGCCCTTGAAACGGTATTGAACGCCATCACCACCAGTTACAATCGCCCCGCTTTGTGCTGGCTGCTTGTTCCCGTCCTTCTGTTTATCAGTTCCGCTCTTGTAGTCTTTGAACGCCTTGTAAGGGTTCGGAAGTGCCGCCATTTCTTTGTAACTGTCTTGCCACGTAATTTCGCCACGCTGTGCGCGGTTGGCAATTTCAGCAGCCGCGATCTTGTTCTGCGCAACACTCTGCATCGTGCTTGCGATAATTTCGTTACCCTGACGAGTGTTGCCGATAGATGGGATGCTCAGGAGGAACTGCTTTGCGTCGAAGTCCGACGTTGCACCGGAACCCGCTGGGCGAAGGTTAGGAGCAATACGAGAGACAACAGCCTGATACGCTTGAATTTCATCGAGGCCATCAACGCTGACACCAGCCATTTGCGCGTATGGACCAATAGCGGCTTTCCATTCCGCGCCCTTACCAGTCTCAACCTTTCGGCCTAGATCGATAAGCAAGTCCATATCGCCAATCATCTGGTTTGCGCCTGCACCTTCAGCCGCAATCTCGTCGATACGCTTTGCAGCGTGTTCGTCGGACTTTTCTTTGAACTTGTCGCTGTTGCCACCGACGTTGACCTGCGTCGAACCAGACTTTTTGTTCTGACGTGACCATGTGGTGAAGTCCTGCGGCGAGCGGCCAGCGCTGATCTCTTGATCCGTGTAGAGTTCGTATTCGCGAATGTCGTCGGTCTTCTTGAACAATTCTTCGCCTTGAACGCGGCCAGCGGCCTTTTGGCGTTCGATAGAACCAACGCTCGACCCTACCCCGCCTGCCACTTCGTAATCGCCATCTGAGCCAAGAACCATACCGTCCTTGCGACGCTCATCATCAAGACGCTGAATGCGTTCTAGGATCGTGTTTGCAGCCGCATATTCGCCAAGAGAGACATAGCGCTGATGCAGTTTCTTTAGGTCCGCAATGGTGTAAGCGCCTTCGCCATTCGGTGACAGACCGGATGCAAATTCCTGCGCCTCAGCCGCGCTTTGAAGTTTCACTTGCTCGCCACGTGCCTTCATACGAGAAGCACCAGCATCAGCGGCTAGTTTACGTTGCTCCGCGAAATTCTTGGCACCGTCCTGCATTCCCTTTCCAACGGCACTGCCGAAGTTCATCGGGTCTTTGCTCGGACCACCAGCGGCCATTATACCAGCGCCCATATGCAACAGCATTTGGCTCAACTGTGCACGCTCTTCTGGGTCTTGTGGCCCAAAGCGTGCCAGCAAGTTCTTCTGCTCAGGCGGTTGATTTGCCTCGTCTTCTTCTGGAGGTTGCTGCGCGGTTCCGATCACGCCTGTTGGAGGATTTTGACCAGCAAATAGTTTCAAAATATCGAGTGGCAAAAACATTACGCTGCCTCCATGAATGTGTCAGTGATGATGTGTTTGATACCGTTGATCTCAACGACTGCATCCGGCAACACGGCCTCGACTTCGTGAGCCATTGGACCAATGAACACCTCGTCTGGATTGTCCTTGTAGGCGAAACGGTACATCGGAACGCCGTTCGGGAATTTACCAACGCATTCGAAGACGATCTTTGTTCGCTCGTCGCACATTGCGAGTAGGCTGAGTACCGATGTTATGCCGCCCATAGCCTGTGCGCCCTTATTGGAATAAACTGGCGTTGATGTATTCGAGTAGTTTCCGTTATTGGCGAGATTGATCATGTTGGCGATATTCGAGAGCGGCTGGTTCTGTTGGAAGTCCCAACGCTGAATATCCGAGTTCAACACATCCTGATTTCTGCCATCAATCTGCGAACCGATCTGACCAAGTTTGTCCGTTGGTAGATACTGGTTTGCGTATTGGTCACCAGCCATGCCAGCACCGGCCAACTGCGTGTTAGCCTGTGATACCTGATTGCCAGCCTGCGAGTTTGCAGCGTTGAGCATCTGATTCTTGTTCTGCAATTGATTGCTGATGCCAGAATTGTAGATGTCGCTTTGTAGGCCAGCGCCTTGCAATTGCATGTTCTTGTCGAACTGGTATTGGCTGTTCGAGGCGTTCGCAGCATCGTTGCGCAAGCCCTGCTGATTGGAACTCGTGCTTGCTAGGTTCTGATTAGCGTTCAACTGGTTGGTCTGATCGCTGTTGTAGAAATTGCCGTACTGTCCAGCAGCCGACAACTGACGATCCTTGTCCGTGTTGTATTGATTGCCGTACATGTTCGTCGCAACGTCGGCCATCGCAGTTGCAGCGGTCGTTTCCGCATTGTTGCGCTGTGTCGCATATGCACCCGATCCCATGCGGCCAAGACTTGCAGCCTGTCCATCAATCTGCGGAGCGGTAATGTTTCGGAACTGGTCTGCGATCTTCGTCTGCTGATTGCTGACCATCGAATCCAGATATGGATTGTTGCCGATGTTCGCACCCGACGCTGTCTGCTTCAAATAGTCCATCGCGGGATTGTTGCCGGAAGCCAAAGCCCCTGCTTGTGCCTGCTGCGCCCCAAAAGCGGCGTTCGTGAAATTCTGACCCGCCGCAAGCGTTCCATTCCCCGGCGCATTTGTAGTGCCAGCGGCTAGGCTTGCAGCGGTTCCAGCAGCAGGGTTAGTTCCCAAATTGATACCGTTCTGCAACTGAGACAGGGTGTTATTCGCCTGTCCACTGAACGCATTACCGGAAGTGATGTTATTCACCGCATTGCTTGCCCCGGCCAATCCGCTTGCAGCACTACCCGAGCGGGCAAGAGCCTCTTGCTGAGCCAAAGCGTCTTTAGTGGCGGATGACTGACCCGCTACCGTGTCACCCTTATAATATTCGGGTTTCCCAGCGGAGTAGAGTTTGTCAGCCTGATCCAGATATTTCAGGATATAGGGCTGTGCACCGTCCCAAGGCTCTGTTTTTGTTGTTGTTTCCTTTGGCGTACTACCACCCATGTCGCAATTCCTTTATTCAAAATCCTTATACAAATTGATCGACTGCACTTTGAAACCGTGTGGAGCGAGTGCGCTTTCCCATCCCGGTCGTCCAATGCCTGAAAAGCCTTTGCAGCCTTTCGATTTTGCCCATTGTTCAACCTCGTTCATTCCATCGCCTAGAATTTCGTCCAGCGCGTTGGTTCGCTTCCCACCGATCAAATACAGGTGGCAAACATCAGCGCCATCGGCGTTGATTAGTTCTGTAACCGCGACAGCATTGTCGCTTGTCCACATCAGGTATTTGCGATCCACCAAACCCTGTAGGAGGTCAGTTTCGCTGCCACCTGAGACTTGACGTTTCAACGCTTTAGCCAGCCATTCACGAACACGAGGATATTCAGTGTGGAATTGCTCTGCGGTATCGATCCTAGTAACTGCCATCACGCTCCATGAACCACGTAGTCAAACACGCGGGCCGTTGTTGTGCTCGTGTGTGTGATCGTGAATTGTCCGCTTGCCTTGCTGCTTACAAATGTTGATGCTGCAACTGCGGCTGCACCAATATTTGTGGGCTGTAGAACGACAACGCTTGTCGGCAGCACTTTGGGATTGCTGACTGTTGTCGTCGTTGTTGAAGTTGCGAGCGTTACCGTTCCAGTGTTTTCGAACTGACGAACGAGGTCATTAATGACCTGTTGCATCGCTCGTTTGTCGTCTGGATTGAAAATGCTTTGCACGCTTCACCTCGCCTGTTCCCGTATTTAGCGGAAGCCAGCAGAATTAGCGTCGATTTGAACCATGTAGGCTTTCTGCCAATCGCCATTCAGTTGAAGACGAAAGCGGTGAAAGCGGTTCTGCAATCGGAACGGAGCGAAGCCTGTATCGGGATGAGTTGTCGATGGTATTGACCAAGTGACTTCCTCATTGCTGAGGCTTCTCGACCCAACACTGATTGCAACACTTGCGCCAAACCCTTCAAAGAACGGTCTGACACCAAGTACGTTAGTCCGATCACCTGTTAAGCGAGGATCAACCGCACGCACTGAATTAATCAGGTGCTGTTCCTGTGTTTCGATCAACGCGGATAGTGTCGGACCTGAGAACGAGTAGATTTTGCCTGTCACGTCCATGGCCCACATCATCGCGTTGCCACCGGCCCAGATTGGATCATCGAAACTTGCTGGCACATTGTCGATGCTGCCGTACTTGTCCAACTGATCAATCGTCCAAGGCAAACTGCGAGCATTGAACAGGAAATCGGCGGTTGCTTCTGCTTCTGACCATTCCCCTGTCTGGTAGTTGTAGATGAGCATCTTATCCGGCGTGCCATCAACGGCTTCGTTGCTAACGTAGGACCAGTAGATGAGCGTTTCGCGAGGATCGGCAACAGCGGTCATATATTGGAACTGCGATACGTCTGCGTCGGCTAGGAAATACTTATTGACCTTGCCAATACCGATGGGTGCAAGTTGGTCGCCGCGCTCGTGCATGTAGAAGCCATCTTCGCTAAAGAAGAACGTCTTGCCCTCAACCGTAATGAGGCTTTCAGGGATTGTGCAGCCCTTGCCCTCAACACGAGTATCAACGCGGAACACGTAGGGCGCACCAATGTAGGTCATCTGCACAATGGCACGCTGCATGTAGATCCAAACGCTGTCATTGCAGACGATGCCCTGAATAGCGCCGTAGCCGTGAATATCTTGGAAGTCCGCTTGTGTCTGCGCTGAGAATGCCCAATCGCCGGGAAGTTCTTGACCGCTCCAACGGATGCGATTGATCTTTGCACCGTCGAGCGGGTCCCATGTGTTTCCGAGGATCACGAAACCCTTGTGGGTGCCGATGTAGCGGCCACGAGCCAGCGACGTGAGCGGTTTAAATGTTGTCCCCGGTGCATCGTCGCTATTCATGTCGATGTATTGGGGATCATCGTTGAAGTTGCTGAAAATCTGATAGGAACCGAATTCAACAGAGTTCCAGCGATCTCGACTGCCGCTCGTGTAGCCACCGCTGCGGCTCATATCCGTCCAAGCGCGTGTCTCTGGTGACAGACGATAAAGTTTGCTTGCGCAGCCACCATAGACCTTAGCGTTGCCGTACTGGTCTTGCCCTACGGCTGTTCCAGTTGGGCGACTTGCCATCGCAGTGTTTGAGAATACGGCAGCACGACGAAGCGGGTTGTAGGTCACGGAGCCGTTGAGCGCACCGATGCCAGGAGTGACGTTGCGGGCAACAGTGACACCGGGATTGTTGAGGTCTGGAAGGTCGGGACGCCATGGGCCGAAAACGCTATCGAGGATCAAAACAGTGGCCCTCCAAAGTCGATTTCGACTTGGTTGCCGCTGCCTGTGGCGCGGTTATGATCTGCGACCACGTTGGCAATGGCTTCGTTCAGGCTGTTCTTCTCGACTGCTTCGCTGTCCTTGTCCTTCATCCAGCGATAAGCACGAACGAGCGCAGCGTGGAAGATCACGGATGAGAAGCCGTTTTCAGTTAGCCAGTTCGTCGGATGTGTGGTGTCGATGAATGGGAAGCGTGCGTAATAGGAAAGTTCAACGCTGCGGCTCGTGTCCTTCTCAGGGACGAACACCAATTGCTTGCCCTTCTGGTAATAATTGTCAGAGCAAGCGATGAAGTCCTTGCGGTAGATGCTCGTGGGATTGGCTAATTCGCCATCAACCACGACACGACGGGCTTCTTGAAAGTCCGCTGGCAATGTGACCGCATTCGCAGCCGTTGTTAGATTGACGGTTGCTTCTTGCAAATAGTGTTTGATGAAAGGCGCGACATCGGATTGGCCGAGGGCGATGAAACTATCAATCGGCGCATCTGGTCGCATGATGTAATCGGCAACCGCTGTCTTGATCTGGTCGTATGTATTGAGGGCCATATTAAACCCTCAGATTGTTCGTGCGCAGATACTTATTATCTGGATCGTTCAGGAAGCGCTTGAGGCGGTCTCGATCTTCAATCACGCCCTGCTCTAGCAAGTCGAAATACATTTGCGCCGGGAGTTCGGCCTGATGCACGAGATCACCGAGGCGTCCACTTCGGTTGAAAACCGCTTCTGCTGCTTTGTTATTGTCGATCACTTGCTCGACCGGGACCACGTGCTCGATCATGATATGAACGCCGTCCGTGTGCCACCAAATCTGCGTGCCGTCTGGCTTTGTCTCAAAAAGAATTCTGTTCAAATTGCACCATTATTATTTTTATTATTGGGTGCAGTGGGGGCCTTTTGACCCCCACCAGTAGTGGTTATGCGATTAAGCAGTCGCGCGCTTTACGTCCGCGATCTTCGCGTTGCCTTTTTCGTTTTTGCAAACAAGGGACACGACTGTATTAAGCAACTTGCGTTGATACGAACCGTTGGCTGGTAGGTCCTTTTGCTTGAAGCCCTGCAATGTAGCCAATTCCCACAGGTCAGGATCATAAGCGATCACAGTGCGAGAACGTACGCGGTCGTGATACATGACCTCGTAGATCCCGAAGTCGCCTTCGATGATCGAAACCGTATTCGTGACCTTACGATCCTTGGTGTCCATGTTGCGAATAGCGTCACCCGAGAAACGAGAAACGGCGCGCTTCAATCCAGCGGGAAGAATGATCTTCGATGGCTTGCCGCCTGCCTCATGGGAAATTTGCAGCGTATCAAGCAGCAATTCCTCGGTTAGATCGCGGAGTGTTCCATCGACAGGAGCGGACACGAGATGGGTGTTCTCATCAAAGCCGTCCGTGTCACCACCAGCACCATGTGAAACTGCTGTAGAAATCCAAGATTCCATACCAGCGAACAAGCCGCCCTGTGTCATTTCCACGCCGGGACGGCTTGGGTTGTTACCAACGATCGCTTCTTCAATATCGAGTTTGAGAGCCTTGCCCTCAAGACCGATCTTGTAGCCAAGTTCCTGCTTGTAACCGATAGTGCCAACAGCGTTCGCGATATCCGAAACGTTGACCACGCCTTGAAATTCCTGAACGTAATTGTTGCGGCGCTTTGGGGAAGACAGAACGCTATCAACGCTATTAGCGCCTTCTGCGACTGTGTTCTGTGGGTTAGATGGACGAATTTCGTCGGACAGCCATTCAACCTTGCGGTTAGAAGCGGAACGCTTCTTCAAGGATGAGTACAGCGGTGTCTCTGTAGGATCGATGTTGTTAATGATACCATCAACGTCTTCTGCGACGTTCTTGGCGGAATAACTGGTGTAAGTGGCCATTTTTGGCTTCTCCTTATTATAGTAGTTTGCTGAGTGCGCTTGCCGCGTCGTCTAGCGATCCGGTGCGCTTTAGCCTTTGAACGTCCTTCTCCAATGCAGACGTAGTTTTCCCACGCTGCTGTGTTCCCGGCATTGTTAGGGCTGGTTTGGCCTCAATCTTCTGAACCGCCGCTTTGACTTTCTTTGCCGCTTCCATTCCGACCATTGCGTAATGCGCAAGGGCGATGGTGCGAGCGTCAGTGACGTTCAGGATTTCGTCTTGGCTGTAACCTTGATCCTGTAGGAACGAGGACATTTCCACCAAGCGGACATTGGCCTTTTTCGGATCGCCAAACACGTCGGGCAAACGCCCTGCAAGGACTTCGCGACTTTCGATAATTTCGTGTTGTCGCTTTGCTTGCAGATGAGCCTCGTTTTGACGAGCCACCTCATTCTGTGCATCGTAAATCGCCTTGACGGCTTCTTCACGGGCGCTCTGCTTCTGCTGCCATGCATTGCGATCCTTTTCCCAACGAATACGCTTCAAATTTGCTTCGTAAGGATCAGTTTGGAATTCGTATTCCCAATCCGGCTCTTGGCCGAAATCGGACATTTCGAATACCTGTGCAACGTGAGCGGCTAGGTTGTTAAGCGCTTGCTCAGATTGAGCACGAACCTGATGAAATTCGACTTCTTGAACGACCCACTGTTTGCGGAGCGATCCGATTTCTTGCATCTTCTTCGTGTAGTCGGACTGACGCAGATATCCCTTTGTTGCTTCCTCACGAGTAATCTTCTGTCCGTCATGCTCGAACACGATTTCGTTTGGATCGACAGCGGTAGGCTCGTCTGCTTGTTCCGTTTCACCTTCGGCTTCTTCAAGATCGGCTTCGTCGGATTCTGTTTCCAGTGTGTCCGTGTCGTTCTCGACTTCTGCTTCTAGGGTGTTTGAAACCTCATCGGCTTCGTTATCAGCATCTACTTGCTCGGTTGTTCCTTCGGAGTCCAAGAATTGTTCGATGTGTGCGGTGGCTTCCGCCACAGAGTAACCAGTTCCCTCATTGGGAGTGTTGGTCGTTTCCATAAATTACCTCAGTAACGTTAGTGATAACGTATTTATTGAGGCGCACCGTTTTGCTTGCTCTTATGCGTCGGGCACTTGCTGCGAGTGGCTTATTTCGTCCTCTGCCAGAGCAACGTACTTCTCCAATCGATGGATGAAGAGGTCACATGCGTAAACGATGCGATGGACTTCCTCGCGTTCCGAACGGTCGTTTACGTTGGTCTTGCGGAACTGATCGAAAAGTTCTGTCTGCACCTCGTCAACCAGCGCTTTGAATTCTGGCAATGCCAGAACGCGCTTTGCGTTCTGTCCGCGTGCAATAATTTCTTGATTCATGGTCTACTCCTTAAAACTGTGGAGGCATCATGGGAGCCTGCGGAGGGGTCATAGGCTGCTGTTGCATTGCCTGTTGCGCCGCTGCTTGTTCCTGTTGTGCCTGCTGCTGTTGAGCCGCTTTGATTTGCACTTGCGCGTCTTGCGCTGCGATGGCGAAATCAACGTCGCTGCGCTCTCGTGCCTGCTCTTGCTGGATGCGTGCAATATCGACTTCTGCGTTGTATTTCGCTTGTATTTCGGTACGCTTGATTTCCAAGTCCTGTGCCATCTGGTCGCGCTTGAAGTCGTTTTCGATGATGAGTTTGCGCATCTCGAATTCGTATTCGCGGGCCTTTGCTTCCTGATCCAGTTGCGCCTTGATACGCATTTCCTCGATCAGCGCAGCGTTAGGGTCCGGTGGTGGTGGAGCCGGTGGCTGCGGTGGCAATGTCGATGGATCGACAAAGAACGGTGTCGCGTTCTTCTCGCCGCTGTTTTCAGCAATCTTGACCGCCGTGTGATACAGCGTTTGTGGATTGGACAAGCCCATTGGCATCAACTGCTGTTGTAGGCCGAGGATCATGTTCAGGTTTGCGCCATTGCCGATTTTGTCGGTAACGCCAAACGCAACGTTCGCTGTTACGTCCATATCAGCATCCCACATGTCGATCTGGATCGGCGTATAATTGCCTGTGAGGCGACGAATGTAGATTTCCGCGTCCTGGGGATTGGAAACGAACAGATCAACGATGATGCGGAACAGGTAGCGGTAGCCGGTGTCTGCGAACTCACGACAGATTTGTTCGACAAGCATCTGCTGGCTGCTAGCGCGTTGAGCATTTGCCGTTGCTGTCGTGTTTTGCAAATCCGAAGCGTTTACGGAGGCCAGTGCACCACCAACACCCGTTGTGTAATCCAAGTCCTGCTTGAGGCTTTCGAGCATCGGCTGCGCCTGCATCGCTGTGAATGGATGCTGCACCCACGAAATGCCCGCGCTTGGGTCTTCACTGCGGATTGCTTTACCGGCGTGAATATTTAGAAGGTCGTCAGCACGAACGAGGTCTGGATTGTAGACGGTAATCGGGTTTACCGACTTGTTCAGATTGTCATGCTGCGCACGAGTGATCTGCGAGACAAGGCGCTGTGTCGGGCCAACTCGATCAACCATTCCCTGACCGAACAGGGTGTTCGGAATCGAGTACGGGACGAATGCGGCGTATGGGTAGAATTTGCTGACTTCCTCATAATGGAGCAGCACTGGCTTGTTTTCGAGATCACCACCCAAAACCATGCGGTAATGACGACGCTTTTCGCCAGTGATCGCCATCTTCGTGTAGACCTCGTAGACAATCACATCATCTTCGACTTCGCCAATACCATCATCGTAATCGGTCTCCTTGGAGCGCTGCAAAGCCATGCCATCGCTCTCGGCATTGGCTAACGGAACCGACGCAACCTTGGCCTTGTCGAAGCCCATTTCCAGCAGTTCGGCGCGGCTTAGCGTGCGCTTGTGGCCTTGCAATTTCGCTTTGATACCGCCGCTCTGCTGGTCAAACTGCGCGTCCTTGGAAACGATGAAATCTTCCGGTGGAAGGTTCACGATGTTCATTTGACGAATTTCACGGATGCGACGGATTTTGATGTCGCGAACCTTTGGCTTCATCTGCGCTGCGATTGCTGCGAGTTCTTCCGGCATTCCCGGCATTGCCTGCGCAGGAGCATCATATGTCTCGCCGCGCTCTTCAATGATGATCTGCCCTGCTTCTTCCTGCGCGACGAGATCAACCAGTTGCTGATCTGTGAGGCCGGTTAGCACTTCCTCTTTCAATTCCTCACGCTCTTTGCGGAACTCAACCATTGTAATGCCAAGGCCAGTGAGAAAGCCGTTTTTGACCCATGGACTAAGCATTGCGACGTGGGAGTTTTTCGAGCGAACGACGAAATTGCAAACGTCGGTCATCTGATCCGCAATGGGCTGATCGTTTGGTTCATTGGGGCAAAAACTCACGACTTGGTTCTGACTATCGAAGACGCGGATTAGATTTGATGTTGCCCAATCCGTACGTTCCTGAACGTCTGCGCTGATCCACTTGCTCTTTCCATCACCAGCCTTGTCGGTCTGGAACGGTTCACGCATGTAGAGTTTAAGCGCTTCTTCCTGCTTGTTCGCGATGTTTGTAACTGAAACACCAACTGCTTCTTTGACTGCCAATGCGATGCTGCGAGTGATCGCGTCTTCATCAATCTTCTTCGTCTTGGTGATTTTCGCCATTGGGCCTTTCGCAGCGGTTTTATCCGCCGTTCTTCTTTTTATTGATTGTCCCGTATTTATTGTGAGGCGCGTTTCCGTCACTCGTACTGGCGAAGATCGACCGGAGGCGTCCACTCGTACTTGCTTGCGTATCTCGTGGGGCTGATCGCGAATGTCAGACACAACGCATCTGCGTGGTCAGGAGAAACGCCTTTAAAGCGCTTCTTCATGTCTGCCTTCTTCTCGACCTTGATCTTGCCGCTCTCGCTCTCATACGTTGGAAGCAGCAATTCCTTGACGAGGTCTTCGTTGTTCGGGATGCAGACGTTCTCAGTGGCGAACCACTCCTTGCACTCCCACCACAACTGGTCACGCAAGCGGCTGTAAAAATCAGCGCGTCGTGTCGGGCTGGACGAGACAATGACCTTCTTCGCGGGAAGGCCCATGTATTGGAGGTCACTCCACACGCCATTGCCGATACCAATAGCGTCAACGCATACCGCGATAGGTCGCTGCGCTTTGGGCGTTGCCTGATAGAGGTCACGGACCTTGATGGCGAGTTGCTTGGTTTCCAGTCCGCGCCATGAGTGAACGTCCAGCACCTTGTTGTCGTGACGGATCACCAACACGCTGCGGTCGCCGCCTTCAGCCGGATCAAGCCCCCATATGATGGGCAAGCGCTCAGAGGGCTTTGCGTCCTCGTTCTCGATGGCCTGCTCAACGAGGTTACGGGGGATAAGACCGTCAGTATCGCTTAGGGGAAATTCACCAAGGACGAGAATTCTGTATTCGCGTGAGAACCTGCCCCCGTATTCAATTTCAGCGGCTTTGAGGTCTTCTGCTGTGATATGCGGGGCGTCGGTCATGCGACCGTGCACCTTTGTCCACATCGGCGCTATATTGCCGTTCCATGTTTCCCAGAAGTAGCCGCTGGTGCTGGATGGGTTTGAGATCAGGCACAGTTTGCCATTGGGGTCACGAAGCACGTTGACGAGCGCTTCTGTGTAAATCTCATCGGGAACACCTGTGGCTTCGTCTACGAAGACGAAGTTATTGATCTGGTGAATACCGCGTGCCGATGCGACGTTGTCTTTGTTGGCTAGACGAAACTCGGCAAAGCAGTCGGCTGAATTTTTTGCGCGCTGAATGCGGGTTGCAGTTACGTCCCAGAGGTCTTTCCAGATGGGCCGCATCTTCCCGTGAAGGATTTGCAGTTCCTTCCAGATGCCCGATTTGATCTGGCCTTCATTCGGGCCAAAGATCGTTACCTGCACCTGATCGTGTGTGAACAGGCTCCACCATACGAGGATTGCAAGCGCTCTGGTTTTACCAAAGCCAACGCCACCCTTGAACGTTATGCGCTTGTTGTTGCGGAAAGCGTTGCAGAACTCGATCTGCTTGGGGCGAAGGGCATTATCTTGCCCGAACAATGAGATTGCGAATAATTCTATATCGTCGTGGAATTGCTTGAGCAGTTCCAAGAACTGCTTTTGCTCCTCTTCATTGAGGTTCATATTTTGTCTACCGGCTGTTTAAGTCCGGCTATTTATTTTCACCTCACGTTTTGGGCGCTCAAACGCTTGCTCCGGCTAAATACTCGCAGCAGGAGCACACCTATGAAAATTCAATATGAAATCGCAGAAGGCCATAAGCGCGGAGAGAACGGGCTTAACGAGTACCTGAAAATCAATCCCGGCATTGCAGCCGAAGAAGCAACGACTCAATGGATCGAAAAACGTTTCGGAACATGGATCACGACGACGATCAGTGAGGACTACAAATTCGAACAGACCAGTTCGAAGTCGTTTGTCGTGGACTTCACCTACGATGACGATGGCCGGAAGTTCCTTGCCATGCTTGGTGGTCATGAGATGGAGGCATAATGGCGAAAAAGGAACGTGAACTAAGCGAGGCGCAGAAAGCCGCGCTGGCTCGTAACAGTTTCAAGCCGGGGCAAAGCGGCAATCCAAAGGGTCGCCCTCCTGTGCCGGATGAGATCAAGGAAGCGTTACAGGCTAAAACGCTAGAAGCCGTGGAGGTGGCCTATCATCTGATGATGAACAGCACGAACGAGATGGTGCGTTTGAAAGCCACGGATATGTTTCTGGCACCATTCGTCAGCAAGGCCGCGCAGAAAGTCGATGTCGATGTGCAGGTCACACATATGGCTGATATCCTTGCCGATGCAGCCCGCGCACGAAAAGCCCTACAGGGTCAGATCATCGACGCAGAAGTGATCGATGTCGCCCAGCAACCAAGCCTTCCCAACTAAGTGCTGCTTTAAGCAACACTTTACGGCTCATACGCTAAACCCAATTTTCGAGTTTGGGGAATTTGTATGGTAGGCAGCCCTACAGACGAAGAAGAAGTTGATGCTCGCGGACAGGTTCTCGGCGCTGCGATTTCCAGTGCGAGGGAGTATCAGTCTGTTTTTCAAAAACTAGATGCTGCACTGTCGTTTCAAGAAGGCGTCGAACTGGCAAAGCGCACTCTGCCCGTAGAGATCGCACAACTCGATCCCGACCGATTTTACCCCCACACCTACAAACGTGCCGACAGAAACTTCACATCAGAAGAAGCCCGTACTGAACGCAAGCGGGAACTGCTGAGCGTCCTCGCGTACCGAACCACGTCGAACGACTACACATTGAACAGGCTTCGCGAAGTGCGTTTAGCAATCGACGCAGGTACGTTCCGTTTAACGGAAGCCGAACGAGCGGCAAAGATTGCAGAGTTCCAGCGGCTCTCGAACGTCACTTTTCAAGATGGCTTAACTTTGCAGGAGCGCCGGTCAGGAGAAACGGAGAGCGGGCTGTCCGAAGAGACACTTGCGTTCGAACGCAGCCATGATCCCGACGACCGCCGGATTATGCGACGAGATGGCTTTACCTTACGTGGATCAAAGCGGCCAGGTCGCGGTCGTAAACGCAAAGTCCGTAAGACAGCCAGAGAGAAAATAGAGCAACTGCGCCAAACGACGCTTTACCTGAACGCTCGGCAACGCTGGTGGCTTCGTCGTGTTTACAAAGCATGTCGCATGATCGGTCAAATCGTCGATGAACTCGAAGGCTACGCGAAGTATGATCCTCTCATTCGTGAGCCCAATCTAGCGAGATTGCGAAAGCGGTTTCGATATGAGGAACTGACCCACATCGGGTCGAATGATCACGTGCGGCTGGCCCTTGCCGCGTTCAGCGCAAAAACTGTAGAGCGTGGAAGCAAAGAATGCGTGGCTGATCTTGGGCTTGCGGAAACAGCCAATCGGTATTTTTCCTTGTATGAGAACGCCTGCAAAAAGATCGGCGCTTCTTATTTTGAGAAAAACGAGAAAATTAAGTCTATGATTCTAAACGATTTTTACCTGTCGCTATCCGTCCCATGATTTTTTAGGTCTGGGCTACTTTTTGTTCATCGAAACGGCGAACACAAAGGAAAGCCAATGACACTCGAAATCACACAGAAGCAAATCGATGGTGTTGGAGACACCGCGCTACTCTTTGATCTGGGCGAAGCAGCGAAGAAGTTCAAGGCGTGGCAGGACTTGAACGTACGGGCAGATACTGCCCTGTACGAAGTCATGAAACATGCCATGGCTATCGGCAAAGAGTACGATATCGAGATTTTGAAGATCGCTGCCAAGGCCAACAATATTGGCACACAGAAGCACTCGACCATCTTTGGGATAGCGTCGAAACTCGTGTTTCGTGGCATCGATAGTTCCACTGCCAGCACCTACAGCACTGTGATGGAGAAAGCCGACGCGGCTGGCATCACACCGGAAGGCTTGGCCGCGTGGATCATCGAAAACAAGGGCATCGCTAAAATCAGCAAGCCCGACAGTTCGGGTGCTGCTAATACTCGTGAGTTAGCGAACATGCGGAATGTTCAGAAGGCCAAAGCGCTCGCCTCTGGACCGTACAAGGCCATGGTGACAATTGCGGCTCCAAATTCAGCGTTAGTTGATATCAAGGCAGGCAACGGTGACATGGTTCTGCTCGCCAAGTTCAACGACGCTGGCGATATGGATGTTGTCTTCGCTTACAGCGACGGTGACGTGGTTGATACGATGTGGCGCAAGATGGGCGAGGCAATGTCCTCACCGATCAAGCCACGGTTCAGCAATGTATTGGTCACGCCTGCGGAGCCTGTCACGGACGAGCAAGAGGCGGCGATCAACAAAGCCGCAAGCGCGGTTCCCGCGAAGTAATCCAACCCACCCCTAGTTCAGAACAAAGTGCCGGAAATGACTTCCGGTGCTCCCAAACCTCCATGAAAGGAAGCATTATGGGACTGATAGAGAAACACACCCCGAAGTCGGCAATCAAGGATTTCACCCACGATCCAAAGTTGCTGCTGGCTGCGAATGGGTACATTCGTAAGACATTCACGAGACCACTCCTACTCTTTGGAGTTCATGGCACCGGCAAAACAGCGTTTGCGAAAGCGCTGGCCATGGGAATGGCCCCAGATATGCATCCGACCGATGTTTCGTTCGTCGATGTAAGCAGCGACACCAGCATTGAAGCGGTTCGCCGCATCGATAACATGATTGGGCTATTCCCGGTAAACTCACGCAGCCTTCGAGTGATAATCCTCGATGAGGTGGATAACTTCAGCCGACAGGGAATGGAAAGCCTCAAAGGCTTGATGACGAAATATCCATCCACGGAAAGTGGCGTCTTCTTCATTCTCACGACGAACCATCTACAGTCGTTGTCAGCGCCCGTCAGGGATCGGTGCAAAGCCGTGCATGTCCCGGCAACCACTGTCGAAGACGTTCTGCCGGTTGCGAAGTCCGTGTTGGCGGGAGAAGGCATCGAACTTTCCGACAGTACTCTCCGTGCGGCTCTCACAACGGACACATCTCGCCTGTGCTCCTACCGTCAAATGTACGGCGTACTTGAAGAGATCATCACACGCGGCACTGCGCCGTAACAGCCGACTGGAAGTGCTGTTTAAAACAGCACTTCCTCTTCCCCAACAATTTGAGAATCAAAGGAACGTGTGATGAGCGCGAAAGATGATGCACTGAAAACATTCAGTGATTTTGATATTCAATGGACACTACTAACAAACTTCATTGAGGTACGAACCGAATGGAATGATGACATCGCCTACCAGCAAATCCTTGTGAGAACTCCATTTACCCATGACCAAGTGCCTGCGCCAGACATACCGCACAGGGCCGAATGCACTGCGACGGGATTAAAATTCAATGTGACCTACCATAGTCTCGCAGGGATGGTTGAAGTGTCTCAAGATAATGGTGACTGGCAATGGTTTCTAGAGGCGTTTGTCAAAGAGGCAGAGGAAGCCGACTTCGATGAAGAAGACACGCTTACAGTTAACGATATAGCGGTTCTCGCAATTGCAAGTACATTCGCGGTCAAGGGCGACATCAATAAATTCGCCAACTATGCGATGCTGCTGAAACTCTCAGGCATCAAACCCTATGACTACTGCGGGCTTGACTTCACCTCAACTAAAACGTTGCCCAAGTACGGGTACGCAGTGGATGACGCCGATCTTTTTGAACAATGAGACAAGCCCCGGTAGCGATGCCGGGGTTTTTTTGTCTATTGGAAATATCGGAGTAACGATTTCGGTTGTAGATGGGTGCAACCAAGGAGATTGTGAATGGCCTATTACTTCAAGAACCCACTCGACGCGAACGAGACGTTTGAGCGTCTGAAAGGCATCATTGCGAATGTGCCTGACTATTATGGACGACTTACACTGAGCACGAGTGAAGCGGGTTATAGCCGTGGCGACCACACGCTGTTCTCAGGCGACCGCGACAGCGACCTATCCCTATTGAGGCAGTTGAACACTTCTGGCCGTCATTGGCTCATATATGATCGGAAACGGGTAGCCGAAGATTATCAGGCCACGATGATGGACGCTGGCTTAGGCTATGCGGGTGTTGATGTGTTGATATGCGATGTGTTCTTAGCCGAAGGTAAAATCAACGAAGAGACTGAAAACTTCGATGTACTGTTTCTTGTAGGTTGTGAAAGCGCAGCCGACGTGGAGAAGTTCAAGGCGAACTGCGAGAACCGCGACTTGGTTGTTTGAAAAGGTTCTGCCTGTGGATGAACGCGGGCCCCCTTGCGTAATGTTCTGGTTATGTTCTACTCTGGTCTTATGCCGGATAGAAGCCTTGGATATGCTGCTGAGAAGCGAATGATGGTGGTAGCCACTTGCAAGCAATGCAAGCGCGAAGCCAAGGCTTTCGCCAATGACCTCGCGGGTGTTTACGGTCGCCATCGAGACTACCGCACGATTAAATTCAGGTGCAGCCAATGTGATCCCGGCGCGTGTGAGATTTTCCTGCAACCCGACGGCTTTGACCGAGTGCCGGAACGGATCGTGTGGCGGCCAGTGGTAGTTAAAGATCGGCAATAGCAGCGGGACCATGGGAGGCTCATACAGCGCGTTCGCTCCCTAACGCGGCGCTGATGCGCGGGACAACAAAGAACCAGCCGCTGACGCTCCTAAGGGGCCTGCGGCGTGCTGCGCCTGGCCATGCGCTGGACATGGAAAAGCCCCGACATTGCTGCCGGGGCTCGTTCCGATTGCTTGCGCAAACAATCGCTGCTTACTTGGCCTTCTTGCTTTTCGAGCGGCCAACCTTCAGCCGCTCGCTGCGCTCCATGCTGTGCAGGGCGATTTTATCTTGGAGTTTCGTGTCCGCCTGAATTGCTTCCTTCGCAGCATTCAGGATTACCGCCACTCCATCGAGATCAGCGGCTTTGAACAACTTGCTGCCTGCGATTTCGAAAGCGTTGCGACCGATACGAACAACGTATTCTGCGCCTTGCTTGCGGAACCATAGCGACCGCGTATTGATGGCCTTGCCTTCTTTGACCTGACCAGCGTAATCGATCTGTGTTTTGAGTTTCGCGTAGAATATTTCGACCGGGTTCTGACCGCCAACGTGACCAGTTGTTGCTGCCGCCTTGAGAGTTTCCAGTGCGTTTGCCATTGTGTAGTTCCTTGCACCAGCAGCACAATTGCTGCCGTGCTTCTCTATCAATAGCCGTTGACAACTCAGGGCAACCGAAGATTGCCGCGGATCACGGGAAAATAATATCACCTAGACCAAAAATGTTTTTGTTGGGCAAATACCTTCTCTTTCAGAGACTGGAATGTCGGACGTGGCTCTATAATTTCACGGCAAAACTTTTCGACATCTGACATCAACGCGTCGATGCGGGTGCCGACAGGATCGTTTTCTGAAAACGTTTCCCAAAAGACCGCCTCGGCGGCTGCCATATCTGCCAAGTGCTTTTCTCTCTCTTGTTCGGTTCGAAAGGTTTGCCCCTGCCGCTTCCAAAGCAATTCGAGTTTAAGCGAAGACTTGAAAATGTCACGACGTATCCCCTCGACCTTGTCGAAAGCAGTCAGATTATCTTTGCCAAAATATGCTTGGTGCTGATTTCTTAGAGCGGCCACCGCGATGAACTTTTCCGACCTACTATTAAGTCGCTCAATGGCCACAAATGCCATTCGCCCAATCTCAGCGTCACGTTGGGACTCCCCTGGCTTGATTTGCCTAGTGGTGCCTTCACCTGTAGCAGTTACCGGAGACCGGATCTCTTCAAACGCATGTTTGACTTCTAGGAATGCAATAATCGTCTGTATCGCCAAATCGATGCGCTTCTGGCCAATTGTAGTGCGACGCCACGCACCAACGCCGTACACGAAGGAAGCCGCAGCAATCATGGCGGAGGCGGTCTGTAAAACAACTGGCCAATTCATGTTATGACTGAACCCTCTAAAATTATTGCATGAAGTTCGTTTTGATGAAGGCGGCAGTGACTGCGGGGATGAAGGACATGAAGGCGTACGATGAACACAGCGAAAGTGTTCCGGCGATCCACAAGAACATCTCTCTGTTTTTATGAGAGAGCCCCAAGATTTCCGCTAAAAAATTGATTGCGTACCTAGCGTACATCACAAGGTAAGTCAGAAGCGCGAGCCATGCGACACCGTAAATGGCCCACAACCAAAGAGCGCCTTGCCTCGCCAAAGCGATTTCCAGTGCAGCCAATACCACAAGACTTTCAATAGTCGTGAATACGAACTCTCTCACGCCTTTTGCAAACGTGATCGCCGGTTGCACATCGGCGGCCAAGTGATCTTCTTGCCGAAGAACTGATCTTGCAAATTTCTTCAGCATTTAGACGAGCGCAATCTCTGCTTCTACGAGAAACAGAATGGTAGAGGCGGTCATATGCAGCATGTAACTCGCCAGATAATTTGGCACACTCACAGGCTCACTGCCCTGCCCATGCCCAGCCAACTTATTTCGACCAGTTGGTACGGCACTTTCAAGGCTGCTCTTTAGCGCGTTCATTTGCGTCTGCCAGAACACAGGAACAAGTTCTTTTTCGAAGAGTAATTTAATCAACTGGCTGGCGGTCGCATTGGAATCACGTTGCCATCCCCGCTTGTCACAGATAGCCTTCATCGTGCTTTCGAAAGCCTTCAAGCAGTCGACCAACGCCTCTTTATTGTTGCCATGGCGATAATGTTGGTGCGCTGAAAGATACTCGTCTTGAGGCCCAGCGTATTCGGGACCATTCAACAGTCGAAGCGCGGGTTTAACAACCTCGGCGTGGATCAACTCTGAATCGACACGGATAATTTCACCGTTCGTGTACTGATATCCGACGCCGGCCTCTTTGAGCCGATGGTTGATTTCGCTTAAAACGCCGTCAAAAAAGGCGTTGCCACTTCCCTTCGTGAGATAGTTGTTGCTCCTGACGTTCTTGTCGATAGTCACGCAGCATAATTCAAGAACGTCTAGGGCTTCGTCGATCTCTGCTCGATTAACGAAGAAGTCTTGAATCTCCTCGAACTCATTTGATACGTAGGGCACCAACTGAGTAACGCCGTATTCACGACGTAATATCTTTACTATGCCTGCGTATGTATTTCCTGCACTAGTGTTCATCCGAAATCGGCCGTAGTCGCCCATACCATCTTGAATCGCAAAAAAAAGGGTTGTCCGAAGCGCGTTGGACATTGTTTCATACTGATATGTATCAATCACATCGCCCCGCGCCCTGCGCTGCCTTTTCGAGAATATGTCTACTATTGGCATTGAAATCTTTCAGTAACGCTTTTGATTGAACTCAATCTGCCAAGTCATGGCCCCACGTACAACTCCCATATGCTGTTTACGCACAAGAAAATATTCGTTTTGCCTCTCAGAAGAGTATCGAATTCACATCAATTTAGTGCATCATCTGACGAGGGTTCAAGAAACTGTAGCGGCTGACAAATGCTATCCCTACGATCCATCACGATAGCCGCTGACAATCCAAGGCGACCTGATTACGAACAGGCATGCAGAAGACGTTCCGCTAGACCTGTGAGCGAATAGTTGGGAAATTCCATGCCCTTTGATACAGACGATGGATACCAAAGGTTGGGCATGGGCCTGTTGTCTTCGCTCATCATGTCAAAGCGCTCCCAGACCCACTGCAGTTCGCTTCTAAGACCACTGGTATCTAATTCTATTTCGCCTCTCCGCATTCCAGCCTGTACCAGAGTGTCACCAGCGTAACCGCCCGACCCGTTGTTTATCAACCCCAAGCGCACCAAACTTGAAACGGAGTAGGAGATGTTATCCGTTGAATAATGAGATACGATTTCATCACGAGCAGCCTTCTGCTTCCCTTCATATTCTACTTTAATAAAATTCAGTTTCTCGACGATATCTAGACGTTCTTTTTCTTCATTCGATAAGGCAACGCCCTTTGGTTTCAATACCTCGTCTCTTTTGCTCTGCCGCTCCTCGCTTAGGTTTTCGTGGCGTTTGAGATAATGCATAATTCGGGCGTCAAGGCCGCTCAATTCACTCAAAATCCGTTGGAAAGATGGATCTACTGACGTTTTGTTGCTTGGGTTCATCTCATTCGAAAGCAACGCTGCCCACATGTCGCTGAGATCAACGTCATCAGTCTTGCTCGCTCCTTCAAAAATCGCATAGACCTCCCCCATCGGAAGGGTCTTGGCATTTTCAATGCTGACACCATGCTTTGCCAGGTGATCGCGGGTTTTGGCTAGAACGTCTATCAAGTTTCTTGTGCGCCATTGTTTTATGCGATCACCAACAAGCCCACCAAATACATCACCTGAGAATGCTGCAAAACCGCCCCACGTATCGTTCATTGCCTTCTCAGCAACTCGGGCGGCAGCAGCCTCGATTTCACTTTTAAGCAAGACAATATCGGGAACGTCGTTTTTGTTCTCACCCATCGTTACAACCCAGCCTCGTTAGCGTTTGTGACAATCATATCAAAATTGGTGTAGCATCTGTTAGAGAATTTAAAGAGCCCATAGGGGGTGGTGCACCCTTATACATGCCCTAATCTTAGAAGTAGCCTTACAACCTGACCTGTTCCCCACTCGGCACCACGCGGCGTCCGTATAGCGGCTTCATTGAGGGCTTTAGCAATTGCTGCGGGTGTATCAGTACCGCTGCGGATGAGCGTCTGGACGTGCGTGTGAATGCCCTCTGCAAACGCCGTGGCCTGTTCGGTGCGGGCTTTGTTTGTCCCCCACTCCTGACCCCTCGCCCGCTTTGCAGCAATTGCCGCCTTGGTCCGCTCGGCAATCATCTCGCGTTCTTTCTCCGCAACAGCCGCCATTATGTGGAACTGGAAGTTATCCGCGTTTGGCATATCGCAGGCTTTGATCGGAACATTACGCTTGAGCAACCCGCTGATGAAATGCACATCACGAGACAGACGATCTAACTTTGCGATGATCAGAATAGCGTTGTGGGCTTTCGCCGCGTCCAGCGCGGCTTCCAGTTGAGGTCTGTCATCGCGCTTACCGCTCTCGACCTCTGTAAACTCCGCAAGGATTGGATGACTGCCAACAAACGCTGCAACAGCGCTGCGCTGGGCTTCCAGTCCCAGGCCAGACTTGCCCTGCTGCTGTGTGGAAACTCGGTAGTAAGCGACGTATTTCATAGCGACCTCAGACAGTGAACGTGCGTTCTTTGTCTGCTGCCGAAAAAACAAAAGGGCGAGTGATCTTTACTCTTGCCCTCTGATGCTAAAGGCTAACAATACCCTGCCCTGCGGATTATCCGCGCCACTAAGAGCGGGCTGGGCGATAGGGTTGTCCATATGTGAAGTCTTAGGAAATCGTGGAGCACGTTGTTTTGTCGCTGTTTCTGTCGGGCTCTACCTGACACTCATATGTCTAATTCGTACGCGGTAGATTTGCTATCACCGATTGATCCATTGATTGTAAGCGCTTCTTCCATGGCTGCACTTATCCGTGCTGTCGCGAGAGCCCCCCAAACCTCATCAACACTCTTACGTGCTTCAAGGTATTTCAGTCGTAATGTCGTGTCTTCAAAACTGAGAACTGTAGCATCATCTGTTGCCCCAAATCGAGTTTCAGCCTCTTCGAAAGGAATGTGCTTAAAATCAAGATGCGCAATGGCTTGCCCGCAGTGTAATAAAGTGTCTCTGACGGGTTCCGTAAGTTTATATATTTCCTTGCCGAAAACGAACTTTGTTTTCTCGACGTTGTCAGTCATTTCTCGGACGTCACTATATTTTTTAGGGAAGAACCACATCTCTTTATCTTTGAAGAACTTATACAACTCGAACCTCTTCTCAAAGAGGACGACTTTATAATTGGCGTTGGCTACCTCCTTTGCTAACCGGTTCTGGCTCATGATCGCTGTGTGTTGCTGCCAAGCAGTATCGGCTTGGTCTTGTGCCGTCTTAGCCTGCTGATCCAGTATGTCTCCGTTGCGCTTATACTCCTCTCGCATCAAAGCCATTTCGTCTCGTTGCAACGATAACTCTCTGCTTTGGATGAACACTGCGACTGCGACCCAGATAAAGGCGATGGGTGCGAATACACCGGCTAGAAAATCACCTAGATTGTTTAACTTCGTTTTTTCCAGCCAATCATCGGGACTTCCGTAATGGAATACCTGCCACACCACGACTATTGTGATGATACCCATGTATACCCAACTCGCGACTGTGGCTTTGCGTTTGTATTCGTTGCCAATTTCGTCATTAGACGCAGATTTTATTTCAGCCATTTCGCCCTCTACTCGCTTAGCCCATAGTAGATCCCGCAAACTTCTCGCCCAAGTCGTCGTTTAGACAATTCACAACTTTCTACAAAGAGATCGTTTAGGTGTGGGGAAGTTTGAACCGGTCCGTGGCTTTGGTGGCTCGTCATTCAGGGCATCTGCAAAGCCCTCGGAATCAATGGAGCGTGGCGGGCGACGATTGATTGTCCAACGGTGTGCGATCTTGCACGCTGCTTCTGCCGCTCGCTCCCGCAAGAATTGTTGCTTCTTTTTTCCATTGTCGGCTAAACCTACGCTCGATTAATTTGATGGTAGAGGTGATCGATGGTTGCAGAAGAGGTATTCGATGACAACAGAGACAGCGTGGAAATCGAATTTGAATGTCCAAACCCACTTTGTCCCGTCACGATAGACGACTTAGTGCAACCTGCGACATGGGATCCGAATGCTCCTGTTGATCAAGCGGATGGTCACGTTGAGAACTTCGTCACCTGTCCCGCATGTAAAACGACTTATGTCGTTGATGCTTACGCCAGTATGCAGGGGCGACATTATGTTTTGCGCGATCACTTCGGCGTTTGGGTCCGCGATGTCCGTTCGACCGATTATGAAGAGTTCCTTGCCGAATACGAGCCAAGCGAACCCTACGACGTGTACCGCAAAGCAGTCGATGCAATCGATGACCTATTCTATGGGTCCGAGGTCATGGGCAGGGTTCAGCAGACCTTCAACCGAATGCTCTACCTTAACCACGTGAGCGCCTTGGAAGCATATTTGAGCGATCGCCTCATCAAAGCAGTAACCAGCGACAAATCGAAACTAATCGCCCTGATTGGTTCATCTCCCAAGTTTCGAGACAACAACGTCAGTCTGATCACCATAGCAAAGAACGCAGACTATCCGCTCAACTATGTCAAAGACTACCTCCAGCGATTTTCATTCCATGATTTCGAGGGTGTGGCCGCGTTCTATGCGCCAGTGGTGAAGTTTAACTTTTTTGAGAATGAGACACACAAAGGCAATCTGTTGGCTATCGCACAAAAGCGGCATCACATCGTTCATCGGAACGGAAAGGACAATGACGGCAAAGATGTTGAGGTATCTGACAAAGAACTTGAGGAACTAAAGGAAATCGCCCACAGGCTCGTACTCCGTGTTGAAGGAGCCCATGATCACCAAGATGCTGATCACTTCTTATAATGTATTTGGCAGTTGTTCATCACTGGACACCACAGGAAAGTTTAAACACCATAGCGTCGGCTTTCGTCAGAAATTCGACATCAGCCCCGGCATTGCTGCCTGTCTCAACGTTCAGCACATTCGTCCACCTGTGGCCTTGCAGTTTTCGATAGAGGATTAGGCTCACGACAGCCGCGTTCAAGTGGTGTTGGCCGGTTATGCCCCATCCATGGGCTTGGCTGTTTTCGTTGTCCGCGTTTGTCAGTTCCGTCAGGTCGAACGTGTCGTTGAACAGTAATTGCCAAACTCCGCTGCGAACTTCATTCCGGTCCACTTCCACGAACACCGTGTAGGGCATCACGCACCTCCATGGGCGAGTTTGAACAACATTGCAGTTTGCAGATCGGGTAACTGGATGAAACAGGCTCGATGATGCTGATCGCCACCTATTAATGCGTTAGACGCCACCTCGATGTCAGCAATTTGTGACACGTCAGGCCAAGCAACATACGGAACCACTCTAAACGGCACTGTCAGGTTTTGACCATTTACCTCAATATCAAGCGATCCAACGTTTGGTCCGAAATTGGCCCCCGTCTCACTCAAGAGGCACCAGCGGCTATCCGCTTCCATCTCGTCGAGTTGGCCTAGAGGTATTGTGAGGTTGTTATAGTCATTGGGCTTCCCGACACCCACACGCGCAATCAGGTCGTAAATGTTGCTGCGTGAGGTTTCGATTTCTCGGCGTATTGATTTTAAATCTGCCATCGCTGCACCTCAACGTTCTTGGCTGAGGATTGTCGTCAACACGTCCTCGCCGTTGAAGTAGGCTTTGATGACTTCTAGTTCGCTAGAGCGAATGGGGTTGAATAGCGCCGTATAATCTCCCGGATAGAGGGTCACTTCATGGTACTGGTTTGGAAGCGTCCCACGAGAGACTAGGTTCGTCATCATTGAATTGTATTCATCTGCCTTCGCCCTTGCGCGAGCATCGCTCTCGTCGTGGCGATCTACGATCTTCTTCGCCTGTCTCACCATAAACTCGGCAAAGGCTTCGTCGTTTCGGTTACTCATTTTTGTTACCTCACTTGTTGTGTGTGAGATATTTATCAATGCCTTAGTCTGGACGACGATTACGGCGGCGTGGCTTTGGTGGCTCGTCATTCAGGGCATCTGCAAAGCCCTTGGCGTCTATTGATGTGGGAAGACGGGGATTGCTTGCCCAACGATGTGCGATCTTGAACGCTCCTTCTGCCAGTGACAGTCCAAGCATACCAATGGCAAAGGCCAAGCCGTTGATCGTGGACACATCAAGCAGTCCAATACCGAACCACTTCGCCACTAGCGGTGTTAGATACATCGCACAGAGCGCTCCGACGAGACACGCCGACACCAGTTCCCAACTGAGCCGTTTGCCTTGGATGACAGTGCGGACGAATGCACCGGCAATACCTGCGACTAGATGGGATGGCGATATACCAGTGGCGATGAGGAAGGTGCCAATGGCTGATGTAATAGTGTCGAACATGATGGGGTCTACCTTCGAAATCGAACCCATCGATCTGCGAGTTCTGCCCGACTATTTAAGCGAATAGCGGGGATTGAAGCCTCATTTGTCCGATACACGCGCAGCACCGCTCGATGACCTCTACTCGGACTTACCGAGAAGTTCTGCTATGGCTCTCGTCGTGTCGCGCATTGGTATTGTTGGTTCTGGCCGATCTCCGGCTTCCACCTCAATTAGGCTTGCTAACTTGAGTGACTTCCAACCGTAATGCGACATGACTTCGCCCACGCCAAACAGCATGATGATAAAGGCGGCTACAAGGGTGATCGGGGATGCGGCAAGGAATTGCGACGCTACGTAGCGCTTTGCGGTCGCGATCATCCTCAAGCAACCCAAGACCCCCTTCATGAACTTAGCGTTCATAACGGTGCTCCTGAACTGTTGAAGATGTCGTTTCCGGTTCTACAGCCCCTTTGGCGTACTGGCACCAAAAATCAGGGTTTTGTGGCTGTGCTGCATCTCCCTGCAGCATGAACAAGTCACTACATCTGGCTTTGTATTCCGAAAGAAGCCGCTGCCAGCACTTAGGCTTCCCAACTGATAACTCAGTAGGTTATATCAATCAGCCATCGAGGTATTCCAACATGGCTGATCTCTGTAATATACGGATTGCGAGTAGATTCGCCAATACCCTTGTTCAAAATTCGTTAAGTTCCTTGTGGATTGTTGCTTTACGCCTGTTTCCACTTGATGCCGTTGGCATCGCACCAGCCCGCATATGTGGTCTTGCTGGTCTTCGTGATCGTGCGCTGTGCGTTCTGGAACACGATGGTCACTTCGTATTCTGGGTGTTGAGCCTTGATCGCTTTGTGTTTGGCTCGATCCTCCGCTGTGAACAGCCCCTTGGCTTCCACGATCTTCTTCCCCGCGACATCGATGAAGTCGGGCAAATATTTGCGCTGGACCCTGTATGAGAGCCGCAGCGCTTCATATTCGAACTCTGGTCCAAGGGTCTTGGCAACCTTCTTTTCCAGATTGTTGCGAAGCCCGCTCATGGCTTCTTCCACAACGCAATTTCAGCCTGACGACGACGAACTAGCCCCTGTAACCGCTTGCCACCTGCGTTCACCCACTGGAGCCAGGAGCGTTCAATATCAGCAACTGGTCTGCCCTCGTTGATGTACTTGAGCATCGTGGACTTTGAGAGATTGCCTTCTCCGAGATTGTATGTCCAAGACACGAGAGCGCCGCGCTGGTTTTCGGTCAGTTTGACCTTCACCAATTTGGCTATGGCGTTCTCAAACCGTGTCACGTCCTCAATAAGCAACCGCGTTGCCTCTGCCTCGGTGATCTTCTTCTTACCTACATCAGCGAGTGTCAGTCCCTTGGTTGTGCCGTAGCCGATGGTTGGCACCTTTGCGGGGCAAAGATATGCTGTGAGTTCACAGCCTTCAAACTGCCTGATTAAATCAATGGATGCTTTGTTCATTCCCATCCAATATTTACTGGATGGCTTGGCCTATGACGACGAAAGCCCGCTCTGAGGAACGGGCTTTACGGAGTGAACGCTGGTGAACGAAGCTTCGCCGTTTGCTCAGATCAAGAGAGAAGCAGTTTCATTTCGATAGCCTTCGCATTAGCGCTTGGTTTGAAACTGGCGAATATAAGGCTTGTCAGCGTCCTGTGCGCGTTACGTCGCGACACGTTGAAAATCTCCATTGAAAAGGTTTCAGCATCACCGGCTGCCGCTGCTTCGCGGTGCATCTTATCGACCTCGGCCCACCCGTCATCATCGAAATTACTGTCCCATTTGCCAGCATATGTATGCGAAAGGTGATTGAACCCCTCAAGAGAGTTGCGCGCCACCTGGGTTAGGACAACGTGCTTAGTGCTTTCAATCTTCTCCCTAACGAAGCGGTCGAAAACATTAGTAAGGCTGAACCCCGGATAGCGGATGAACGCGCCTTCATGGGTAACGTCTTCCATTTTACCAGATGCTACCTGCAACAGTTTGATCGTTCTCCAATGCTCGCCGCTATCACGCGAAATCGAGAAACCGAGGCCACCTTTGTAACCGGGTTCACCCATCTTCTCATCAAGACGCAGTAGTTCGTTTCGAATATCCTCGATTATTGCCATCGCTTTACTCCTTTACCCTCGCAACGTATTGCCAGCGGATTATTATCTCAACCTAAAAAACATCGTTAAAACAGAGCCTTAGGTCTCATTGCCCAACTTCAACTTTCTACTTATCCTTAACAAATACACCGGCTTCATATGCGAGAGCACGGAGTGAGCAACAGTGAACGAAGCTGCGCCGTTGATACTGACGATCACAGCACCTTCCCTGTCTCATCGAGAAATTCCAGCACAGCGCAGTTCTTCAACTTATGACCGTTTGCGGAGAGTTCAGCGAGTAATGCGACGAGTTGGCGGGCTTGTGCCTCGCTAATGTCGTTGCGGTTGTTGATCTTGTCCTCATGCAATTCCGTAACGAATTCGTACCATGTCTGCGCTGCACGCTTGGTGCTGCTCTTTGCACTGGCCGTGCCATGCATGATCGAAATGTCTGGTTGTGCGCCGGTTACGAAGTGACGCAACTCGCCAAGCAGCAAGCCGATCCAGTTTTTATTCGACTTCGTCAGCGTCATGAATGCGGATGAGGCATTCAACTTGGGTTTACGCTTATAGGGAATACGCACGGTTGGTTTTGCTCTGAGGTCCGCAATAGGATCGAGTGCCAGTGTGTCGGGATGGGTTTCGATGACGACTTGAACCGCTTCGAAAATGTCTGCAAAAGTGCTAGTTGAAATGCTCATTGGGGTTTTTACCTTCTTATTGTTTTTGACTCGTCGAGTGATCAGCGGTCTTTGCCGTGCTCATCCAGTTTTGCCTCGAAGAACGAGATCGCTTCTGCGATTGCCCGCTCCGCGCCTTCAAGTGCTGTTTTAATCAACACTGCATCTGCCTCATCCACCCGAAATGAGGTGTCACGGTAGGCGAAACGAGCCGCGATAGTCTCTGGTGATTGCTTCTTGCCGACCTTTGACTGGCGGATTTTCTCAATCCTGTCCGGTGTGTGTTTGTAGTCTTTGGGTGCCATCTTAGGCTCCTTCTCATTTTGCGATGTCTAACGTATTATTTATGCCTGAACGTGGTTCTGGCCCTCATACGGATCATTTGCTGAAATCGGCCATCGTCTTGATCTTGAACTTCTTCTTTGGAGCGCTTAGTTCCACGTCCAAGTGCTGACGAGCCGCGTCACGGAAAATACCCTTCTTGTAGATCGGGCTACCGGAGGTGCGGTTGAATTCGAAATCCAGCGGCAGTTCGTAACGGCTAGCACCGAAGAAAAGGATCAACGTTGGAGGCTGGTTGACGATCTGGAACATGATGCCAGCAGCATATGCGATGATGTCAGCGCTCTTATCGTCTTTGTTGATTTCCTTGAGGATCGCCAACTTTGGAGCGATCTCGTATTGCACGAGCAACTTGGAATACCGGCTGAACTCTAATTTGAAATTCAGATACCACTCGTCGTTCTCAACCTCCATTTCAGCCAATCGCTTGTTGATGTCGCGGCTTCGATTGTAGAAATCCAACATGAACACATCGGCGTCCTTGGCGAACGTTGTGGGTTCGGATCGGATCATCAGTTTTGCCCGGTGAACTGTGGACTTCTTGCCCTTGTTGGAGTTGTCGAAGAGGTCCGTCTTTATCTCGTAGAAATCAAAGTGTTCGTGGGTGGTGTCGTCGTGCTGGTCGGGGGTGTCGTCCGCGCAGCCATTAACAACTTGTTCTTGTTCGGCGGATGAGCAGAGCGAAGTAGCCGTGTCTTCACTGGCCGTCGTGGCGGATGCCGCGTGGCGCTTCACTCCACATTGATTTGCGGAAAAGCCAACTTCACTACATGCGTCGTCAGCGCCTTCAGGCGCGCATGTATTAAGTAACTTCTCTCTACTTCTAATACTTAATGGATGCGCGCCTGCATCCACAAAAAAAGCGTTAGATGCGTTGTTTCCGCGCTTGTCCTTAATAGATGCGCGGTCTGCTTCCACGAGTTGCTGCATGACAGGGCTGAAGCCGTTTTGTTGAGATGCAGCCTTCGCAATAGCGGTTTCCTTGATCAAAGCGATGATTTCTGCTGCTGTTTTACGTGTACCAGACGTGATCATTTGTTCTTTCCTTTGTTGATACGAAAAAGTCCTGCTTGCGTCTGGTAAAACAAGCAGGACTTTCATAGCCGTGTATCTTTAGGAAGATTCAAATGCTTAGTCTGCAACGAAGTGTAATAACTTCGTTTACCAGACAAAAGCATTACGTTTTTATTTATACAAAACCTCGAATTTCCGCGTCAATATTATATTCTTAATAGATGCGCGCCTTTTATTACTACCAAGAAAACGGCTGCCTCATTCGGAATGAGGCAAAGCGCTTGTCCCTGCAAAACGGTAGTTCCTGCCCAATGGAGCGTCACTGGCTGCATTTGTGGCTTCCCGTGCAACGCAGTGCTGTAGGAAAAGCCCACGCTGTATGAGCCTCCTGTGGACCCTCTGAATGCAGGCGTAAATACGTGTGGATGAAACGAATTCATCTGACTGCTCAGCCCAAGGGACAATCACGTCCCTTGGGCATTTCATTATCGCCCTCACCCTCGACTGGCTGCATACTTCGGACATGAACAGAGACGAACAAATCCTTCGCAAGAAATATCACCAGTTCCGAAACTACCGTGAGAAGCGCTGCAAAGAGCAATTCGAAATCACGGCAGAAGAATGGATCGCATTCTTCCTCAAGACACCCGCGTACTTCGAAACCCTTGCAGCGGCGTTTGGAACTTCCTGCATATCAAAGGCCGACACAGAGGCATCGTGGAGCGTGAAGAACCTCGTGATAGGTCAGCGCACAAAGACACAACGCAAACCAGCGAGTGGCGCTCTGTTGGGTGATACGGCTATTGCTGAGCGCTTTAATCGCCACAACGTGCGAGATGGCAATACTGGTGTTCGTGTCCTCACGAAATCGCAGTGGATCGCAGAACTACGCGGATCGATGCAATCTCAATAAATAGAAATGGACGCTGTTGTGGTAGCGCGTCTGATCCACACGCATATAGGGATTACTCCTCCCTCTCGGATCGATAGCCCGCTTGGTTTGCTCATTTCCAAGCGGGCTTTTCATTGGCTGAATGAGAGGTTGCCCTTTGGCATCAACGGCAATAGCGCTGTGTTTTTGCGTAGCGGAGGCTTGAAGATGGAAACTTGGCAATACGTGGCTATCGGTGCATTCGTGATCGTATTGATTCGGGCTTGGTTCCTCATGGGTAAAATCAGTCGCTTTATCGACGACACCGATTACAGGGATGCCGAGCGGTTCAAGGATCGCAATGCTCGTCACTATCAGTAAGTCGTCGGTGTTTATCCACAATTTAAAATAATTCTGGCTGGAACCGGCAACTGGTACTTGAGTTGACTGAGTGGGGAACTCAGGAAGATCACATGTCACACCAACATGAACTAGCAAAATATCTCGGCCACTCCATGTTCAAACAGGCCAGCAAACGCGCGTCTGACCGGCCAGTTTCCGATGATGGCGATTTCGGCGATCTATTGAAAAGGCTGTCCGAATCCGAGAAGGATCAGACAGCCAAATCGAAGTCTCATTAAACTTCGACAACGCGCCTATCGCGATGAGCAGCCTCGACATACGCGCTGAGCGGCTTGGTTGGATGGAAGTGTTCATCTCGCTCGATCTTCAACCCGTATGGGCCTTGGAGCGACATGATCTCTCTGAGGCTGACATAGCCTAATTCGGGTTCACCCATTCCGAGATCACAAAGACCAAAGCAGGTGTCTCCGTCTTGCTCCATCTCAGTGAGTATCCACGTCGCAGCACCCCAGGGTGCAAACCACTTCACGACCGGAACATGATCTTGTTCGCGTGCAAACGCATTGTTGTCGAGTAAATGCTTGCGAAGTTCAGGTGTAAGCAGGATATTCACGCTGCAACCTCAACACTTGCCATTCCCAGAACGACTACCGCTGCAACACGTTCGATCATGCTGCGCTCTGCACGCCACTCCGCAACGCTCGTGAACACTTGTTCGAAGCGCTTGCCATCAATTCGACCCCAGACCTTAAATCCCATTTGCTCAACTCCTGTTTGCATTAGTGCGTAAACAGGAATATTTCCAGTTGAGTATCAGGGCGAGTAAGAAATGCTCTTAAGTGTCTGTTTTTCTTATTCTTCTAGAGGCGTCATTGATTTCAACTCTACTCTCATAGGCTCCCCATGGGACGCTCGATCTTCTATCGACGGCCACAAAGTCTTATAGATTTCCCTAAACACGTCACTGGACGCGAAATCTTGAGTGCCACTCAATATGTGATCGAACTCCCGACCGAAGATTGTACCGGTCACACGCAGTTTTTTGATTCCTCTTGCCAACAAACCGTCTTTGACTGGTAACGCTTTGAGCCGTTCAATGCTCTCTGCTGTTGCGATCATTTCGGGCGATTGTTGATTACTACCGTAGCCACCCAATGGCGCTTCAATTGCGTGCTGAGTGAAGTCTGCGACCTGCGGGACGTTCTTGAATTCCTTACGTTTGAATTTGACATTGGCGAAACGGTAGGCCCTGCGACCCTGCTCGATGATAACTGTGTAGTGGTTGCCCTCACTGTCGAACTCGACGTGATCAATCATCCCCTTCATCGACGCATTGGTTCGAACTCGCAGAGCATAACGAGTTTCATCATCAGCGGCTTCCCATGCTATTCTCATCGCCTCAATGGCGCTCGCTGGGTCAAGAGCCGCGTGCTTTGCAGCCATGACCTCACGATCATGACGAAGTGTTTCCTGACGCTTCTCTGCGTCTTCACGCTCCAACGTGCGCTCTCTCAAGGCTTTCAAAAGGCCAGCGATTTGTGAACCATCTTCGGTTTCGATTACCTCAGTCAGTCGAGCCTCGCGCTTTCTGAGGTCGATTAGTGACATCGACAGTTTGGCTAGTTCTTCGTCAATATCCGCGATTTCCGCTGTGACCTTGCCCTGCTTGAGAAGATCATCGCCGCCGAACTCTGTCACGTTTTCGAGAATAGATTTTTCAATCATATCGTAGCGGAAACGGGTTCGGCCCGTGGGGCATACCGGGACATTTTCGCTAGTGACTTCATCAGCACGCATGAGGTTACGAAAATTTGCAGAGCAAACAAGATATCTCCACTGCTTCTCACTACGGCTATTGTTCAGCATATACATGCGAGAGCGGCAATGAACGCATTCCGCAAGACCATCCAATAGGTTGCTGAACTGTGTGCCTGCTCGACCGCCCTTTCTGTTCCTGTGGACGATCTTCTGTGCGCGAAGCCATAAGTCGTGGCCGATAACAGCGGGGTAGTAGTCAAGGATTGGATCACCTTCACTGACGTACTTCCCGTCGATCATTTCTCCCGGCTGGTATTCACCAATTGCTGACCGGCTTGTTACGATTGCCTGAACGTTGGCGTGCCACCAGCCCTGCTTGCTGGGTTTCAACGTGGGTTCGCCTCTCGCGTTCAAGTCGCGGGCAATCCGGTCAAAGCCGACACCCTCTGCGCTGCGCTCGAATATCCACCGGACAACATCGGCCCTATCATTGAGATGATATTCGTATTCGCCCTTGGTGATCTTTGTCGCTGTGATCCAACTCGGCGGCGTCTGGTTTGTCTTCTTCCCTAGTCGTGCATCTGCTCGCCTGTTCTTCATGGCGCTGCGGATCAGTTGGCTTTTACGCTCGCTTTCACGATTTGCACGCAACATCGAGGTCAACGTGCTGATCAACTGGTTCGAATTAGAGTTGAGGCTGTTCCACGTATAAGTTTCTTCGTCTCCAAACTCCCCACGAGCAACGACGGTTATACCGAGTTGGAGAATTTCTTTGAATAGGTCGAGGGCTTCGAGCGGCGTTGTTCGTGAAAGGCGATCAAGGTTTTCAATGAGCAGGTAACTGGATGAAGGTATCGCACCTTCGCGGGCCAATTCGATGAAAGCGCCGAGACGACCCTTGCTGCGGTTCAAGCCTTTCCAAGCGGACACACCAATGTCTGCGAAGGCGCTTGTATCTTGCAAATCTAATCCATGTCGGGCGGCGTAGGTTTGGCTCCACTCCAACTGACGACGCATACTGTCGCCTTTGATCTGCTTCTCAGTACTCATACGAATGTACGAGTAAGCCATTCTGTTCTGTGATTCGTGCTGCATCCTTAAGCCCTTGCTGCGCTTGCGTTTTTAGGATGCAGCAAAAGTAGTGTAAATTGCACTAACAGTTAAGGCTTGGCCGAATAGGGGTCGCGAAGAATGCGGATGCCGGTGCGGTCCACGACAAGATATCCGGCACGGAAATCACCAAACGCAATACCCATGCTGTTGGCCGCCACATCCGGCATGTCCTCGGCTTCCGCCACCGGAAAGCCCATCAGCGCGGCGGGCTGCCCCGCAGAGGCTGGCGGCTGCCAAAGGTAGTTGCCGGTCGTATCCTTGAAGCGGCGCAGGGCAGACTGCGTCTTGCGGTTCATCAGGAAGGTGCCGTTCTGGCGATGCCCCGCCTTCAGCGAGTAGACCGTATCAACAAGCACATCCAGCGGCCCGGTAGAGGCAAAGGCACCCGCCGCACCGGTTGCGAGATAGCCGACCTTGCCCCAGGCATAGGAGGCGTTGGCAACCGTCTCATAGGCCAGCAGACCCTTCGGCTTGTTCACGCCATCGCCGGAAATAAAGGCCGTGCCTTCCTGCTCGGCAAAGGCCACATCCACTTCGGCGGCAATCCACGCCTCAATGTCCACGGCGGAATCGTCCAGCAGCCCCTGCGTCGCCGCCGGCATGGCGTAAAGCTCCATGGTCGGGAAGGCCATTTCCGCGAGCTGTGGCGTGTTGGTCTGCGGGCGCGCTGCGGTCTCGGCCACCCAGCCGGTGGAAAGACCCGCCAGCGCAAAGGGCTTTTTCAGAACAGCACCGGAAACCTGCCGCACCGTGGCCAGCGCACGCATCGGCGAAACCACCGCCATGCGCTTGCCAATCTCGCTGTCGGTTTCAGTCGGCAGCAAAAATCCGCCATCGGCACCCGCATTGCCCGCAAAGGCCTTGGCCTCCAGCTCGCGCAACGCACCCTCGTCACCCCGGCGAATATAGGCCTCGAAGGCCGACTTGTGCTCCTGCGTTTGAGCCGATGCCGCACCACGCGCACCCAGCGCAGGCCGCGCCTTCTTCAGCGAAAGCTCGTCCATAGCCTGCTTGTTATCGTCAAGCGCCTTGTCGATGCGGTCAAGCTTTTCGCGGGTCAGCACGTCGCTGGTCATCTTGCGCTCGATATCACCAAGCCGCTGGTCATTGGTTTCGCGGAACGCCTCGAAGGCTTCCATGAAATCATCGAAGGCCGCCGTCATCGTTTCCGGCACGGCCTTGGTCTGCGGTGCCACTGCCTGCAAGCAAGTCTGTTCTGTCATAGGGTCTTCCTCTGTTGTGATGGATGGGATTGAAGCGCGCCTCAACGCCGGAAGCTGCTATCGGCGAGGGTCTTGGCGGCACGGCGCATGCTGCGCACAAGCTCGGTTTCCCGGTCGCGGAAAAACCGCGCCTGCTTGACGTTGGAAACCCGGGCGGATGGCAGCATGGGAAAGGTCACGACGGAAATTTCCCAGAGATCGGCTTCCAGAATGCGGCGAATGCCACCACGCGCAACCTTTCCCGCCCGCACCGTCTGGAAGCCGATGGAAAGCCCGTCCAGCGCGCCTGTTTTCATCAGCGAATGAACCTCTTTGGCTCTGGCCACATCAGGCGCCAGCACGCCCTCGACGAACAGGCCGCGCTCGTCTTCACGAATGGTGTGCCACGCGCCGATGGGCTGGTTGGGGTCGTGCTGGTACAGCATCCGAATGCCGGGTGCCCCGCGCTCCTCGATGGAGCGGCGGAAAGCCCCCGGCTCGATCACGTCGCGGCCCAGATCCACCTCGCCAAACACGCTGGCATAGCCGGAAAACGTGCCGTCAAAGGCAATACCGCGCAGCTCCAGATTGGCAAATTTGCGCGTAGCGGGCCGTGGCCCGCGATAAGCGTGCATGAAAATCTCCTGCGATTTTGGGAAATGTTAAAGTCGGGTCAGGGCTTGGGGCGGGCCGCGTAACGCTCGGCCACGCGCACCATCACGCCCAGCCCCCACCAGGCGCAGAGGCTTGCTGCGGCAGACCCGGTCAGCATCACCTCCTGGCTCGAAAGCCCATCGGCAATATCCAGCCGCTGCACGATCCACAGTCCCGCTGGCCCACCAAAAATCATGCCGCAGGCCAGCCCGGTCAGAAACCGACTCGCTGCCTCATGGTGCGTCTGCGGCAACAGATAGATCAGCGAAACCCCGGCACCCGCAACGGCCCCGGTAAAACGAGCAGCCCAGATGCTGCTCTCATTGGCAAATTCAGACATGAGAAACCATTCCGGGTTAGAGTAAGGGGAAGGTGTGCACCGGTTGCCCAGCACCGGGTTTGCGTGTGTCACGATTTTGTTGAGTCTTCGGAATCACTTGGCGGCATAGCCTCACAAAGAGATTCCAGGCTTTGAGAAACTGGTTGAAGAGTGCCGCCGGGTTATCTCTCCCCCTGTGGGAGAGAAAGCGATTTCAATGTCTTAGCCGCAGGCTAAGCGTTAGAAATCGCAATTGAGGGGTGCTCCCTCGGCGCAAGCGGCAAACCCCTCACCTGAAAAATCTATGACTTAGCTTGCAGCTAAGATCATGATTTTTCTTCCTCTCCCACAGGGGGAGAGGTAGGCTCCAGCCCCTCAATACCCCACCGCCTCGCGCTTCTCGTCATCGCTCAAAAATGCAGCCGCCCCCACCCGCGTCCACAGCGCATCGCGCTCAATGGAAAGTCCGGCGATCCGGTCCAGATCCGGCTCCAGTCGCACCGCGCCCTCAAACAGGGGTGCCAGCCAGCCGGAAAGCCCCGCCGCCGTGCGGTTGATCAGCGGCAGCACCGTCAGCCGGTAGAAGGCCCGGTTCGCCTCCTGATAATTCGCATAGGTATTGTCGCCGGGAATACCCAGCAGCATGGGCGGCACGCCCAGCGAAAGCGCGATGTCACGCGCCGCACCATTCTTGGCCTCCATGAAATCCATGTCGCGGGGCGAAAGGCCCATGCTTTTCCAGTCCAGCCCACCTTCCAAGAGCAGCGGACGCCCCGCATTCACCGCCCCGGCATAGCCCTCCTCCAGCTCCCGCTTCAGCCGCTCATACTGGTCGGTGGTCAGGTTGCCGCCCTCCTTAGGCTGGTAGACCAGCGCGCCGGACGGACGGGCGGAATTGTCCAGTAGCCGCTTGTTCCACACGCTGGCTGCGTTGTGCAGATCCAGCGCTGCACCCGCCGCCGCCAGCGGCGAGAAGCCGCAATGGTCGTCCAGCGGGTTGAACAGCTTCAGGTGCAAAAGCCCCATCCCATCCCGGTCGGCGGCAATTCTGCGTGCAGCGCGCCCCTCGGCACGGTAATCGAAAGCCGCTGGCCAACCATCAACCCCTTCAATGATGCTGACACGATCAGGCCGGAGCAAATGCAGCTCCCGCAACCGCTCGCCCACCATCACAGGCTCGATATAGGCATTGCCGGACAACAGCAGATGGCCGTAGAGCGCCTCGAAAAAATCCGGCCCGCTCATCTGCCCGTTGGGTCGTGCCAAAAGGCGCAGCAGCGCATGCTCGCCAATTTCGCGGTCGCCCTCATAGAGCAACCAGTTGATGGAAGCCGCAGCCTCCGCCACCATGCGGGCGGCGCGGTGCGCCACCGGGTTGCGCATGAAACCCTCACGAGACAGCGCCTGATAACCGCGCCCGGACCAATGCGCCCGGCCCGTTTCGCCTGATAGCACCAGAAAACCGCCAGCCGCCTTTTCTTCGCGCACAACTACGCGCTCCGCCGGGCGCCGCCACGGCAGATGACCAAAAAATCGCATGGATCCTGTCCTTTATGGAAAAATCTGGCGCAAGCCCGGTGGCTTACCCCTTAGCCAATCGGCGTCTTCACCGCACGGTCGCTGTCGAAATCAGCCGCCACCCGCGTGTCGCGCAGCGGCTTCACCGTCTCGGTGGAAAGCTGGTAGGCCGGGTCGGCCTTGTAGGCTGCCAGCGCCGCCTCGTCTTCAAACTCGCCATAGACGATGAAATCGACCTGATTGCCCCACTGGTCCTTCTTCACATTCTCGCCAATCTCCAGCTTCAGCGCATGGGAAATCGCGGTCAGGCCGGAAAGCCCCTTGCGCACCGCATCGCGGTTGGCTTCGGGCACGGTGAAAAAAACAATGTGGCGGATCATGAAAGCACCTATGACGCAAATCTGTGGGTAGAAATCGCTATCACCCCACCGCCGCAGGTTCAATCCGGCTGGCTGTCAGGGCGGCACCGAAGCTTTTCCCATATCCGGCGATCAGATCCGCGCGGTCACGCCCGTTGATGATGGCTCTCGCACCCACCCAGTCCTCGCTCTGCGCATTGAAATATTGCGAAAGCCGCCTGCCGGTGAAACTCCCGCGCAGCATTCCGTCCACCAGGATCGTGGTGGCAACGTCAGGCTCCATCGCACGATCAGGGTTGGCCACAAGATCGATCCCGGTCACAGCCGACATCGCCACGTAATTCGGCTTGTGCGTCAGTTGCACCAGCCCGCGCCCCAGCCAGCTCTTTCCCTCGGCATCGCGCCGCCAATAGGGTGTCGTCACCTGCCCCAACCGCCCGGCAGCATAGGCCCGGTCTAAAATGATGATAGCCGCATCATCGCTTGCGGCCAATGTCTCGCGCACCGGCTGCATCGTCGCCGCTGTTTCGTGAAACGCCGTCGCCAGCATATAGGCCAGGTGCCGCGCATCGCCATCGGGTGCAATTCTCTCAAATTCATCCAGCACCAGCTCAGTGCCCTGCACTTGGCCCCCACTCAACTTTCCCGAGAATGGCGCATTGCGAACCGCTGCAAAGAAACGCTGTCTATCAAACACCATCATGACCCTTCTTGAACTTTGTCAGTTTAAACCACAGGTTTTATTCGATCAATCCACACACGTTAAATCGATTTAAAAAAATCCTAATCGATTTTATTTTCTGCGAACCGATTTAAGGGAAAAATTTACCTTGAGTTCGGGAACAACTGGCCCCCTACTCTGTTTCACACCGCGCAATGAATGCGCCGCACCCGTGAGGAGGAATGCCATGACATCGACGATCTCCCAGACCACCTATGACCGTCTTGAAAACGAGTGGCGTCAGATGCGCGAAGTATCCGCGCAGACCAAACCTTCGCAGGCTCCAAAGAAGTAAGTTGGCAGAGGGGCGCAGTGTGCCCCTCTTTGAAGCATGCCCGCAATCGGCAGTTTAAGCCGAAGCCGCGCAAACCCGTTACACCCTTCTCACATTCCCCGCACCCTCGGCTCTGCCATGGTTTCCATCGCCAGCGCCGTCAGCGCCCATACCAGCGCATCCAGCCGGTCTGGAGAGCGGCCGGAGGATAGTCCCCCCGGCCCGAAATCCGTCATCTGGTCCTCCAGCTTGTCAAACCGCCCCGCATGGCGCACCCGCCCCTGCTCGTAAAGTGCCGCAATCGGCTCTGCCCGGGTAAACTTGCCCCGGCTTGCCCGCACCATCGTCACTGGCAGGGTGGCGTCGATGCTTTTCAGCATGGCGCTCACCATCTCGCCGCCCTGGTTCACCTCGGCCACCACGCGGTCGGCCTCATGGCGGTGGTGGGCGGCCACCACGGCCTTTGCCCAACCGGCAGGCGTCGCGCCCTCAACGGAGCAATCCGCCAGCACCCACAGCCGCCCGTCAATGCCCAATCCCGCCACCACAATGCCGCAGCAGGAGCCCTCGCCGCTTCCCGCTGGCGGGTCCACCGCCAACACGATGCGCATGAGAGCGTCAGGCTTTTCATCGAAAATGGCCTCAATATCAGCCCGCTTCCACAGCGCATCGTCGCGCTGCGCAATCAGCTCGCCATCCAGCTCCTGCCGCCCCAGTCGCGTGCCGCCATAGCGTTTCATCATGGCCTCGATGAAGCCGGGAGACAGGTTGTCGGCATTGTCGTGGGTGCGCATTCGCACCACACGGCTGGCCGGGTCCGCCATCAGCGTCTTCAGCAGCGGTATCGGCCTTGGCGTCGTCGTAATCAGTTGCTGCGGGTACTCGCCAAGCCGCAGTCCAAATTGCAGCATGTCCCAGGTTTCCTGCGCGTATCGCCACTTCGCCAACTCATCGGCCCAGGCAAAGTGGAACTGCGGTCCACGCAGGCTTTCCGGGTCTTCGGATGAAAATATCTGCGCCATTGCCCCGTTCGGCCAAACCAGCCTGCGGCGAGACGCCTCGAAATCCGGTCGTTTCCTCCGCGCAATCCGGCATATGCCGGACACACCATCAATCATCACCTCGCGGGCATCCCCCAGCGTTTCCGCCACCAGCGCAATGCGCAGGTCGGAACGGTCTCCGGCGGACGCAATCCGGTGAACCCATTCGGCCCCGGCCCGCGTCTTGCCGGAACCGCGCCCGCCAATCAGCAGCCAGTTTCGCCAATCGCCTGGCGGCGGTTGCTGCGCATCATTGCCCACAAACCGCCAGTCGCGGTTGAAGCGAGCGGCAAATTGTTTCTGATGTCTGAGTGCCAAAAGCGCTTCCATCCGGTCTCGCATGCCCTCATGGCGGCCAATCCCATCACCCTCATCAAGGGCGATACCGCTGGACCGCGCCGCTTCATTTTCCGCCTTCATGCGGGTTTTCGTCCGGCGAAAGACCGGCAGCGACAAGTCTTGCCCGCATTTTTTGCTCGACGAGCTCATCGATCCGCCTCTGGAAGAAGGCCACGGCCTCCTCATAATCCTGATTATCCGCCTCGCTCTCGGCCACTGTCTCGCGGTCTCGGGCCAGTTGCCGTTGCAGCGTGTCGATCTTTTCCAGCGTGCGGACGATCAGCGAAATCGCATCGGTCGCAGCCTTCACATCGGCCCGCGCCAGCTTGCCCGCCGCATCATCAGCCACACCCTCAAGTGCGGCCCCCGCCCCTTCGCGCAACTCACGAAAGAACCGAAACTGCTCACGCATTTCCTGCGTCATCTCGTTCAGCAGCCGCCAAACCTCATCCGGCCCGTCAATGGTGCCGTCTGTGGTGGAAGCTGCCGCATCGATAGCAACAGATTTCGTTTCCAGTGCCACAGCGTCAGCGCCATAAACACACGTCTTCGGCCACTCGCCGTAAAGCGAGAGGTCGCAATCATCTGTCATTGTCATGGGTTGCCCTTGTCGTCTGTGAAAGGAACGACACAAAGCCGAAATAGAATAGATCCGGAGCCAACACCGTGGCTCATCCGCACTTTTCCGACTGTGCCATAAACCTATCAAACGACCGTCACGCCGTCAAGGATTATTTTCCTATTGTTTTCAAAATTATCTCTTCCACCCACTGCGGGGCCATATTACAATCAGCTCAACATTTGGAAGGACGCAGAATTTTGAGATGGATCAGGCATCTGGCCATGCCCCTTTCGAGCACGGGCATCGTTTTCGGCACCGTGTTGCTGTGCGTGTCGCTCACGCCATCGCTGCTTCCGCGCACTTATGTCATGCAAGGCGTCCTCAGCGGCTTTTCCTTCGGCATCGGTTATCTCATCGGCATCCTTCTCAAAGATGTCGCCATCTATCTCGGCCTGCCGCAACCCTCGCGGCACAATAAGCGCGGCGTGCTTTTCGTCGTCTCGCTGGCCGCCATCGTCGCGGCGGCAGGCTTTCTGTGGCAGTCGGCCACATGGCAAAATTCCATCCGCGTGTTGATGGAGCTGGAGCCGCTGGATAGCGCCCACCGCTTCAGAACGGGTGCCATAGCGGTCATCATCGCCGCACTTCTGCTCGGTTTCGGTCGCCTCTTCCAAATCATCAGGCGCATGTTTTCCCAGCGCAGCCGCCGGTTTTTGCCGCATCGCCTTGCCAATGTCGTGGGCATCGCCGCCGCCGCCATCATCGCCTTCTTTCTCCTCAACGGCCTCATCTTGGATATCGGCTTGCGCTTTGCCGATAGCTCGCTCAAGCAGGTTGATAGCCTCATCGAGCCGGATGTGCCGCGCCCTTCAAACCCCTTGAAAACCGGCAGCGCCGCGTCCCTCATGACGTGGGAATCGCTCGGTCGTCGCGGTCGCGAATTCGTGGCCACCGGCCCGCAAAGCACTGACATTTCCGCCTTCACCGGCCGCCCCGCCATGGAGCCGATCCGCGTCTATGCCGGGCTGAATGCGGGAGCCACCCCTGCGGAGCGCGCCGCCTTGGCACTTGAGGAATTAAAGCGTACCGGCGGTTTTGCGCGGGAAACGCTCGTCATCGTAGCCCCCACCGGCACCGGCTGGATAGACCCGGAAGCCATTGATACGCTTGAATATTTGCACAATGGCAATGTCGCCACCGTCGCCGTGCAATATTCCTATCTCTCCAGCTGGATCGCCCTTCTCACAGAGCCCGATTACGGCGTGGAAACCGCCCGTGCATCGTTTGAGGCCATATATGGCTACTGGACGACGCTGCCCAAGGAAACACGCCCGAAGCTCTATCTGCACGGCCTCAGCCTCGGCGCTCTCAACAGCCAGAAATCATCCGATCTCTACGATGTTCTGGCAGATCCATTCCAGGGCGCATTGTGGAGCGGCCCGCCCTTTTCCAGCCCCACATGGCGCATGGCCACATCAGGCCGCGTTGCGGGCACTCCCTATTGGCTACCGAAATTCCGCGATTCCTCGGTCATCCGTTTCGCGGATCAATATAGCAGCGCCCACATGCCGGATGCGCAATGGGGGCCGATGCGCATCGTCTATCTGCAATATGCCAGCGACCCCATCACCTTCTTCGAAACCTCGGCCTTCTACCGCCGCCCGCAATGGATGGCCCAGCCGCGCGGACGCGATATCTCCTCATCCTTCCGCTGGTTTCCCGTCGTCACCGGCCTGCAACTTCTCCTCGACGTCGCAGCCGCCACCACCGCCCCCATCGGCTACGGCCACGTCTACGCACCGGAACACTACATCGACGCCTGGCTCGAAGTCACCCAGCCTGAGGGCTGGACACCCGAAACCACCCAGCGCCTGAAAATGTTCTTCAAGGCCAGACGGGGCAGCACGGACCCGGCATGAGGCACACTCTCACCGCGAAATGCGCGTCGAGAGGATCACCGAAGACAGCGTCCTCTCCACGCCATCCAGCGCACCAATATGGTCCAGAAGCCGGTCGAGATCGGCGATGGAGGGTGCGGCTAGGATGGCAATCAGGTCAAACGTGCCGCTCACCGAATGCAGCGTCGTCACTTCCTTGATGGCCGCCAGTGCCGCCGTCACGCCTGCCAAGGCTTTGGGCGCTATGGTGATCAGCACATGCGCCCGCACCAGCCCTGAAAGATAGCTTTCGGAGAGCTTGATGCCGTAGCCCGCAATCACGCCGTCGGCTTCCAGCCGCTCTATGCGCGCCTGCACCGTCGTTCGGGAAAGGCCCAGCTTGCGCGCCAGTTCGGCCACCGGCATCCGCGCATTGTCCGATAGCAGAGAAAGCAGCGTCCGGTCCTTGTCACTTATCGGCATTCTGCATATTCCCCTTGGCGATATGCGTAAATATGGCAGGAGTTTCGTACAAAGTGAAGCTACGAATCCTTCCGAAAAAGCGGCATCCTGTTACCTCAATATTTCAGTCTGAGGGGACATCATGAAACACATCGTCATCATCGGCGCAGGCAATATCGGCTCTGCCATCGCATGGATGCTGGCCGTCACGGGCGATTACCGGGTCACGGTCGCAGATCGCTCGGTCGATCAGCTTGCCAATGTTCCCGGCCATGAGCGCATCGATACCGAAGTGGTCGATATTACCGATCACCTCGGCCTTCAGGCGCTGTTGAAAGACAAGTTCGCGGTGCTGTCTGCCGCGCCCTTCCACCTCACAGCTGGCATTGCCGAAGCCGCCGTTGCCGTCGGCGCGCACTATCTCGACCTGACCGAAGACGTGGAATCCACCCGCAAGGTCAAGAAGCTGGCCGAAACATCCGAATGCGCGCTCATCCCGCAATGCGGCCTCGCCCCCGGCTTTATCTCCATCGTCGCCGCCGATCTTGCGGCCCGTTTCGATAAGCTGGATAGCGTGCGCATGCGCGTCGGCGCGCTTCCGCAATATCCGTCCAACGCCTTGAATTATAACCTCACCTGGAGCACGGACGGCCTGATCAACGAATATATCGAGCCCTGCGAAGCCATCGTCGAGGGACGCCTTACCGCCGTTCCGGCCCTTGAGGAACGCGAGGAATTCTCGCTTGACGGTATGACCTATGAGGCCTTCAACACCTCAGGCGGCCTTGGCACTCTGGCGTCCACGCTGGAAGGCAAGGTGCGTACCATGAATTACCGCACCATCCGTTATCCCGGCCACGTTTCCATCATGAAGGCGCTGCTCAACGACCTCAACCTGCGCAACCGACGCGATGTTCTGAAGGACCTCTTTGAAAACGCGCTGCCCGCCACCATGCAGGATGTCGTCATCGTCTTCGTCACCGTCTGCGGCACCAAGGGCGGCCGCTTCATGCAGGAAACCTGCGCCCACAAGGTCTATTCCGGCCCCGTTTCCGGCCGCATGATGAGCGCCATCCAGATCACCACCGCCGCAGGCATCACCACGGTTCTGGACCTCTTAGCGCAGAACAAACTGCCGCAAAAAGGCTTTGTGAAACAGGAAGATATCGGCTTGGCCGATTTCCTCGCCAACCGCTTCGGGCAGTATTATGCGCCGCGTGAGGGGCTGGCGAAGGTTGGATGAGGCCGAAAGGCTTGCTCTGTTACCTCTCCCCTTGTGGGAGAGGAAGAAAAATCATGACCTTAGCTGAAAGCTAAGTCATAGATTTTTCAGGTGAGGGGTTTGCCGCTTGCGCCGACAAACAACCCCTCACTTGCGATTCCTAACACTTAGCCTATGGCTAAGACGTTGAAATCGCTTTCTCTCCCACAAGGGGAGAGATAAAGAGCCCCACCATCACGTCCCGCAAAACGTCCGAAACACCCGCTCATGCCCCATCGGCGCCTGGGTATAAACCGCAAACTCCGGCAGATCCTCATAGGGCCGCTGGATCGCCTTCAGCATGGCGTGGAACGGCTCGAGATCACCATCTTCCACCGCCGCTGCAATCAGTTCCTCAATGCGGTGGTTGCGGGGAATGCGCGCCGGGTTGACTGCCCGCATGGCCTTTGCGCGGTCGCTCTCGGTTGCGCTTTCGCGCCATGCCCGCTGCCGCCAGCGTGCCAGCCATTCGTCGGCACCATCAAGATCGGTAAAGGCGCCGCGAAACGCCTCCGGGCTGCCATCTGCCGCATCGCAAAGACGCCGGAATGTCAGCGTAAAATCCACCTCGTTGCGCTGCATCAGTGCCAGCAAGTCCTGCACCAATTGCTCGTCAGCGTCGTCTGCGGTCGAAAGCCCAAGCTTATCTCGCATGCCGGAAAGCCAGCGTTTCGGGAAATCCGTGGCAAATTCCGCCAGAACACCATTGGCCAGTTCCACTGCCTTCTCGGCATCCTCATCCAAGAGCGGCAACAGGCACTCCGCCAGCCGCGCCATATTCCACTGGGCAATGCCAGGCTGGCTGTTATAGGCGTAGCGCCCATTCGCATCGATGGAGGAAAACACCTTGTTAGGATTATATTCATCCATGAAGGCACAAGGCCCGAAATCGATCGTCTCACCCGAGATCGCCACATTGTCGGTGTTCATCACGCCATGGATGAACCCCACCATCAACCATCGGCACACCAGTGCACGCTGGCGCTCGGCAATGGCCTGAAGCATCGAAAAGTAAGGCCTCTCCGCGCCCTTCACATGCGGGTAATGCCGGTCGATCACGTAATCGGCCAGCACCTTGATGGCCTCATTATCTTCCCGCGCAGCAAAGAACTGGAACGTGCCGACGCGGATATGGCTCGCCGCCACGCGCGTGACCACGCCACCGGGCAGACCCGTTTCCCGCTGCACCCGCTCACCCGTCGCCACCGCCGCCAGTGCCCTCGTGGCGGGAATGCCCAGCGCGTGCATGGCTTCAGACACGATATATTCCCGCAGCACCGGCCCAAGCACCGCACGCCCATCGCCGCGCCGTGAAAACTTCGTTGGTCCGGCACCCTTCAGCTGAATATCCCGGCGTTTGCCCGTTATATCAATCACTTCGCCCAGCAAAATCGCCCGCCCGTCACCAAGCTGTGGCACGAAATTGCCGAACTGGTGGCCCGCATAGGCCATGGCCAGCGGCTCTGCCCCCTGCGGCACGGCATTGCCGGAAAAAATCGCAGCCAACCGCGCATCATCCACGCCCTCAACCTCAAGCCCAAGCCCAAGCTCCGATGCCAAGGGGTGGTTGAATGCAAGCAGCAAGGGTGCTGCAACCGGCGTGGGCAAGGCAGCGGCGGTAAAACGCTCTGGAAGGCGCGCATAGGAATTGTCGAACTGGATCACGGGTTTTCTCCCTGTTTGCCCCTATATGGGATCAGCGATGCGCAAATTCGAGTGTCTGCAACAGCAAAGCTCCATAAGCTCTTTAGCAAGTACCGTTAAGCGCGCAAAAGATTACAGATGAATATTTATAATTGAATATCACAACCTTCGCTAGCACTCTGCGATGGGGTTTTCCATTGGGGCTTGAGTGGGGCATTTGGATATGACATTCCGTTTTTCAACAATATTGATGGCTGGCGTCTTTTCGCTCTGTCTCACCGCGCCGGTTACGGCGCAGCAAATCGTCTACACCGATCAGGGCAACAACTGGAACGCAAACACCCGAAACCTGTACTACACCCAGGATCAGGGCTCGCGTTTCATCGCGCTGTCGTGGCTGCGAGCACTCAAGCATCCGGATGGAACGAGCTTTCTTGCCGATGGTCTGTCCCGCTATGGATACCTGCCCATGGATGGGCCGTCCATGGGCCTTCCTGTCGGCTTTCCGGTTACGGGTGATGACGCGCAGCAGATGGTCGGCATGACCTGTTCCGCCTGTCATACGCGCGAAATCGCTGTCTCCGGCACACGTTACCGCATCGATGGTGGACCTGCCTTGGTGGATTTCCACGGCCTTCTGGTGGACGTCAATAACGCCACGCAGGCGGTCGTCAATGACAAGACTGCCTACGAAGCCTTCGCGAAGGAAGTGCTGGGAACGGAGTATCAGGACGCCAACAGCCGCGCATGGTTGGAAACGGAATTCCGGCTGTGGACGCAGCGTTTCAATGCCATCGTCGCCAACGGCGTTCCGCATGAAAGCTGGGGCGTCGGTCGTCTGGATGCGGTTGGCATGATCTTCAATCGGCTGACGGGGCTGGATATCGGCCCGCCGCCTTCCAATCTGCTGGTCGCCAACATCAAGCCGGCTGATGCGCCGGTGCGCTACCCCTTCCTGTGGAATGCTTCCATTCAGGATTATACCCAGTGGCCGGGTTTTGCGGCCAATGGCAGTGATCTTCTGGGCCTTGCCCGCAATGTGGGCGAAGTCTACGGCGTGTTTGGAGAATTCGCGCCGAAAAAAGAAAAATGGTCGCTGCTTGGTTATGATTACCTGAGCGGCAATTCCACCAATTTCAACGGCCTTTCCACACTTGAAGGGCTGATCCAGAAGATGGGCCCGCCGAAATACCCCTTCCCGGTTGATCAGACGTTAGCGGCAAAGGGCGCCGCCATCTTCAACAGCTCCGGCAATAATGGCTGTGCAGACTGCCACGGCATCAAACCTGGCAAACCACGCCTGTTCAACCAAACATGGGCCACACCCATTCTGGATGTCGGCACGGATAGCCGTGAGTATAATATCATGAACTGGACGGCGGCGACCGGCGTGATGGAAGGTGCGCGCATTCCGTTCCTCAACGACAAGCTTGGCAAGATCGAACCGTCCATCGATATCCTGACCGTTGCGGTGAGTGGCAGCATCCTGCAGCACTATGGCAGCATGTTGCTGGATAGTCGCAAAAATGGTGCATCGCTTTTGGCATCCGCACCGTCTGCGACAGCCAAAAACTCCAGCATTCCGGAACTGCAATTGCCTGAACGAGTGCAGGAGCTGAAGGAAGCTTTCCCGAGATCGCGTGGCGAAGGCCGCACTGTCATGAAGAAGACCGCGCCGGATGGGTCGACCAATTTCAAATATGAATCGCGCGTCCTACAGGGCATCTGGGCAACCGCGCCTTACCTGCACAACGGTTCCGTTCCCACCCTGGCAGATCTTCTCAAACCAGCCGCAGAACGCCCTGCGCAATTCAATGTCGGCCGGGACTATGACATTGAAAAGGTTGGCCTGGCGTCAGCCCAAAGCGGCCTCACCTCCACCACCGTCACCACCGGCTGTGAAAACCGCAATTCCGGCAACAGCCGCTGCGGCCATGAATTCGGCACCACGCTCCCGGATGCAGAAAAGCACGCCCTTCTGGAATATTTGAAGACCCTTTAAGCGCGGCGGACCGACACGGCCCCTGCTGCCCGGTTCGCCGGGCCAGCAGGGGCCGTGTGCACATCTGAGGACTGCATTTCACCTGAGAGCGTTTCCTTGGTGAGCGGGAACTCACCAGACCTGCGCCATTGTGAAAACATCGCCATCGGCCTTGAGATGCTTAGGGATGATGAGATGCGCGGCAGGCAGGTCATGTCCCAACTGCGAGAGCGGTTAGACTGATCTCATATCGATTGTCCGCAAGCCCCTGTATTTGACAATGGGCGTCTGCGGGCTGACATGGGAAGAAACGAAGTGCATGACGTCGGCAATCTCGTTCTCCGACGCAAAGGCGCGCTTAGGCAGTGTCAGCCCCTCACGCTTGGACAGCGCAAGCAATAGATGCCGGTCTGTCTCGATGACCCTGACGACCGACTTCCAGGATACTTCGCTCCTGATGTCTTCGGAGCGCGCGAGAATGAAATTCTCCTGCAACTCCACAATAATTTCCTTGTTTGCAGACGCGTTCCTCTTGAAGACATAAGCCGCCGCCAAACCTGCGACTTGCGTGCCAAAAAGAGCGAAAAAGAGTGGCAGAAACCAGAGTGGCAGATATCTTGTGTAGATCTCTACATATTCAGGCGACACATTGTCCGCACCTCTCAACACCATAACAATGAGGGGGTTCGCCGCAATGATCACCGCAAAAAACAGCTTGAGCAGAGTGGTCAATAAAGACGGGCGCACCAACGCACGGGTCAGAGCAACGAAATCCCGCTTCTCGAACACGTACCTGATCTCCCGCATCACCAACCCTCACTCTTTTCCCGGCCACCGCTGCGGCATCTGTTAGACCAAAATGAGTTGTCTTTGTGAATGGCTGAAGGATGAATCTGTGCTTCTTTGCTCATCGACGAACGATAAAGCTCCTGAACTTTAACCTGCCACTTTCGTTCCTATGCTGTGCACCCACAGAGATGAAAGGATAGTGGAATGAATGACATCGCATTGCCCGTTGAGGTCGAGAGCGCTGTGCGCACCATACAAACCGATCTGCCGGTCAACGCCACTATCCATGTCTGGCTGAAGGCGAAGAAGGCCGATGAGCCGGGGGCGGTGTCATTCTCCAACCATAATGGCAAGTTCGGTGAGGTCTCATCCACCAATGTGGATGAGTATAACTTCCGCATCTATCAGGTGTTTGGCGGCGGGCGTATCGAGATGAGCTACGACACGGTCACCACTGCCGTGTCTGTCATCTACTGGTTCATTGCGTCGGATGTGCTGGAAACCGGCATCACCGTTGTTCACACCAAGCCGGATAATGCCGCACCGGAACTGCCCGACAGTTACCACTTCCGCCCGCCCTTCGGCTGGATGAACGACCCGAATGGCTTTGGCCGTTTCGAGGGCCGTCCACATTTGTTTTATCAGCATTATTCCCACGGGCTGCGCTGGAACACCATGCACTGGGGCCATGCGGTATCGTCGGATTATCTGCGATGGCGACACCTGCCGATCTTCCTGTTCCCATCTGAGGAACTCACGACACGGCCAGACAAGCGCGGCGGGGCCTATTCCGGCTCGACCATTCCACTGGTGGAAGGCACAGGTATCCGCGTGTTCTTTACCGAACAGGTGCAGGACCGCGTTCCCGAACAACAAATCCAGCTAACCGCCACCTCTTCGGATCTCATCATGGCCGGACAGGCCGAGGTCATCCTCGGCAACCGCCCGGATGGGCAGGGCCTGACACCTGACTTCCGCGATCCTTACGTGTTCCGGGGGCCGGATGGGCTTTGGAAGATGCTGCTGGGAAGCCAGAGCGATGGCGGCGGCGTTATTCTGCTTTACGAAACACAAGACCCTACTGCGGCATCCGGCTGGACCTATGTCGGCAAGCTGTGGGTGGAAACGCGCTACAAGACGACTGCGGTGGAATGCCCCTGCCTGCTGCCGCTGGATGGCCCGGCCAATTCCCGCTCCACCCGTTGGGTGCTGGTCTATGGCCTGATGCATTCGGAAGATGCTGTAACCGGCCGCAAGAACCTTGCTATGGCCGATGTGGGCTGGTTCGATGGCAAGACTTTCGTCAAGGAATTCGGCCAGGAGCTGGATTTCGGCACGGACAATTATGCCTTCCAGGCATTTCTGGATGGCGATACCATTGTCGGCATCGGCTGGCTGGCCAATTGGGCGGATGCCACGCCGGAGATCGATTTTCCCACCGCCATGACCTTGCCGCGCCGCATGATTTTCTCGAATGGCGCGCTTCTGACACCGCCCATCGGCGCTGCGGAAAGCCTGCGCCATCGCATTCTGGACCGCACCCGGCTTGCCGCTGGCGACACTGTCGAGTTTCCGAATGGCGCATTCGAAATTCTGTTCGAGCTGGAAAAGCCCGGCCTGCCCTTCGATCTGGAACTGGACCACCCGACCGTCAAGCTGGGCGTTGTCTGCGATGAGACGGGCCTGTGGATACGTTATGAGGATGACCGCGAAGGACCGACGCCGCGCTATATTTCGGAGGGCGCACGCCCGTTCCGCCTGCGCATCTTTGTGGATTATGGCTCCATCGAAGTCTTTGCGGATCATGGTCGCTTCGTCGGCACCAAGCGCATAGACAGCTTCGAGCCGGTGCGGTCTGCCCGCTTGAACGCCGCCCAAGGCGCGGTTTCCCACGCCACGACCTGGATGCTGAAACAATAGCCCTCAGGAACCTTCGCACCCTTGGCCCGTTCTCTAGGTCAAGGAATACCGAAGGAGACCCTCCGTGACGAAGATTGAAGACAGAGACCCTATGCTGGCCTCCACCGAAGCGGGAGAGGACAAGGGCACGAAGAAGAAGGCCGGTCGCGGGATTATCCTCGCGCTCGCTGGCTTTTGCATCATGGCATTCGTCATCTACCTCTCGATGATCGCCATCATGACCACCCAATCATCATAAAATCCACAAAACAGGCAGGAAACACATCATGGATCCGCGTGACAAGATTTCGACAGGTGAAGATGCGTTCGATCAGGATCTGGTCGAACTCGATATTGATGACCTTCCAGCAAAAGGCGAAATTCCCCAGCAGTTCGAGCATGAACTGATGGAAGAAGAGGCAGAGAGCGAAGACGATCCTTACCAGGAAAGTGATGAGGCTCTGCCCGACGATGAGGAAGAACGCGTTATAGACCGCAACCCTTCCCGCGAGGGTGGAGCATTCGACGAGGTCTGATCCTACGCATTTCGAGTCATAAAAGGCCGGGTCTGTCATTGAGACGATCCGGCCTTTTTACGTGCTCAGTTCGCACGTTCCGGGCTGTATCCCGCCTCGCGCATCGCCTCTTCCGCCTTTGCTGCATCGCCGTCTATGGTCACGCTGTGCGCCGCAAGATCGATGGTGATGGCAGTGCCGGGAAGTGCCTCGGATACCGCACCGCGAATGGTTTTTTCGCAATGGCCGCAGGTCATGTCAGGCACCGTAAATGTCGTTGTGGTCATGGGATTGTCCTTTCGTTTTGGAATGTTTCAATGCTTTGCGTCGGCCCCGTCGATGCCCGCCAGATCATCCAGAATAGGGCAGTCGGGCCTGTTGTCGCCGCCGCAGCAATGGGCAAGGTGGGAGAGCGTTTTCACCATGCTTTTCATCTCGGTGATCTTGCGCTCGAGATCCGCGATATGGGCGGTGGCTATGTCCTTCACGGCGCTGCTTTCGCGGGTCTTATCCTGCCACAGCGCCAGAAGCGTCTGCGTTTCTTCCAGCGAAAAGCCCAGCGTGCGGGACCGCTTGATGAAGCGCAGCGTATGCACCTCCTCTGCGCCATAGATGCGGTAATTATTTCCGGTTCTGGCTGGTGGCGTAATGAGGCCGATCTGCTCGTAATAGCGGATCATCTTGGCCGATACGCCTGATGCTTCCGATGCCTGACCAATATTCATCGTGATACTCTCACCGTTTTCAGCCGCAAGGCATTCCCGACGACAAACACCGAAGACAGCGCCATGGCGCCTGCCCCGATCATGGGCGACAGCATGATGCCGAAGGCGGGATAAAGCGCACCCGCCGCCACGGGTATCAGCGCCACATTATAACCGAAGGCCCAGAACAGGTTTTGGGCGATGTTGCGCATGGTGGCGCGGCTCATCTCTATGGCGTGCACCGCGCCCATGAGATCACCCCCCACCAGCACCACATCAGCACTTTCAATGGCAACATCCGTGCCGGTGCCGATGGCCATGCCGATATCAGCCTGTGCCAATGCCGGGGCATCATTGATGCCATCGCCTACAAAAGCCAGAGTGCCGTGGCGCTGCCGCAAATCCTGGATGGCCTTCACCTTGCCCTCCGGTAGCACCTGCGCAATCACGTGATCGATGCCCACCTGTCTGCCGATGGCTTTGGCCGTGCGCTCATTGTCACCCGTCACCATGGCGACCTCAATCCCCATGGATTTCAGTGCCTTGATGGCTTTGGCGCTCGAAGGCTTCAGCGGATCTGCCACGGCCAGAACGGCTGCAAGCTTTCCATCGATGGCGGCATAGAGCGGCGTCTTCCCCTCGTCACCCAATCGCTGCGCGGTGTCTGCAAAGGCGTCAACGGAAAGGCCGAGCTTTACCATGAACCTGTCTGCCCCGACATGCACCTTGCGACCATCCACGGTGGCCGAAATGCCGTAGCCGGGCAGGTTTTCAAAGTCGGTCATGGTGGGTGGGTTGTCAGGCAAAGCCGCCGCTGCCCGCACGATAGCCTCTGCAATGGGATGCTCGGAACGGCTTTCCACGGACGCCACAAGCCGCAGAATATGCGCAGGCTCGAAGCCTTCCACCGGCTCCAGATCGGTCAGTTCAGGCTTGCCCTTGGTCAACGTGCCCGTCTTGTCCACCACCACAATTTTGACGGATCGCAGCGCTTGCAGCGCCTCGCCCTTGCGAAACAGCACGCCGAGCTGCGCTGCCCTGCCCGTGCCGACCATGATGGATGTCGGTGTGGCCAGCCCCATGGCGCAGGGGCAGGCGATGATGAGAACGGCGACCGCATTGATGAGGGCATAGGTATAGGCAGGTTGCGGCCCGAACATGGCCCAGATGACGAAGGTCAGCGCGGCGATGGCCATCACGACAGGTACGAACAGCGCGGTGACCCGGTCCACAGCCAGCTGGATGGGCAGTTTCGCGCCCTGCGCCTGCTCCACAAGGCGGATGATCTGCGCCAGCATCGTATCCGCGCCCACCTTGGTGGCTCGGAACTTCAGCGCGCCATTGCCATTGATGGTGCCGCCGGTCACGGCATGGCCCACGGTCTTTTCCACCGGCACCGGCTCGCCTGAAATCATCGATTCATCGACAAAGGACGCACCCTCCACGACCTCGCCATCCACGGGCAACCGCTCTCCGGGGCGAATGATGACGATATCACCGCCGACGACCTCATCGGTTGCAAGATCAAGCATCGCGCCGCCGCGCTCCACCCGCGCCGTCTTGGCCTGAAGGCCCGTGAGCTTGCTGATGGCATCGCCCGTCTTGCCGCTGGCACGCGCTTCCAGCAGCCGCCCGATAAGGATCAGCGTGACGACGACGGCAGCGGCTTCATAATAGACATGCTGCGCATCTTCGGGCAGCAGGCCCGGCGCAAATGTGGTGACAAGCGAATAGAGATAGGCCGCGCTCACGCCCAGCGCCACCAGCGAATTCATCTCTGGCGCGCCATGGGCAAGGGCCGGAAAACCCGATTTCAGGAAGCGCCAGCCGGGGACGAAAATGATGACCGTGGTCAGCGCGAAATAGAGATAATAGAGCGTCTGCGTCTCGATGACGCCCATAAGCCAATGGTGCATGGGCGCATAGACATGCCCGCCCATTTCCAGCACGAAGAGCGGTGCGGTGAGAATGGCAGACAGGATGACGTCGCGCTTCAACCGCGCCTCATCATCTTGCCCGTGGTCATGGGCTTGCGAGGTTTGAGCGGCACCGGAACCGGGAGCCTTCAGCGCAAAACCGGCAAGTCTCGCCGTTTCCACCAGCGCCTCGCGCTGCCGGTCGCCACCCATGGTTTCCACGGTCACGGCTCCAGTCTCGGCATTCACGACAACGCTGACCGTGGTGGCGACAGAATCCAGAACGGCTTGCAAACGTGCAGCATCGCCAGCTTTCAAGCCATGTGCAGTGAGTTTGATCGTGCGGGGCGCGACCTCATAGCCAATCTTCCTGACGGCAGCGGCAAGCTTTATGGCCGAAAATCCATCCGCCGGTTCCACCGTCAGCCGCTTCGTCGCGAAATTGACAGAACTTGCCGTCACCCCCGGCACCTTGGCTGCGGCCAGCTCCACACGCCGCACACAGGACGCGCAGGTCATGCCTTCGACAGCGATGGAAAGCGGCTCTGCCTGAGTGCCTGAATGGGTGCCAGTATCGGCGTTTATCTTGACAGTCTCGTTCATGGGATTTCCCCTTTCACAGACCCATGTAATGCTTCCCATGATGGGAAGGTCAAGGGCTGCCGGTCCTTATTCCACACCTCCCCTTCAGCGCAATCTAATTCAGTCTATTCTTGATTTCTTATGTTCTATTGCAGATCTCATTGTTCTGTAGCAATTCGGAATTCTGCTTATCTCCTCACCTTTGAACTGATCTGTGAACTCTTTCCAGTAAATCTGGAATATCTCTTTCACCTATGCTTTAAAAATGCGGGGCTTTTCATCGGGGGTATCTATGCGTTTCTTGCCATTCATCGGCCTAGCAGCCGTCATCACGACGCTTGCCTCATGCGGCACCATGTCCAAAGAAGAATGCCGCGTGGCTGACTGGGGTGTGGTGGGCGATACGGATGGCGCGGCAGGCTATAATCCGCAGAGCCGCTTTGCCGACCATGTGAAATCCTGCTCCAAGAGCGGCGCAACACCGAACCAGACCCAATGGTATCAGGGCTATCAGACCGGGATCAAACGCTTTTGCACGCCCCTGAGCGGTGCTTCCCATGGAGAATCCGGCGGTGCCTATAACAATGTCTGCCCACCGGAAATGGAACCGGGATTTGTGCGCGGCTATAGCCTCGGCAAGCGGGTCTATGACTTGCGCTCCCGCATCGATTCTCTGAGGTCCGATGTCCTTTCACGGGAATCCGAAGCCAACCGGCTCTCCGAAGAGCTGAAAAAGGCCGAGGACAAAGACCGCCGCAGCCTGCGCGACCGCATCGACGATGCGGAACGAGACCGCAGCCGCGCGCGCCGCGAGGCCGACGACCTCGGCTATGATCTGAGCGAAGCCGAACGCGACCTAGGCTACTTCCGCCAGACCTCTGGCATGCCGATGGCACCAGCGCGTTATTAATCGTAAAATACGGGGCCGAGCACCTTCACCGGCGCACGGAAACCCTGGCTATATCTCGCAGAAACTCATCGCGCACCACCTGCCCCATGGGGGTGTCAGATGGTTTGTCGTTGATGCGCAGGCGGGCGAAGACGATGTGTTGGCCTTCGCGCTCTGCCCAGCCCACGAACCAGCCGAAGGGGCGCTGCGGGTCTGGCTTGCCATCATCGCCGTTGAGGTTTCCCATGCCTGAGGTGCCGTGCACGCTCCAGGCTTCTGCGGCATCGAACACCGGCATGATGGCGCGGGTCTTGTTTTGCGCATCCCGCGCGAAGGGCAGATTGTTGCCCATCAGGCGGCGAAGGAAACCCACCTGTTCGACCGGGGAGATCTGCAGCGCGCCGCCCATCCAGGCCGCCATGCCCTTCGGCGTGGTGCCGGGTGCGCCCGCCGTGCTGGTGGTGCCGAAGCCCAGCCGCTTGACGTAGCTTAAAAACTTTTCCGGGCCGAGGCGGCTGGCGATCTCTGTGCCGTACCAGCCCACGCCATCCTTCTGCCAGGCGCTGGGGTCCACCTTGCGGCGCTCTGCCGGGGCGGCATCCATGCCTTTTTGCCAGTCCCAGACGGGGTTGAATTCATCCAGCAAGACGCCGGAATCATAGCCGATCAGCGCTAAGGGAATGTTGAAGGTCGCGCCCGGTGGCACGCGTTTGTCACACGTGCCCTGCTGCGTCATGACGGCACCGGTTTCCACCGATGTCACGAAGGTGCACTCGTAAACATGCTGCGCTGCATTGGCCCCGCCCGGCACTAGGCCAGCGCCAGAAAGGCCAGCGGCGGAAAGGCACAGGGCTTTGAGAACAGCGCAGCGGGATAGCATTCATTTTCCTTGTAACCGGTGCTCATGCATGCCGATAAGGGGTCGTTGATGAAAGATGGCATGGTTTAAGCGCAAGTTGGGGCAGCAATAGGACGGGGCAAATTGCCCTTCATCTCCGTTGTGCCGCAGGCTCATCCCCCACCGTCAACGGCCAGTCTACAACGTAATTCTCGAAATCGTCCACATCAACCTGCTTTTCGTTGATGGTGCGGCCGCGTGCGGAGATGCCAGCCACATGCACGGTTTCCGCATCACCCGAAACAAGGTGGTGCCACCAGTAAAGATCTTCGCCATCGCGCACCAGCGCATAGGCGCAAGTGGGCGGCAGCCAGCCGATTTCGTTGACGAGCTTCAGGTTCAGCTGGATGCAATCCGGCACCGTATCGAACCGGTTAGGGTAATCGGAACAGGCGCAGCTGTTTCCATCCAGCAACTGGCAGGAGACTGATGTGAACACGACTTCGCCGGTGTCCCAGTCTTCTAGCTTGTTGAGACAACAGAGCCCGCAGCCATCGCACAGGCTTTCCCACTCGGTGTTACTCATTTGCGCCAGTGATTTCGTTTTCCAGAAGGGCGCGTCACTCATCGTTAACATTTCCGTTCCATTTTGCAGCATCGGGCGGCAACGTGATCCCCGTTTGCCATATCGCAATCTACAGGATTATGAGATAATCGCTAAATCCGGCAGAGTAGTGGTGATGGTGGAATGACCCGCGCAAGGTCGCTGCGTCAAGCAAATGCTGGCGAGATCGAACAGGAATACGTTTCAGGTGCAGGAAGACAACAACAAGAAACCGGCGCGCCGTAAGCGCCATCTTCTGCTGCGCATCGATTCATGGATCGATTCCAGCCTGTGGACATCCGCGTCGCGCTTCTTCGATTTCTGGGAAGATGTGACCATCGCATCGCGCAAGCTGCATGTGCGCGGCTGGAAAAAATTTCTCATCAACATTGCCGATGATGCCCTGACTGTTGGCACCGCCGGCACCGTGCTGATGCTGGCGCTGGCGCTACCCGCCTTTGAGGAAACCAAGAAGGACTGGCGCTATCGCGGTGATTTCGCGGTGACATTCCTTGATCGTTTCGGCAACACCATCGGCCATCGCGGCATTATCCACGAAGATTCTGTGCCGATCGACCAGATGCCGGACCATTTCATCAAGGCTGTTCTGGCCACCGAAGACCGTCGCTTCTTCGAGCATTTCGGCATTGATTTTATTGGCCTTGCTCGCGCCATGAGCGAAAACGCGCGCGCAGGCGGCGTCGTGCAGGGCGGCTCCACGCTGACGCAACAATTGGCCAAGAACCTGTTTCTGACCAACGAACGCTCGCTGGAACGAAAGATCAAGGAAGCCTTTCTGGCGCTTTGGCTTGAATCCAACATGTCGAAAAAGGAAATCCTCAGCCTTTATCTGGACCGCGCCTATATGGGCGGCGGAACCTTTGGCGCAGCGGCGGCGGCACAGTTTTATTTCGGCAAGAACCTGACAGATGTGACGCTAGCGGAATCCGCCATTCTGGCCGGTCTGTTCAAGGCGCCTGCGAAATACGCACCACACGTCAACCTTCCGGCGGCACGTGCGCGTGCGAACACCGTTCTTTCCAACCTCGTGCGGGGCGGCTTGATGACCGAAGGTCAGGTTATCGGCGCACGCCGCAACCCCGCCACCGTGATCGACCGGGAAGACGTGAAGGCACCGGATTATTTTCTCGACTGGGCCTTTGACGAAGTGCAGCGGCTGGCCAAGGATGGAAAGATCAAAGACCACACGGTCATCGTGCGCACCACCATCGATACCGGCCTGCAACAGGCCGCCGAACAGGCGCTGGAAGGCAGCCTGCGCGAGTTTGGCGAAGGCTACAAGGTCAAGCAGGGTTCGATTGTGATGATCGAAAATGGCGGCGGCATCCGCGCCATGGTCGGCGGGCGGGACTATGGCGAAAGCCAGTTCAACCGGGCAACGGCGGCCCTTCGCCAGCCGGGCTCATCCTTCAAGGTCTATACCTATTCCGCCGCCATGGAGAAGGGCTACAAGCCGGAAACGCTGATTTCAGATGCGCCGGTGACATGGCGCGGTTGGTCTCCGCAAAACTATGGCCGCTCCTATGCGGGCAAGGTTACGTTGCAGACGGCGCTGGCAAAATCCTACAACACCGTGCCGGTGCGCCTTGCCAAGGATGTGCTGGGAACGCAGATCATTGCCGATACGGCCAAGGCCATGGGCGTGACCACGCCGCTGCGCACCGACAAGACCATTCCGCTCGGCACTTCGGAAGTGACCGTGCTGGATCAGGCCACCGGCTACGCGGTTTTCCCGGCAGATGGCATGCAATCACGCCGCCACGGCATTGCGCAGGTGCTGGATTATGAAGGCAAGGTTCTCTACGATTTCGAGCGCGACGAGCCACCGGCACAGCGCGTGTTATCCGAAGACGCCAATTCCAAGATGAACCGCATGCTGGTGACCATTCCCGTGGAAGGAACAGCGCGGCGCGGCGCACTGGACAACGGCATCGTCTCAGGCGGCAAGACCGGCACGTCACAATCCTACCGCGATGCCTGGTATGTGGGTTTCACCGGCAATTACACAGCCGCCGTGTGGTTCGGCAATGACGACTTTACCTCCATGAACAACATGACCGGCGGCGCACTGCCCGCCATGACGTTCAAGAGACTGATGGACTATGCCCACCAGGGCATGGAACTGCGCCCCATTCCCGGCATCCAGAACCCGCTGCCCAATGGCACGCACCCCAAACCCGCCACCGGCGCAGTCGTCGCCTCAACAGACGCCAACGCCCTCCCCGCCCTCACCCGCCCCCGCTCCCTCTCCGCCGAAGCCACACGGGTTATTCGCTCGATCGGCAAACGGCTGAAGGAAGCGTCAGCGCCTTCGTTGACGGTGCAGAAGGTGGCCGGGGTTGAGACGGATGGGGTGAAGCGGTAAGTCCCCACGCCTCATATTGGTTGCAAAATCCTCTACCTGTGATAGCAGATATGCCAAGATAGGCTGATCGGCAAAAGGCAATATGGCATCGGAACCGCGCATCGGCTTTATGGACGTAGCCGCTCTTCTGTTTGCACTCTCGGCCGCACTTGTTGGCGAGCGAGCCGGATTTCTTCTTCACATGCCACATTTGCTGACGCTGATTGACGACAGACAAGCGATGTGGCTCGTTTTTGCACACGGTCCGGATAATCCAAGTTTCCTTTGTCTGATTTTCATTCTGGCCGTGGCGTCTGGCACGTCTTGGGTCATAGACAATGTTGCCAGCATCGACGACGCGCAGCAGCGCCTGCGGGCTATGAGCAAACCTGCCCGCCATGCTTACATAGGCATTGCATTGCTTTTGACACCATTATTGTTTGTGGTTCCCGTCTTCACGTTTTTGAAGATTATTCTAACCGCTGCAGCGACAATTCTCCATCGTCTCGTTTACATTCGTGCGGAACGGAATGGCCTATCGCCCATCCTGTTAGGAACCGCATCCGGCTTATTCGGCGGGATCTTGGTTGGCCTGATCCTCACGGACCAGAGGCAACAGGTTTACGATTGCAAGTCCAACACTTTACAGCTTCTGTCTGGTGGAATGATGCCATGCATGCAGGTCGTCCTACTGGGCAACGGTCCGTTCGTAGTTGTAGAGGGACCTACGAAACCAAGGCTCATCAAGACGAGCGACTTTGACTTGGACGCGGTCGACAGAACTTCCGGACGCAGCGCATGACCGAGCCAGATACGAAACAACCCACGAAGTTAGCGCGCTATGGCAAAGCTCTCATGTTCTTGGTCATCGTTATGCTGCTGTTCTGCACCTTCCTGCTCGGCGCTCAACTGGCCTTTCTCGTCCAGCTTCCAAGGCTTTCTGAACTGTTGCGTGATGGGCGCTCCATGTGGCTGGTTTTTTCCACATGGCCTGATTCCCGTTTTGGGCTGTTTTTCGCCATTGCTTACTTCGTCAACATTGGGGTTTCAAAGTTTTCCGACTTTCGGAGCTTCCGCAACTGGATCGGACAGTTGGACCGTCGACATGTGGTTGCAGTGATCGGCACATCGATATTCCTGATGCCTCTGTTATTGGGTGCAGGCATGACGATACTGCTATCCATAGCCGCGATCATCATGTGCTGCATCGTTGGCGGCGCAGTTCTAAAGTTGGCGTTGAAAGCTGGCGTCCCTACAATCATCGTCGTCATAGCAAGCGCTGTGGCAATCGGTTTTTTCGGTAATATGCTGATGTCCAAGTCCGGTGACGACGAATTCTTGTGTCGCAAAGGATCGGTCGAACTACGCTCTGGCCAGACGGTGGCCTGCGAAAGAATAGTATCTTTTTCCGATAAGTCGCTCTGGCTCATCGAGAACGGAAGCCACGCCCGGCTCCTCGCACGGCACGATCTAGAGTTCAAAAAAGTGCTGGAAGCTTCTCGGCGGAAAGAAGCAGATTCGGATGTTCGCTAAGATGACCGCAATACACGACGACTTCCCTGCTCTTTCCAGCCTCATCGCTGGCTGTCTGCATCAAGACATGGATATGGATATGGAATACGACACGTTTCCGCAAGCACTTGCTGGATATGCAAGGTTTACGGAATCCGATGAGAAACAAAAGTTGTTCGATGACATGAAGGCCTTCCTCGAACGGCACCACAACGATCTGGAGGGCGAGTTTTCCAGACTTTACTGGTTCGATTTCACGCCCGCAATTATAGGGCAGACAGTGCCGCAATTTTTCGACATGCTCAGAACGATCCTTGACGATCCTGAGAGCTATGTGCGCTTCGATTCGCTTCATTAGCTATTCACGAGCCAGTTTCAACTCACGGCAGCCAGGTAACTTGATTGCTGCGGTCATTGTCCTCACCTCGCAGCAAGAACAAGACGACCGATAACTAACCGTTCTGCGCCACCGCACCGAGCATTCCCATCAAACTTATGCCCAATGCGATGTAGTTCAATTTTGAAGCCGAATAGGACCCAAGCGTTGAAGAGCCTCGTATCAGGCGCAGCGCAAAATAAATCATAGTATGACTTGCGAAGAAAATGCTGAGTGGCCCGAAAAACAATAGGCCGACAGCCTCACCCCAGTTTCCATCACTTGCCATCTGAGCCGCCGGTCGCGCGTTTAGCAGCAAAGTGACGGCTAGGATGATGAAGAGGCTGATAACTTGATGCATGCAGAACCTTGGATAAAACCATTTTACCGGTAGGCCAAATGAAGCCATCAGTATTTATGCAATTACAGATAGCATTCCCGAGTAATCTGACAAGAGGAAACATCACCGCTGCACCGCTTTTGATATCTGTCCGCCATCTGTCGCCGGGAACGACGGCTGCTGAAGCGATGGCGGCATCGTATGACACTGCAACCAATCCCCACCCGGAACGTTTTGGTCTTGATGCCCATAATACAGGGCAAGTCCTTTCCGGTTGGAGACCAGTCTATGAGTGATGTGACTGGCAGAGAATCCTCTGCTTATCCCTTTCAATCCCTTTTCGTGCCGTTTCCGTTTGTTTGCTTTTCGATGACGCTGGGCACCGATATTGCCTTCTGGCAGACGGCGAACTTGCTGTGGCTGAATTTTTCGGCCTGGTTGCTTTTTGCGGGGCTCGTGTTTGGCGGACTGGCGGTTTTGGCGGGGTTGGTGGATCTATTTCGCTCTCGCACAAGGCCGATGCGGCCTTCGTTTTTTGCGATTTTTCTGTTTGTCGTGATGCTGGCCTTGGCGCTCGTCAATAGCCTTGTGCATGCGGGTGATGGCTGGACGCCGGTTGTACCCTATGGGATCGCCCTTTCGGCGGTTACCTTTGGCGTGGCGCTGATGTGCGTTGCCGCTTCTTCCCGCAAATATGCAAGACTGGCCTGGAGAGTATGATGATCGCGCGCCGCCTGCTTCACACCGCTGTCCTCTTGGGCAGTGCCGCCGTCATTCTTTCCGCTTGCAGCGAACAGGATGGTAAGTTCGACATTTCTCAGCAGATCGGCGCTGATCCGGTGCTGCCGGAACCATCTGCCAGCCTGATACCTGACCTCAAAGTGGCCGAGGTCGTTGGCTGGAAGGATGGTGAGTTGCCGACTGTGCCCGAAGGGTTGAAAGTGAGCCTTTACCAGAAGGACCTTGCCAACCCGCGCACCGTGCACACGCTGCCCAATGGCGATGTGCTGGTCGTGCAGTCTCGCGGGCCGAAGGGCGCGCCGCCATCGCGGCCGAAGGATATTATTCGCGGCTGGATCATGGCGATTTCCCATGGGGAAACCGGGCCGCAGAAGGAGAGCAATCTCATCACGCTTTTGCGCGATACCAACCGCGACGGCGTGGTCGATGAGCGCCACGATCTGCTGACGAAGATGGATTCTCCCTTTGGCTTGGCCTTTGCGGATAATACGCTCTATGTCGCCACCGCCAGCGAAATTCTCGCCTATCCCTACCAGCTTGGGCAGAACGAAATCACCGCACCGCCGAAAGTGCTGACGCCGTTGCCGGGTGGGCCGATCAACCACCACTGGACCAAGGATCTGGCGCTGAGCCCTGATGGCAAATATCTCTATGCGTCCGTTGGGTCCAATTCCAACATTGTTGAAAACGGTCTGGAAGCGGAAAAGAACCGCGCCGCTATTTTGCAGGTGGACCGACAGACGGGCGCTTTCAAGCTGTTTGCATCGGGCCTGCGCAACCCCAATGGTCTGGCGTTCAACCCTCAATCGGGGGAGCTTTGGGCCGTTATCAATGAGCGTGATGAGCTGGGGCCGAACCTCGTTCCCGACTATATGACACCGGTGAAGGAAGGCGGCTTTTACGGCTGGCCGTGGAGCTACTACGGCAACCATGTCGATCCGCGCGTCTATCCGCCGCGTCCCGATATCGTCGCCACCGCCATCAAGCCCGATTACGCGCTATCCAGCCATGTCGCGGCGCTTGGCCTGACATTTACGCTGAACTCTGCCATGCCAGCAGCCTACGCAAATGGCGCATTTATTGGTGAGCATGGCAGCTGGAACCGCGATTCCTTCAATGGCTACCGCGTGACCTATGTGCCGTTTGAAAACGGCAAACCGGCTGGCAAGACGCAGGATGTTGTGACGGGCTTCATTCAGGGCGACAAGGCCCGAGGCCGTCCGGTCGGCGTTGGCATCGACGGAACCGGCGCGCTACTTGTGGCGGATGATGCCGGAAATTCCGTCTGGCGGGTGGCCGCAGCTGATGGCACGATGACGCCAGCCCCGGTTGCCACCGATGATATTTCGGGTGGAACGGCGGCAGCCCCTGCTGCACCGCCGACCGCACCTGCCGCGCAGACTCCACCTGCGGCACCTGCGCCCGCCCCTGCCAACTAAAATATGCTCATGCTTCACGCTGCTGAATTTTGCAGCGTGAAGCTTTCGGCAGAGCTGGCCCTACTGCGAATCGCCGCCAAGTTGTGTGGAGATTTTTTCAAAGGCCTACATCTGAAGCGTTCTGCCCATTTCCCCGCGATGAAATCAATGGTAACCCTCACCTGTTCCAAAACGGGAAAACAGCGTGTTCCGAGTTCCATTTCTTGTTGCCATTTCGCTCATCATTGCCTTTGGCGTGGGTATCTTTTCAACGTTTGCAGCTCTGCAAGCGACCGAGGGTTTTGGCTCTATCAAGATTGGTGCCTGGGATGCTTTTCCCGAGGCGCAGACCATTGAAGCTGACCCTTACGCAAAATCCCACCGCGCACGCGCGGGCAAGCTGCTTTACGGCACGGCAGAGGGCTTAAGCTTTACCGCGTCTGTGGATAGCAGCGGTGAGCGCCTGTCTGGCGATTGCCGCTATAAGCTGACCGGCAAAGTACCCCCTTCCCGGTTCTGGACGCTTTATGCTGCAGACCAGCAGGGCAATCCGCCTGATGATGCCTCGGGGCGACCCATTTCGCTCAACTCCCGCAACCTGTTGCATGGTTCTGAAGGTGGCATGGATATCAATATTGCCTCCTTCGCGCAGACGTTCAACTGGCTCGCCGTGCCGCCCGCTGCCGGGTTCAAGCTGGTACTGACGCTGCTCGACACACCGGTTGCTTCCAGCACAGGGCTTATCGACATCAAGATGCCGGATATCCGCAAGACTGGATGCGGCAATGCTTAAAACCATCTTTGCCGTTTTCGTCGGGCTTGTTGGTGCCGCCGTGCTGCATCTCATTATCCTGCTGGCCATTCCGCATTTTTCCAACCGCGATGCCTATACACGGGCCGTGGCGGAAGGTGCGCCCAACATGTTTCATCTGCTGGATGAGAAAAGCGAAAAGGCCGGGCTTGGCAGCGGAGATCCCTTCATGCGGGTTGCCGTCTGCACATTCACCGTGGATCAAAAACCGGTGCGGCTGGCGGCATTCGGGGCGGTGCCCTTCTGGTCGGTCGCCGTATTCGACAGCGCATCCAACGAGATTTTCAGCATGAACGACCGCACCTCTGCGGGGGGAGAGCTGGATATTCTGGTGGCAAACCAGGTGCAGCTTGCGTCTATCCGCAAGGCAATGCCTGAGGGACTTTCGAAGTCCATTCTGGTCGCGGCTGGCCAGGGCAAAGGCTATGCCGTGTTGCGGACCATGGTTCCGCAGTCAAGCTTCGTGGAAGAAGCGACGCGTTTTCTCAGCGAAGCCAAATGCGAGCAGGCGCAATGGCCGTGACCAGCACGCTGGTAACGATCAATCAGGAGCCGGTGGCTGCTTCTGTCGTTGCTTCAATGGTCTTGCGCTTGCGTGGCTTGCGCGCATCTTCAATCTGAATTTGCGGCACTGGCCGCTCATAACGCACGCCCGTGAAAAACAGAATCTGGGCAGGGCCATCAGTTGCTTTTTGCGGATTGGCGGGTTTGGCGAAGCGGCGGGATGCCGCAAAAAACGAAATGATTTCCGTCATAATATTCTCCTCTCAAGGGCATGACGTTAAGCTGTTGAATATATGCGCGGCGGTATGAACTACGCGCGGAATGCCATCACCACAACATTGTGCATTTCCAGTCCACAGACTGGCATGTGAGATGCGAGCTTTCGTAAACACTCAGGCGTTTACGACGGTCAATCCAGATTTGAAAATTCGAAATCCAGCATCGTATCTGTAGGCTCTTCACAAGATTACAAACAGATATAAGTTAACCATCCGTTAATTCTAATATTCTTGCTTGCATTGTGAGCCGTTAAAATTGCGTATAATTGCGCTATGTCTTGGAAAGGATGTGGTCACACATCTGTGAATTGAAATTCAGGTGCTTTTTGAAAGCCGTTGGATTCACAGCCTTAATTCAATCCCTACAAAAAATCATAGGTTAATTTTACGTCACCGGCTGTTTGACGGCTGTCATTATCGTCATGTTTAAGAGCGGGCAGCCGCCATGATAGCGGTTAGGGGCTCGCTCTTTCCTGCCATTGGCACGGTGGACGGTGCCCCGAACAAACCACCCAGCGCCTTCCTTGTCGCGCGCCCTGCTCAGCAGCGGTGCTGGCTCATGGTCCACACAATTCCGAAAACATCCTCTTAAAATTTGCTGTGAATAGCCACAAAAAACCGCTTTGCGCGATTGCTGGTTAACAGCACGTCAACACGTTTGCTCTAATTTGATGAGATCGTTTTGTTCTGCGTCAAATTGGGTATTGCGTTGACCGACAGGTATCGAGAGTTAGAAAGGCCAAGTGCCGAGAGGAAGAAGGATGTGGTCCTTATGGCTACGGTGACGAGCTTCGAGGGGCTGTCTTATCCGTCCAAATCAGAGCTACGGCAGTTTGCAGAGCTGTTCATGCCGCTGTTTGCCGCCTCCACGCCAGAGGCGAAGCGGGATGCGGTTGCGGCCCTGTCACAGAACCCCAACGTGCCCTCGGCCGTTGCCTTCTTCATTGCCAGTCAGCCAATCGGGCTGTCTGCACCCTTTCTCGTTTCCTCCAAATGCCTTGATGACGATACTCTGATTGCCATTGCCCGCACCCAGGGCGGCGCGCATGCGCGCACCATTGTGCGCCGGGATGATCTTTCGCCCACCGTTGTCGATGCGCTGGTGGGCCTGCGCCATTCGCACAACCCTATCCCTGCCTCTGCCCGAAAAAACGCGGCACCTGCCGAACCCGCGCCAAGCCTTGAGAAGTCTATTGCCGAGCGCGAAGAGGATCTACGCCGCCAGCTTCGCACCATGGCGCGCCAGCTTCACCGTCCGGTCAGCGATACGCTGGGCGTGCGCCGCCTGACCGACGTGCAGGAAGCCCTGCTGGTACGCTTTGCCCGCGAGCGCAATGCACGGCAATTCTCCACGGCGCTGTCTGATTCCCTTTCAGCAAGCCACTGGCTGTCGGAACGCATCATGCTCGATATTTCCGGCCAGCAACTGGCCACGACCATGATTGGCGTGGGCATGGATTTTGCCGATGCGGCCTTTGTACTGGAAAGTTTCTATCCGCACCTCAAGGCGCAGGAAGGCGACATGACGCGCGCCGAAGCCATGCTGGACAGACTGGACATTAGTGAATGCGAAGACCGCATCGAGAGCTGGCGCCGGGCAGACAGCTATACTGTCGATCCAAGCCGGGAAACCTCGCGGGAGCTTCAGGAACAGACGGATATGGCACGGCTGGTGGTCCGGCGCTGAAGCGCTGGATTACCCTGAAACGACGTTGAACAGACCGTCAACGGTCTCGGTCTCGATTTCCACGACCCAGAGGTCGCTATCGAAGCGGCGCTCTTTTTCTAACACAGCCTCAACATCCGCAGCATCCGCGTGGCCTAGCCGCAATTCGAAACGGCGGTCTGCGCTGCCCTCTTCATCATCGGAAAAGCAATGGGGCGCGGGGCTGTAGAGATTTTCAGCGCCGCTGCGAAGACGCTGGCGAATGAAGATTGCGCCTGCCGCATCGGCACCCTTGCGTTCCACGGCGGCGAAATCACCGGCGGAAAAAACGCGCCGTATCAGTGCTGAAACAAAAATCTCGGATTTGATGCGCATGGGAATGCGATATCACAAAGCGCCGATGGATTTCAGCTTTTTCAGCACGGCCTCGCTGGGCTCGCCGGTCTCGGGCAGGCGGTAGTGTTTTTCAAAGTTGCGAATGGCCTGACGCGTCTGTTCGCCCGCCATGCCATCCACCTTCACATCCGCATAGGCAATGTTGACAAGGCCCTGTTGGATCTTGGCGACCAAATCGTTGGTGACGGGCGTGTGCGTCTTTTGCGTTGTCAGCGAGACGGACTGCGCCTTAGGCTTTTCAGCCTCTGCATTTTTGATAGCAGCGGCTACGGGATCAATGGCGACACCGCCGGAATTGGCAGCTGCTGGCCGATCCTTCGGCAGGGCTTTGGGAATGGCGGCGACGGTGGTGGCGCTATCAATTTTAAGGGCCGAGAGAACACGGGTCGTCGGCTCGCCGGTCTGCTCCATGCCGACCGTTTCCTCAAAGAACAGAATGGCGGCGGTGGTGCGCGGGCCGGTCATGCCGTCTGCCTCGCCTTCGTAAAGGCCGCGACGGGCAAGCTCGCGCTGAATTTCGGTGACGAGTTGAGACGGGCCTTGCGGTGCGGCCGCGTTCGAAGCATGTGCTGGCAGAGCCGGAAGGGCTGGCTCTTCATCCGGGTTAACGGCTGCTGGCGTGGCCGCAGGTGTGGGCGCTTCTGTCTGCCGCTCGATGCGGAAGGTGGTGACGTTGCCCTGTTCGCCGAGGCCAGAGGCCAGGCGGTATCCGGGAATACCGTTGGGATTTTCCTCATCCCGCGTGCGCATGAAGGGTGATGGGTGATGCCCCGGCTGGTACCAGAGCGCATTGGCGGCCACGAAACCGAACACGACGAAAAAGGCCGTGCAACCGCCGACCAGTTTGGGGTGACGCAGAATCTGTTGCCCCACGGCCAGAGCGGCCACGGAAACGACACCCGGCTCCTTGCGGGCCGGAGTTTTCCTAGGCGATTTTCGCTTTGGCGCCGCCATCCGCAACGTCCTCCTTCATCATTCTGTCTGCACCTGCGACCTGCTGCTTGAGGCGTGGCGGAAACACCACCGGGCCCTTGGCATCATCATGGTCGAGGCCTGTCGTCTGGCCGGAGCCATCGGCTGGCAAGAGGATCGTGACAACCGTGCCTTCACCGGCGCGGCTGGTCATTGCAAAGCTTCCGCCGTGCAGGGCAACTAGGCCCTTGACCAGCGCAAGGCCGAGACCCGTGCCCTCAAAGCGCCGTGTATACTCGTTCTGCACCTGCATGAAAGGCTGGCCGAGAAACGCCATCTTGTCTGCGGCGATGCCAATGCCGGTATCGCTGACGGTCAGCTTCAACATGGGCCCATCAAGCGATGCATCGATGGTGACAACACCGCCCGATTCGGTAAACTTTATGGCGTTGCCAGCAAGATTGATAAGAACCTGTTGAACGGCGCGCTGATCGGCAACGACTTCACCGATTTCGCGCTGAATGCGGCTGGTGAGGGTCAGGCCCTTCTGCTTTGCCTGAAGACCGAGCATGCCCTCGCAGGTGGCAATGGCATCGGAGATTAGGAAGGGCTCCATCAGCAGCTCGTAACGGCCCGCTTCCAGCTTGCTCATATCCAGCATGGTGTTGACCACCGACAGAAGATGCGTGCCGGACTGGCGGATCAGCGAGACATATTCGCGCTGACGATCATTTTCGAGCTTGCCGAAATACTCGCCCGCGAGGATATCGGAAAATCCGAGAACGGCATTGAGCGGCGTGCGCAGTTCATGACTAACGGCTGCCAGAAAACGCGACTTGGCATCATTGGCCGATTCGGCTTCCGCTGCCTTGCGGGCAACTTCCTTGCGCAGGATTTCCTTTTCGGTCACATCGCGAAGCTGGCCGATGACGGCTGTGAGCCTGCCCGACGAGTCCCGCTCCGCCGTGAGGTCTATGCGTGCATGCAGAAACTGGGTCTGGCGGGTGGCGACCGGCGTATCGAAGCGCAGTTCGGCAACTGCATTCTCATTGCCCTGGCGCAAGGCGTCAAACGCCTGCATGAGAGCAATGCGATCCGACACATGAACCAGTTCAGCGAAGATGTGGCCAGCGCAATGCTGGAAGGATGTTGGAAACTGGCCGACATCGCGTCCGGACACGCTTTTGACCACGCCGTGCTCATCAAACATCAGCAACAGGCCGGGCACCTGTGTTGTGCGGACCATGACATGGTCTGCAGGTGCAGCTGTCATGTCCTGCGGGCGCTTTGGCCGGTGCAGGGCCAGAAGCGAAGCGGCGGCGGCGAGAAAAACGGCGAAGACTGTTGCAACGCCCAGTGGCAATGCGACGGAGACGGAGAATGCGAGGCAGAAAGCAGCAGGCACGACTGCCAAGGCGGCCATGCCTGACACGACGAGACGACGCAGGGCGTGGACCGTTGCGATCCGCGCGCTGGCGTCTTCTTCCATGCGCGAAAGCCACACGCCAGAGGCATGATCAATCAGCGCAATCGCTTTTTCCGTAATTTTACGCAATACCTAAACACCGAATTCTGACGGGCGACGCAGCCCTTAACCATGGCCGACAATAGAGGGCCGCGGCTTAAGGAAAGCCTAAACCTGAGGGCTCCCGGCCCCTTTAAACCCCGGCATAATCCCGTTTCGGGGCATTTGGGGCAGACTTTGTCTTTCATGGTTAATGACGGGTAAGCAAAGGATTTTGTTAGATTTTTCGTTTCGCGTTAATCTTTATGGCAAGGGTGGGCACCCTTATCCCCTGCAATTGCTGGCGACCGCCGCAATTATGCTTAACACCAGCCGTTAAACTTGTAGAAAAATTGCAATCGGGGTTCAGTTACGGAACAAATCGATACAATTTGAATTAAATTCTGCCGTTTTTTGCAAATGGCTGTTGGTCTGTTGGTTCTAGGGTGATTCCAAGCCCGAGAAACAGGGCAACACGGATGACCCGCAAAGGGCAACGTCAAACAGGGTGGTGTCGCAATGTGGTTCTTGATCAAGGGGTCGATCTGGTTTTCGCTGGTTCTGGTTGCATTGTCCTATTTTGGCGGCTCCAGTGACAGCAACAATCCAAACTCCCAGATGAATGTCGCCGGCGCTGTATCAGCAGCCAGCGAAGCCTATAAATATGTCTCCGCCATCTGCGTGGAAAAGCCTGACGTTTGCGTGAAGGGTGCTGAAACATTTCATGCGCTGGGTGAAAGAGCCCGCGAAGGCGCAAAGGTTGCCTATCAGCTGATCGATGCCCAGCTGGCTGGCAGCGAAGAACAGCCGAAAATTGCCGATGCGGCGGCAGCACCTGCACATGGCCCTGCCGCAGAACCCGCCATCGCACCGATCAATATCTCCGACAACAGCGACGACATCAAAACCGGCACCATCAAATCGCAGCCTTACGTGCCGATGCCCCAGCGCCGCCCGGCACCCTGATCGACGACAGACGCCATTCATATTTCCTTCCGCTTGCAGCCCTTCCCTGGGGCAGCCTGACTGCCCTGACTGTAACCCTGCTACGATTAGCTTCGTAGCAGGGCTTTTTTTGTGGTGAGCGGTTCAATTGGGGTTTGGTTTGGCCTATATGCTGGTGAACCGGCACGATGAACGGATGGCGCACCATGGCTTCCCTAGACAAGATACTCGATGACTTTGCCTTTCTGGATGACTGGGAAGACCGTTATCGCTACGTTATCGAACTCGGCAAGGCGTTGCCTGATCTCTCCGAAGAGAAGAAGAGCGCGGCCAACAAGGTGCAGGGCTGCGCAAGTCAGGTCTGGCTTGTGAGCCACAGCGATGGCGCGAGCGATCCTGTCCTGACCTTCGAGGGTGATTCCGATGCGCATATCGTGCGCGGGCTGGTGGCCATTGTGCTTGCCGTCTACTCAGGAAAACATGCCTCTGAGATCGCTGGTCTCGACGCCATTGAGGTTTTCGGCAAGATCGGTCTTGTGGAACACCTTTCCGCGCAGCGCGCCAACGGCCTGCGCTCCATGATCAACCGCATCCGCGGCGAGGCACAGCTGCTCGCCGCCTGATGGCTTCGGGATTACTTCATAGCTCTGGCCGATATCCATCGGCACCCCAATGGTGGCTGTCTCGCTTGCGGCTTGTGGGGCTGGGCGGCGCATAGTGCCGCGACAGCGCCTGCAAGGCCGTTCGCAACATGAGCTTTGCCGAGCGCACGGGCCATTGCCGCTCACGCTCTACCAGTTCAAGACCCTTTTCAAAGCAGCAGACATCGATGGCGACGCCTGCCAGTTCCGGCCCCATGGCCTCGGTGGCCTTAGAAAACCGAATGCGGGCGGCCATGGCGGTATCGCTGATATCCTGCGCGCCATTGCCTTGGCCTTTGGTGCGCTTTGCCAGCCGTGGCTCCCAGGACGACGTGATCCTTGGGCTGAGTTGGCCACGATGGAAATCGGCGGCCAGCCTTTCGCCCGCTTCCAGCGCATCCGCTGGAAAAAAGAGCTTCCCGTCGCGGTCTTTCAGCCGCAGCAAAGCTGACAGCGGTGAGGACAGTTCGTTGCGCCGCGCCGTTTGCTTTGTGCCATCGATGTCTATGGAAACGACATCGCAGAGACGATGCTGCTCGTGAAAGATCTCATCATGCTCCTTGACCATAGCGCGCTTGAGGAAGGCACTGGATGTGGCGGGCTGCGCGCGGAGGCAGTTGCCATCCAGAACCAGCAAGCCGGCGGACACGCCCAGATCGACCACCTGCCGCTCGAACCGACGCGGTCGATCGGCACGCTCAGTGGAGACATCGAGATCGCCTCCCCTCTCAGTGATCACAGCAGGCTTGCTGCCGATGAACCGAAGAAGCCGCACAAGTGAGGAATTGTTGTTTTCGGTGCTCTTGGTTTCGATCTCATGCATGGGTTTCGACCTCGATTGTCTCCAGAAGCGGTTTGACGGCCTCTTCCACCATGGTCACAAAAGCATCGAAGCCAGCATCATCGCGACGATCTTCCACCTGCTGGCAGGTCAGGCTGGCTGTGGATTGATCCCGCCCGAAGCAGATGGCCACCTGCCACATGGGCAGGGACAAAGCGACATGGCTGACATAGAGTGCGATCTGGCGGATATGCAGCATGGCGTGGCGCCGGTTGCGACGGACCGCATCCTGATCCACGATCTGCGTATAGATCTGGCAGGTGGTTTCACGCACACGCTGGCATGCGGCACGGTTTGCCCTTGGCACTGGCGGGCGGGGCATGCAGGCCAGCGCAGCCGCAAAGCTGGGAGGGGCAGGTGTTTGCGGCCCGCAGACCTGAAGATTTGATGTCATGATACAACTCCTCACTGAATAGGAATTAATTCATATACCATCAAATCTGAACCTGCAATTGCGCCTTCACCCTGAAAAGGCTGCATTCCGCAACCGGAAGCATAAGGCTTTGAATTTTTTCAAGGATTATTTTCTTATTTTAAACTCTCGCATCCTTGCCTCCAGGCATAAAAAAGCCGATCCACGAGGGACCGGCTTTTGAAGAGGCAAATGGAGTGCGGATCAGCGGCTGGACTTGCGGCGCTGGCCGAGGCCCATTTCCTTTGCGAGGCGCGAGCGCGCTTCGGCATAGGCAGGGGCGACCATCGGATAATCGACAGGCAAATCCCATTTGTCGCGATATTCTTCGGGGCTGATGCTGTGATGCGTCGTCAGGTGACGCTTGAGCGACTTGAAAGAACCACCACATTCCAGGCAGATGATCTGATCATCCTGAACCGACTTGCGGACAGAAACAGCAGGCTTCTGCTTTTCCACATTGACCGCAGCCACAACTGGCAGTGCTGTGCCGCTGAGCGCGGTGTGCACATCTGAAATTAGACCGGGAAGCTCCGTAACCGGAACGACGTGGTGGCTAACATAGGCAGCAACGATATCTGCAGTCAGTTCGACAAGCAGATCCTGAGCGCCGCCGTATGTAGTTTCCGTCATATATCTGTCTCCTGTTCATATCTTCACCGGCACAGGTTAAAACCTGAAACGCGTGAAACGAAGTTAACCCCGCCCTCTGATTTGGGTCCTCCGAAGATCAATTCCTTCTTCCGATATACGCAGGAGAAGGGATCGATGCTTATGGAAACTACGAATGACGAATGGATATCGACGATACTCTTGGAAAAGATGAATTACGCATCTTTAAAATACCTAACTGGACCTACTCATCTTCGCATGACGCAAATCAACATCATGTACTTTACCTGATGTGGGATAACACCAAACCAAAAAAAGTCCAATTATTATTTTGTAATAATTCGTAGATTAGAGGCTCTATTCTTCCTATTAGAAATCACAGGTAAGAAACTAAATATGTATGTCTGAATTATGGCTGAGAGTACATTCAAGCATATACGCTATTTCAACTTCAGGTTTGCTTTCATTTCGTCTTTTACAGTGATCTTAGCGAGACGATATCCGGCATCGTGCGCAACTTTTGCTAGCAAATGCGCGGAAACCGGAGCCGTCATAATAACGAAACAAAAACCTATTGCTGCGCGTGCGAAAACCGACAGTTCGAATGCGTCGATACCCACAGCAAGCAGAAGTAGACCTGAACCGACTGTTCCAGCTTTAGACGCAGCATGCATGCGAGTATAAAGGTCAGGGAAACGGTTTATACCTATGGCGGCAGCGAGCGAAAAGAGCGCGCCGCAAACCAACAGAACTGTAACGGCTGTCGCGATGACCCAGTTCATGACCGACCCCTTTTCCCATTCGTTCTTCTTCGTGCTGCGCCGCGCGCGGGCAACACATCCGTGCCATCGAGCACGATTTTTCCATGCGCATCAGGGTCTGGTCTTCGCGACTGAATGAAGCGGGCGAATGCAACTGTGGCAAGAAAACCGACGAGGCAGAGAGCAACTGCAATATCAACATAGAGATACACGCCTGTACGGATCGCTATGGTTGCGATGAAGCCAATGGCGATGCCAACAAGCATATCCAGTGCAATGACCCTATCCGGCAAGGTTGGGCCAACAACGACGCGATAGACCGTCATCAGAAAAGCAACAGACAGGACAATCAACGCAAACATCGTTGCGCCGGAAACCAGGGTTTCAGGTGTCATTTGCGAAATGCCTCCATGATCTTCTTCTCGAATCCCTCTGCAATCGATCGCTTGGTAGCCTCTACATCGCTGCAATCCAGCGCATGAATGAAGAGGATTCCGCGGTCAGCGGAGACATCCACGGAGAGTGTGCCGGGCGTGAGCGTGATGAGATTGGCAAGCAGCGTGATCTCGAAATCGCTTTTGACCTTGAGCGGATAAGCGAAGATGCCCGGCGTCAGCACCAGCCTTGGCCGGATGACCATCATGGCCACCGTCCAGGCCGAAAGCGCCAGCTCCCGCACGAACAGCAGCGCCAGCGACAGGATGGCTGGGATGCGCGCCCAATAGGTCTCGCTTGCCGCAAGTTCACGACGCACGATGCCAAGCGACAGCGCCGCGATGATGGCCCCGAAGACCGTATTGGCGATGGTGAAGCTGCCTGAGATGGCAAGCCAGGTGATGACGAACAGCAAGCCCAGGACATAACGGCTCATTGCGCAGCTCCTTGCGGAAAGACGGAGCGGATATAGGCCGCGGGATCGGCAAGACCATCGGCTGCCTGCTGGCTGAGTTTCATGATGCTTTCCGGAAACAGGCCGAAGCCGACGATCAGCAGGGTCAGCGCCAAGACTGGGGCGATGCCGGGCACCTTGGCAGGCGTTGCCACATCCTTCATGCCAGCGGGCGCTGAGCGCCAGAAGCAGAGCAGGAAGACGCGGGCAAATGCGATGGTGCAGAGAAAGCTGGAAACGAGGATGGACGCTGCCAGCCACCACGCGCCGATATCGATGGCGGATTTGGTGAGCATGGCCTTTGGCCAGAAGCCGGAAAATGGCGGCAGGCCGGAGCCTGCAAAGAATAGCGCCAGCGTCAGCCCTGAGAACCACGGGGCTCTGGCATAGAGCCCGCTGAGATCCGTGAGCGACCAACCACCGCCGATGCGCGCCGCATGGCCAATGGCCAGATAAAGCGCCGTCATGAGCACCACGGAATTCAGCGCATAGAAAATGGCACCGGCGACGGCAGAGGGTGAGCCGATGGCAACGCCTGCCAGCATAATGCCGATGCCCGATATGACGACGTATCCCAACATGCGCCTGATATCGTTCTGCGCCAGCGCGCCCATGCCGCCGAGGATCATGGTCAGCGCCGCGACGATGGCGATGATGAAGCTCAGCTCCTCCCGCTGGACCGGAAACAGCATGATCATGACGCGCAGCAGCGCATAGACGCCGACCTTGGTCAAAAGACCGCCGAACAGGGCTGAAACCACGAGTTTGGGTGTGTGATAGGATGCGGGCAGCCAGAAATTGACCGGGAAAGCCGCAGCCTTCATGGCGAAAGCCAGCGTGAACAGCGCGGCCAGCGTCATCAATGGTGCCTGATCTGACGTCTCGGTGACCTTGCGGGCGATATCGGCCATGTTGAGCGTGCCGAAGATGGCATAGAGATAGCCGACCGCGATCAGAAACAGCGTGGTGCCGACGAGGTTGAGCACGGCATATTTCAGCGCGCCATCGATCTGCTCCTTGGTGGAGCCCAGCACGATGAGGCCAAAGGACGAGATGAGCAGCACCTCAAACCAGACATAGAGGTTGAAGATATCCCCCGTCAGAAACGCGCCGCTGACGCCTGCCATGAGCAGCATGAGGAACGGGTAGAAACCGTAGCGCCTGCCCGGCTCATCGATCTCGGCGCTGGCATGGATGGCGCAGGCGAGTGCGACGATGGCACCGGCCAGCCCCAGCAGCGCACCGGTCAGATCCGCCGTGAAGGCGATGCCGAAGGGCGGAAGCCAGCGGCCCATGACCATGGTGAACGGGCCCCCTGCCACCACCTTCCAAAGCAGCGCGGCGTGGATCAACACCAGCAGACCGAGCCCTGATACGGCAATGGCGGCATGAAGGCGCGGCGAGTGCCTGATCATCATCAGGATGGCACCGACAGTGATGCACAGCGCAAAGGGCGCGACGATGAGCCAATCGGCAAGCGGGGTGGGCTGCATCACCAATGCGGCGGCGAGATCGATGTTAGGATAACCGGAAGCGGCCATATATCTTATCCGTTTCTCAATATCCGAGCGGCGGGAGCGGCTCACGGGCCGGTTCGGCGGCGCGCATCGCATCCGTGTCGTCTGTTTTCAATTCCTGGAAGGCGCGCCAGATGAGCACGGCCAGAAAGCAGAAGAAGCAGAAGGAAATGACGATGGCCGTGAGGATGAGGGCTTGCGGCAGCGGGTTTGCGGTACTTGCCGCCAGAACATCTTCGCCAAGGCCTATGATGGGGGGCACTTCGCGCGTCAGCCTCCCTGCGGTAAACAGCAGCAGATTGACGGCATTGCCCAGAATAGCGATGCCAATCAGCATTCTTACGCTGTGGCGTGAGAGCATGAGGTAGATGGCGACACTGAAGAAGATGCCGACGAGAACGGCGAACATGGGTTCCATCAGTCGCGCTCACTTTCTGCCAGCGCCGAGGCAATGGATGTGAAACCTCCGACCACGACCAGATAAACGCCGATATCGAAGGAGATGACGGTGGCAAGCGGCACTTCAACGCCAACGAGGCTTGGGAATATCCATAGACCTGTCATGAAGGGCACGGACGCAAAGACCGAGATGATACCGGACAGCGTGGCGATGAGAAGGCCAAAGCCCGCAATGGACAGCGGATGGAAGACGATAGCGCGGCGCACGCTTGCGACCCCGAAGGCAATGCCGAAGACAGCAAAGGCCGATGCCGCAATCAACCCGCCGATGAAGCCACCGCCGGGCTCGTTATGGCCGCGCAGCAGCACGAAGACGGAAAACAGCAGCATGAGAGCGGTGATGACGGGCGCGATTGTGCGGTAGATCAACGTGTTCATGCCCGGCCCTCCCCGGCTTTTGTGCCTGTTGCCGGTTTGGCGCGAATGCGGATCAAGGCGAGGACCGCAAGTGCCGTGATCATGACCACGGCGATTTCGCCCAGCGTATCCGTGCCACGGAAATCGACGATGATGACATTCACCACATTGTTGCCGTGGGCGATGATTTTGGAATAGGCGCTGAAGAACTCCGTGAGGCCGGTGTTGAAGGGCCGCTCGGTGGCTTTGAGCAACATCAGCGCAAAGCCCGTGCCGCAGGCGAGCGCAATCATTCCATCCAGCACCTTCTGCCCGCGCTTGCGGTGATCGGACGGCGAAAGCCGCAGCCGCGTCATGACCAGCGTGAGGATGACGACAGACAGCGTTTCCACCATGAACTGGGTGAAGGCCAGATCCGGCGCGCCGAACAGCAGGAACAGCACGGCCACGGCAAAGCCCTGAATGCCGAGCGCGACGATAGCCGTCAGACGGCTTGCCGCCGTCAGCACCGCAATGAGGCCGATGATGGCGATAACGATGAAAGTGAATTCGTGCAGCAGCATATCCGTTGGCCAGCTCGGCATGGCTGGCAGTTCGCCATAGGCAAACAGCGGCACGAGCAGCACAAGCGCAATGATGGCGAAGGTAACGGTGACGTAGAATTCCAACCTGCCGGGCTGGATGATGCGGGTGACATAAAAGGACAGCTTCACCAGCCCTGAGATGACGGCATCAAAGGCGCGGTCCGGCCCCGGACCTGCCGAGACCAGCGCCCGGTCCATCAGGCCTCGTGCCCGAGACAGATTGGTGTAGACCACGACGCCCAGCGCCACCGTCAACAGCGAAAGGCCCAGCGGCACGCCGATATGCGGTATCAGCGACATGGTGACCGGACGCGGCGCACCTGCAATGGCCGTGGCCATGGGCATGGAAACGAATGCATGGAAGCCGCCGGAAAACAGCGCAGCCAAAAGACCCACAACGGCCAGAACGGCAGGGCCAAGCCACAGCAAGACCGGGCCTTCATGAACCTGTTTCGGTGTTTTTCGCGGCTTCCCAACGAATGGTTTCAGCGCAACGGCAAAAGCGATGGCCAGCATCAGCGCATTGCCAATGATGGCGATGCCGGTGAACAGGATCGCCCGTGGATTGGCGTGCGCCAGCGCATAATAAATCTCTTCCTTGGCGAGAAAGCCGAGAAAGGGCGGCAGACCGGCCATGGAAAGGGCAGCGGCCATGGCCGCGATGAAGGTGATGGGCATGGCCTTGCGCAGCCCGCCAAGCTTCGTCACATCCCGCGTTCCAGCCTCATGATCGATGATGCCGGCGACCATGAAGAGCGCGCCTTTGAACAGCGAATGGGCGACGAGATAAAGGACGGCCGCCTCGATGGCGTGTTCGGTGCCGATGCCGGTCAGCATGACGAGCAGGCCGAGGGATGACACGGTCGTATAGGCCAGCATCAGCTTGAGATCGGTCTGGCGGATGGCGAGAAACGCACCGGTCAGCATGGTCAGCCCGCCGAAGAAGGGCAGCAGGATTTCCCAGGCCGCCGTATCTCCCAGAACAGGGTTGAGGCGCATCAACAGATAGACGCCCGCTTTGACCATGGTGGCGGAATGCAGATAGGCCGACACCGGCGTTGGCGCTTCCATGGCATTGGGCAGCCAGAAGTGAAACGGGAATTGCGCCGATTTGGTGAAGGCACCGCCCAGCACCAGAAGCAAAGTGGCGAAATAAAACGGGCTCTGGCGCAGCACATCATTGCCATGCACCAGAAGTGATAGCTGGGTGGTACCGCTGATGTTCCAGATGAAGATGAGGCCCGCCAGCAATGCCAACCCACCGCCGCCGGTAACGACCAGCGCCTGCAAGGCAGCGCGGCGTGACGCTTCACGCTTGTGATCAAAGCCGATGAGCAGGAAGGATGTGATCGAGGTGAGTTCCCAATAGACGAACAGCATCATCAGGCTATCCGACACCACCACGCCCAACATTGCGCCCATGAACAGCAGCAGAAACGCTAGAAAACGACCCTGCTGCGGGTGGCCTTTCATGTAACCGCCCGCATACAGCACGATGAGCGTGCCGATGCCGGTGATGAGCAGCGCAAAGGTGAGCGACAGGCCATCAATGAACCAGGAGAAGCTGAGGTTGAAGCTCGGCACCCAGACATAGCCACCCGTGACGACCTCACCTGCGGCAATTTCCGGAAGGAAACTCAGAAAGTGCAGGAAGGCGAGCGCCGGGGCGAGTGCCAGCAGCCATGCAGCCCTGTGGCCCAACCTGCCGATTGCCACAGGCGCGCATAATGCCATGACAAACGGCAAAAACAGCACGGCTGATGTCAGCAGCGTGACATTTGCGATCATCTCGTTCCCCCGCCCCTGCCGTCCTTGGGGCTTCCTCTCATGTTGCGATTTGCAACAAGACTAACAGTGCGTGAATGCCAAGTTAACCCGCATCCTCTTTTAACCGGGCGATTGGTGCACTATCTTGGGGACAAACGAAAGGATCTCCTCATGAGCGATCACCCAGCACCCAAAATTACCAAGTCCGACGCGCAGTGGCGCGAGGAACTGACGGCGGACCAATACCGGATTCTGCGCGAACACGGCACAGAGCGCCCGTTTACGGGACCCTACTGGAACAGCACCGAAAAAGGCCTCTACCGTTGCGCCGCCTGCGATGAGGCGCTGTTCATCTCCGACACCAAATTCGACGCCGGTTGCGGCTGGCCGAGCTATTTCGAGCCGGTCAAGGCTGACGCCGTGACCGAACATCGCGACACGGCCTTCGGCATGGTGCGCACGGAAATTCGCTGCGCCAATTGCGGTGGCCACCTTGGCCACGTGTTCCCGGATGGTCCACCCCCAACCGGTTTGCGCTACTGCATCAACGGACATTCCATGGTGTTTGAAGCGCAGGATTAAGCATCATCCCAGCGTTAAAGAAGGCCGCGTCACCGAAAGGTGGCACGGCCTTTCGTTTACGCGGTTTTCCGGTAAAAGCGCCACCGTCTTCTCATTTTATAGATAAACTTCTATTTTTCGTTCCTTTTGACCTATTGACTCCTCATGTGAAGCATCTCTAAGCTCTAGGCATCGCAAAATTATCTATAATTTTAGGATCGACCATGAGTTTTCCAGTGCATCGGCCCGCCCTGCGGGTATCGTCCTCCCTCTCCCTCAAAATCATGACTGTCATCATCGGCGTCGCGCTGATGACACTTTCGGCAAGGGTGCAGATACCCTTCTGGCCTGTTCCGATGACACTCCACACCGTGGCGGTGATGGGATTTGCCGTGGTTCTGGGACCACGCATGGCGACAGTGATTTTCATGGCCTATCTCGCGGCGGGTGCGGCTGGCCTGCCGGTCTTTTCCGGCTCGCCGGAACGGGGCATTGGCTTTGCCTATATGGTGGGACCGACCTGTGGATATCTTGCGGGCTTTCTTGTCGCCTGCGGCCTGACCGGATGGCTATCCCAGGGCAAAGGCCTTATCGGGCGCTTCGGTGCCATGCTGGCTGGCCTTGCCCTAGTCTATGCGTTGGGAATGGCATGGCTTGCGCTTTACGTGCCTGCGGCCAAACTGCTTGCAGTCGGTTTGTTACCATTTCTCGCCGGTGATCTCATCAAGATCGGCATTGTAGCATTGGCGGCGCCCGCCCTGTCCAAACGCCTCTCGACGGAGCACGGCAAATGACGGCGCCGGACGGAACGATCCGCCATGACTGGAGCGTCGATGATATCGCCGCGCTTTATGAACTGCCATTGCTTGAACTGGTGGGGCGCGCCAATGCCGTCCATCGCCAGTTTCACGACCCCAACCATGTGCAGAAGGCCAGCCTTCTTTCCATCAAGACGGGCGGCTGTCCGGAGAATTGCGCCTATTGTCCGCAATCGGCGCACCACCGCGAGGTCGATCTGACCCGGGACATGCTGATGGACCCGAAGACGGTGGTCGATATGGCTGCAACCGCCAGGGCGGCGGGTGCAGAACGGTTTTGCATGGGTGCGGCATGGAGGCAGGTGCGCGATGGCAAGGAGTTCGATGCTGTCATTGCTATGGTGGAAGGGGTGCGTGGCCTTAGCATGGAGGCCTGCGTCACACTTGGCATGCTGAAGCCGCACCAGGCCGAACGGCTGGCAGCCGCTGGGCTGACGGCCTACAACCACAATCTCGATACAAGCCCGGATTTCTACAGCCGCATCATCACCACCCGCACCTATAATGACAGGCTGGAAACGCTATCAACCGTCCGCGCGGCGGGAATCGAGCTGTGTTGCGGCGGCATTATCGGCATGGGCGAAAGCGTGCGTGATCGTGCCGCCATGCTTCAGGTGCTGGCCGGTTTTGCGCCACACCCGGAAAGCGTGCCGATCAACGCGCTGGTGCCGGTGGAAGGCACACCACTTGCCAAACGCCCGCGCATCGATCCGCTGGAACTCGTGCGCATGGTCGCCACCGCCCGCATCGTCATGCCGCAATCCACCGTGCGGCTTTCGGCAGGTCGCTCCAGCCTGAACCGTGAAGCGCAAATCCTGTGTCTCCTGGCCGGAGCCAACTCCATCTTCTACGGTGACACCTTGCTGACCACACCCAATGCCGGGATTGGCGAGGATGCAGAACTTCTGGCCTCAATCGGCCCGCTGCAGAAGGCGGAATGTGCGGCTTCGGCAGCGTAGAATGGTGTTTGAACCGCAGGATTGAGCGGGTTGCGCATTAAAGAAAGACCACGGAACCTCATCGGCTTCGTGGTCTTTCGCTTTCAAGCCGCTTGCGCCACGCCGGACGCGAATTCAAAGCCCTCATCCGCCCAGCCGGTCATGCCGCCGATCATGATTTTGACCGGCCTACCAAGGTGGGCGAGATTGAGCGCGGCGTGGTCGGCACCGTTGCAATGGGGACCGGCGCAATAGGCGACGAACAATGTATCGGCAGGCCACTCGGCCATGCGGCTTTCGGTGATATCAGCATGACGCAGGTGTACCGCGCCCGGAATATGCTTGCGGGCGAAAACGTCAGGCGAGCCAACGACGTGTAGCAGGACGAAATCTTGGCTGCCGTTGCTCATGCTGGTGAACACGTCCCAGCAATCGGTTTCTAGTGCTAGCAATCTTGAGAAGTGTTCGATGGCCGCGTCTGAAGATGCGGCGGGAGTTTGCGATACGAGGCTCATAGGCGTCTCCTTCTGATGTCGATGGAGACACTGTATCCGCGATAGAAAAGGACTGGCAGATGGCATGATTGCCATATATCATCAAGATCATGCCAAAACATCCGACCCCGCCCTCACCCAACCGCCTAGTTGTTGCGCTTGCCTATGACGGGCTGTGCACATTCGAATTCGGCGTTGCCGTTGAGATCTTCGGACTGGCGCGACCCGAGATGGGCGATGACTGGTATCGCTTCGCGGTCGCGGGCATCGATGAGGGCGAGATGCGGGCGACAGGCGGCGTGCGCTTTACGGTGGATGGTGGGCTGGAACTGATCGAGCAGGCTGGGACCATCATCGTGCCGGGCTGGCGAGGCATCCATGAGCCGGTACCGGAGGCGCTGTGCGTGGCGCTGCGCAAGGCGCATGAAAACGGCGCGCGGGTTCTTTCGCTTTGCTCCGGTGTTTTCGTGCTGGCTGCGGCGGGGCTTCTCAACGGACGACAGGCCACAACCCACTGGCGCTATACGGATGCGCTCAAGGCGCAGTTTGGCGCAATCGAGGTTCTTCCTCACGTGCTCTATGTGGATGGCGGCACCGTGCTGACGGCTGCGGGAAGTGCGGCTGGCATTGATCTTTGCCTCCACCTCGTGCGGCGCGATTTTGGATCAAAGGCCGCCAATATGGTGGCGCGGCGGCTTGTCGTTGTGCCGCACCGCGATGGCGGACAGGCGCAATTCATCGACAAGCCTGTTCCCGAGACCCATGAGAAGGCGCGGCTCGGGCCGCTGCTGGATGCTGTTCAGGCCGACCTTTGCCAGGATTATACCGTGGCAAAGCTGGCGCAGATGGCGGGCATGAGCAGCCGCACCCTGCTGCGCCGGTTTGAGGCTGCAACCGGCATGACACCGGCGCGCTGGCTTTTGCTGCAACGGCTTTCCAAGGCCAAGGACCTGCTGGAAAGCTCGAAAATGGGCATCGAGGCCATTGCACAGACAAGCGGGCTTGGCAGCGCCGCCAACCTGCGACACCATTTTCGCCAGCAATTTTCCATTACGCCTGCCGCCTATCGCGCCCGCTTCGGCACGAAAAGCCTCACGCTATTGGAAGCTTGAGTTCCATGCAGGTGAGATCCAGCCAGCGGCCGAATTTGGTGCCGACTTCCGAGAAGCGCCCGGCAACGCGAAAGCCCAGCGATTCATGAAGGCGGATGGAGGCGGTGTTCTCAGCTTCTATGGCACCGATGAGGACGTGGACGTCATTGCCGTTCGCGTGCTCGATCAGCGCCTGCATGAGCTGCTTGCCGGTGCCAGCACCACGTCCATCCTTATGGACATAGATGGAATGTTCGCGGGTGTGGCGATAGCCATCGAAGGCGCGCCAATCGCCATAGGATGCGTAACCGACAACTGCGCCGTCCTTGATGGCGACGATGACCGGAAAGCCCCGGTCCTTGCGGGCCCTAAACCACTCCGTTCGGTTTTCAAGATCGACCAGAACATCGTTCCAGATCGCGGTCGTGTTGAGCACCGCGTCGTTGTAGATATCCATAATGGCGGGAAGATCGTTCTGGGTGGCGTCGCGGATTTCGATTGTCATGCTTCATGCTCACTGCAAATCAATGTTGCCGCAAGCATAGTGCATCTTAAGGACCTGTGCAGCGGTTTTAAGCGACCGAAGGTGCCATGCTGAAACTGGTCATGACGGCCACATAATGCACCGCAGCCGCCGTGACCACGAAACCGTGCCAGATAGCATTCTGGAACCGCAGGCGTTCCCACACGTGGAAGATGACGCCCATGGAATAAATGATGCCACCGATGACGATGAGCCAGAGGCTGATGGGCGGCAGATGGTAGGACAGGCGATCCGCCACCATGACACCGCTCCAGCCCATGGCAAGATAGAGAGCGATGGTCAGCCGATCAAACCGGCCGGGAAAGAAGCATTTGAGCATGATGCCGGACAGCGCCGCCGCCCAGATGCCAGCCAGCGTGACGGCAATCATGGGGTCTTCGATGCCGCGCTGGAGAATGGGTGTGTAGGTTGCCGCAATGAGGATAAAGATGCCGGAATGATCCAGCCTGCGCAGCAGCCATTTGACGTGGGAGTGAGGCCAGATATTATAGGTGAAGGATATGGACAGACAGGCCACCAAACCTAAGGCATAGATCCAGACAGCCGCGATGGCGCTGAAGCTCCCCCACAGGGTGACGTAGAAGATCAGGGCCGTTGCGCCGATTAGCGCAAAGACGATGCCTACTCCGTGGACAATGCCATCAGCAACGATTTCTGGAAGGTCATAGCGGCGTCCAAAGCGCCATAGCTCACTCATGGTCTGTTCCCGAATAGAAAGTGAGCAGATCATGCTACCATTATGAGTCAGGAACAAGTCCAGTCCTGCGAAAGGCGATCACTTTGCGTTCACGCCTGTCGCAAAAGTAAGGTTGGCAGGGTGCCCCTGGCCTAACGGTCCACCAGAACGGAGCATTTGGCGTGGCGCACCACGCGGTCTGCCGTCGCGCCGATGAAGTAATTGGTCATATCCGGCGTGTGCGAGGCGATGATGATGAGGTCCGCTTTCAGATCCGCAGCAGCCGCCACAATTTCGCGGGCGGCCGAACCATTGCGGACCTCGACTGAGCCGACAAAAGGCGAAGTCTGCTTCAGGGCCGTCAGCCTTGCCTTGGCATCATCGATTGCATTTTCAATGATGTCGAGCGGCAGATCGATGGCAAGATAATTTGGGAGATCCTCGACCACATTCAGCAGGATGATTTCACCATCCCTGCCAAGCAATGCTTCGGCTTTCTTGAGAATCTTCTCGCCTTTTTCAACGGCGCTGAAATCGACCGGAACAAGAATTCTGTTATACATGTCTGTCTCCTGCATGTCAGATGCCCCTAGTCTACCCAATGAAGCGGAGGGCGTAATTGATCCGCGTCAAGCCAAACGCAGCTCATTGTCAACAATGAGTGCACACTCTTTCACCAAACGGCCATCTTTCGTGAACGATGGAACACGCGCATAGTGGCCTCCAGAGTGCCGCAGCGGCACAGTTTTCATGGGAGTGCATGAGTTGGTTAAAGACGAGATGTTTGCATTGACGCGCCCTGCCTATGTGGGTCAGGCGCATCTTGTGGTGCAGGATCTGGCAGGCGTCTCGGCGTTTTACCAGAAGATCATCGGCCTGTCGGTGATCGAGAAGACGGCAAGTGGCGAGGTTCTGGGCGCAGGCGGCCAGCCGCTTTTGACGCTGACGACCGGCCACGGCACGACACGCGCACCGGCAAGCGCCGCTGGCCTGTTCCACACCGCATTTTTGATGCCGACCCGCAGCGATCTCGCTCTGTGGCTGACCCATGTTGCCAATAACAATGTGCCGCTTCAGGGCGCTTCCGACCACCTCGTCAGCGAAGCCATCTATCTGGCTGACCCGGAAGGCAACGGCATCGAGGTTTACCGGGACCGGACGCCCCAGGAATGGAGTTATCAGCCGGACGGCACGGTTTCCATGGCCACCAACCGGCTTGACCTTCAGGCACTCTACGACAGCGCGCCGAAAGCGACATTCGCCAAGGCGCCTGACGGCACGGCCATTGGCCATATCCACTTGCAGGTGGGCGATATTCCGCAGGCCGATGTTTTCTATCAGGATGTGCTGGGCCTGAAGATCATGGCGCGCTATCCCGGCGCGAGCTTTTTCGGATCCGGTGCCTATCACCACCACGTGGCCGCCAATATCTGGAACAGCCGGGGTGCGGTGGCCCGCACAGGTAACATGACAGGCCTTTCCGGCTACTCGCTGAAATTCAACGAGAAAAGTGCTTTGGATAGTGCCGTTGCAGCACTCGAAAAGCTCGAAATTGCGACGACACGCCAGAGCGATGGCATTACGCTGAAAGACCCGTGGGGCATCGGCCTGACGCTTTCTGCGCAGGCTTAAGAACAGGCCGGAATGGCGAGTATGGTTGTAGCCTCGCCATTCCACACTTAAATATTCTGAAACCTTGGAACCGGTGCTTAAGTCGAGCGTTCAACGCCCTGATGGGGGACCGCTTGATGAACGAACAGACGCGAATAAACCGGAAAATTGCTGAGCGAAACCTTATCTCCGCCGAGCATAAGGAGCTTTTGATGGGCGGCGCGATGGGGTCCGCGCAGGATGATGAGCGAAGCCAGCAGCCGCTGGGCCGTGAGGCGCTGGATGTGGCTGTTGCCTGGTCTACCGTCGGCATTTTTGTCGTCATCATGATGGGTGTCATCCACTCGCTTTCCCTCATCCTCATACCCGTTGTCATGGCCATCGTGGTGGGTATGATACTGGGCGTGGCGGCCACCAAGCTGAACTCCTATGGCATTCCGGGTTTTGCCGTGGCGCTCATTCTCTCATCGGCTGTTGCGCTGGTTTTGTTTCTGGTCATCAATTCGCTGATCGATCCGCTCTCTACGCTGGCGTCTGAAGGGCCAATGATCGTCGAAAAAGCCATCGACCGTTTCGTGCCGTATCTGCAAAGCCTGCGCTGGCTGAATGTATCCTCCGCGACCTTCAGCCTGAATTCCATCTCGATGGAATCGCTGATCTCGCGCAGTGGCGATATCATTTCCGTCGTGGGCTCGAACATCACGCCCGCCATCGTGCAGGGCCTGATCTTCTTTGCGGCGCTTCTTCTGTTTCTCTACAGCCGTGTGCGTTTGCGCAAGGCCACCATCATGGCCTTTCCGCAGCGCCACCAGCGCCTGCGCACCATCCGCACCATCGCCTCCATCGAGCAGGTTCTGAGCTCCTACTTTGCCACGGCGTCGATGATGTATGCGGGCCTTGGCGTGAGCATGGTTATCATCGCCTATGCGGGTGGGTTGGCCATGCCGTTTCTGTGGGGGCTGTTTGCGTTTCTCTCCAGCTTCGTGCCCTTCCTTGGCATCACGGCCATGACGCTGGCTTTAACGGTTGGCGGCATTCTGACCCATGACAGCCTGATCCTCGGGCTTTTGCCCGCCATCGTCTTCTTCACCATTCACCTGCTGATGGAAAATCTGGCTTTTCCAGCGGTGGTGGGCAAGAACATGGAAATTAACCCTTTTCTGGTCTTCGTCGCCATTATCTTCTGGACATGGATGTGGGGTGCGGCCGGTGCCATGCTGGCACTGCCGCTTTCGCTGATCGGCATGACGGTTGCGCGTGAGCTGTTCCCATCGCGCCGGGTGGTGCCGAACCTGCCCTCCTGATCGTCTGATCAGTTTGACGGTGGGTGGAAAGCGGGGTCATCCAGCCGGGTGAATATGACGCCTCGGGCTTTGAGCGCCAGCAGACCCTTCACCACGCCCTCGCCCGCTTCATGGGTGGGCTGGTTGATGTGGGAAATGATGACATCACCATCCTTGGCGGAGGCGATATGTTTTGCCGTCGCGCCCGCACCCAGCAATGAGCCGCCATCGCCATTGATGGAAAAGCCCGCGACGCGTTCTCCCAACTGGTTGATGGTTGCCATGGAGGTGCGAGTGTATTTGGCGGTTGCGCCGCGAAACCATTGCGGTTGATGGCCGGTGGCAGCGGCGATGGCCCGCATGCCGCCTTCCACTTCCTGCTGCACTGCTTCCTTGGAGCCAGCGGCTGCGATTCCATAAATCAGCGTGGGTTTGTCCACCGCCGGAATGTGGTTTTCGCCGTGGTTTTCCAGTTCGAAGAGATCAGGGTGATCCAGCATGATGGCCAGTGCCTGCGGATTGTTGCGCAGCCAGCGGGCCGTGACGAAGATGGTCGCGGGGATTCTCTCTGCCACGAGCGTGTCGAGAATACGGAAATCCGTCTTGCCCATGCAAGCATCCAGCGTGACCGCCACGCGCACGGCATCGCCCTTGGCCGTCTGCATTTTCAGCGTCGGTTCCAGCAGCCCATCGCCTGCGAAAGCGGAGGTTGCGGCGGAGGCCATCCAGAGGGCGATGGCTATTGTCTTCAGCATATCAGGCGCTTTCTACGATCACGAGCCAGAAGCCATTCTTCCCGCAACGTGCCGGAATTATGGCGTCGCGGATGGCAGGCCATCCAGTTCCGCGAGCCTGGAAAGTGCCTCCTCCACCCGCGCACAATCGCTGACCCCAAGCGGCATGACCGGCAAGGGTGGCTGGCGATGGGTGAGCGACAAAAGATTTGCGGCCGCGTACATCACACGGAAGCTGCCAAACTCCTGAAACAACGACCAGAGCGGCTGGAAATGCTGTTCAATCCGCTGCACTTCATCAGCGTCTCCGGCTTGCGCTGCGCGGAGCAGACGAAGGCTTGGGACCGGAAGGAGACCGGCAATGACGCTGTACCAGCAATCGCCACCTTGTAGAATGGCTTGCGATGCGCCCCAATCTCCGCTGTAGCCGATGGAGAAACCATCACCCAGCCGTGGGCGCAGGCGCTCTAGTTCAGCCTTGAACGCCATATCAGGCGGCAGCGGCATCTTCACAGCACGGATATTCGGAATATAGGCCAGACGCACCAGAAGCTCGTCGCCAAACGAGAAATGCGTGGTGGACGGGTTGTTGTAGATGCAGAGCGGCAGGCTGGTTGCACCGGCGACGGCTGCGAAATGGTGGTAGGCTTCTTCCTGCGTCAGCGGGGTGTAGGACACGGGTGCCAGCAGCAGGGCATCGGCACCGGCTGCCTCAGCGTCCTTCACCAGCGCCACGGACTGATCGGTGCGCAGCGCGCCGACGCCGACGATGAGCGGTCTTTTGCCCTTGAGGATCGCCGCAGCGGCTTCGACTGCGCGTTGGCGCTCGGCACGGGAGAGATAGGCGTAGCTTCCGGTGCTGCCGAGAAGGCCGATCGTATCGACCTCTGCCGCATCCAGACGCTCGATCAGACGCGCCAGTGCCTCGACATCGACTATCCCGTCTTCATCTGCCGGTGTTAGTGGAAACGCCGAAAGCCCGTGAAAACCCACATTCATGAACACATCCCCAAAACCTGTTGAGGATAGGATTATGCGGCAAAATGGCAGCGGGCAATCTCAATCGTAAAGATAATGCTTGGCCCACTGCTCCTCGGGCACTTTCTCGCCAACCTTGTAGTCGAAGTCGCGAATACCGAGGGTTGCGGTGGCGATCTTGCATTTGTAGCGCAGGCGGTACCAGTTACCGCCACTTCTGAACACGGCACCTGCGGCCTTGATGCTGTCTGAGGTCACATCCGGGTCACCAAAGGCATAGGCGATGACCTTATCGGGCTTCATGCCCTTCTGTTCGCTGGCAATGCGCTCCATCGCTTCGATATCGCAACGCTGCTCAAGGCGTTCTTCGGGTGCCAGCACGTTCAGCTGGCGCAGAATATTGGCATCGATGGCAAGCGCTGGCGCCGCCATGGGCACGGATATCAGGGCTGCGAGAAGGGCAACGGGCGTAAGCTTATGCATGGGGTCCTGTCGAGCTTGTCGTTTCTTCTTTTTCTGATTCGCGGAGCAATTCCACGCGGCGACCTCCACAGGACGGATGTGTCAGATTTGCGATCCCGCTCAAAAATGTCAGGGAAAAGCGATCAAATTTTGCGGAGCGCTTGCGCTGCCCTTTCGGTTTTCCACCTTGATACCCACCAGCCCGCGCTCTACATCTTGGTATACACGCAGACCGATTTTCCATGAAAGCGAGTAACTCTTGTCCATTTTCAAAAATCTGCCCGCAGCGCCCGTTGCCGCGAAGAAACCATTGAGTGACACGCATCACGACATTACCCGCACGGATGATTACGCCTGGTTCCGGGCCGATAACTGGCAGGCCATGTTCAAGGACCCGACGCTGCTGGACCCTGAGATTCGCACCCATCTGGAAGCGGAAAACGTCTATATGGAAGCGGCTATGGCCGATACCAAGCCACTTCAGGAGAAGCTGTTTGAAGAGATGAAAGGCCGTATCAAGCAGGATGATTCCTCCGTGCCGGTCAATGACGGTCCATTCGCCTATGGCACGCTGTTTGTTACGGGTGGCGAGCAACCGCATTACTTCCGCACGCCGCGCGGTGGTGGCGACAAGCATGTTCTTCTGGACGGCGACAAGGAAGCGCAGGGCAAGGATTATTTCCGTCTTGGTGGGCTGGACCAATCCAGCGACCACAGCCGTGGCATCTGGGGATATGACGACAAGGGCTCCGAATATTACACGCTGCGCATTCGTGAGCTCGAAAGCGGCGAAGACTTGGCTGACATCATCGAGAACACAGCCGGTGGCGGTGCCTGGGCACCTGATGGCAAGAGCTTCTTCTATTCGCTGCAGGACGAGAACCACCGCCCGTCCAAGGTCTACCACCACATTATCGGTCAGCCGCAATCATCAGACCGTCTGGTATACGAAGAACAAGACCCCGGTTTCTTCATGGGCGTCGGCGCATCGGTGCTGGATGACTTCATTTTCATCGACATCCACGATCATGAAACCAGCGAATACCGCCTTCTTTCCACCAAGGATCTGACCGCTGAACCGCAGATCGTGGCGGAACGCGAAGAGGGTATCGAATACTCGCTGTGTGAAGGCGGCGATGTATTCTACATTCTGACCAATGATGGCGACGCCAAGGATTTCCGCATCTGCCAGACGCCGGTGACGGCACCGGGCAAGGAAAACTGGACTGAAGTCGTGCCGCATGAGCCGGGCCGCCTGATCCTGTCCATCGACGCCTATGCGCGCCACCTGATCTGGCTGGAGCGTCGCGATGGCCTGCCGCGCCTTGTCATCCGTGACCGCACCAGCGGTGAGGAGCACAGCGTTGCCTTTGACGAGGAAGCCTATTCGCTTGGCCTGCATGGTGCCGCCGAATACGACACCAATGTCATCCGCTTCAGCTATTCCTCGATGACCACGCCAAGCCAGCTGTTCGATTACGACATGGTGACGCGCGAACGCACGCTTTTGAAAACCCAGGAAGTGCCATCGGGCCATAATCCTGACGATTACGTGACCCGCCGCATCATGGCCCCTTCGCATGATGGCGCGCTGGTGCCTGTCTCCCTGCTTTACCGCAAAGACACTCCGCTTGATGGTTCCGCGCCATGCCTGCTTTACGGTTACGGTGCCTATGGCATGTCCATTCCAGCATCATTCAGCACCAACAATCTGTCGCTGGCCGACCGTGGCTTTATCTATGCCATCGCCCATATCCGTGGCGGCAAGGACAAGGGCTTCGAGTGGTATGAAAACGGCAAGATGGAGCACAAGCAGAACACCTTCAAGGATTTCATCGCCGCTGCAGACCATCTGGTGAAAGAAGGCTTCACCGCCTATAGCGGCATTGTGGCCGAGGGCGGCTCTGCCGGTGGTATGCTGATGGGCGCGGTTGCCAATATGGCACCTGAGAAATTCGCGGGCATCATCGCCGCTGTTCCCTTTGTCGATGTTCTCACCACCATGCTGGACGACACATTGCCGCTGACGCCGCCGGAATGGCCTGAATGGGGCAACCCGCTGGAATCGGAAGAAGAGTATCGCTGGATCGCCGCTTACAGCCCCTACGACAATGTGAGCAACAAGCCCTACCCGCCACTTCTGGCGATTTCCGGCCTGACCGACCCGCGCGTGACCTATTGGGAGCCGACAAAGTGGGTGGCAAAGCTGCGTGAACACACGACGGGTGAAGCCCCTATTCTGCTCAAAACCAACATGGCGGCTGGCCATGGCGGAAAGTCCGGTCGTTTCCAGCGGCTGGAGGAGATTGCCTTCGAATATGCGTTCGCGCTGAAGGTGGCTGGCAAGGCTGTGGCTTGAGGCTGGCAAGCTCTGTGATTGTGATGCTCGGGCACGTCCCGGGCATCACGAACCAGCAGATTCGGAGAAAAATACTTCTTGAAATGACTTTTGTGAGATTTTTTTCCACAAAAAATCGACATCGTCGCTACTTGCAATATATATTTATCATTAATTGAATTTTCATTTTTTATGCAGTTAAGCCGTCATTTAAAACAGTAAACGTCATACCCTCCAAAGTATTACAGAATCGCCGAAATGGTTCCTCAGTGCCTTGCATGGCAGCGATGCGGCGTTTTTGCGTTGCAATATCATCTTCTCGCCGTATTATAGAACCCGTTGACATATTTATGCGTTTCTCGCCGCTGTGATTGCGGCCTTTTCCGTCGCCTCGTAGCGGCTTCTATTTGACGATCATTTTTTCGTCTTTCCGCGCATGTCACTCAACATGGAGTTTTCGCACAGCTTTGCGGAATCGATGCTCCATGGCTTCATCTTTGCGTTCTGGCTGCGGACATCGCGTTCGCGTCAGCGCTTTGGCAGGCCGGGCTTTGCAGTGCCCCGGTATGTCTAACATAAACACTGCATCAGACTTGGGGGTCTTACAATGAAGAAACTCCTCGCCTCGACCATTATTGTCACGGGCTTCACCCTTGCCGCTGCCGCTGGCGCAAGCACCGCCAACGCCGCTGAGACATGCGGCAATATCTCCATCGCAGAAATGAACTGGGCCTCTGCGGGCGTCGCGGCTTACGTCGACAAGTTCATCATGGAAAACGGTTATGACTGCACGGTCGATATCGTGACCGGCGACACCACACCCACCTTCACCTCCATGAACGAAAAAGGCCAGCCGGACATGGCACCTGAAATGTGGGTGAACACGCTCGGTGCTCCTTACGAGGAAGCCGTCAAATCCGGCAACCTCATTCAGGACGTGAAGATCCTAAGCGAAGGCGGCGTTGAAGGATGGTGGATTCCGAAATACCTCGCCGATGCACATCCCGACATCAAGACCGTTGAAGATGCGCTGAAGCATCCCGAACTGTTCCCGGCACCGGAAGATGCCAGCAAGGGTGCCGTGTTCGGCTGCCCTCCCGGCTGGGGTTGCCAGCCAACCACGGCCAATCTCTTCAAGGCACGCAAGGCAGATGAAAAGGGCTTCACGCTGGTGGATACCGGATCTGGAGCGGGTCTCGATGGCTCGATTTCCAACGCCTATGAAAAGAAAGCGGGCTGGCTCGGCTATTACTGGGCACCAACGGCCATCATGGGCAAATATGACATGGTGAAGCTGGATGACGGCGTGCCGCTCGACCGCGAAGCCTATGACACATGCATCGTCAAGGCCGATTGCGCCGACCCCAAGCCGAACGCCTATCCCATTGCCGATGTCTATACGGTTGTGACGAAGGCGTTTGCCGAAAAGGCCGGCCCTTCGGCCGAATACGTGAAGAAGCGCGCGTGGGACAACGGCACACTTGCCAAGGTTCTGGCCTGGATGGATGAAAACCAGGGCACCAACGAAGACGGTGCAGCCTATTTCCTCGAAAACCACGAGGACATCTGGACGAAGTGGGTTTCGCCAGAGGTGGCTGAGAAGATCAAGGCTTCGATCTAATCAAGATGAGGCGAGGCCGCGAGATGATCGCGGCCTCCGCATCTGTGGATACCCATCCCCACAAGCTTCTCCATCAACACCTTAGGGAAAAAAACAATAATGGCCCTCTGTAATGTTCTGCCGGATATGCTGTGCAAGTTTCCGGCCATTGGCAACAGTACCCTGCGCGTGGCGCGCAAAACCATCGATGACGGGTTTCGCGATATTGTACGCAGCTACGGCGATATCATCGATGCCGTTGTGCACCCACTGCAACTGTTTCTGAACGCATCCGAACGCTTCTTTACCCAGACACCGTGGATCATCATCTTTCTTGGCCTGCTGGCCATGGTGCATCTGGCGGGGCGCAGTTTCCGCATCACGCTTGGCACTGCCGTTTCGCTTTGCCTCATCGGCGCGGTCGGCCTGTGGCGGGATGCGATGACGACGCTGTCGATCGTGGCGATTGCAACGCTGATCGCCGTCCTCATCGGCCTGCCGCTGGGCATTCTCATGGCGCGGTCCGAGCGGTTGCAGCGCTTCATCAATCCGGGTCTGGATGTGATGCAGACCATGCCTAGCTTCGTCTATCTCATCCCCGTTGTCGTCATCTTCGGCATCGGCAAGGTGCCGGGGCTGATCGCCGTTGTGATCTACGCCATTCCGCCAATGATCCGCCTGACCAATCTGGGTATTCGCATGGTGGACCGGGAAACGCTTGAGGCCGCCGATGCTTTCGGCTCTTCCAACACCCAGAAGCTGTTGAATGTACAATTGCCGCTCGCGCTGCCCACCATCATGACTGGCATCAACCAGACCATCATGATGTCGCTCGCCATGGTCGTCGTTGCCTCCATGGTCGGCGTTGGCGGGCTGGGCAAGAATGTCCTTCAGGCCATCAACAACCAGTTCTTCACAATCGGCTTTCTGAACGGTTTTGCGCTGGTGGCTATCGCCATCATGTTTGACCGCGCAAGTCAGGCCTTCGGCAAGCGTTTGCAGAAATATCGCGAGGTGCAGCATGGCTAAGGACATTGAAATCCGGAATCTCTACAAGATCTTCGGCAAACACCCTGAAAAGCACCTTGCCGCCGTCAAGAACGGCTTGAGCAAGACAGAACTGAACGACAAGCACGATCATGTTCTGGGCCTCAACAACATCAACATCACCATGCCCGGCGGCAAGATTACCGTGGTCATGGGTCTATCGGGTTCCGGCAAATCCACGCTGATCCGCCACATCAACCGGCTGATTGAGCCAACGGCCGGTGAGGTGATGTATGACGGGCAGGATGTCTGCTCCATGGGCACATCCAGCCTGCGCGGGTTCCGTCGTCACAAGACAGCGATGGTGTTTCAGAAATTCGGCCTGCTTCCGCACCGCACGGTTCTGGAAAACAGCGTCTATGGCTTGGATATTCAGGGCGTGTCCCGCAAGGACAGCATCGAGAAGGGTCGCTACTGGCTGAACCGGGTGGGTCTGGATGGCTATGAGGAAAATTATCCTAACCAACTATCCGGTGGCATGCAGCAGCGTGTGGGCCTGGCCCGTGCGCTGACCAATGATGCGGACATTCTGTTGATGGACGAGGCCTATTCGGCTCTCGACCCGCTGATCCGCGTGGACATGCAGACCATGCTGCTCGATCTTCAGCAGGAATTGAAGAAGACTGTCGTGTTCATTACCCATGATCTGGACGAGGCACTGCGGCTCGGCGACCATATCGCCATTCTCAAAGACGGCGAGATGGTGCAGCAGGGTGATGGACAAAGCATCATCCAGCATCCGGCCAATGAATATGTCAGCGACTTCGTGCGCGATGTGAACCGCAGCCGCGTGCTTCAGGCCACGACCGTGATGGAGCCGGCGACGAGTGCGCCGGACAGTATTTCGGTTTTGGAAACGGATACGCTGGAAAACATCGCCCGCGACATGACAGACGCCAACGAGACAACGGCGCAGGTGGTGGACGAGGACGGCAAGACCGTGGGCAGCATCGGCATCGAAAACCTGATGGCGGCGATGGTCACGCCCGCAACGCAGGATGATGCGGCGCCCGTTGAAGAGCCTCCAAAGCCACAACTGGTGACAGAATCGGAAAAACGCAGCGCGTGATTCTCTTCACCCCTCCGCGACTCACTTTGCGAAGGGCGGCTTAAGGCAAAGAATCGGCCCAAGTGGCCGATTTTTTCGTTTTGCAAGTCCGTAAAATGCAAAAACGAAGCACCAGTTTCACACCTGTCAAGCGGTGAACGCCCTCCCAGCCTCAACGACGCAAGCTTCGCGCAAGCTTCAGCCGTTAATACTTCGTTAATCAGGCAAAGAGAGGCTTGCTATGAATATCAGCAGCAACAACATCGGCGGATCGCCCCAACACGGTCGCTCACCGCACATCGAGAAGCGACCCACAGAGGCTGTCGCGCCTGAACAGCAGCAGGCCATCCTCAGTGGCAGCAAGATATCCTTCGTCAACGCCCTGGAAGCGACGTCGCTGGCCAACGTTCTCTGGACCGTGAACAACGAAGCGACCGCAAGTGATACCGTTTCCCAGGATGGCGCTGCTCAGGTCGAATCCCCGTGGTTCAGCCAGGCCTACACCGAACACTGATTGTTCCCATCACGCCTTTCCCAAGGCGTGATCAGATGACAGGCTTATCGTTAAGATTGACTTAACGGACCTGAAGCCGCGCTATCGCGGCTCCCGCTAGGCAGACCGGCCTTGGGCTCGATGATCTGTCTATGCTGTTGTCAGCCATGATTGGCGACGTTGATTTCAATCGTGATATGCGACAATTCCTTGATCGATTGCAGCTTCTGCCGGTAAAATGACGGCGCATGCGAAGATGCCGTGTGGACCACGACAATGGCCGCATGATGCCCCGGCCCTACCTGCCATACATGCAAATCGGTAATCCTGTCGCCAGCCGTTTCCAGCATGCTGCGAATCTGGCTGGACAGGCTTTGCGCCTGCGGCACCGCATCCACCAACACGGCACCCGTGGAGCGCAAAAGCCCCCAGGACCAGCGCGCAATGACCAGCCCGCCGACGATGCCCATGGCCGGATCCAGAAACGTCCAGCCGTTCCATTTGCCCAGCAGAAGCGCGACGATGGCGAGAACCGATGTCAGCGCATCTGCCAGGACATGCAGATAGGCCGCGCGCAGATTGTTATCCTTGCCGGCATGGCCATCATGACTTCCATGATGGGCATGACTTCCGTGATGAGCATGATCGCCATGGTGGGCGTGGCTACCATGGGAATGACCGTGGTCATGGTCGTGGTGATGATGGTGGTCGTCCTTCAAAAGCCATGCGCTGACGATGTTGACGACGAGACCGATGGCGGCAACGGCAATGGCCTGATTGAAATCGATTTCCACCGGCGAGAAGAACCGCAGCAGGCTTTCCCAGGCAATCATGACAGCCGCGACGCCCAGCACGACCGCACTGGCAAAACCGGCGAGGTCCCCGAATTTGCCGGTGCCGAAGGTGAAGCGAGCATTGCTGATCTGGCGGCGCGCATAGAGATAGGCCAGCGCCGAAATCAGCATTGCACCGGCATGGGTAGCCATGTGCCAGCCATCGGCCGTCAGCGCCATGGAGCCGAACCAGCTTCCGGCGGTAATTTCGGCCACCATCATGACGGTGGTCAGCGCGATAACCGCCCAGACCCGTCGCTCATTGCGCTCGTGGTTCTCTCCCAGAAACACGTGGCCATGCGTGCCGTGATCATGAGGGTGGAGATGTGAATGGGGATGATCTGTCGCTGCAGTCATGGCGCACCTCTTATCGAATGTAGGTTTTCAGAACCTGTGCCAGTTCTTCCGTGGCACGGGCACGCTCTTCGTCGTTTTCGGCATGCAGCACATGCTCATGCAGATGATCCTGCATCACCTCACCCGTGAGGCCGGAGAGCGCGCCGCGCACGGATGCCAGCAATTGCAGCACCTCGCCGCAGGGCTTGCCACCTTCCAGCGCCCGTTCCACTGCTTCCATCTGCCCCTTCAAACGGCGGATGCGCGCCAGCAGCTTGTCCTTGTTCTCAATCGTGTGTGACATGATGCTCTCCCAATATAGTATAGGGGGGTAGGGTATATTGGAGGCGATGATGTTGCAAGCGTCCTCCGCCATCTTGCCATGGGTAAGCTTCATAGCCATATCTAATAGAAGCTGTAGATATGAGGCGATCATGTATTCCATCGGGGATCTATCCAGAAACACAGGCGTCAAGGTCACGACCATCCGCTATTATGAGCAGATGGGTCTGCTGCGCGCGGCCGAACGCTCCGAAGGCAACCAGCGGCGCTATGAAAAGTCAGATCTGGAGCGCCTCGCCTTTGTGCGCCACGCCCGCGATCTCGGCCTCAATATCGATGCCATCCGCGAGTTGATTGCACTCAGCCAACACCGAGAAATGCCCTGCGACGGCGCAGACCGCATCGCTGCCGACCATTTGGCAACGGTGCGCGAAAAGATCGCAAAGCTCAAAAAGCTAGAATACGAACTGGAGCGCATCGTCTCCCACTGCGACGGCCACTCCATCGAAGACTGCTACGTCATCCGCGCGCTCTCAAACCACGAATTGTGCGAGCATGAGCATTGAGCGGCCATGCACCTGCGGCCCTTCGTGGACACGGTTCAGAAACACGCAATCTAATTTGGCTTGGAAATGTTCTTGCCTTTCACCCAGGAAGCGATCAAGAATCGAAACGCTCGATTTGCGGCGGCGTAGCGCTGGTTGAGAAGCGTGGCAGCGACATCGGGCTACCGCAAACACGGTGCATTTCCATCGCTTAGCGACCGCCTGCGGCTCAATACGAAAGGCGGCGATTGGCCCATTGCGGACCTCTCTTGATCGCTAGAATCTTACCGTCAAGGTATAGCTATCGGCTACTCGGGTGTATTAAGGTCTGTCTGCAGGAGGTGGATCGTATGAAGGACAAGCTACAGACGTGGTGCCTCATAATCGGGGTGGGTATGTTTGGCCCAGCCTTATTGGGCTTACCGGTCAGATGGCTTTTCGAGGGAGAAATTACCCGCAGGCACAGTACTCTGGTGCGAGCCACTGACAGCCCAGTTATATTTTACGTGACAGTTATCGTCGCAATCTATGCGGGGATGAAGGCGACACAGATTAGCTGGATTCTTGGCCGTCTTTTTTACAAAAATTCAAGGCGGCGAACTGACAACCCGCATTGACCGCAATTGACGCATTGCCGCCAAGGCTGCATTTGGCTCGAAGCCGACATCATGGCAAAGGCTTCGCAAAAGCATTTGGCAAGAGATATTGGGCCAGGAACCGGGTACCGAGGGCCGGAAGAACCCCACAGATGCCAGTCATATAGAAGAACGCGGAAGAAAAAATCTCCAGCCCGCCGGGGTACGCTGCTACCGCTTCACAGAGACCAGTCGCGCATCCGCCGCAAAAACCGGCACAACGAAATCCTGACCCAAAGCGATAGCGCAGTATGGAGAACAATACGCCACCCACGACTGACGGCACGAGACCGAACACATATCCCATCGCCAGAAGAGTCCGGGCGGCTTCCCAGCTTCTCACCCAGAAGGGAAGAAGCAGCAGAAGCATTCCGAGCAGGGGTCCAACTGCAGCCGCGAAAGGAATGATCTGCCAAGCAGGTGGTTTCAATCGAACTACCGTTCTCAACGATTACGTGCCCCCACAGTGCTGTACTCGCCGACAGCTGGCAATGACCCCTTTTGGCGCATCAGCGCCATTGCGGCATTTGACCCAAAGCAACCAAGGCGAATGGATAAGAGAGCTTCATTTGGGATCAAGAACTGCTGGCTGCTCGTTTGCCGCGTTCCTCCCTAATGAATGTAAGATAGGCTTTTTGCTCGCCTTTGAAGCCCCGTGCACCATATAATTCTTCCACACGAGAGAACACATAAAAGGCCCTTTCTATATCGCCAAGCTTATACATCGCTTCACCCTCCTGCATCAGAACATAATGGTCCTCGTGGTTCAGGTCGTCGTACATGAGAGCCATAATTTCGATCCACTTCTGACAGCTCCGCTTATCGCCGAGGTCTGCATAATCGAGGACAAAACCTGCAGACAGGCTCTGCCCATAATAGTCCCATGCTTCCTTGGGTTCCGGGATCAGGTCCCAAGCCTCTAGAGCAACTGAAAGAGATGACTGCAACGCTCCAGATGCAAATAACTTGCCGGATCGCTCCAGCAAATTGTCAATCTCTTTACGAATTGCGGTGTCGACCTGTGGCTTCCGCATCAGCATCTCCCGGCGTGACGAGAAAATACAATAGAGCATGTCCCCATCACCGCAATGACGCAATGACCGCGATTTGCGCGAAGCGGATTGCGGTCATTGGCCCGGTGCGGACCTTGCGCATAATAAAGACGCTTTATCGTAGATAAAATCTCGGAGACACATTCAACCAGCGAGGAGCGATACACCGGCGGTGGTGTATGTTTCTCGAAGCCTGGAACTTCCCGCCGCCCAAAAAGACGGTGATCTTCCAGCGTTGTTAAGGTGGTGCGGATCGGCACCATTGCTCAAAAGCAGCGCTACGATTTCAAAAGATGGTTCCGCGGCGATCGCCAGGCTTGCCTGTCTGCTCGCAGTCCATAATGGACCGTTTCCATGTCGGTCCACAGCATTGACCTTCGCATGTGCCGCGATAAGCCTTCTCACAATCTCAAGGTGGCAGTTTTGAGCGGCAACGTGCAGAGTGGTAAACCCATCTTGGTCTGCGGCGGAAGGGCTGCCAGCACAACGCAACTCGGCGTCTAATGCTTCATAGTTCCCATCGGCAGCGTGATGCCAGAGGGCATTTCTACCATACTCATCGACGTTAGCCCGTTTTTCTCTCCACGGCCAGATCGCCATTTTTACCTCTTAAATACATTCATGTGGAGCGTGCAGACTGCGTCGCGACTGCGGCCCATACAGTATCAGCAATCTTCCGCTGGTCCAATGACCGCTTGTGGCGCAAAGCCGAAATCTGACTTGACTCAATCCAAATTCCAGCGCATCTAATCCGCATGATCAACGCACGCGCACTGATTTCCTGCACGTATTTTTGGGCCTTCCTTTAAGGGCGGCTCGACAGATCATTTTGTCAACAAGCCGCCGTCAGGCGGCTTTGTTGTTTTCAAACGTCCTGACGGCAAAAACCAGAACCCGAAGGACACGAGAATGACCGAAGACAGCCTTCTGACCTTGCCGAGACCGTCTGTTGTGACCATTCGTGCTGCGCGCAAGGGTGATCTGCCTGAACTCAACGAAATGATTGAGCTTCTGGCCGCCCACCATGGCGATGCCGCGGGGATTACGGCAGAGAAGCTTGAACGCGACCTGTTCGGCCATGTGCCGTGGATTACGGCGCTGGTTGCCGAGGCCGATGACACGCTGATCGGTTACGCCATTCTCATGCCGCTCTACCGCGCCCAGGAGGGTCGTCGCGGCATGGAGCTGCACCATCTTTTCGTGCGCGATGGTCATCGTGGCCATGGCACAGGCCAGCATCTGGTGGCGCGCGCCAGTGATGTCGCCAAGCGTTGCGGCTGCGACTTCCTATCCGTGGGTGCCGCAACCGGCAATTTCGCGGCTCACAAGTTCTATGAAAACATGGATTTCATACCGCGCCCCGTTACCGGCATGCGCTTCATGCAGGCCCTGGCTTGAGAGATTGAAGCGTTTTGGCGTGGCAACGCCTGCCCGCCTTACCTCAGCGCGCATTCTGCAATGGACCTTCCAGCAGCCGGAACAGGGTCACCACCCTATCCGGCGCGGCTTTGCGGCATGAGAACGCGGAGCATTCAAAGTTCAAGGCATTCATTGGGCTTTAATGCTGTTCTGTAGAAGCAGTATATCCCCGCCATTTCAATATTATAGAAAGGTTTTAGGTGTAACTAATTCAGATGTCTGTGGGATGAAGCCGCAGTTGGCAGTAGCCGCTTTCCAGGATGGAGAGTTCAACCAACCGGTATCCCACATGAATATCAGCAATATTTCGATTTTGAAGAAGGTTAGCCTGGTGGTTGCGCTCATGGGGCTTGCGGCCTTCGCAATCACCATCGCCGGAACGCAAGGCCTCATGTCCCTCGGCACTGCCTTGAAGGATACCGGCACCAAGGAAGAAGCTGCACGTGAGGCGATGGATCTGCGTGTCGACATTATCGCGATCAGCCGCATGACATACCAGCTGGTTCTGGCGCCCGAGAAATCTGCAGACTTTGCAGCGGAAACCGAGAAACGCGCTAAGGAAATGCTGGAGCGTCTTCCCAAGATCGCTTCGGCTGCCGATGCAACTGAAAAGAAGCAGCTTGCCGATATCGGCGTGGCGCTTAATGCCTATTTCGATAAAATCAGGGTGCTGGTGAAGTTGACGGCCACCCCATCCATAACAACCGATGCGCTCAAGGCAGGTCTTGCAGACAGTCTTGAAGGCCAGAAGGCCGTTACCGCTGCGGTCAAGGTTTACAGCACCTATTCCGGCGAAGAGTTGAAAGCGTCGCGCGCGCATGCTCTTTCCGTGTCCAGCCTGACAATGGTGGTTCTGATTGCGACCGCTGTCGTTTCGATTGGCGGCGGTGTGCTTGCCGGACTGTTTGTCGGCGGACGTGGGATCTCGCGTCCCGTGCGCCTGCTCACAGAGCGGATGAGCCGCCTTGCCAAGGGCGATTTGAAAGACCCGATCGGCGGCGTCGAACGTCAGGACGAAATCGGTGAAATGGCCCGCGCGCTCGAAGTCTTCAGAGCCAATGAGACGCAGATGCGTGAAATGGAAGCGCAGGAAGCTGCCCTCACCGCCCAGAGCAAAGACTTGCAGTCCTCGATCAGCGGCATCGTTGCTGCGGCTGCGGCTGGCGACTTTTCCAAGCGCATTGCCAAGACCTATGAAGACGCGGACCTGCAGACCTTTGCAGAAAGCGTCAATGAACTGGTCATCAATGTCGATCTGGGTGTTACAGAAGTTCGCCGCGTTATTGCTGCCCTGTCTGAAGCCGACCTAACCCAGGAAATGAGTGGCAGCTATCAGGGTGCCTTTGCCGAATTGCAAACCAACGTCAACCAGACGCTGGCCACCTTGCGCGGCACAATGCAGACCATCCGCCATGCGGCCGGAACCATCACCGACAACTCCGGCGAGTTGTCCGCTTCGGCCAATCAACTTGCGCGACGCACCGAACAGCAGGCGGCCTCACTGGAAGAAACCGCCGCAGCCCTGGAAGAGATCACAACCACGGTCAAAACATCGACCGCACGTGCCAACGAAGCAACGCAGATGGTGCGCGACACGAAAAGCAGTGCTGGCAAATCCGGTAACATCGTCCGCAACGCAATCGATGCCATGGGCCGGATCGAACAATCCTCACAGAAAATCGGTCAGATCATCTCTGTCATCGACGAGATCGCCTTCCAGACCAACCTTCTTGCCCTGAACGCCGGTGTTGAAGCTGCGCGTGCCGGTGAAGCGGGTCGTGGCTTTGCTGTCGTGGCACAGGAAGTTCGCGAACTGGCCCAGCGCTCGGCAAATGCTGCCCGCGAAATCAAGGGCCTCATCACCACCTCGGCAGATGAAGTCAAGGGTGGCGTATCGCTGGTGCTATCGACCGGGGAAGCGCTGAAAGAGATCGAAGACCTCGTCAACCGCGTCGATGACCATGTGACGACCATTGCGCGGGCCGCTGCGGAGCAATCCATGGCGCTCGGAGAGATCAACAGCTCCGTCAACCATATGGACCAGATGACGCAGCAAAACGCCGCAATGGTGGAAGAAACCACGGCCGCCAGCCAGATTCTGGCCGATGAAGCGCGCCAGCTCCATGCCCAGCTTGAGCGTTTCCGGTTGGAAAGCAACAGTCAGTCAGGCCAGCGCTACCGCGCCGCAGCCTGAACAGGACAACATTGGATCTAAAGAAAACGCGGCATCTGATGCCGCGTTTTTTGTTGCGCAAAGCTTAAGCCATTGCCCTCAAGAGGTCTCACAGTCAGACCGTTCTCTCGTTTCAGTCTTTTTGCTCACCTGCTTTTCGGATAGCATAGCAAACATCGATGATTGCAGGAGATGACTATGCCCCGTATCGCCTTGGCACTGACCGAGGAATTTGCCGATTGGGAGCCCGCTATTCTGACGGCAATGGCTCGCGGTTATCTGGGCGTCGATATCGTCACCGCATCCCCCGATGGTGCGCCCCTCATCTCCATGGGTGGGCTGAAAATCGTGCCTGACATGGCTTATGACGCGCTGGACCCGGAGACTGTTCACGCACTGGTCATTCCCGGTGGCTTGATCTGGGAACGGAAAATGGCACCGGATTTTACCGATCTCGTGCACCGATTTCGCGCCCAGCACCGTGTGGTGGCCGGCATTTGCGCAGCAGCGAGTGCGCTTGCCGGAACAGGTGTGTTGAACAACGTGGCCCATACCGGAAATTCCGTGGCATCACACTCCACCTACATCACCTACGAAGGTGCCGAACACTACCGCGACCAGCCCCAAGCCGTCAGCGACCAAGGCATCATCACGGCACCTGGAACCGCACCTGTGAGTTTCGCGAGCGAAATATTGAAAGTGCTCGATCTCTGGGGGCCGGAGGCGGAGGCCGAGATGGCCGGGTTTGCGGCGGAACATCTCTAGCGTCGATCAAGAACACGACACGCCCGCGCCGTCCCCTCAAGCTGATTTTCTGTCATCGCACGCCTGACGTCTCTGCTGTTGATGTGCAGGCTGCGATCGGCGGCAAGTTTCAGGCTGCTGATCTTGGCTGATGCGGCCTTGAGAAAGGCCTCTCGGTTCTCAGCAAAGAACTGAAGACACGCTTCCCTTTGCGGCTCTTTGCCAAGCAAAGCCTTAAAGGCCAGCCGGTGCATGGCGCAGGGTGCGCCATGGCCGGGAACGGAAAAACGCAAGGCATCGAGCCCGTCGCTCCATTCGCTTGCGGTTTCCATACTATCTCGCAACGTCGAAACGCTTGAGAAGATGGCCGCTCAGGGTTCCCAAGATGATCCAGAACACGAAGCTGGTCACGGTTGCCAGAACGATGAAGCGGCGCTCCAGCGGCAGAGGTGCCAGCGCGTGTTCACCCTCTGGCGGCAAAGGCGCGCCGAGAATGTGCGGCGCGGCAATCAACGCAATAGCCAAAATGGCAGCCCACGGTTCCGCCCGTTTGAAGGCAAGCAGTGCCAGACCACCCGCCGTGGCAGCGACGGTTCCCACCCACCACATCTGCCGTGCGCCCAGCTCTGCGGCGGGGCTACCCGGCAGTTCAGGCGGCAGGCCGATGGCAGGAGCGAGCATGACGGCGGCAAAACCGGCGAGACCCCAGAGCAGCCCTTCCCGCCAGCCGCCTGCGGAATTGCGCAGCGAAATCAAAGCCGTCAGCACCAGTGCATAGCCGATGGCAGTCAGCACATTGGCGGCGATGGTGTAGGCATTGCGCTCGAAGCCATCGGCGGGTGCCCACGCTTCTGGATCGTGGTGATGATCTGCGGGTGCGCCCGCCTCATGGGTGTGGACATGCGCGACCTCTGCGCCGCCGCTCTCAAAAGTTTCGGCCTGAAGTATGAGCGGCGTGGTGCCGATGGCCTGCATGGCGCTGACGGCCAGACCGGCAATCAAGCCCACCAGAACGGCGGTGAAGACGATGTTACGGAAAAACGGCATGATCTTCCTCCCCTCAATGGCAAGGGAAGGCGTTGGCGTGGCGCGTATCATGCGCGGCATTGTGCACGGCTTCGACCTGCGAAAAGCCGACAAAGCCCACGATGAACAGGCCGAGCAAGGCTGCAGTTAGCGATTGCGCAAGTCTTGATGTTGAGGATGAGACGGCGCTTGCCGCCGTATTCTGGTGGATAGACATGGTGACCCTTTCACGTGCGGGTGGGCGCATTTCTGATCAAACGCCACAGAACCGCATTCAACATTCACCACGGGGAAAAGAGACACAGGGTCTTGAAGGCGGGAATATCCCGACCTGAAAACCGTGCTGTTCCGGACACCCCGCCGGCATTGACGACACTTCACGTGATGGCAGGTCTCCTGGCTCGCGGGTCACAACCTTGAAAACACCTTCCCGGTCCTTTGTTTCGCATCGTGCTTTACGAAATCCCGGAGAATTTCGTGCCGATGCGCCAGACCAGTGGCAATACGTTTTCAGGCTATCCGCTCACAGTTGCGGGGGCAGCCACGAATCAAAGCTTGAGGCTCCTATCGTGTTCCCTTTTCACTTTCCGGGCGAACCGGAAAGACCATCACACAACCGTTATCCTGCGGACGGGTTGAGGAGTCAATGGCTTCTCAGGGAGCGGGCAGTGCCTTGAGATAGGCCGCAATGGCCTGGCGGTCTTCAGCGGGAAGACGGGCCATATTCTGCTGGACCTTGACCATGGAGCCACCGGCGCTATCGAAATCAGGCGTGAAGCCGGTTTCCAGATAGTTGGCGATATCCGCTTCACTCCATGAGCCGATGGTTTGCGATTCCGGGCGAATATCGGGAATGCGCCCCTCGCCTTCTGGATTGGGTCCGCCAGCAAGCCATTGGCCCTTCATGAAGCCGCCCAGCGCATCACGCGGGGTGTGGCACTCGCCGCAATGGCCGGGGCCTTCCACCAGATATTGACCACGAACGACCTGCGCATTGGCATTGGCAATCTCGACGCGTGGTTCGCCCTTATCGAAATACAGGAACTTCCAGCCGCCAAGAACAAGCCGGATGTTGAAGGGAAATGGCAGATCGTGGCCGGGGGCATCATTGGTGCTGGCAGGCAGGGATTTCAGGTAGGCGAAGAGGTCGTTGATATCCTGCGGCGTCATCCGCGCATAGGAATTATAGGGGAAGGACGGATAGAGATGTTCGCCATCCTTGCCCACGCCCCGCGTCATGGCATCGCCAAATTGTGCGAGCGTCCAAGCGCCGATGCCGTGCTGCGGATCCGGCGAGATGTTGGGCACGTGGAACGTCCCGAACGGGCTTGGCAGCGCCTGCCCACCGGCCAGCGTCTTCAGCGCATCTCCCGTCGCATCAGGGGCGGCGTGACAGCTTGCGCAGCCGCCGGCCCAGAACAATGTCTCGCCATTGGCAAGATTGGGTTCGCCAAGGTTGGCCCAATGGCTGGGTGCCTGGCGCTCAGGCGCGGTGACGCCCATGAAAATTCCGAACCCGACGACCCCGGCAACAACAGCACCGCCCGCCAGCTTTGCCCAAATGGACGCCATTGCCGTTTCCGCTTCTTAAATGGATATCATGAAAAAGGCCCGCCGAAGACCGGCGGACCGATGGGCTGATTACTTCTTGACGCGGTAAGCCTGATGGCAGCTGCTGCAATCGGCACCCAGCGTCTTCAACGCTGCACCGACGCTGGCCTGATCTGCTGGCAGCTGTGCCAGAACCATGTCTGCATCCGAGGCCAGCTTATCGGACTTCGCCTTGAAGTCTGCGAAGTTCTGCCAGATGGCCGGGGAAGCAGAGCCACCTTCAGAACCTGCAGGGAACTGATCCGGGAAAGCCTTGGCATTGGCGCTGATGGTGGTGACAGCGGTTTTGACGGTTTCCGCGTCATAGGGCTTTTCGCCCTTGGCGATGGCACCCAGCGCGCCCATGGCACCGCCGATACCCTTCATCAAGCCTTCGCGCTTTTCGACCTCGCCGGCTGCGGAAACCGCACCGGCGCAAAGACAGCCTATCATAATGGATGCGGCAATCGTTCTAAGCTTCATCATGTCTCTCCTGGGTCCGCACATCGGCGGGTGAATGCTTGCGTGTCGTCACGTAATCCCTGCGGCAAAACAGCGCGACGCACGAAGGCGAAGATGCCTGTTCCACATGGCAAAAAGAAGTCACATTGCAGTGATTTTTTTGAAGCATTATCAGGCGCATATCACCCGGAAGCAAGAGCTTCCCAGAGGGTAAATCCGGCAACCACAACCAGCAGCAGACCCGCAGCGCGACCGATGATAATGGTGATATGCGGTGAAGACACCAGCAAGTCCCGGCTTTTGCCCGCCGTCAGCGCCAGGGTACCATAAACGGCAAGCTGCGTGCCCGCTGTCATCAGCCCCATGATGACGCCCTGTATCCAGACAGGACCGTAAATCGGCTTCAGGAATTGCGGGTAGACCGCCATCATGAAGAGATAGGCCTTGGGGTTGGAAAGGCATGTAACGACGCCACGCTGAAACGCACGGCGGGCGGATGCGCTGGCACTGACCTCATCCCCCTCCACCACGATGGAGCTGCGCATGAGGCCGATGCCGACCCAGATCATATAGGCCGCGCCGAAGATCATCAGCGGCGTGAACAGAACGGGCATGAGGCTGGCCAGAAGCCCGACGCCAACGGCGCCATACAGCGAATGCACCACCCCGCCCGCCATGATCCCCGATGTGGCGGCAAGTCCCGCCTTGCGTCCGCCCGTTAGAGAGCTTGCCAGAACCAGCAACATATCGATGCCGGGCAAGATGATAATGCCGAACAGGAGCGAGAAATAGAGCCAAAGGTTTTCTGAATAAGACATATCGAATATTCCTGAAAATACGGCATTCGTCAAAAAATAGATGAGCGATATGACGCGGATATCAGCCGCTTTCCCGGGGAATATCAAATGAATATGTGTGGTGAAATCATCTCGCTGACGATGGGTTTTCGCACCCTCTTCAGAACGTCAGCGTGCGGCTTTCTTCGCGGCCAAAACCCCTGATATCGATGCGATCCCCGTAGACATCGGCAATGGCGAAGGTGTTTTCGTCAGGCGTATCCACCATGCCCTTGAAATTCAGGAAATGCGTGTGGCCGAGGCTGGCATAATTGCCGACGTGATTGTGACCGCAGAACCATGCCTTTGCACTTGGGTGCGCCGCGAGCAGCACCAGAATATCAGGCGCATCCCACATATTATGGGCATTTTGCGGGTAGAGCGGATAATGGCAGAAGAGGATTGCTGTCTCACCGGCAGCATCCGCCGCCGCAAGCGTCTGTCCCAGCCAAGCCAGTTGTGTGTCGCTGAACGAGCCGTTCCAGTCATGGGCGTTGATGGCACCGGCCTGTTTCAAGCCTTCCAGCCGTTGCGCTGCGAGATCGCGGCGGGCATCCCCTAGTGGTGGGGCGAATGTGCTGACATCGCTGCCATCCAGCACCACGAAGCGAACATAACCAACCACGAAATCATACCATGGCGACGACATTCCGAGCCGCTCATGCACCTGCGCCAGATATTCCGGCGCGACCGCGAAGTCATGATTTCCCGGCAACAACACGGAGCGGTGCCTGAGCTTGCCATAGGGCGCGAGGATGGCGTCGAAATTCTCCCAGCCGCGATCGATGATATCGCCGAGCGTGACGACGAAGGCGAGATCATGGGCGTTGAAGACCTCGATGGCCTGTGAAAGCTTGGCCGGGCTCTCGGCATAATAGCGGCCCATTTCCGGGCGCGGCGGGATATCGGCATATTGCGGATCGGCGACGATGCCGAAGGAGAAGAGCGGTGCGGTTTTGTCTGTCATGATGCCCCCGCATAGGCCGGGGCAATGACACCCATATGACAAAACGAAAACACCCGGCGCAAGGCCGGGTGTCTGTTTTTAGGTATGTCTCAAGTCTTACTTGGAAGCAGCTTCGAAGCGCTCCAGAACGTAATCCCAGTTGATGAGATTATCGACGAAAGCTTCGAGGTACTTCGGACGCAGGTTCTTGTAATCGACATAGTAGGAGTGTTCCCACACGTCGACGCCGAGAATAGGCTCTGCGCCGTGAACCAGCGGGTTTTCGCCGTTTGGAGTCTTGGAAATTTCAAGCTTGCCGTTCTTGACAGACAGCCATGCCCAGCCGGAGCCGAACTGCGTGGTGCCAGCGGCAATGAAATCTGCCTTGAACTTGTCGTAGCCGCCGAGATCAGACGTGATTGCCTGCTCCAGCTTGCCTGGCAGCTTGTTGCCGCCGCCATCCTTCTTCATCCACTTCCAGAAATGGACGTGGTTGTAATGCTGGGCAGCGTTGTTGAACAGGCCAGCATGCGTGCCGAAGGACTTCTTGACCACTTCTTCCAGCGAAAGATCTGCGAGACCGGCTTCAGCCGCGAGCTTGTTGCCGTTATCCACATAAGCCTTGTGGTGCTTGTCGTGGTGCAGCTCAAGTGTTTCGCGAGACATATAAGGCGAAAGCGCATCGTAATCGTAAGGCAGTGCGGGAAGTTCGAAGGCCATGGTGTTACTCCTTGTTGCAGCGGCGTGACCGCTCCTAGAAACCTGGTGCGCGGACCATAGGAGCGGACGCCCCGAGAGGCAACCTGCGAAATATCAAAATGTTCCGGTAACGGAGAAAATTCCTCTCATCGCCATGGCTTCACACCCCCCGTGCCGGACCTTGCGTACCGTTTGAGGAAAATCCGTTCGGCGGACCTGCGCCTCACACCGCTGGCTTGAAACGCGGGGTCGTATCAGCCTCGCCCAGCGGGCGCTGCATGAGCACGATGTCCAGCCAGCGACCGTGTTTCCAGCCAACCGATTTCAGCGTGCCGACCATATCGAACCCTGCGGCGCGATGAACGCCGATGGAGGCGGCATTGTCCGAATCGCCCACCACGGCAACCATCTGGCGGAAGCCACGGGCTGTCGCGTCTTCGATCAGGGCCAAAAGCAGCGCCTTGCCAATGCCGAGGCCCTTGCGCTCCGGATCGACATAGATGGAATCCTCAACTGTCGCGCCATAGGCTGGGCGAGCCCGGTGCAGGCCCGCATAGGCATAGCCCGCAACCGCGCCCTCCACTTCCGCCACCAGATAAGGAAAGCCGCCGGTGACCAAAGCCTGTCGGCGCTCGCGCATCGTCTCCAATGATGGCGGCTCGATTTCGAAACTGGCGGTGCCGTGCAGCACGGCGTGGCGGTAAATCTCGGTAATGGTGACCAGATCACCCTCTTCGCCGGGGCGGATGGTGACGGTGGGTTTAAGCTGCGATGGCATGACAGGTCCTGAAAATCGATTATGGAATGTGCACAGTTCGTAAGCGCCTAAAAATTGTTATTTCGAGTCCTATCCGCCGGTCAACAGCTTGATGGCGATGAGCCACATGGTCAGCGCGATGACGCCTTCCAGAATGCGCCATGCTCTTGGGTTGGCAAAGAGCGGACGCAGCCAGCGCGCACCGAAGCCAAGCGTTGAAAAGAACACGAATGAGGCGGTGACGGCACCCGCCCCGAAGGATGCTTTCGCGCCCGGAAACTGGATGGATATGCTGCCGAGCAAGACAACCGTATCGAGATAGACATGCGGGTTGAGCCATGTCAGCGCAAGGCAGGTGACGAGTGTGGGCGCTAGCGGCGTGACCTTGCCGGATGCGGCGATGAGAACACTGGACGCACCCAGCGCCGATTGCAGGTTCTTTGCGCCGTACCAGAACAGAAAGGCGGCACCGGCATAGCGCATGGCGGGTTCCAGCCCCGGCATCACAGCTGCAATCTGGCCGAAAGCCGCAACGCCCACAGTGACCAGAATGGCCTCCGATATGGCGCAGGTGGCGACCACGGCCAGTACGTGCTCTCCGCGCAGCCCCTGCCGCAACACGAAAGCGTTTTGCGCACCGATGGCGACAATCAAAGTCAGCCCCATCGTAAAGCCCGTCAGATATGTCGAAAAATCCATTGTCCTGTCCCCGTTCGGCGCTTGGATAGTCGTAGCTTCTGAATTAATCTAATTAATGTTTCTAATCGTGATTAAGTCAGGCTAATTTCATGCTCGATTATGCGGCGTTTCGCGCAGTGGCCATGGTGGTGCAGACCGGCAGCTTCGAAAAAGCGGCGCTGGCGCTGCGCGTCACCCCCTCGGCCATCTCCCAAAGGGTCAAGCAGCTGGAGGAACGGCTTGGCGCGGTTCTCATCCTGCGCGGCCAACCCTGCACGGCAACTGAAAAAGGCGAATGGGTCTGCCGCCACATGGAGCATGTGGGCATGCTGGAGATGGAGCTTTTCGACCAGCTTCCGGCCCTCATTGCGCCGGATGAGCCGGGCCAGCGCGTGACGCTGCACATAGCCACCAATGCCGACAGCCTTGGCACATGGTTTGTGAATGCGATCTCGGGCTTTGCCACCGATTCGAATTACCTGCTGAATATCGCCGTTGATGATCAGGACCACACCGCAGACTGGCTACAACGCGGCCGGGTGCTGGCGGCGGTGACCAGCCTGGAGAAGCCGGTGCAGGGATGCCGCGTGGTGCCTCTCGGCGCTCTGCGCTACCACGCCACCGCAAGTCCAGATTTCATGAAAAGGTATTTTGACGGTGGCGTGACGAAAGCCCGTTTATCGGAAGCGCCTGCACTCACCTTCAGCCAGAAAGACCGGCTGCAACTGACATGGGTCGCGCAACAGTTCGGCGCTGACCTCGTCTACCCCACCCACTGGCTACCCTCCACGCAAGCCTTTGTGGATGCAGCACTTCTGGGCATGGGGTGGGGCATGAACCCGCATCTTCTGGTGAAAGATCATCTCGCATCCGGCAGGCTGGTGGAACTGGTGCCCGAAACGCCGCTGGATATTCCGCTCTACTGGCAGGTCAACCGGCTGGCAGCGGACCAGTTGAAGCCTTTGACACAAGCCATCATGGATGGAGCGCGAAGGGTTCTGGTGCAGTAAACGGGAGAGCGAGGGGATTAGCCCCTCGCCCTGATAGTCACGGTTTACTCGGAGTGCGCACCCAGATCTGCCGCCCATTCCATATAGAGATCCAGCGCCTTGCGCGTGACCGGTCCGGGCTGCAATTCACGCTCATCGAGCTTCGTCACCGGTGACACCTTGGAATAGTTGCCGGAGCAGAAGATTTCGTCTGCCTCGCGGAAATCCTGCACGGAGAGCGTTGCTTCGCGCACCTCGAAACCGGCTTGGCGCAGAAGGCTCATGACGCGGGTGCGGGTAATGCCGGCAAGGAAGGTGCGGTTCGGAACGGGCGTGCAGACCACGCCGTCCTTGACCATGAAGACATTGGCCGAGGACGTTTCGGCAACATTGCCGTTCATATCCAGCATCAACGCGCCGCTGAAACCACGCGAACGGGCTTCGAGAATAGCGCGGCCGCTATTGGGATAAAGGCTGCCAGCCTTTGCATCCGTCATGGCCGTTTCCGGCGATGGGCGGCGGAAGGACGACACGGTCAGTGTAACCGGTGCGCCCGCATCCATCGGTGCTTCGAACAGGCACAGCGCAAAGCGCGTGGATGACGCATCCGGTGCCACGATGCTGCCGGGCATGCCGTGTTCGGCCCAATACATCGGTTTGATGTAGATGGCGACATTGCCATCGAATTTCGCAACGCCTTCCAAGGCGAGTGCGGCAATCTCTTCCGGCGTAAAGGTCGGCTTCATGCCCATGCTGACGGCAGAGCGGTTGACGCGCTGGCAGTGCAGGTCAAGATCCGGTGCCAGACCGTTGAACCAGCGCGCACCATCAAACACCGTCGATGCAAGCCACATGGCATGCGATGTCGGTCCGATCAAAGGAGGGTTGCCGGGAAGCCATTGACCATCGACATAGGTCCAGGTGGGGGAACGGGGCGATGTATCGACGGACATGATGTTCTCCTTATGCAATGGCGGGAATGAATGCCTCTCGACCTTTTGCGTCAAGATTAAAAACGGTCGATTTGGGATTTTGATGGAAAGTTACAGAAAACCAGTCTCGTAGAGGGTTTTTATTGCGCGACGTGCAAACTGCATCGATCAACCCATCAGATTTTGTGATGAAAAGCGTCTGACCTGCGACTTGGGCGACGTCTGCTGCGCCTTCCAAGGCTGTTCGTCTTTACCGTGAAGAAATAGCTACTCTGAATTTATATAAGCTAAATTTCGTATGCTTTACTTAAGTAATTGACGTTAAATATTCACGATATATTATTTATATCCAGCAACGTGTTTTCAATTCCGCCCATCTATTCTTGCCACGATTATAGAGCGAGAGGGTAGAACGTGCGTAATTTCTGGCACGACAAGGCAGGTAATTTCGGTATTCTGACGGCGCTTTTGGCTGTTCCCATGTTTGGAGCGGCAGGCGTTGCGCTGGATATCAGCCAGGCAATGGTGGTGAAGCAAGATTTGCAGAACGCAGCCGATGCGGCGGCGCTCGCAGCAGTGGCGAAATCCTCGAAGGAAGTCGAGGCCGCCCGCAAGATGAAGGGCGATGGTAAAATCGTCATTCCCAATGGTGAGGCGCTGAGCTTTTTCGAAGCTGATGCCGTTGGCCGCGACGATTTTCAGGTCGAGAGCGTGGACGTCGTCGTTGAGAAAGTCGGCAATGTCGTGCAATCCCGCGTGAGCTTTGAAGCTACCGTCCAGACATCGCTCGCACGCATTCTTGGCAAGACATTCATGACCGTGGGAGGCAAGGCAACAGCAAAATACGAGACTGAAACCTACAGCGATTTCTATCTGCTGCTGGACAACACGCCTTCCATGGGCGTTGGCGCGACGCCCGCAGATGTGAAGAAGATGGTGGACAATACCAAGGACAAATGCGCCTTTGCCTGTCACGTGGTCAGCATAGACGGCGTCGATGACCAGAACAGCTATTACCACCTTGCCAAGAAACTCGGCGTGACCACGCGCATCAATGTGGTGGCACAGGCCACCGCCGCGCTGATGGACACGGCGACATCACTGCGCAAGACCAGCGATCAATACCGCATGGCAGTCTATACATTCGGCGAGAAGGCGCAGGATGCCGAGCTGACAGAGGTCGTGCCCCTCACGACCAATCTGGCAAATGCCAAAAAGAAAGCCGCGACCATTGACCTGATGTCTGCGCTTTCCAAGAAAAATGCCGAAAGCCAGTTGACGGACTTCGACAAGACGCTGACCGCGCTTGGCACCAAGATGGGAACTGTCGGTAATGGAACAAGCTCTGCCTCGCCGGACAAGGTGGTGTTCTTCGTATCCGACGGCGTGGGTGACAGCAACAAGCCGACCAGCTGCACCAAGAAGGTCAATAATGGGCGCTGCCAAGAGCCAATCGACACGCGTTTCTGCACGGCGTTGAAGGAAAAGGGTTACAGAATCGCGGTGCTCTACACCACCTATCTGCCCCTGCCGGAGGATGACTGGTACAACACCTGGATCAATCCTTTCCAGTCGCAGATCAGCACCCGTATGGAAGAATGCGCAACGCCCGGCCTCTATTTCGAAGTGAGCCCGACGGAGGGCATCAGCGACGCCATGGCCGCCCTTTTCAAGCGGATCATTACCTCCCCGCGCCTCACGAGTTGAGTTGAAAACTCTCCGGTTGGGACCCTGTGAAAGGGTGCCAACCGGCAGATAACGGCTTTAAACCAGCCACGCTGCTTGAACCAAATCTCATCCGCCCCACTTATTCCCATGCCATTCCCGCCCTGCGTCTTGCAGGGCAGAATTCACACGGGAGAAATTTCATGCACACAGTAACCGCCAATGGCGCCCATATTCCAGCGCTCGGCTTCGGTACCTTCCGTATGCCGGATGAAGATGTCCAACTCATTCTTCCCCAGGCATTGAAGCTGGGCTTCCGCCATGTCGATACTGCCCAGATCTACAAGAACGAGGCGTCGGTTGGTGATGTCATCTCCAAGTCCGGTATTGCCCGCGGCGATATTTTCCTGACGACAAAGGTCTGGGTCGATCAGTACCGCCACGATGATTTCATCAAATCCGTGGATGAAAGCCTAACGAAGCTCAAGACTGATTATGTCGACCTTCTGCTCCTGCACTGGCCAAAGAGCGATGTGCCGCTGGCCGAGCGCATCGGCGCGCTGAACGAGGTTCACAAGGCCGGAAAGGTTCGCAATATCGGCATTTCCAATTTCAATGTCGCGCTGATGGATGAGGCCGTCGAACTGTCTGACGCGCCCATTGCCAACAACCAGATCGAGTATCACCCGTATCTCGACCAGACGAAGGTCATCGAAGCCGCCCGCAAACATGGCATTTCCATCACCGCCTATTATCTGATGGCGGATGGCAAGGTGCCCGGCGATGCCGTTCTGAAGGATATCGGCGCGAAACACGGCAAGACCGCCGCTCAGGTGGCACTGCGCTGGGCCGTGCAGCAGCCTGATCTCATCGCGCTTTCCAAGACGGCGACCGAAAGCCGCTTGCAGGAAAACTACGATATCTTCGATTTCGAACTTTCAAGCGACGAGATGCAGGCTGTCTTTGCACTGGCAAAGGCGGATGGCCGCATCGTCAATCCCGGCCATCTGGCGCCGGAGTGGGACAAGTAGGCTTTAGCCAAATTCGGAAGCGAGGGCTGGGACAACGTACCCAGCCCTCTTCCTTTTAAGAATGCAGGCCGTTCACCATTGCGAACACCTGATCGATGTTGCCGTTCTGTGCGGCAAAACGAAGTGGCTTGCATTGCTCGACAACCACTTCCGTCGCATCCGGCTGGTTGGTTAGAATATCCATCACCTCGGAAATATAGGCGTCCAGCGGCATGGCGCGTTCGTCGGTTGCCTGATGCTCGCCTTGCAGTGTCGTCTGCACATATGGCGGCACGATCTCGATGACATCAACGGAAGTGTCTTTCAACTGCCCGCGGATGGCCATGGAATAAGCGTGAATGGCGGATTTCGTGGCGCTATAGGTGGGTGTCGCCACCATGGGCACGAAGGCAAGACCGGATGATACCGTCAGCACCGCTGCACGCGGTTGCTTCAGGAAATGCGAAAGCAATGCTGCCGTGAGGCGGATCGGTGCCAGCAGGTTGGTGGTGATCGTTTCCTCGGCAACGTCGAGATAATCAGGCGCTGCGGTAATGTCCTCATTCTTCATGATGCCGGCGTTGTTGATGACCGCATTGAGGTTGGGGTGGTCAGCAATGAGCTTATCGGCAAAGGCGCGAATGCCAGCCGCATCGCCCGCATCCATGGTGGCCCATGCCATGCCCGGGTTGGCAGCAGCCACCTCCTGCAAGACCTCGGCGCGACGGCCTGAGATGATGACCTGGTTTCCCAGCGCGTGAAATGCCTGCGCCAGCGCCCGGCCAATGCCGGTGCCGCCGCCCGTGATGAGGATCGTGTTGCCTGTAACTTGCATGGGAGTATCCTTCCTTGTTGCTGGTGCAAAGAGTAGGTAGAAGGCTTTCTCAAAGACAGTAGGCACCTGAAAGATTTATACGCACCCTAAGGAGAGCGTCGGCATGAAAAGGCATATGGCCGATGAAGCCATCGAAGAGCGGCTCAAAGACCCTCCGCCCGAGACGTTCGATCCCGTGATCGAGGCGCTGGTGCGCGACATTATCGCCAAGGTGGCCGACAAGTGGACGATGCTCATTATGGAAGTGCTGGAAGAGCGTGGCACCTTGCGCTTCACGCAAATCGGCCACCATGTGGACGGCATCAGCCAGAAGATGCTGACCAAGACCCTTAGACAGATGGAGTGCGACGGGCTTGTGCGCCGCGTCGTCCACCCCGTTATTCCACCGCATGTGGATTACAGTCTAACGGCACTGGGCACGAGCCTCGGCAGCGCGTTTTGCGGCGTTTGGGTCTGGGCGGAACAGAACCATGCCGACGTAGAAAGGGCGCGAAAAGCTTTCTTTGAACGCCCTCCACGCCCGGCAATCTAGAGCGTTTCAATCAGGCAAACTGGCTGAGGCCCGGAACAGATGCAATAACCTGATCCACGGTTTCATCGCCTGCGTGCTGGCGGGCAATGGCGATGGTTTCCTTCGCCAGCGCCGAAATCTCGCCCATGCCGAGGCCTTGGCTCATCAGCTGCTGACCGAGACCCATGATGCCGCCGCCGCCAATGGCGCTCATCAGGCCGCCCAGCAAACCGCCGCCGCCCTTGCCTTCGCCATTGAAGCGGGCCACGAGATCAGGCGCGCCGGGAATGGCTTCGATCATCCGTGCAACAGGTGCATCGTCAGCTTCGCGCTGAAGGAAGCCCAGCATCATGCCAAGTGCTTTTTCGGCCTTGTCATGTTCGATACCAACTTTGTCGGCAACCTGGGTTACGATTTCGCTCATAGTGTTCCTCCGGAAACGAATAAATGACGTTAACGTCAACGTAAAACAACTGACGTTTGGGCACAAGGCTGGAAATGAAGGCGGGGCCAAGTTTGCCATCGCTTCCACAAGCTTATCAAACAGTTGTTGAGCCCGCAGCCAGTTCATATAAGAATATTGCAAAGATTGGATAAAGGGCACCCATGCCCTGATAACGGGAGGAATATGCCTGATGTTGCAGGATGGAAAGCTCTACATCGGCACCAGCCGGAACGCCGATGACAGCCTGAACAAGGGCGAATATCTGGACTTACGATTCGGCAACCGCCACGGCCTCATCACCGGCGCAACCGGCACCGGCAAGACCGTGTCCCTGCAGGTTCTGGCAGAAGGCTTTGCCAAGGCTGGCGTTCCGGTTTTCTGCGCCGATGTGAAGGGCGATCTGTCCGGCATTGCGGCGAAAGGCGAAGCCAAGGAATGGGTGACGAAGCGCGCCGAGCAGATCGGCTTTAGCGACCTTACCTTCGAGCAATTCCCCGTCATCTTCTGGGATCTCTATGGCGAAAAAGGCCACCGCGTGCGCACCACCATTGCCGAAATGGGGCCGCTATTGCTGGCACGCCTCATGGATGCTTCGGAAGCCCAGGAAGGTGTGCTGAACATCGCTTTCAAGATCGCCGATCAGGGCGGCCTGCCGCTCTTGGATCTCAAGGATTTACAGGCATTGCTCAACTATATGGGTGAGCATGCGACAGAGCTTTCCAACCAGTTCGGGCTGGTTTCCAAATCCTCCGTAGGCTCGCTTCAGCGTGGCTTACTGGTGCTGGAACAGCAGGGTGCCGAGCACTTCTTCGGCGAACCGGCGCTGAAGATTTCCGATATCATGCGCACCACATCCGACGGGCGCGGCACGATTTCCGTTCTTGCAGCCGACAAGCTGATGATGAACCCGCGCCTCTACGGCACATTCCTGCTCTGGATGCTGTCTGAACTCTTTGAGGAGCTGCCGGAAGTGGGCGATCCGACCAAGCCGAAGCTGGTCTTCTTCTTCGATGAAGCGCATCTTCTGTTCAACGATGCGCCCCGCGTCCTGGTGGAGCGCGTGGAACAGGTCGTGCGCCTGATCCGCTCCAAGGGTGTCGGCGTTTATTTCGTCACGCAGAACCCGCTGGACGTGCCGGAAACGGTGCTGGCCCAGCTTGGCAACCGTGTTCAGCACGCGCTGCGGGCCTATACGCCGCGCGAGCAGAAGGCCGTGAAGACGGCTGCCGATACATTCCGCCAGAACCCGGCCTTCAGCACGGCAGATGCCATCACCACGCTCGGCACCGGCGAGGCGCTTGTTTCCACGCTGGGCGACAAGGGTGCGCCGTCCATCGTGGAGCGCACGCTGGTGCGTCCACCATCAGGCCGTGTCGGCCCCGTAACGGATGACGAGCGCCGCACTATCATGAGCACGAGCCCGGTTGCGGGTCTCTATGACGAAGATCTGGACCGCGAGTCGGCCTTCGAGCTGCTGGCCGCACGCGCCCAGAAGGCAGCCGAGGCGGAAGCCGCCAAACGCGCTGCCGAAGAAGAAGCCAACCAACCGGCAGACAGCGCTGCCGGTCGCTGGAAACTGCCCGGCTTTGGCGATGAAGAGCCAACACAGGCCTCCACGTCAGGTGTCAAACGCAAGGCTGGCGGCTACCAGCGGGAAACGGTTATCGAAGCGGCCATGAAGAGTGCCGCCCGCACGGTTGCAAGCTCTGTCGGACGTGCCTTGGTGCGCGGTCTTCTGGGCAGCTTGCGGCGGTAAGATCAGACCCGCAGACATATGCATGACCACACGAAAAAGGGCTGACCTTTCGGCCAGCCCTTCCACTATCGCTTGATGACGGGGGACGCGATCAGGCGACAGAAACTGGAACCTCAGTGGAGGTCCGCATGGCGTGGGAGTAAGGGCAAACGATGTGCGCCTTCTTCACCAGGTCTTCAGCCGTGTCCTTGTCGAGGCCGGGAATGTTGACCTGCAGCGACACTTCGATGCCGAAGCCGGTGCCGTCTTCGCGTGGGCCGATGCCGACCGTTGCTGTGACGCTTGTGTCTTCTGGAATCTTGACCTTTTCCTTGCCAGCCACGTTCTTCAACGCGCCGAGGAAGCAGGCGGAGTAGCCGGCAGCAAAGAGCTGCTCAGGGTTGGTTCCGGTTGCGCCATCGCCACCCAGCTCCTTGGGAACGGTCAGCGTAACGTCCAGAACGCCATCCTCAGACTTTGCATTGCCAGCGCGGCCGCCTGTTGCTGATGCTTTTGTTGTGTAGAGAATTGCCATGTCACTGCTCCTTGGTGTGAATGTTGAAGATTACATATACCACAATTTAATTGTGCGCAATATAATTTTGCACATTGAGGATTTTTTCTGTTTCTGCGATAGGTGATGCGGAGATTGCGTTGCGATGTGCATGGTGCAGGAACCGAGTGACGGGATAAATTGTTCCCTACGCAGCCGCATTTTGGAGCCCTGATATGAATGATGGAACGATGGAAGGCCTTTTGAGGCTCGACATGCAAATATGTTTTGCGCTGTATGGCGCGTCCCATGCATTCAATCGGGCTTATAAGCCCCTGCTCGAGCCTCTGGGGCTCACCTATCCGCAATATCTGGTTCTAATGGCGCTCTGGGAAAAAGAGACCGCAACAGTGAAGGTGCTGGGCGAAATGCTGGGACTGGACTCCGGCACACTCTCTCCCCTGCTCAAGCGGCTGGAACAGGCTGGCCTGATTACGCGCAAACGCGGCACGGTGGATGAACGGCAGGTGATGATTGCGCTGACGCCTGAAGGCATGGAGATGAAAACCAGGGCAGCCGACGTGATGCGCGCCATTGGCGAGGCAACCGGGTGTAGCCTGGACGAGTTGGGGGAGATCAGGGATCGTTTGAATGCGCTGAAGGATAGCCTTGAGAATCCCGGCGGATCCTCGTAACTCTTAACAGGCAACTTGCATCAGTGGCCATCCCCAACGAGAGTACTATTGGCCTCGCGTACCATCTTAGGTACCAAAAAGATGTCTACGAAATACCAAACGAGAGCGGCGTAAAACAGCGCTTCAGTGACAAGATTTCTGCTCGCGAAAAATGGCAACAGAAAAACTGTCACGCCCAGCGCGAGTTGCAATTTTGCCGATCTCTTATAGCCGAGATAGAAGCGGTGGAATCCTAGCAATCCGCCGCCGCCCATTAAAAGAAGAAGATAGGCAACCCATGTGATCTTGCGGTCGGGAAGCTTCGTCCAATACGGCTCTTGATTGGAACTGGTAGCAGCGCTTCGGGAAATTTTTGGCACATTGACCAATGATGCATTCTCCAGACGTGTTCGCAGGAGCAATTATCGTGCCGAAAAAGAAAATATCAATCAAAAATTGAATTAAAGGCCGTCTTTGCAAGAAAAAAGCCCAGACAGTTGATGTTTTGTCTGGGCTTCTTTTGTCCTCGTATGATCGCCTTACTGCCAAACCACCACGCGCGCCTTGTTCGGTACGCGGTCGTAGAGGTCGATGACGTCCTGGTTCATGAGGCGCACGCAGCCAGATGATACGGCTTTGCCGATGGAGCTCCATTCGGGAGAGCCGTGCAGGCGGTACAGCGTGTCCTTGCCGTTCTGGAAGATGTAAAGCGCGCGGGCGCCGAGAGGGTTTTTGAGGCCCGGTGGCATGCCGCCATTTCTGGCGGAGAATTTGACCAGCTCTGGCTGACGGGCAACCATCTCGTCTGGCGGCGTCCATTTTGGCCACTTCTGACGCCACTGGATGACGCCCTCGCCCGACCAGGCGAAGCCTTCACGGCCAATGCCGACGCCGTAGCGCATGGCGGAACCGCCGGGCTCGACGACGTAGAGGAAGCGCGAACGCGTATCGACAACCACGGTGCCGGCTGGCTCGCCGGTTGGATCGACAACGCGCTGGCGATAATAGCGACGGTCGATATTCTGGTAGGGAATGGCAGGGATGACATAGCCGCCATCTTCCACCGTGCCGTACATGACGGCCAGTTCGGAATCGGACATGCCGCCTGCAAACATCGAGCGGAAATCGCCCGCAATGCTGCCTGCAAGGCTACCGGGCTCGGCACCGTTTGAAGGCCTAAAGCCTGACGACGCGCAACCTGCCAGAAGCGATGCGGAGGAAAGGCCAAGGAGGGAAAGGAAGGTACGTCTGGAAAAGTCTGTGTCGGTGCTCATCATAAGGCCGTTTTTCTCACATCGAAGCGATCGGGGGCGGATGTTACGCGGGTTTGCGGAATCACCCATCAATCTCGCTGTACGTCGTTTGTTCCACGACATCTCACCTATTAGTATAGTAGTTAATACATAACTAACGGGCAGTGGCGCTAGTGCAACACTGACCCTGGAGACGAGCTTTCCTGGGGTGCGTGATCAGATAACCACAATCGGCGCGCCCTGCGGCACACGATCATAGAGATCGACAACATCCTGATTGAGCATGCGCACGCAGCCGGATGAGGTGGCCTTGCCCACGGATTGCCAGTCCGGCGTGCCATGCACCCGGTACAGCGTGTCCTTGCCATCCTTGAAAATGTAAAGCGCCCGGGCACCGAGCGGATTGTTGAGACCGGGGATCATGCCGCCATTGGCAGCCGAGACAGACGCCAATTCCGGTTGTCGTTCCACCATCTCATTTGGCGGCGTCCAGCGCGGCCATTTCGCTTTCCACTGTATCTTGCCGCGACCGGCCCATGCATAGCCATCGCGGCCAAGCCCCACGCCATAGCGCACGGCCTTGCCGCCCGGCTGCACGAGATAGAGGAAATGCTGCTTGGTATCGACCACGATCGTGCCCGGCGCTTCCGCCGTCTGGTAGTCCACGTCCTGACGCAGAAAGCGGGGATCGACACGCGAATAGGGAATGGCGGGCAATGTATGGCCGTCATCGCTGATCTGGTCATACATTACGCGGTGCAAAGGGTTGGATACCGGCAGGCCGTAACCACGCGTCTGGTTGCTATAGCCAGGTGTGAGACCAGAACCCGTGGGCTTTGCGGTGGATGGCGGACCATACAGTTGCTGGAACTGCGACTGGAAGAGTTGCGGCGGACGACTGTTGATGGAGCCGGGCGTTGGCGGCAACGGCGGGCGCGGAATGGAGCCGACATTGTTGTAATTGAAGACCGGCGCCGTTTCCTGCACGAACACGTCAGGGTTCATGCGGCTGGTGTCGGTGATGAACAGGCAGCCGCTCAAAAGCGGCATGAGCGCAATCACCGCAAAAGACACAAGGCGACGGCAGGTTTTCAAGTGTAGTGTCATGGAACCGCTTCACAGGGAGACATCGTTTCCACGACACTGCCCTACCCGGCTGGCGCGAAGCTGGAGGCATAGGCGGTTATAGCACCCATCAGGCGAACTGATTGAAGAAGCGAATACTCTCGACAACGGCACCGGGGACCACGCCATTATGGTTGCCGGGCAGCAGCATGTTATCGATGGGCATGCCTGCAAACCGCGCCCGCTCCATCAAAAGCTTGTGGTCGGCGTCGAAAGGGCGTTCCTCCGTGCCGCGCAAAAGCAAGGTCGGGCATTTGAGGCTTGGGCCGAAACAGACGGAAGAGCGCATGATGAACTCTTCCTCGTTGCGATCATCGAAGCATATTTCATCAGAATATCGGTTGAAGTATCGCCATGAGTTGACGCCTGCGGAGATGGGAACGGATGCCCGGAATTTCCGCGTCATCGATGCCAGCAGCGACAGGGTGCCACCATTGGAATGACCCGCGAGGAACAGCCTGTTACGGTCCACTCCGGCCAAGTTTTCCAGATAGGATGCCGCGGCCAACGCATCTGAGGTCTCGTCGTAAAAGCCGGAATAATAGCCCTGTTGGCCGTTTTCACCTCTAAACGATGGCAAGAGAACCACGAAACCTGCTTCCCAATAGGGCTTCATCAGCGCCCAGTGCCCATCGCCCGTGGCGTTGCCGCCATGGAGAAACAGCACGGCTGGCTTCAGCGTCTTGCTGGGCTCGTATTGCGAAAGCCATGCCACCAGCTCGATGGAGCCGTTGGGTCCACCGGGATAGGTCACGCGGGTGGCACCCGGCGGCGTTCCGAGCGGTGTGGATTTTTCAGGTGCTGCGATCTTGCGCAGCAGATGCGTGTGAAACTGCGTGCGCGCCTTGGCATAATCTTCCCGCGCAAGCGGAAGAACTTCGGGAATGGACAGGTTGGCATGGGCGGGCGGCGGCAGCGAAGACGCGGCGACAAGACCGGCTGCACCTGCCAGAAGGTGGCGTCGTGTGAGGCGCGGCTCAGTGAAGGCACCGGAGGACGAGGGTTTCTCTGCCATATGAGAGGTCCGAAATTGTATTAAGCGCACGTTAATTTCACCACTAAGTGATTGAATTGTCCATTCACTGTTTTGCGAATGCGCAAGAAAGCTTAAGCCGATTTATCGTCAATCATTGCCATCAGCGTGGACAGGCGATCCGCCTCCGATGGCAGTTTGTCCGCGCGCAATCTGGCGATTCGAGGAAAGCGCATGGCTACGCCGGATTTATGGCGATTGGAACGGTTGATGCCTTCGAACGCCACTTCCAGCACAAAACCGAATTGCGGCGTGGCGCGAACGGCACGCACCGGGCCGAAACGCTCCACCGTGTTGTCGCGCACGAACTTGTCCAGCACCTCCAATTCCGCATCGGTAAAACCGAAATAGGCCTTGCCGACGGGCACAAGTTGCTCGCCCTCCTCTGTTTCCGACCAGACGCCGAAGGTGAAATCCGAATAGTAGCTGGAGCGTTTGCCGTGGCCGCGCTGGGCATACATCATCACCGCATCAATGTTGAAGGGATCGCGCTTCCATTTGAACCACGGCCCCTTGGCGCGGCCCGCCTGATAAAGGCTGTCCTTGCGCTTGATCATCACCCCTTCGATGACAGGATCAGGTGGCGCCTTGCGCAGGGTTTCCAGCTCATCCCAACTGGAAAACGGCACCAGAGGCGACAGATCGAAGCGATCATGCGGCGCGTCTTCGATCATGCCCGTCAATATCTCACGGCGCTTGAGAAACACCTCGCCGCGAACATCCTCTTCGCCGTCAAACAGAACATCATAGGCGCGAAGAAACGCCGGGTACTCCTCCAGCATGCGGGCATTCACCGTTTTGCGGTTTAGGCGCTGCTGCAGATCGGAGAAGGTGCGGGTCGCGAGATTGGAACGGGCCGTGCCGCCAATCAGCAACTCGCCATCGACAACGCCTTCGAAATCGATGCGCTCGAGAATGTCAGGGAAAGCGCCGGATATGTCATCGCCGGACCGGGAGTAAAGCTTGCGCGTATCACCCGAACGGGAAAGCTGCACGCGAATGCCATCCCACTTCCATTCCGCAACAAAGTCTTTCGGATCAAGGTTTTGCAGGTCGTTATCGCCGACGGGCGTGGAAAGCATGACGGAGTGGAAGATAGCTGGCGTGGCCAGCACCGGCCGCTCGGATTTGCCTTCCAGCCATGCAAATAGCGGCTCGTAGGGTGGCTCCAGCCCATGCCACAGCGTTTCGATTTCGGTAATATCGCGACCACCGAAATCTGCCAGCGCCTGTCTTGCAAGACGCGCGGAAACGCCGATGCGCAGGCCGCCAGTGACCAGTTTCAGGAAGGCAAAGCGAGAAGACGGCTCCAGCCTATCCAGAAGATCACGCACGGCGGGGCGCACTTCCGTTCGCCCCAGCGAATTCATCAGCGTGACGATTTCGCCAAGGCCTGGGTCTTCGATGGCAGGCCGGTCCTCTGGCTGGCTGGTATCCCAGACAAGCGAGATCGTCTCGGCAAGATCGCCGACATAATCATAGGAATAGCGAAACAGTACGTCGTCCATGCGTTCCAGCACCAGCTCGCGCAGCATGGCTGGCTTGACGCTTTTCAGGTCGAGCGTGCCAGCAATGGCGGCAAGGCCGTAGCCCCGGTCGGGGTCCGGCGCATCGCGGAAATAATCGGACAGCAGCTTGAGCTTACCGTTGCGCGACGGGGTAAGGACAAGACGGTCGAGTAGGTTTGCAAAGGCTTTCATGCCATCAATCCCCCTCATCCTCGTAACCCACCAGATGCAGCGGGCGGGCCGGAATGCCCTGCAACTCGCACCAGCGCACCAGCGCCTCCTCGCGCCCATGGGTCACCCAGACTTCGGAGGGTGCAACTTCCTTGATCGTTTCCAGCAGTTCCGGCCAGTCGCAATGGTCTGAGATGACCAGTGGCAATTCCACCCCGCCCTGCTTGGCGCGCTGGCGCACCATCATCCAGCCGGACGCAAACGAAATCAGCGGCTCGTTGAAGCGACGCGCCCATTTTTCCTGAAAGGCCGAGGGCGGCCCGACGACAATGGCGCCCTTGAACTGTTCCGGGTTGCTTTTCTCAAGCGTGGCGGGACGCAGATCGCCCAGCTGTATGCCCTGCGACATATAGTAATCGCACAGCTTGGCCAGCGCGCCGTGGATATAGACGGGTTCGCTGTACCCATTGTCGCGCAGAAGCCTCAGCACTCGCTGCGCCTTGCCCAGGGAATACGCGCCGACGAGATGGGTGCGTTCGGGAAATTGCCGGATCGACGTCAGAAGCTTGGCGATTTCGTGAGCGGGCTTTGGATGGTGGAACACCGGCAGGCCGAAGGTCGCTTCGGTGATGAAGACATCGCAAGGCACCGCTTCGAAAGGCGCACAGGTGGGGTCGATCCCACGCTTGTAATCGCCTGATGCGACAATCCTGATACCGCCATGCTCAATGGAAATCTGCGCCGAGCCCAGAACATGACCAGCCGGATGAAAGCCTACGGTCACGCCGTTGACGTCAACCGTCTCGCCGAAATCAATTGCCTGTTCGCTACCGGTGAAATCCTCGCCGTAGCGGATGCGCATGATATCCAGCGTCTGGCGCGTTGCCAGAACCTTTTCGTGGCCCGCCCTTGCGTGGTCCGAGTGACCATGGGTGATCAGGGCCCGCGGCACTGGCCGCACGGGGTCCACATAAAAATCACCAACCGGGCAATAGAGGCCTTTCGGCGTGGGATAGAGCAGTTTGTCAGGCTTCATGGGGGCCATCTGTTGCGGTGTGACGGGTGAAAACGCGTGGTTGCCCAACACGTTCCCCACCCATCATGTTTCTCGCGGCGGTGCGCGGTCAAGCTTCGACAGCAGGCTTTTCGACAACAGCCGCAGGCAGTCTGACGTTCTTGAGCGCGATGGCGGCGACAAGTCCGATGGCCGCTGTGAAGGCTGCAGTATAAAACAGCGGCGTAAAAGCTCCTGCATAAAGTGCCGCGACGGCGGTCTGAGACGCCGCCGGTAGTTCGGCCAGCATTTTCGGCGTCAGTTCCTGAATTTTGCCAACGCCTGGAATATCAGCACCTAGCCCCTTTAGATTGGAGGAGAGGATTGCGCCGTAAATGGAGATGGTGATGGCCGCACCGCCCATGCGCGTCAGGGTGACAGCACCGCTGGCCGCACCAATATCTGCCTTGGGCGCGGAGTTCTGGACGCCGATAATGGGCGCCTGTTGCCCCAGACCCACGCCAAGCCCCTGCGTAAACAGGACGGCGCCGATGATATAAAGCGGTGTGCCTGCATGCATTTGCGATAGCGCCAGCATGGCCAGCACGGCAATTGTCAGACTGGCCACCGAAAACGGCTTGTAGCTGCCGGTTCTGGAAATCAGACGTCCCGCCGTCAGAGCCCCCAGGACGATGCCACTTGTGAGGGCGACGAAGAACAGACCGGCGGTGGATGGCGAAAGGCCAGTCGTGGTTTGCAGAAACAGCGCGTAATAATTGACCATGCCAATGCCAAGGCCACCGCTGATGAGGGAAATGACCATGAGCAAAGGAAATGTGCTGTCCTTGAACAGGTGCAGAGGCACGACCGGCTCAGGCGCACGACGCTCGACCTGCACCCAGAGATAGGCTGCAATGGCGGCAAATGCGACGATGCAGAGGCTCTGCCATGCAAAGATGGAGCCAAATATTTCAGAACTATCCGCCCACAACACAATGGAGGTGATGGTCAGCGCCAGCAAAACCGCGCCCATATAGTCGATTTTTGGCTGCCGCTCCGGGCGGCGGTAGGGCAGCAGGAAGGCGATACCGGTCAGGACGGCGATGCCGATGGGAAGATTGATGAGGAAAATCGAGCGCCAGCCGAAAAGGTCGCTCATCGTGCCGCCGAGCACAGGACCAATGCTTCCGGACGCCATGATGACGAGGCTGGAGTAGCTCTGATATTTGGCTCTTTCCCGTGGTTCGAACAGATCGGCATTGACCGAAAAGATCGACACCATGATGCCGCCGCCACCCAGACCTTGAAGCACCCGCGCTGCAATCAGCGAATTCATGGACCATGCCAGCCCGCAGGCCAGAGAACCGATGGTGAAGATCACGATGGCCGCGATCATCACATATTTGCGGCCGAAAAGATCACCCAACTTGCCATAGACAGGCATCACGGCGCTGGAAGCGAGCAGGAAGGCAGAGCCGATCCAGCCGAAACGTTCCAGCGCACCGAACTCACCGACAATCGTCGGCAGGGCCGTCGATACGATCTGGTTGTCCAGCGTCGCCATGAACATGGCTGACATGAGGAGAAAGAAGACAAAGAGCCTGCGGCGGCGATCAGGAACGAGCGGCGCTATCGGCGTGACGGACATATCCATGGTGGGTTCTCACATTTCATGGAAAATTTATGTGCTTTTCGCACATATGTGTCAATGGCATCTTTATAACTAACATGATATGGTGCGAGTATTGGTTCGGGGAACATGCACATGAGCAAGCAGGCGATAGCGCCCAAACAGAAAACGAAGACGTGCGATGTCACCGGGCGCGATGAGGTGCTGCACATCAGCCACGTCATGACGCGCATGCGCCTGATGATCGGGCGGCGCATCATCGGGCGCATGGCCATTTCGAAGCTCGCGCCGGGGCTGGAGCTTTCTCACATTGATGTGCTGGATATCGTGCACCGGGCCTCACAGCCCGCAACGGTGGGTGCCATTGCCGAGGCCATGCGGCTTGATCCGTCTCGCGGCAGCCGGGTGGTGGCGGAAATGGTGGCGCGTGGGCTGCTGAAACGCGAGGTTTCGCAGGAAGATGCGCGCCGCAGCGTTGTTATCATCACGCCGCTTGGCCACAGCATTCTGGAAGAGATGCGCAGCGCCAAGGTCAACATCATCCGTGATGTCGTAAGTGACTGGCCGGAACAGGACGTCGCGGATTTTGCCCGCCTGTTTGACCGCTTTATCGGACGGTTCGAGCAGCGGCTGGTTCCGGACATCGAGGCACTTGCAAGGGCCAGCCAACGGGAAAACCCTGGCCAGCCGGGTGGCGAGAACGAGTGCTAGACGGCGAAGGTGCTGGGTTTCTGAGCCTTTCCAGCGCGCGCAGGGCGAGTTGTCGTGCCTGACGACCTGCCGCCAACAAGGCGTTTCTCTTTCCAGATTTCCACCTGCCGCGCAGAGAGCAGGAGCACGATGGCGATGCCTGCATAAACAGGGGTGGCCATTGCGTCGAATACGGTGTCTGGATCGGTCATCGGAAACTCCATCAGCTTGATGGAATCACACTAGACGCAAACCCGGCATGGGCATTTGCGACAAATCAAATCGAACGCCTGCGCAACGCGAGCGACGTCAAATACCGTCGCCGCAGGACTGCTCGAAAAATCGCACGCCGTTGCGCCCGCTTTTCTTGGCCTCATACATGGCAGCATCCGCCTTTGCCAAAAGCGCCTCCGGCGTTTCGCCATCGCTTGGGTAAAACGCAGTGCCGGAGGAGCAGGTGACCGTGAGGGAACCGACATTCAGCTCGATCGGCTCGGCAGCGCGCTCACGAATGGTTTCCAGCCGCTGCAATATGCCGGGCTCGTCATGCTGGGGGTTGCTGAAAATGATCGCAAACTCATCACCGCCCAGCCTGACAGCAATATCGGATGCGCGGATGCAGTTCTTGATCCGCTCGGCAAGGCTGCGCAGCACTTCGTCGCCCACGCCATGACCATAGACATCGTTGATCCCCTTGAAATTGTCGAGATCGATATAGGTAATAGCCACAAGCCTGTTTTCGCGTCGGGCCTCATGAATGGCGCGCTGAAACTGGCTCCAGAACAGGTTTCTGTTGGAAAGCCCCGTCAGCGGATCATGATGGGCCATGTAGTTGACCTTGTCTTCCGCACGGCGGCGATCAATCGCAATGCCGGCGATATTGGTCGCCATGTCGATGATCTCGCGTTCGATGGCAGAGGGCATCCGCACCGTGCCGGAATAGAGCGCAAATGTTCCGTGTAAGACACCGTTGTTGCCGAAGATCGGCGTTGACCAGCAGGACCGGAGCCCGTGGCGCATGACGAGGTCGATGAAGTTGCTCCACAGCGGGTCTTGAAACGTATCGCTGACATAGACGGCTTCCCGCAGCCACGCTGCGGTTCCGCAGGAGCCGACCTGAGGGCCGATTTGCACGCCATCCACAGCCGCTACATAGCTCTCAGGCAGGTTCGGTCCGACGCAGCTTCGCAACCGGTTCTGCTCTATGAGAAGAATGGAGCCGGTGAGATTATCCAGCAGCTCTTCCACCGTCCGCACCACTGCTTCGAGAATGAGTTGCAACGGCTTGCCATGCACGATCATTTCAAGAAGGGCAGCATGGCTGCGACGCAGGGTTTCCTGCCATTTGGCTTCGGTAATATCTCTGGAAATGCCAGCAATACCGACAATTTCACCATGATCGTTGCGAACGGGAACGCGCGTTCCCGAGTACCAGCGGACCTGCCCGTCGGCGTATACGACGCGCTGCTCGGAATCAAAGACACCCTCACCCGTTGCAAGGATGCGGCGGTCTATCTCATCCAGCAGGCGTGCCATCTCCGGTGGCGCAATGTCGTATATGTTGAACCTGCGCCCGCGCAACACAGACGGATCATGACCGAGGCAAGCCATCGCGGCCACATTCATATAAGTATAGTAACCCTCGGCATCCTTGAAAAAGACCATCTCAGGTATATTGTCGAGCAGGTAAGACATTCCGGCATCTGAAAGACCGCCCATCATTAAATTGGTGGTCATTTCCAGATCGATAAGAGAGCAAGCGCCTTTTTCTTCACGCATTCCGCAGAAGCCCTTACCTGTTCGTTTTTTTCACTCTCATTAATTTCCAGACCGAAAACGTATTTTCCGGATACATGATAACAGAGACAAAAATGGCTCAAAATCACTTATGCTCAATTAAGATATTCGGAAACACTGTCTATACATGTCAATATATTTACATGATAATGAAGAACATTCTTGCAGTTCTTGCATATCCGCAATTCATAATAAGATGAACAGATATATTATGCAATCCTGAGACGAGGCGGGTTGAGGGCGGACTTGAGCCCTTTTTTAATATTCGCGCTTCCGTTTTCCAGAACACAGCAATAGGTTGCAGGCAGGGAATCAAAAGGGGTTTTGAAATGCTGACGATCTATGGGGTTTACCGGTCGCGGGCCACGCGCACACTCTGGCTGGCCGGAGAGCTTGGGCTGGAGTTTACACATGTGCCGGTCATTCAGGCACGCCGCGTCAGCGATCCACTCGGGGCCGATGCTGCCATGAACACGCTCACGCCATCCTATCTCGCGGTCAATCCCATGGGCACCATTCCCTGCATCGATGATGACGGAATGGTTCTTTACGAATCCATGGCCATCAACCTCTATCTTGCGCGCAAATATGGAACGCCCCTTGCTCCGGCAGATCTTTCTGAAGACGCACATATGATGCAGTGGTCGTTCTTTGCGGCCACGGAGATTGAAAGCAACGCGTTGAAGATTTCTTCTGCGGCAGCAGAAGGTCTGGCGGGAAGCGAAACCGGACAGGCGGTGATTGAAGTCGCCGCACGCATGCTGCGCCGCTCGTTCAAGGTTCTCGATCAACACCTTGCCACCAACGACTATCTTGTTGGCAACCGTTTCAGCGTGGCAGATATCAATGTCGCTGAAGTGGTGCGCTATGCCAGCGCCCATCCGCCACTGTTTACGGCCAATCCTGCCGTCAAGGCATGGCTGGACCGCTGCCAGGCGCGCCCCGCCTTCAAGGCCATGTGGAGCGCACGCGACAGCGAGGCTGCGTAACTCGCACTACATCCGGGTCGTGACCCTGACATCGCCGACACGGATGCCGTTCCAGTTCTTCATGGAACGGTTCGCCATTCCCAGCAGCGTTTGCTGCTCAGTGCTGCCCTCTTCGAAGTAACGTGCCAGCAAAGCAGCAATCATGGCTTCTGCCGCGCGTGTTGCACCATCCTCACACTTCACCGCCATGGCGATGCCCTGCTGCGGCAGAGCCGCAACGAACACGCCCTCAGCGCCGGTCTTGGCAAAGATTTGCCCCGGCGCGATCTCCATCAGTCGCGTGCAGGCGCGGCCCGTTCCCGCCACATAGAATGGTTGCGCCATACAGGCGTCGATCAGGCGGCGTGACGCCTTGGCGCGGATGGTTTCAAGCCCCTGCCCCGTTGCCATTTTTGCGAAACCATGGGCAAGACTTTTCAAAGGAATGGCATAGGTGGGAATGGAGCAGCCATCGACGCCGCAATTATCCTGACCCATCGCAGCCCCCGTCAGGCTTTCCATTGTGCCACGGATTTCCTGCTGAAGCGGGTGATCGTATCCGACATAGCCTTCGACATCTGTTCCCGTGTGGCAGCAGGCACAGATGAAGCCAGAATGCTTTCCAGAACAATTGTTGTGAAGCGCCGAAGGCTTATCCAGCGTTTTCGCCTGGTGGATTATGGTTTTCTGGTCCGACGACCAGTGCGCGCCGCATTCGAGAGCACTCTCATCCCTGCCCGCTCTCGCCAACATGGAAGCCGCAAGCGCCGCATGGGCGTCTTCACCTGAGTGGGAGGAGCAAGCGAGCGCCAGTTCCTTATCGCCAAAACCGAACGCATCCGCCGCGCCGCTTTCCATCAAAGGCAGCGCCTGCATGGCCTTGCAGGCCGAGCGGGGAAACACGCCGCCCTCAATATCGCCTGCCGAAAAAACAATCTCGCCATCTCCATCCACCACGACAGCCATGCCACGATGGCGGCTCTCGGTAAGATTTCCGCGCGTGACTTCAACGGTAACGGGGTTGTGCATGGGTATGGCCTCAAAAAATGCGAAATTAAGCCCGTTGTTTAGATGAATCGCCGTAACGATGCACGAGGCTCCTTCATTGAAATTCGCGAAACGTTTTTTGGTTGCTGTCTTCCTGATCTACCTCTTGCCCGCGCTGGCTTCCGCCGGACTGTGGGCCATGAAGGAACACCCCACCGGCTATCGCAATGCGCGTTGGTCTTCCGCAGGCATTTTGCCGGAAGCGCCCGCCGACAAGCCAGCGGCCATCTACATCTACTCCGCCATGACCGGTGGCCTCAAAGGGTCACTGGCCAGCCACGCCTGGATCGTGATGAAACGCGAGGGTGCGACGACCTATGAGCGGTATGACAAGGTGGGCTGGGGCACACCCATCCGTCGCAACGCCTACGCGCCGGACGCTTACTGGTATTCCAACATGCCCCGGCGCGTGGCTGAAATTCACGGCGAAGAGGCCGAGCGACTGATCCCGAAAATCACGCAGGCCATTGCCGATTACCCCTATGGCAAGGCGGGTGGTTACCGCATCTATCCCGGCCCAAACTCCAACACCTTCGTTGCCCATGTGCTGCGCAGCGTGCCGGAGCTGGGCGTGGTGCTGCCACCGGATGCCGTTGGGCGCGATTATCTGCCCAATGGAGAGTTCATCCACATTGCGGATGACTGGAAAGACGTGAACTTGTCCCTTGGCGGCTTCGTTGGTGTTTCAGCGGGTGTCCGAAGCGGCTTTGAAATCAACTTTCTGGGTCTTGTCGCCGGTTTTGATATCATGAACCCCGGCATCAAAATTCCCGGCCTCGGGTACTTCGGAACGAAATCTTTCGAACCCGCCCCGGAACGTAAACCCGTCAGCGCCTGACGCTCTGTTTGTTTTGCCGCAATTCCGGACGCAAAACCGGTGCCCACTTTTGCTGAAATTGCTCTGGCGTTATCGGGTCGCCCGCCTTGCGCGGATGACCTGCGCGATGAACACCCGTGAGAGGCCGTGATAAAGCGGTTCTGCGGAAATCAGACGTGAGGTGACATATCCCAGCATGGACGCCGCCATGATGGGGATCACGGCTTCATGGTTGCCGGTCATTTCAAGAATGATGACGAAGGCTGTCATCGGGGCCTGCACGACACCCGCAAAATATCCCGCCATGCCGACGATGGCACCCAGCCCGACACTGGCACCCAGCACGGATGCGACGGTGCTGCCAAAACCCGCCCCAACGGACAGCGAGGGCGCAAAGATGCCGCCGGGAATGCCTGATATCATGGCGAGAAACGTGCTTGCCAGCTTTTCGATAAAGAAGAACGGTGATGTGGCATGGCCTTCGATGGCCGCACGCGCCTGCTCATAACCCGTTCCAAAGGTCGCGCCGCCGGTGGCAACGCCGATGACGGCGGAGGCCAAGCCGCAGACGCCGGCAACCACCAGCATGCGTTTCAACGGCACGCTATGCGACCAGCGCCTGATACGTTGAGAAACCTGCAAGGCGGCGGCGCTGAACAGCGCACCGAACACCCCGCCGCCAATGCCGCACAGCACCACCAACCCCCAATCACCAGCCGTCTGCGCCAGCACGGTGCTGGTGCCAAAATAGGTATAGCTTCCGATGAGGCCCAGCGACGCGAGGCCCGAGACAATAACGGCGGTGAGAACCAGCCCGTTGGACCGGGCCTCATAGGTGCGGCTCATTTCCTCGATGGCGAAGACGATGCCCGCCAGCGGCGTATTGAAAGCTGCGGCAATGCCTGCGGCAGAACCCGCCAGAATGAGGCCTCTGGCCTGCGCCATGCCGCCGAACCGCGCCGCCTGCAGCATGATGGACGCGCCGACCTGAACCGTCGGGCCTTCACGGCCAATCGATGCGCCCGATAACAGACCGGCAATGGTCAGCACGATCTTGCCGAAGGCCAGCTTCAACGACAGAAGGCGCGAACGGTCCTCATCATCATGAAAATGCCGGGCGGCGATGGCCTGCGGAATACCACTGCCGCCGGAATTGGGAAACACCACCATGGCCAGCCATGCACACAGCACGAAACCGACCGGCGTGATGATGAGCGGCAGCAGAAATGCCCATGGACCTGATGATGTCGTTGCGAAGAACACATGCTGCGCCCAATCCGCAGCCTTGGCAAAGCCAACGCTGATGACGCCAACGGCCAAAGCACCGGCCCAGAAGACCGCCCGCGGCTTCCACATTCGCCAGCTTCCCCAAACGACGCGGGAACGGCGGAACATTTTGATTTTCCGGTATTTTGCAGGCATGGCACTTTTCAATCATCTAAAATAGAGATGGTTTATCGGCCCCCGAACATATGATTGCAACCTCATGGACGACAATTGGCATGAAAAACGGGCGAGACGCATGACGCCCGCCCGTTCTGTTTTTCCGCCGAACTCTGATGCGGCGGCGTCTCAGCGATCGCTGATCGCTGCACGCGGATTGACCCAAGGCTCCTGATTGGAACGGGGCAAAGGCTGTCTGTTCAGAATGTGATCGGCGGCTTTCTCACCCGTCATGATGGACGGACCATTCAGGTTGCCATAGGTGACGTGCGGGAAGATCGAGCTATCAGCGACGCGCAGGCCATCGATACCAATGACCCGGCATTGCGGATCGACAACCGCCATCGGATCATCCCGATCGCCCATCTTGCAGGTGCCGCAGGGGTGGTAGGCGCTTTCCAGATGCTCGCGCAGAAATACATCGATATCCGCATCGGACTGGACGGCCTCGCCCGGCTGGATCTCCGGGCCGCGATAGTCGTCAAAGGCCTTCTGGCTGAAGATTTCCCGCGTCAGGCGAACGCAATGGCGGAATTTTTCCCAATCTTCCGCATGATTCATATAGTTGAAGCGGATCACCGGATCATCGTTCGGATCGGACGAGCGCAGCGTGACATTGCCCCGCGACTTCGATAGATTAAAGCCAACATGGACCTGAAAACCATGGCTTTTTGCAGCCGCCTTGCCATCATAGGAAATGGCGACCGGCAGGAAGTGGAACTGGATATCCGGCTGCTTCAGACCCGGCTCGGAGCGCAGGAAGGCGCAGGCCTCGAACTGGTTGGAAGCGCCAAGCCCGCCCTTCGTGACTAGCCATTGCGCACCGGCCACACCCTGCCAGAACCATGGCAGCCATGAATAGAGCGAGACCGGCTTGGTGGAGACCTGCTGGAAATAAAACTCCATATGGTCCTGAAGATTTGCACCCACGCCGGGGCGATCCGCCTTCACCTCGATACCCATATCCTGCAGATGCTTCGCGGGACCGATGCCCGACAGCATCAACAGCTTGGGCGAGTTGAAGGATGAGGCCGAAATAATGACCTCGCGGTTGGCGATGATGGTTTCCACCACGCCACGGCGCTCGATCTCGACACCCGTGGCACGGCCATTCTCGATCACAACCTTGCGGGCAAAGCCACGCACCAGCGTGACATTGCCCCGTTTCAGCGCGGGCCGCAGATAGGCGTTGGCGGCAGACCAGCGGCGACCATTGTGGATGGTCTGCTCCATCAGGCCGAAGCCCTCCTGCTTGGAGCCGTTATAATCATCCGTCAGTTCGAAACCGGCCTGCGCGCCCGCTTTCACGAAAGCGTGGAACAGCGGGTTGGTGACCGGGCCGCGCTTGACATGCAGCGGACCATCCGTTCCGCGCCAGCCTTCCTCGCCGCCATGGCTGGTTTCCATGCGCTTGAAGTAGGGCAGCACATCGGCATAGGACCAGCCGCGCGCTCCAATCTCTTCCCAACGGTTGAAATCTTCCGCATGGCCGCGAACATAGACCAGCCCATTAATGGAAGACGATCCGCCAATGACCTTGCCGCGTGGCGCGGTGATGCGGCGATTGTTGAGGTTCGGCTCAGGCTCGGAGTGATAGCCCCAATTATACCGCTTCATGCTCATGGGCCAGGCAAGGGCCGCCGGCATCTGGATGAAGGGCCCGATGTCCGAGCCGCCCGCCTCGATGACAACAACCGAATATTTGCCGTCCTCTGATAAGCGATAGGCCATGGCAGAGCCTGCCGAGCCAGAACCGACGATGACGAAATCTGCCTGCTGCATCGAGTCTTACCCTTGCTCATTACCAATTATTACAATCCTGATGACATGTTGTCAGGACATGAAGTGTCTACCCGTTGAAGCCTTTGAAAAATCAGCAGCGAAAGGTGAAATATCCAGTCGGATGTCAAAAACGGCGTTTAGCAAATCGGTGCTGGAAAAGCTTAGAAGCCAAGAGGAGGGACGTCTGAAAACAGATATCGAGAACTCCAAGAAGCCGCGTATCCGTCACGGAGCTGAAACCTCCCCATTTTATTTAAGCTTCCGGATGATCCGGGCAGATTTTATTGACTTCCTTTGGATATCTGGAGCTTTGATTTTTCATCTCCTAACGTCAGTTAACATTTACGCCGCCCTGGCATTGGGTATTGTGATACGGATAATCTGCATCATCCGATCTCACAACAAACCGAGGCACTGAGCCGCCCTATCAATACGGCGCTTCGACCTTGCCTGTTGCCACATACACGGTCTTCAACTCGCTATAATGACTGAGCGCTGCTGCCGAATTTTCGCGGCCGAAGCCGGATTGTTTGGAGCCGCCGAAGGGCATTTCAACCGGGCAGAGATTGTAGGTGTTGATCCAAAGCGTGCCTGCTTCCAGCTGATCGACCACGCGGTGGGCGCGGGACATATCTGCGGTGAAGACGCCGCCTGCGAGGCCAAATTCGGTGGCGTTGGCCCGGGCGATGACCTCTTCTTCATCATCGAAATCCAACACGCACATGACGGGTCCGAAGATCTCCTCACGCGCAATGGTCATGCCGTCGGTCACATCGGCAAACACAGTTGGCTGCACATAGGCACCCTCGCCCGCAACGTGGTTGGGAATGCCGCCACCGGTGATGAGCGTCGCGCCCTCGGCCTTGCCCTTTTCGATGTAACCAAGAACCTTTTCCTGCTGTGCTTTGGACACCAGCGGGCCGATCTGGGTTGCTTCATCCATCGGGTCGCCAATCATCATGGCGTCGGTGCGGCTTTTCAGGTTTTCGAGAAAACGCTGCTTTGCGCCGCGCTGCACGAAGACGCGGGTGCCATTCGAGCAGACCTGGCCGGACGAGTAGAAATTGCCCAGCATCGCGCCGCCGACAGCACTTTCAATATCGGCATCATCAAACACGATGAGTGGCGACTTGCCGCCCAGTTCCATGGTGACATGCTTGAGGTGACCGGCAGCGGCAGCGGCCACCTTTCGGCCTGTCGGCACCGAGCCTGTCAGCGAGACCTTGGCCACGTCAGGGTGGTTGACGAGCAGCGGCCCTGTCTCGCGGTCTCCCTGAATGACGTTGAACAGGCCCTTGGGCAGACCGGCCTCGACCAGAATTTCGGCAATTTTCAACGCACCGAGCGGCGTGTTTTCCGATGGCTTGAAGACCATGGCATTGCCTGCGACCAACGCAGGAGCCGCCTTCCAGCAGGCGATCTGCTGCGGATAATTCCACGCGCCGATGCCAACACAGACGCCGAGCGGCACCCGTTTTGTATAGGCAAAATCGCCGCCCAGCGGAATGTAATCACCGTTGAGCGCCGAGGGCGCAATGCCGCCGAAGAACTCGAAGCAATCTGCGCCTGACGTCGCATCGGCCACGATTGTTTCCTGAATGGGCTTTCCGGTATCGAGCGTTTCCAGCTCGGACAGTTCGCGGTTGCGGGCGCGGATGATATCTGCCGCACGGCGCAGGATACGACCACGTGCAGTGGGGCTCATCGCCGCCCATTCCTTCTGCGCCGCCTTGGCGCTGGCAATGGCGCGTTCCACAATGGCGGGCGTGGCGGCATGCAACCGTGCGACGACTTCGCCGGTCGCTGGATAAATGCTTTCAAACACAGTGCCTGCACTATCTTCGACGTAATCTCCATCGATGAAATGCGACGCTTTCGGTTGGGCTTTCAGTGTCATCTAAAGGTCCTCAAAGAATACGAATGGACGGCTTGGCGTCGGAAAAGGGTTTGAGCTGGGTGTCGAAATAATTCTCCACCAGAGCGGGCGCAGAGGAATGGCCGAGCGGCGCGGTGTGCAGGCTGTGGCGGATATAGAGACCGTCGATCAGGGCAGCAGCGCCTTCGGCAATCCGCGCCGCATCATCTGGCGGGCACAGGCGATTGAGGCTGTCCATGATGTTGGAGCGCAGACGCCTGGTATAGATGACCAGCAAGCGGCGCATCTCTTCGGAACGTTGCGCCTCCATGTAAAAGGCAAGCCATGCGGCAACCGTGTCATCGGAGAATTGTTCGCTCTGAAACGATACGCGAACGATTGCGCTCAGCCTTTCACGCGGCCCAGCCGCTCGGCTCAAGGCCGCAACCGCATCCTGCCCCAAAGCACGCAGCAGGCTGCGGATGGTTTCCAGAAGAAGCTGCTGCTTGCTGCCGAAATAATGATGCGCAAGCGCCGCCGAGACCCCTGCCTCGCGGGCAATATCAGACATGGTCACGTTCAACGACCCGTTCTGGCCGATGGCACGCAATGTGGCATCCATAAGCGCCTTCTTGCGCAGCGGTTCCATTCCAAGTTTCGGCATCATCGATCTCCTAAACCGACAATTTATTATTGATTGACTGATCAATCAATAATAAATTTGGTGGCACCTGTCGGCCTTCCAATTCGATTTCAGCAAAAAGATTTCCCCTTGGGAACGAAAAGCACACGCGGTTGTTTCTTCTCGTGGACGCACGCATGTGCTAATATTTCGATATTCAAATTCGCAGAGGATTGACCACCCGCGGATGTATAAAAAGGTCATTGATGGCCATGCTCGAGATGACCGAGAGCGTGCCACAAAACAGGGAGAAACACGATGCCGATGGTAACAGTATCCATTTCCCCGGAGCAGGCTGCAAAGATGCGCGAAGCCGTTGATTGTGGGGAATACGCCTCTGGAAGCGAAGTTGTGCGCGCCGCGTTGCGGCTTTGGTTTGACACAAACAGCGCAACAGGGCGTGCCAGGCGCGTACCATCAGAGACGGGCGAACATATGAATGTTGCCGATCTCTATGCCGCTCACGCTCTTAAAAAACACGGCTAACTATCTGCACGCGTTTGACATTGCTGTTTTAGCGCGTCGCCGAGCTGTCATAAATATTTCAACAAAGCTTCATCAACGCGAAAGTTTTTGTTGAGGACTCTTCGTCATTCTCCGCGCCTAAAAGTGCCCGCAAAATTATAAAACAGGGCGCAGTGGAGAGAATGAGCATGTCGACGGCAATCGACCCTGATGTGATCAGGCGGTTCGCAAGCGGGCAGATCGCGTCCATGGCCAAACTGGTTCTGGAAACTGCGTTTCAGCCCATCGTAGAAGTCACAACCGGCTCTGTTTTCGGCTACGAGTCGCTCATGCGGGGATTCGACCGAATCGGATTTTCCAATCCGCTGGAGCTTCTGGACCAGATCGAGGCCGACGGCCAGCTTGTCACAGTCGAGCAGATGCTGGCCGGACGTGCGCTGGCAAAGTTTTCAACACTCACTGATTTTCAAACCGCGACACTCTTTCTCAACCTTGATGTGCGGCTCATTCCTCATGGCGACCGCATCCTCGACAAGCTTCTGGAACACCTCGCCAAGGCATCGATACCGCCTTCATCCATCTGCTTTGAACTGTCAGAACGTTTCGACAATACCAGCGTGCCAGAATTTGCTGCGCTGATTGCCCGGATGCGCAAGGAAGGTTTCAAGCTGGCCATTGACGACTTCGGCGTCGGCCATGGCGAGATGAAGCTGCTATGCGAATATCCCGTCGATTACCTCAAGATCGACCGCTATTTCATCGAAGGCGTGGACCGTAATCCGCGCAAGCGGCATCTGGTGAAGAACATCGTCAACATAGCGCATGTTCTGGGTGTGCGGGTCATCGCGGAAGGCATTGAGACCGAGGCCGAGTTTTTGGCCTGTCGTGAACACGGCGTTGACCTCGTGCAAGGCTGGTTCATCTCCCGCCCCACGACCTTCGTCAGCGAATTGCAGGGCGCCTTCCCGCATCTTCAACATTTGGGCGAGACACGCCGCAGCAGCCAGACGCTCGACGAAATCCTCATTCGTCGCCAGATCGAGCGGTTGCCCACGGTTTATGAAAACGATAGCATCGACAGTGTGTTCGAGCTGTTTCGTCGCAATCCGGCGCAGGCTTTCTTTCCGGTTCTCAACGCCAATGGCGAGCCGCGTGGGGTCATCAACGAACACCATCTCAAGGAATATATCTACCAGCCATTCGGACGTGATCTGCTCAAGAACAAGGTCTATGAGCGGACGATTTCTCACTTCGTCGATGGTGCACCGATTGTGGGGCTGGATGCCGATGCCGACCAGTTGATGAACGTGTTTGCCAATACCGGCGGCAGCGCCTGCGTGATCCTGACGGAGAACATGCGCTATATCGGCGTGGTTTCGGCGGCATCTCTCATCAAGGTCATCAATGAGAAGCAGTTGAAGCTAGCGCAGGAGCAGAACCCGCTGACCGCCCTGCCCGGCAACCGCGCCATCAGCAACTTCATTGAAGACAGTTGCAGCGACAGCGACGAAGACAGGTTCTTCTGCTATTGCGACTTCGATAATTTCAAACCCTTCAACGACAAATACGGCTTCCATGTCGGCGACCACTCGATCAGCCTGTTCTCGGCGCTGATGAAACGCTATTTCTTCTCCGGCGATTGCTTTCTCGGCCATATCGGCGGAGATGACTTTTTCATCGGCGTGCGGGACTGGACGATGGACGAAGTCACTGAAATCCTCGAGCGTCTGCTCGGGGATTTCCATGACGATGTGGTTGATCTCTATTCCGAAGAAGACCGGGCCGCCGGGCTGATCCTTGGTCACGACCGGTTTGGCAATGAGCGGGAATTTGCCTTGCTGCGCTGCTCCATCGGCGTTCTACAGCTGCCCAAGGGGCTGATTATCGGCAACCCTGAACGGATCAGCAGCGAGATTGCCGCCATCAAGAAAGCCGCGAAGGAAAGCGAGTCCGGGCTGGTGATCCGCACTTACGGCGCATAGGGCTACGCACTGCGACACCAAGAGAAATGGTCTCGCGGCAAAACGCCTCCTTTCATTATGGCTTTGTGTCGCTTAGGTTTAAGCCACTGAAACAAAAGGAGGCCCGCCATGACTTTGCCCGAGACGATGCGATTTGTAGACCTGCCAAGCTTCGGCGCGCCTGAGGTGATGACCTTTGCAACCGGCCCCCTTCCCGCCCCGAAAGCCGGTGAAATTCTGGTCAAGGTGCAGGCGGCGGGCATCAACCGGCCGGATGTGGCGCAGCGCCAGGGAGCCTACCCGCCGCCGAAGGATGCAAGCCCGGTTCTAGGTCTGGAGATATCAGGCGAGATCGTCGCGCTTGGCGATGGCGTTACCGAATTCAGCATTGGAGACCATGTTTGCGGGCTCGCCAATGGCGGCGGCTATGCGCAATATTGCGTGATACCCGTGGGCCAGGCACTGCCCTTTCCCAAGGGCTATGACGCGGTGAAAGCCGCAGCACTACCGGAAACATTCTTCACCGTCTGGGCCAATCTCTTCCAGATGGCGGGGCTGACCGAAGGCGAGAGCGTGCTGATCCACGGCGGCAGCAGCGGCATCGGCACGACGGCCATTCAGCTTGCCAAGGCATTCGGTGCAGAGGTCTACACAACCGCTGGCTCAAAAGAAAAATGCGATGCCTGCGAAAAGATCGGCGCAAAGCGGGCGATCAATTACCGCGAGGAGGATTTCGCTGAGGTCATCAAGGCCGAGACCGGCGGCAAGGGCGTCGATGTCATTCTGGACATGATCGGCGCATCATATTTCGAAAAGAACCTGGCGTTACTTGCCAAGGATGGCTGCCTATCCATCATCGCCTTCCTCGGCGGCAACATCACCGAAAAGGTGGATCTGCGCCCCATCATGGTGAAGCGCCTGACCGTGACAGGCTCCACCATGCGCCCACGCACCGCAGACGAAAAGCGCGCCATTCGTGAAGAGCTGGTATCGCAGGTCTGGCCGCTGCTGGAAGCAGGCACCATCGCCCCCGTCATCCACGATATCATCGACTTCGATCACGTGGCAGAGGGACACCGGTTGATGGAATCCAGCAACCACATCGGCAAGATCGTGATGCGGGTTTTGTGAGCCAGCGGCGCGGAAAGCTCTGGCGGTTTCTTCGCCTGAGCTTTTGATGGTTAGCCCCTTGCAATCTCGCCGAATCGTATTACCTTCTACTCATGTTCAACGTAGTGAAAGGAAGGTGATCCAATGTCTAATGAGATTTCGGTCTTCGTAGCAGGCAATGGAAAGGATTTGATTTTGACGAGGCAGCCCTCGGCTTGATCCGCCTTCCAGCGGGACGTTGCTAAACGTTTCCAGGTCTGAAACAAGACCAAACTCATGGAAGGGCCGCCACAAGCGGCCCTTTTCCTATTTATGGCTTTGAGATCAACGCCTACTTGCGGAACACTTTCCAGCGGGTCGGACGGAAGCGGACGTGGTTGCCGACAGCCACGGTGGCATCAAGCGGCACCTCGATTTCCAGATGATGGGGCTCGTGGCCGTTATTGGCGATATCGATTTCAGCGATACGCGTTCCCGCCAGACGGCGACAAATCGTGACCTTGCCGTAGAGAGCATCGGCATCATCGGTCAGAACGACATCTTCCGGGCGGAAGAACAACTCGCCATCCCCTTCGCAGGCATCTCGCAGGCCGATATTTTCACCCTGAAACAGCATGTGACCATCGCGGACCGTGACCGGCAGGTTGGAGGAATCTCCGATGAAGGAGAAGACGAAGGGTGAGTTGGGCGTATCATAGACATCATCGGCCGTGCCGACCTGTTCAATCTTGCCTTGGCTCATGACGACCACGCGGTCTGCCAGCTCCAGCGCCTCTTCCTGATCATGCGTCACAAAAACCGTGGTGTGGCCGGTGCGATCGTGAAACTCACGCAGCCAGCGGCGAAGCTCCTTGCGCACCTTGGCATCCAGCGCGCCGAACGGCTCATCCAGCAGCAGAACCTTTGGTTCGATGGCAACGGCGCGGGCAAGCGCCACGCGCTGGCGCTGACCACCCGAAAGCTGGGTGGGATAGCGTTTCTCAAGACCGGACAGATGGACCATATCCAACAGATCGGACACGCGCTTGCGGATCTCAGATTTCGCCGGGCGCGTGGCGGATGGCCGGACTTTCAGGCCGAAAGCAATGTTATCGGCAACGGTCATGTGGCGAAACAGGGCATAGTGCTGAAACACGAAGCCGACATTGCGCTCCTGAACCGTGCGGTGCGAGGCATCTTCATCGCCGAAAAATACCTGCCCGCTGGTTGGCTGCTCAAGACCGGCGATGAGACGCAGAAGCGTGGTCTTGCCGGAGCCGGATGGGCCGAGAAGCGCAATCAGCTCGCCGGAGCGAATATCCAGCGAAACATTGTCCAATGCGGGAAAGCGATCAAACTGCTTGGTGATGTTGGAAACTTTGACGTCCATGGACATGCCCTTCAATGCTTGCCGGCGGCGTTGCCCGCGCCAAAGCGTATTTCAAGAATGGTTTTGAGAACAAGCGTGACCAGCGCAAGGCCCGCCAGCAATGTTGCCACCGCAAAAGCCGCGCCAATATTATACTCGTTATAGAGGATCTCGACATGCAGCGGCATGGTGTTGGTTTCGCCCCTGATATGGCCTGAGACCACGGATACGGCGCCGAACTCGCCCATGGCACGGGCGTTGCACAGCAGCACGCCGTAAAGCAGGCCCCATTTGATGTTGGGCAGGGTAACGAACCAGAAGGTCTGCCAGCCGGATGCACCGAGCGATATGGCTGCTTCTTCATCGCCCGTTCCCTGATCCTGCATCAGCGGGATCAACTCACGCGCAACGAAGGGAAAGGTGACGAAGATGGTGGCGAGCACGATGCCCGGCACCGCAAACAGGATTTCGATGCCATAGCTTTTCAGAAACGGGCCGAGCACGCTGTGGGATGAAAACAGGATGACATAGACCAGACCGGAAATGACCGGCGAGATGGAGAATGGCAGGTCAATCAGCGTGATAAGGAACGCCTTGCCCTTGAACTCGAACTTGGCGATGGCCCATGCGGCAGCCACGCCGAAGACGACGTTGAGTGGCACCGATATGGCCGCAACAAGCAGCGTGAGGCGAATGGCCGAGAGCGCATCCGGCTCGATGATCGATTCCCAGAAATATTCGCCACCCTTGCGGAAAGCTTCCACAAAGACCGCGACCAGCGGCAGGACGAGAAACAGTGCCAGAAACAGGAAGGCTATGCCGACCAGAACGAGCTTTGCCGGAAAACCTTCGCTTGCGGGATCGCGGAAGGGTTTGGACGAGAGTGTGCGGGCTTGATCAGGCATAACCGTACCTCTTGCGGCTCCAGGCCTGAATGAGATTGATGACGAAGAGCATGGAGAAGGAAATGATCAGCATGATGGTGGCGATGCCGGTAGCGGCGGGATAATTGAATTCTTCCAGCCGGATCACGATGAGAAGCGGTGCAATTTCAGAGACATAGGGAATGTTCCCGGCAATGAAAATGACGGAGCCGTACTCCCCTACCCCACGCGCGAAGGCCAGTGCGAAGCCTGTGAGAATGGCAGGCAGCAGGCCGGGTAGCAGAATGCGGGTGATGGTCTGGAAACGGTTTGCGCCAAGCGTTGCGGCAACCTCTTCCACCTGCCGATCGATCTCTTCCATGACCGGCTGCACCGTGCGCACCACAAAGGGCAGGCCGATGAAGATGAGCGCGATGACGATGCCGGTCGGAGTGAAGGCGATCTTGATGCCGAAGGGCTCAAACATCTGCCCCACCCAGCCACGGTTGGAATAAAGCGCCGTTAGCGCAATGCCGGCAACGGCTGTTGGCAGCGCAAAGGGCAGATCCACGATGGCATCCACGAAGCGGCGGCCGGGAAAGCGATAGCGCACCAGCACCCAGGCGATGAGGACGCCGAAGACGGCATTTACGAGTGCCGCCAGAAACGCTGTCGTGAAGCTGATGCGCAGGGCATTCAGCGTGCGGCTGTCTGTCGCGATGGCAAAGAACTCTGCGAGCCCAAGCTGTGCCGTGGACCAGACCAGACCGCCAAGGGGTATCAGAATGATCAGAAACAGATAGGTGATGGTGTAACCCAGTGTCAGGCCGAATCCCGGCAGGACGCTGGATTGGCGCCACTTCCACTTTGTGGGCGATTGCGTATTGCTCATCAAGGCTCCGGGTATATGGGGGCCATCCTCAGCCGCCCTCTTATGCGCCACCAACCGGCCTCAAGGCCGGTTGGTCGTGTCTTCGGTCCGAAAAGAGCAATTGCCCTTTTCGAGTTGCCTATCTTCCGCTTAGTTGGCGGGCTTGTAAATCTGGTCGAAGATGCCGCCATCACCGAAATGCTCCGGCTGCGCTTTCGCCCATCCACCAAATTGTGGGTCATCGATGGTGACGAGTTTGATCTCGGGCAGTTGCTTCAGCAGATCCTTCGAGACAACGGAAGGATTGGACGGACGGTAGAAATGCTTGGCCGCAATATTCTGTCCCTCGTCGGAATAGAGATATTGCAGGTAAGCCTCGGCAGCCTTGCGGGTGCCCTTTTCATCGACATTCTTGTCCACCACGGCCACCGGCGGTTCTGCCAGGATAGAGATGGGCGGAACGACGATTTCAAACTCGTCCTTGCCGAATTCCTCACCCGCCAGATAAGCTTCGTTTTCCCATGCGAGCAGAACATCACCGATCTGGCGCTGCGCGAAGGTAACGGTGGAGCCGCGTGCGCCCGTATCGAGCACCGGAGCGCGCTTGTAGAGGTCGCCGACATAGGCCTTGATCTTGTCCTGATCGCCCTTGAACTCTTCGTTTGCCCATGCCCAGGCCGCGAGGTAGTTCCAGCGCGCGCCGCCCGATGTCTTCGGGTTTGGCGTGACGATCTGGATATCGCCCTTTACCAGATCACCCCAATTGTGGATGCCCTTGGGGTTGCCCTTGCGAACGAGGAACACGATGGTGGATGTGTAAGGCGCGGAATTGTTGGGCAGGCGCGTGCGCCAATCCGCATTGATCTTGCCGCTGTTCTTGACGATGGCGTCAATATCGCTCTGAAGCGCGAGTGTGACGACATCGGCCTCAAGGCCATCGATAACCGAGCGAGCCTGCTTGCCAGAGCCGCCATGCGACTGCTGGATGGTGACATCCTCGCCCGTATCGGCTTTCCACTTCTTCGCAAAGGCTGCGTTGAAGTCCTTGTAGAGTTCGCGCGTCGGATCATAGGACACGTTCAAAAGCTTGGTATCCGCTGACGCCGTTGCAACTGTTCCCAGTGTGAAAGACAGGCTTAGCGCAATCGCGCTCAGGCTGGAAAGAAGTTTGGACATCGATACCCTCCTTATGGTGCGCCTCTAACACTAGCGGGAAAGCCCGGACGGTCAATCACGTCAGACGCAATCGCAAAAGTGTTTCCATTGCAGTTGCTTAACCCGCAACAAACACGCCGTGGGACGACTAAACCACGCAACGGAGCACGTGGAAAAAGGAGCTGACGCGCAAAACCAGTTCGCATTTTAACCATATTTGCGCTGCGAATCCTGAAATTTTTTGGCTGATCGGAATTTTTTTGCGACCAGAAGCCGGCCCGCCAACAGCCATCCATCGAACCCTGGTGGCGTTATCTCTGGTCGCGGCGTGGAAAAGCGCCACTGGGTGTCTTTTGCGCAGATTGACCGCAGACGAGAGATATTTGCTCTCTCACCATCCGCAGAAGAATAGCCATTCCTGTCCAAGCCGGGCGAATTCGGGGATATTTCCATCAACAGTGTATGGAACCCGCGAAATGACCATCAGCACCTCGCAGCATGAATTTTCCAGCCATAATATCGCATCCCTCGACGGCCAGCTCGCCAGCCTTGATCTGGAAGGTCGGCTTGCATTTGTAGCGGGTCTGGGTGGACGCACCGTGTTCACGACCAGCCTTGGCATTGAAGATCAGGTGATCACGGCAGCCATCGGCACCCATCGTTTGCCGGTGGACGTCGCCACGCTGGAGACGGGACGTCTGTTTGCCGAGACGCTCAACCTGATCAGCGAAACGGAAGACCGTTACGGCCTCACGATTGAACGCTTCTGTCCGACCCAGGATGATATCGACGCTTATGCTGCGAAATTCGGCCTCAACGGCTTTTACGACAGCGTCGAAGCCCGCCATGCCTGCTGTCACGTGCGCAAGCTTGTGCCGCTGGCAAAGGCCCTTGATGGTGCAAGCTTCTGGGTCACCGGCCTTCGCCGGGGGCAATCCGGCAACCGGGCAACCACGCCCTTTGCGGAATTTGATGCCGAGCGCAATCTGATCAAGATCAATCCGCTTGCGGACTGGGATATCGACAGGATCAACGCGCATGTCGCGGCGGAAAACATTCCCGTCAATCCCCTCCACGCGCGCGGCTATCCATCCATTGGCTGCGAACCCTGTACCCGCGCCATCAAGCCCGGCGAAGCAGAACGCGCTGGCCGCTGGTGGTGGGAGAGTGACGAAAAACGCGAATGCGGTCTGCATGTGGCCGAGGCCTCCCAAGCCTCCACCATTCCAGCCGTTTCACAACAATCCTGAAGATTTATCAGATTGCCGGAGTTTACAATGTCCAACGCAGTTCCGGAAACGGAAGGCAGCAATGTCACTACACCAAAGCAGCCGCTCGACCCCCATCTGAAGGCGCTGGAAAACGAAGCCATTCACATTTTCCGCGAGGTCGCGGCAGAATTTGACCGCCCGGTCATGCTCTATTCCATCGGCAAGGATTCGTCCGTGCTGCTGCATCTTGCGCGCAAGGCATTCTTTCCCGGCCGCATTCCCTTCCCGCTGCTGCACGTCAATACCGGCTGGAAGTTCAAGGAAATGATCGCGTTTCGCGATGAGATCGTCAAGACATACGATCTGGACCTGATTTCCTACACCAACCCGCGTGGCGCGAGCGAAAACGTGACGCCGTTTAGCCATGGCTCGGCGCTCTACACCGACATCATGAAGACGGAAGCCCTGCGCCAGGCGCTGGATGCGGGCAAATTCGACGCCGCCTTTGGCGGTGCGCGCCGCGATGAGGAAGCCAGCCGCGCCAAGGAGCGCATCTATTCCTTCCGGACGCCTGATCATAAATGGGACCCGCGCAACCAGCGCCCGGAACTGTGGAACATCTATAACGGCATGGTTCGTCAGGGCGAAAGCGTTCGCGCCTTCCCGCTCTCCAACTGGACCGAGGTCGATATCTGGCGCTACATTCAGGCGGAGAACATTCCGCTTGTGCCGCTCTATTATGCCAAGAACCGCCCTTACGTGGAGCGCGACGGCATGATGATTTTGGCGGAAGACGAGCGTCTGGAACTTCAGCCGGGCGAAGTGGTGCAGGAAGGCATGATCCGCTTCCGCACGCTGGGTTGCTTCCCGCTGACGGGTGCTATCAACTCTCATGCAACGACGCTGGATGAGGTGATTTCCGAGCTTGAGATCGCCACCGTTTCCGAGCGGCAGGGCCGCGCCATCGACCGTGACCAGTCCGGCTCCATGGAAAAGAAAAAGCGCGAAGGATATTTCTGATGAGCCAGAACAGCACGGCGCAATCCGCAACCATTCTGCCCTTTGCGGAACATGCCAAAGCCGTCAAGGACACCCGCCCGCTGCGCCTCATCACCTGCGGAAGCGTGGACGACGGCAAATCGACGCTGATTGGCCGCCTGCTTTGGGACACCAAGGCGGTGAAGGAAGATCAGGCCGCCACATTGCACCGTGACAGCGGCAAGCAGAACGATCTCGGCCTGCCCGATTTCGCGCTGCTTTTGGACGGTCTTCAGGCGGAGCGCGAACAGGGCATCACCATCGATGTTGCCTATCGCTATTTCGCCACCGACAAACGCGCCTTCATTGTGGCCGACACACCCGGCCATGAGCAATATACCCGCAACATGGCAACCGGCGCATCGACTGCGGATCTGGCTGTTCTTCTGGTGGATGCCCGCACCGGTATTCTGGAACAGACCCGCCGCCACGCAACGATCGCCGCTCTGATGGGCATTCGCCAATTCGTGCTGGCTGTGAACAAGATCGACCTCACCGACTACGACAAGGCCGGGTTCGAGCTGATTGCTCACGACTTCCGCGAGTTTGCGCTGTCGCTGGGCATCAAGCAGATTACCGCCATTCCCATGTCGGCGCTCAAGGGCGAAAATGTCGTGCATTCCGGCAAGGCCGCGATGCCGTGGTATGAAGGCGCTACGCTTGCCGAAACGCTTGAGCTTGCGACATCTCGCTCCACCCAGACAGGCGGCTTCCGCCTTCCCGTCCAGCGCGTTTCCCGCCCCGGCGAGAGCTTCCGCGGCTATCAGGGCACTGTTGCCGGTGGCGCTGTAAAGCCCGGTGATTCCGTCGTCATTCTGCCATCGGGCATGGTGGCGAACGTCAAGCAGATCGTGACGTTTGATCTGGTGCGCAATGCCGCCGTTTCCGGCGATGCGATTACGCTTGTTCTCGACCGGCAGGTGGATGTGTCACGCGGCGACATGATCGTTTCCATCGAGGCGCAGCCGCAGACGGGCCATGCCTTCGATGCGCAGATCGTGGCCCTTCAGCCCGGCGGCATCGAGCCCGGCAAACGCTACTGGCTGAAAAGCGGCAGCCGGCGCCAGCGGGTTTCCGTACAGCCGATAACGCAGCTGGATCTGAAGAACGGTCAATGGCTTGCCCATACCGATACGCTTGCCATGAACGCCATCGGCAAGGTTCGCCTGTCCTTCGACGAAACTGCCATCTTCGATCCCTATGAGCAGAACCGCTCGACAGGCTCGTTCATTCTGATTGATGCCGACACCAACAACACCGTTGCTGGCGGCATGATCTTGAACAGACGCACTGATACGGGCAAGATTGCACAGGGCGAACGGGTGATCCTCTCCCTCCCCGCCGATCTGGCCGAGGCGCTTCTGGCCAGCGAACAGCTTTCCAGCCGCCGCGATGAAGTCGAGATTCGTCGCACGAGTTCGGCATCAGCCTCCAGGCTGCTGGATCAACTGGATTAGGACTAGTCGACGTAAATGGCAAAAGGCGCTGGCGCAAACCAGCGCCTTTTTTCGTTTTTGGCAGCACCGGTTGCGCGACAAGGCTCGAAACAGCTTCGCAAGCTAAGCAGAAGGCAGATCCTTCATTTTTGAGAGTCGGTCAGCATGCAATCCGTTGAAGCCCTGATATTCATGACTGGCCGAAATTGCGCCCAGTACGCCGCCCGTGCAGTTGAGAGCATATCCGCACAAACATTGAAGGATGTGCACATCCTTTTTGTCGATGACATGTCGGATGACGATACGCGTGGCGCAGCACTCAATGCCTTAGAGCAGCACTTTCCCGATAGGCACACGCTCATAACCAACAGCACCCGCTTTGGTAAGGCGCGCAATGCGTGGGAGCATTTGCGCCCCCTCAGCGACAAGGCGCGGTTCATTGGCGTTGTGGATGCCGACGACCAGCTGATCGAGAACCGGGTGCTTGAGGCCATGCTGGCTTTCTATAAAGCGGGCAAGGATGTGGTCTGGACCAATTTTGCCATGGATAACGGCCATGTCGGCTGCAACACGGCGCTGGACCCCAATATCTCACCGCGCCAGCAAGGCTGGAAGACGAGCCATTTCTTCACCTTCCGCGCCGAGCTTCTGGGCAATGTGCCGGAGGATTATTTCAAGGATAGCAACGGGGCTTGGCTGCAGGCAGCCTGCGATATCGCCATTGCAATGCCGATACTGGACCAGACAAGGCGCTACCAATTCCTAGCGGCCAACGCCTATCTCTACACCGCCACAAATCCGCAATCGCATCATAATCTGGACAGCCAGTCCGTTGGTTTGAACTCGACCATCCAGCAGAAATCGGCGCAGGAGGTCATTCGCAAGGCCCCGCTTCCCATGACGCGACCCGCTCCTGCAGAGGCGCCAAAGCCGCAGGAGCAGATTGCAAACAAATCAAAAATCAGCGTTCCAAACGGGCAACAATCCATGACAATGACGACTTCTACCCAGACCTGGAGTGATATCACCGGCGATCTCGTGCTTGCAGATATGCCAGGCATCGTTAACGCCATGGCCTATTGCGGCCCTGTACGCCTGGCGCCCGAGCAGGTCTGGGCTTTGCGCGGCATCGTTCACACCCGCCCCGACGACGCCAGTGTTCTGCATGTCGGCAGCACACGCTCCGCACTGACCCTTGCAAGCATGCTTTCCGGTACCGGACGCCAACTGACCTGCCTCTGTTCATCTGCTACCGAAGCCGAAGAGCTGGATTTGCGGCTGAGGCTATGCGGCACGCGCGACGAGGTGACAATTACGGTATCCGAGCCGGTCAACATCAATCTGGATACGGTCAGCGGCAGCTTTCCAGATACGCGCGAACTGGACCCGGACACCAAGTTCGACATGGTCGTCGTCGATCTTTCCAAGACCGTCCCGGCTGGCAGCGCCGCCGTCTCACTGTCTGCCATCGCCCCGCATCTGGCGCCGCGCGGCTTTACGTTTTGCCTAATTGCCGACAAGGCAGCCGAGGCACAGGCGGCAACGCTCTGGGGCTCGATTGGCAGCGGATTGCGCTTCTGCGTGAACGCGATTGGCGGCTCCGGTTTGCTGGTGGTCGGTGGCCTTTGATCCGACCCACTAGAGCCTTTCCGGTGAATAGGAATTCACCTTCAACGCTCTATCGATTTGTTTTTACGCAATTCCGGACGCAAAACCGGTTCCCACTTTTGCTGGACTTGCTCTAGTACCAACCAAAACTCAAGGCAATGAGGCAAAGCACGTGAACCAGATTTCTTCCATGCCCGTACGGTTCGATAGCCAGAATGATATTGAAGGCGGCGAGGCATCGTCTGGCGAGAGCTTTCTCAACGCCGTTTTGCGCGACAATTACAACCCTGACGCCCAGATGTCGCATATCCAGATCGAGGCTGTTTCGGCAGCCATCAGATCGCGTGGTCCTCATTGCAACATGCTGGTCTTCGGCCTTGGTAATGACAGCCCCCTCTGGGCCAACCTGAACAACGACGGCTACACGCTGTTTTTCGAGAATGCGCCACAGTGGATTGCCAAGGTTCAGAGCCAGCATCCCGAGTTGAACATCGAGCAGATGGACTATCCCTCCACCGTTGCGGCCTCGATGCAGAACCCGGCCGCACTGGTGCGCAGCGCGCAATTGCCCGAGAGCGTCAAGGCACGGCAATGGGATGTTATTCTGGTTGATGGCCCGATGGGCTGGATGCCAAACCTGCCTGGCCGCGCCCTTCCGCTGGTCTGGACGGCGCTTGTGGCGAAAAACGACACCCATGTTTTCGTGGATGACTACGAGCGCGAGCTGGAAAAAAGCTATGCGGATTTTCTGTTTGCTGGCCGCGCCAAAAACAGAAGCGTGGTCCTGCCACGGCCTGCGACGCCCAAGTTGAACGCCAGCAGCATGCTGTGGCTTTTTGGCGTATCGGACAGTCTTGCTCAGAAATGAGCTGAACTGAAGCGACGTGATGGATGACTTTAAAACAATACGGCCACGCCATGGTTACTAAAACCGATAGCGTGGCCGTAGTGGTATTGGCGTTAGTGGCTGCATCCGTGCGCAGCCAGTCCTTCTACTAGAAGAAGAACATGTAGAGCAGGACGATAACGACGAGGGGCACACCCATTGCCCACAGAACCAGACCTTTTAGCATGATAGTCTCCTTTATACCTGTGGACCTAACGGAACTCAGGGGCAAAGGTTCCTTGTTGATGCATCCCCAACGCGAAGCGCTATGGGAGTAAGGCGTTAAAAAGTCGATCGTCATCGCATTCGCGCCGATAGCATTTACGCTTCCGTCAGGAATTACTGTGTTCTGCAGCGACCGGTCTTTGTGGTTTCCTTGTCACCGTCATCATAGGCAATGCCGATCCGTTCACCAGCAAGGGAAGAGATCTTGCCAGCGTACCACTGGCCAGCGCCCTTGTAGTTGCACTCGACCCGCGTGCCGATCATCCAGTCATAGGGACGAACCTTGCTGATCGCGACGGTCTCGCGATCGCCATCGTCATAACGGATTGTGACTTTTCCACCTGAAATACTATCGATAACGCCCGGAAACCAATATCCGGCCCCCTTGTAGTTACCAAGAACCCAATCACCCTTGGTCTGTGCCGATGCGCCAGACGCAAATGTTGATACTGAACCAAGAATAACCGCTGCGATCAGAATTTTATTCATGACATCTTCCCTGGGAATAAACCCAATTTCGCTCGCCCAAATAGCGGAAACGGCTCCAAAATCACTAAGCACAAATTCAGTAATCCATATGGACTGAACACGGCATTAATACTTGAGATCAATACTGATTTATTTCATTTTACACTGCGTATATTCTGATAACATAATATTGCACGCAGGGATTCTAGATTTAAACACAAATATTATGGACGATTCGGTATCAGCGATATTTTGGTCGAGGTGGCGGCATCTGATTTTCCGAGGGACATAAGCCTCTTCAGGACGTGATCGTTACAAAAAAGCAATTGTGGCAAAAAATATTCATTTGGGCTGATGTCGGCACTGCCGCACCGCCGTAAATCTGCTAGGGGACATCATCTCCCATCTCTCTGACACCGCTTACAAAGGAAATTTCCATGCGTTTTCGCAGCTTAACATTGGCAGGGCTGGCGATTGCCCTTTCAGCCTGCACCACGACCACACCTTCATTGGCACCTAAAAGCGCTGTTGAAACGCGCTGGGTCGGCCAGTCTGCAGGCGTGTTCTTTGCCAAGTTTGGCCCGCCGCTGACTGACGTCACCAATGGCAGCACGACGACCTATACATGGCGTGGTGGTTTCAGAAACGCGAAGATTCCTGCCAAGTTCGAAGAAGGCAAGGACGGAAAGCGCGGACGCCAGATTTCGGCTGCACGCAATGCCAGCCTTTCCTGCACAGTGCAGATCGTTGTTGGCGGCGACTACAAGATCAATTCGGTTCGCACCGTTTCCGACCGTCCCGGCGTCAACGGCCCGAGCTATTGCGCAGAGTTTCTCGCAGGCGAATAAGGCCTGAGCCACTGCTTCTCAAAGCCCGCCGATTTCTAGATCAGGCGGGCTTTTTTATGGCCATTGCGTGGTCCGCGCCGAGGCGTGAAAAGGCCGATATTCGCAAAAAGGCAAGGTCGCACATCAGATATGCGCACAGCGCAATCCTTTACTTTCAATCGATTAGATACCTATTAGCGTCTGCCGACACGCCGCTTGCACCCCATGATGCCATGAGGCCTATGACACGGAAAAATAAGGCAAAATGTCGCAGCCTTGAGTTCTGAAACGCCGTTTGCGAAATTTTTCACGGGAAGCTGCATTTTCCAGGCTTGCGTAAGCCGGGCCTGACCCTGGGCCCTTCCCCGAGTTGTCTTACAGCTATCGATGCGTTATTGCGCCGCACAAATTGAAGATTATCAATTAGTTTAGGAAAAGACGTGAGCAGAAACGACAAGGGCAAAGGCCTGACAACCGAATTCTCGAACAACGACTTTACCATGAACCGCCGTCAGGTGCTTGGCACGGCGTTTGCGGGCCTTGCGGCTGCCGCGCTGCCGGGCGCGCCTGCACTGGCGCAGGCTGCCGACAAGCAGGTTGATGTGCTGTTGATTGGCGGCGGCATTATGAGCGCGACGCTTGGCGTCTGGCTGCACGAGCTGGAGCCGAACTGGTCCATCGAAATGCTTGAACGCCTCGACGCGGTGGCACTGGAAAGCTCCAATGGCTGGAACAATGCAGGCACCGGTCACTCGGCGCTTGCCGAGTTGAACTATACGCCAGAAACCGCCAATGGCGGCATCGACATTTCCAAGGCCATCGAAATCAACGAGGCTTTCCAGATTTCGCGCCAGTTCTGGGCATGGCAGGTGCGCAACGGCGTTTTGAAGAACCCGCGCTCCTTCATCAACCACACGCCGCATATGAGCTTTGTTTGGGGCGAGGAAAACATCGCCTATCTTGAAAAGCGCTATGAGGCGCTGAAGGCCAGCCCGCTTTTTGCCGGGATGCAGTATTCCAGCGACCCGGAACAGATCAAGAAATGGGTTCCGTTGATGATGGAGGGTCGCGACCCGAACCAGAAAATCGGCGCGACATGGTCTCCGCTCGGCACCGACATGGAATTTGGCGAGATTACCCGCCAGTTCGTCGCGCATCTGCAAACGCAGAAGTCTTTCAACCTTCAGACTTCAAGCGAAGTTACCGCCATCGAGCGCAACAGCGATGGCACATGGCGCGTGACATATAGCAACCTCAAGGATGATTCCGAGCGGACGGTTGACGCCAAGTTCGTCTTCGTTGGTGCAGGCGGCGGTGCCATCCATCTGTTGCAGATGTCCGGCATTCCTGAAGGCGAAGCCTATGGCGGCTTCCCGGTCGGGGGCTCGTTCCTCGTCAACGAAAACCCTGACGTGACCATGCTGCATCTGGCCAAGGCCTATGGCAAGGCATCGGTCGGTTCTCCGCCCATGTCGGTTCCTCACCTCGACACGCGCGTTATTGGCGGCAAGCGCGTCGTGCTGTTTGGACCATTCGCGACCTTCTCCACGAAGTTCCTGAAGGAAGGCTCTTATTTCGACCTGATGACATCGACCACGATGAGCAATGCGTGGCCGATGATGAGCGTTGGTATCGACGAGTATCCGCTGGTGGAATATCTGGCTGGTCAGTTGATGATGTCTGATGACGACCGTTTCGCTGCGTTGCAGGAATATTTCCCGGGCGCCAAACAGGGTGAATGGCGCCTGTGGCAGGCGGGCCAGCGCGTGCAGATCATCAAGCGCGATGCGGAAAAGGGCGGCGTTTTGAAGCTCGGCACCGAAATCGTCAGCGCCAAGGATGGCAGCATCGCGGCTCTCCTCGGTGCATCTCCGGGCGCATCGACGGCGGCTCCCATCATGCTCAACGTGCTGGAGAAGGTTTTCAAGGACAAGGTCGCTTCGCCAGAGTGGCAGGCCAAGATCCGCGAGATCGTTCCAAGCTACGGCACGAAGCTGAACGCAGACCCCGAAAAGGTTATGCAGGAATGGGCTTACACAAGCGAGCACCTGCAGCTTCCAACCCCGCCGCAGATCGACATGACAGCCATCAATGCAGCCCCCGGCGCTGGCGTTGGTGAGCCAGCGGCAAAGCGTCCTGACATGGCGCTCTAGTTAGGCATCAGCTTTACAGAATGAGAAAAGGCACGTCGCAAGACGTGCCTTTTTCGTTGGAAACCGTTGCAGGCCTTAGCCGGTCGAGCCGCTTTTCAGCTGCTGCTCCGGCGGGCGTGGCGTTGGCACGGGCAGATCTGTGGCGGTTGCCCAGGTGGTGATTGTCCGAACCTGTCCTGATGTCTGGGGTTTCAGGAAGGTTTCGTGGCCCGGAAGCCCCATGGGGTAAAGTGCTTCGCGCTCGGCCTCATAGGCGACACTCTTGTCCGTGCAAAGCCGGATGCGCATATCCTGTGGTGCAACATCGCTGCGGTTTTGAATGGCTTCCAGCGAACCGGATGCAGGAAGCTTGCCGTCGAACGCTTCCGTCAGATATTTGGCGGCGCGTTCGTTGCGCTCGCGCTCCGTCGTCGCGCCAAGGATCACGACCATCACGCGCTTGCCATTGCGGGTGGCAAGACCAACATAGTTTCGGCCTGAGGCACAGAGAAAGCCGGTCTTCATTCCGACGGTTCCGTCAAAGCTGGTCAGCAAGGCGTTGTTGGACTTGATTTCCTTGCCATCGATGATGACGGCTGCCCCCTGGAAGAAACGGCTATATTCCGGATAGGCCTGCTCGATCTCCATGCCGAGAATGGCCAGATCGCGCGCCGTCGAATAGTTGCTGCGATCAAACAAACCATTTGGGCTTGCGAAATGCGTGCCTGTCATTCCAAGGCGTTGCACCTGCGCATTCATGCGCTGAATGAACGCAGTTTCGCTCGGCGCAACTGCCTCCGCCAAAGCCACGGCGACATCATTGGCAGACGCCGTCAGTGCTGCATAAAGCGCGTCTTCAAGCGTCATGGTTCGGCCAAAGGTCAGGCCGGATTCGAGGAAGGCCTGCTTTGTCGCGTTGCGCGTCATCATGACAGGAGTGGAAAGGGTAACTTCACCGGCCCGCAGCGCTTCAAACACGACCAACGCCGTCATCAGCTTGGTGGTGGATGCAGGATACCACGGCACGCCGGCGTCTTCCTGATAAAGGACCTGACGGCTGGCGGTATCGACAACCAGAACCGGCGTGGCATTGGCCGTTCCCGCTGCCAGAAGGGACGTGGCGACAACAATCCGTGCCCACATGTGTTGAGCCAATTTTGGTTTCATCAAGCGTCGGTCTCCAAGCCTGTCATATCAGGTGTTCGTCTGCGCGGTTTTTCCGACACCTGCATAAATCCCTGAGAGGGAATGTCCATAAGCAAGCTGCGATAAAATGCTGCCACCAATGGGGCTGCGGCTGGGCTGAGCATCATAGGCGGCGGCCAATCAAGTCATTGACCTTGCGCGCAAAGACATCATTCTGGAACGGCTTCGTCATCACATGCATGCCCTGCTCCAGATGGCCGTGGTTGAGAACGGCATTTTCCGCGTAACCGGTTATGAAGAGAACGCCGAGGTCTGGCCGGGCGATGCGCGCCGCTTCCGCCAGTTGGCGCCCGTTCATGCCATTGGGTAATCCGACATCGGTCACAAGGAGATTGATCTGGGTATCGGCATTGAGGATGGCCAAAGCGGATTTTCCGTCATCGGCTTCCAGAACCCGGTATCCGAGCTCTTCCAGTTGCTCGACGGCAACCATCCGAACCAGAGGTTCGTCATCCACCACCAGCACAGTTTCGCCGCCGCTCGATTGCGGTGCGGGTGCCTGTTGGGCCTCACCACCCTCTTCCGCATCGGCCTCTGCGCCGTGGCGCGGCAGGTAGATGCTGATCGTGGTGCCTGCGCCAATTCTGGAATCGATACGCACCGCACCGTTTGATTGACCTGCAAAACCATGCACCATGGAAAGGCCAAGCCCTGTGCCCTGGCCGATGGGCTTGGTGGTGTAGAAAGGATCAAAGGCCCGCGACATGACTTCTGCCGACATGCCTGTGCCGGAATCTGCAACGCACAGGCAGATATATTCACCGGCTTTCAGGCCCACGTCTTTTGCCGCGCGCGCATCCAGCCAGTGGTTGCCGGTCTTGATGGTCAACGTCCCACCATCGGGCATGGCATCGCGCGCATTGATACATAGGTTGAGCAGCGCATTTTCAAGCTGCCCCGCATCGACAAAGGTTGTCCAGAGATTGTCAGCCGCATCGGTTTTAACCTCGATGCTGGGGCCGATACTGCGATGGACAAGCTCCAGCATGCCGGTAACAAGAGCGTTCACATCGGTGGTTTTCGGGGCCAGCGTCTGGCGGCGCGAAAAGGCCAGAAGCCTCTGCGTCAAAGCCGCGGCGCGTTTGGTTGCACCGGTTGCGCCAACGATATAGCGATCCAACTCGCCAACACGCCCCTGGGCAAGGCGCGTCTTCATCATCTCCAAGCTTCCGGCAATGCCAGCTAGAATATTGTTGAAATCATGAGCCAAGCCGCCGGTGAGTTGTCCTATGGCCTCGATTTTCTGCGCCTGCCGCAACTGCTCCTGCGCATCGGCAAGCTCTTCTTCCTGAGCCTTGTAATCCGAGAGATCACGGCCGACCGCGATGAAATTCACATTGTCGGCTTCTGGCGATACCGTCCAGCCGATGGGCGTCCACACACCGCTTTTGGTCAGGATGCGGTTTTCAAATTTTGTCGGCTGGGCGGTCTTTGCCATTTCCACCAGTGCCGCCGTTGTTCCTGGCACGTCTTCAGGGTGGATGATATCGACGTAAGGGTTGGTCAGCAGTTCCTGCTCGCTCCAACCCAGAACCTTGCCCCATGCAGGATTAACGGCTGACATTTCCCCGTCATAGCTGGCACGGGCCAGCATATCCTGCGAAAGCCGCCAGAGCTGGTCGCGTTCGGCGCGGGCAATTTTCTCATTGGTCACATCACGGATGATGCAGTAAATCTTGCCATTCTCTGGCACGCAGACCCAGGAAAACCACCGATACGCACCGTACTTCGTCCGGTATCTGTTCTCGACTTCGATAACGGCTTCACCGCCGATCAACCTGGCGAGGGCACCTTTAGCACCGGCTATATCGTCCGGGTGCAGCAGGTCGGTATACATAAAGTCGCGCATTTCATGGGCGCTATATCCCAGCGTCTTGCCCCAAGCGGGGTTGGTGGCAAGAAAGCGGCCTTCCATGTCCACGACAGCCAGCATATCGGGGTTGATGTTCCAGGTCGTGCCCTGTTCCAGCACGCGTTCAAGAACCTGACGCTCCAGGTCTTCATTCAGCGCTTCAAGCTGCCTTGCCGCTTTGACCCGCTCGGATGTGTCACGCAACACGGCGAAAACGCCGAGTGTCGTGCCATCTTCATCGGCCACCGGCGAATAGTCGAGATCCAGCCACACCTCTTCGGCGATGCCATTTCTATACAGCGTCAGAGGCTGATCCTTATAGGATAGCGTTTTGCCAGCCATGCCGGACTTCATGACATGATCGTTGAACTCTGCGGCCTCCGGCCACGCCTCACGAACAGCGGAGCCCATCAGGCCGGGATGTCTTTTGCCCGCGATTTCGACATAGGCATCGTTGTAGATCATCACGCCGTCATCGCCCCACATGGTGGCTATGGCAACGGGAGAACGCAGCATCGTCGCCACGATGGTCTGAATGGTCACGCTCCAGCTCTCAATGGGCCCAAGCGAGGTTTTGGACCAGTCGAAGCGATGGATGACGTCGGCCGCCTCGCCGCTTTCGGGCAAACAGGATGGCCGGGAAGAACCTGCGGGCATTCAAAACTCCAGACGCAAAAACGCTATAAGGCTTTTAAGGGGGTTTTCGTTCACCTCACAACGCAAGTTTTTGACATGACGGCCCTGCATATGAGGCATGGCCATCCATGGGCGCTCCATTCTGGCTCGCAAATCGAGTGTTGAGGAAACAGGGTTCAACAGAATTTCGTCCTTCTCTGTTCTTCAAGGAACCGCATATCACCACATGCGTTCACCGCTTCGCGTGGCCATGCTAAAGGCTAGCGCATGTCACACGTTCACCTGCCCGACCGCCCACAGCCCTTTGTGCTGCCTGTTGAAAAGGCCAACGATGTGACCCTTTTTGGGCATGAGGCGGGATAAAGACATGGACTTTCCGAAAACTGTGAGCGCCGTAACCGCCGGTTCGACCTATCCGAAGACCGATGGGGCGTCGTCCAATATGCTCTCAGGACGAACGGTGTTGATCCTAATCGGCGTGGCGTTTCTGCTGCGTGTGGGTGAGGATATCTTCATTCCGCTGGCGCTCGCCCTGCTCTTATCCTTCACGCTGGCACCCATCGTTTCATTTTTGCGCAAACGATCTGTGCCGAAAATACTGGCGGTCATTCTTGCCGTCATCTCAGCTTTCACCGCCATCGCCATTTTCAGCTTCATCGTGGCGACCCAGGTCTCAAACCTCGCCGCCAATATTCCCACATACCAGCGCAACATTGTGAGCAAGGTGCAAACACTGGCGCAGGCTGGTGCTGGCAACGGTTTGCTGGACCATCTCAGCAAGGTCGCGGAGCGGGTGGGTGCCGAGATTCAGGTAAGGGCCGTGGAAAGTCAGGATGAGGCGACGCCCGTGGCGCCGCCCCGCGAGCCGATGCCTGTCGAAATCATCGCCCGGTCCAACCCGTTGCAGACGCTCGGAAACCTGATCTTGCCCTTGATCAGCCCCTTTGCAACGGCGGGCCTTGTCATCGTTCTCGTCGTTTTCATGCTTCTGGAGCGGGAAGATCTGCGCGACCGCTTTATCCGGCTGGTGGGCCTGAGTGACCTGCACCGCACCACCGCAGCGCTCCAGGATGCAGGCAAACGCGTTGGCAAATATCTGCTGATGCAGCTCGTCGTAAATACGCTCTACGCTGTGCCCATTACCATTGGTCTGTGGGTGCTCGGCATTCCCAACGCCATACTCTGGGGATTGCTGACGCTGGTGTTGCGGTTCGTTCCCTATATTGGCCCCGTCATCGGCATGATCCTGCCCTTGTTTCTGGCTCTGGCAATTGCACCCGGCTGGTCGCTAGTCGCGTGGGTGGCGGCGCTGTTCATCACGATCGAGGTCATCAGCAACAATGTGGTGGAGCCCTGGCTTTACGGCTCCCATACGGGTCTTTCTCCGCTCGCGATCATCGTTTCCGCGATCTTCTGGTCGTGGCTGTGGGGGCCGATCGGGCTGATGCTCTCCACACCGCTGACCGTGTGCCTTGTGGTTCTGGGGCGCTATGTTCCGCAATTCGGCTTTCTCGACGTCCTGCTTGGCAATGAGCCAGTGCTGGAGCTCCATGAAAAGCTGTATCAAAGACTGCTGGCGGGCGATCCGAACGAGGCGACCGACAATGCCGAGGAATATCTAAAGGAAGAATATCTCGTCGATTATTACGACAAGGTCGGGCTGCCAGCGCTGCTGCTGGGTGAGATGGACCGCCAGCGCGGTGTCATGTCCGACGCGCAGATCGGGCTGTTTTCCACCAGTTCGTTGACGCTGGTCGATAATCTCTCCGACATTGCCGACGAGGAGGAAAACGAAGAGGACGAGGCTGAGACCTCCGTTACGGTCGATGACCCCACCGAGTTGCCGGATGGCCGCGGCCAGACTATCCTGTGTCTTGGCGGACGCGGCGCAATAGACGATGCTGCCGCTGCCATGCTCTCGCAGATCATCGAAATCCAAGGCGCAGAGGTTTCATCCGCCAGCTATGCCGGATTTGCCGGTCGTGGCACGCAAGGATTTGCCATAGATGGTGTCGAAACGGTCGTGGTCTCGTTCCTCAATGGCAATTCCAAATCCCATGCCCGCCAGATCATCAGGCGCTTGAAGCGGGCAAGGCCAAAATTGCGGGTGGGCATTTTGATGCCAACCGCCGACGGACAGAATTTCGGGCAGATCGATGCCGCCGAAATCAGCGCCGATTTCATCGCAACATCCATGAGTGAGGCAGCGCGGCTTGCCCTGACCAAATCCACACCAAGGGAACTAACGGTTATCGCCAGAAAGATCGGTCGCCCGAGACTGAAAGCTGCCAAACCGATAGAGGCCGCCTAGACTTCCAGCACTGGCTGAGGCCATCGGATGAGGGCCTCACGCCCGGCGTCCGTCAGGCCATAAATGCCTCTGTCCAGACGTTCGAACCAGCCATAGACATTGGACTGCAGGATTTTCGTGGCCTCGGGAATACGTTGCCTCACATCACGAACGCGCAAGGGAGCCTCAGCAAGAACCGCTGCGCAACCTAGTGCCTGCTGTCGATAGGCGGTCATGACAGGTGTGCGGGTGCTGCCGCCCAAAACCGGGTCGCCTCGCCTTTTCTGGTGCTCACGAACCAGCCTTGATCGCCGCTTGGCATTGGTGCGCGGCATGGGAGAAACGGATGCAACGATGATGCTGACATCGCCAAGATCGGACACGCCCAGCATGCCAATGCCGAGGCGGCGGCACAGATCCCTGTAACGCTTGTCAGCCTCCCGCCCCTTGCCCTTGGCCGAAATTCTTGCCGCAATCCAGACCTCGTCAGACACCGCAGCGCGGTCGACAGCCTGCAGGATAAGTTCGAGATTGAATGTCAGCTTCAGCTCGCACACGACCACAACAGGCGGATCATCGCCACTCAGCCCTACCAGATCGCACCCGCCGATCTCTCCTTTTACAGAAAAGCCAGCGGCTTCCAGAAACGCTTTGACAGGCAAATAGAGCGAAGTTTCCATGCGGACTGACTATCAAATCAGCCCGTAGTGGACAAGGTAACGCTCGGACGTCATGTGCCGTCTAAGGCCCCACGTGCAAGTCTTCACCAATCAGGCAGCAGTCATGCTTCTGACCGCAACCTCTTCGAACATCCGTCCGAGATTGAGAAAGCAGATCATGCCGTCCGGCTGCGCGATGATACCGTCTGCATAGCGCATGCCCGGCGATACGCTGATCTCCGGTACTGGCTGAAGCATGTTTTCGGGAATCGTCAGAATATCGGAGACCCGATCAACAACCAGTCCCATCGCCAGACCATGAACCTCAGCCACAACGATGGCGCTCCGTTCATTGGGTTCAGTGCTGTCCATACCAAGCTTGTTGGCGAGATCGATGATCGGAATAACCGTGCCACGCAGGTTCATAACACCAATGACGTCAGGCGGCGAGTTTGGGATCGGCATCGCTGGGCCCCATCCCCGGATCTCTCGGATGGTTCTTGTGAGCACGCAGAACGTTTGATCGTGCAGCCTAAATGCGATGATTTCGAACGTGCCGGTCGAGTTAGGACCGCTTTCCATAACAGACATCAGAATTCCCCCAGCTTTACTTAGGCGCAGTACTTTCCAAAAGCACTCGCTATCTTACCGACCAAGCGTTTTGCAGACGGCGCAACTAGGCGATGAGCGGTGTCTACTACCTTAACGGTAGATAAGATTTTCTGCAACGCGCTTCCAAGCTGGAATTGCGAAATCAATTCGCGCCAGCGAGGCGCTCGGGTTACTTGTATTTTCAACCCCGAAGGCGACAGGCAAGAAGAGCACTTTAAAGTTCAATGAGAGAGTTATTCGGCTGCATCAAATAGCAATGGCTGGGGCGCCAGGATTCGAACCTGGGAATGCCGGTACCAAAAACCGGTGCCTTACCGCTTGGCGACGCCCCAACAGGGCAGTGGGCGAAGCGCCACGACCTGAATGCGGCCTGATTAGCAAAGCGCAATGGCAGCGGCAATCATTAAGTTGCGTGGCGCGCAATATTTCTTGTGTGTCGGTATAATTCTTCATGTTACGTCAGGGGGTACGACGCCGCCTGCCCTATCGTCGCAAGACCGGGCTTCGTACACTGTGATGAATGCAGGCAGTGAGCATCATCAAAATCGAATACGAGTGAGCATTGACTGAGCCTATGACAGACCCGGAATTCAACCGCGATTTTCAGCCCGCTTATGGCAATGCGGTGCCTGTGGCCGATGGCGTGCAGCGCATCACCGTCAACAATCCCTCACCTTTCACCTTTCATGGCACCAACAGCTATATTGTCGGCGAAAAATCCGTTGCGGTGATTGATCCGGGACCGGATGACGATGCGCATTTTCACGCCTTGATGGCCGCTCTGGAAGGCCGCGAACTGACCCATATCTTCGTCAGCCATACGCACCGCGACCACTCGCCGCTGGCGGCGCGGTTGAGCGAGGCGACCGGCGCGCTGACCGTTGCGGAAGGGCCGCATCGCGCCGCAAGGCCGTTGCACGAGGGCGAGCGGAACCCATTCGCCGAAAGCTCGGATACCGCTTTCGTGCCGGATATCGTACTTGGCGATAACCAGAGCCTATCTGGCGATGGCTGGACGCTGACGGCGCTGCATACGCCCGGCCACACGGCCAATCATTCCGCTTTTGCGCTTGAGGGTACCGGTATCGTTTTTTCGGCTGATCACGTCATGGCTTGGGCAACGACCATCGTTGCGCCACCGGATGGTTCGATGAGCGATTACATGGCGTCGCTGACAAAACTTCTGGAGCGGGACGACAGGCTGTTTCTGCCCGGCCATGGCGGGCCGGTCAACGAACCCACGGCCTTCATGCGTGGCCTTCGCACCCACCGGCGCATGCGCGAAAAAGCAGTGTTGGCACGTCTCCATGCGGGTGACCGAACCATTCCTGAAATGGTGAAAATCATCTACAGAAGCACCGACCCGCGCTTGCATGGCGCAGCGGCACTTTCAGTCCTCGCGCATATGGAAGACCTGCTCGAAAAAGGGTACGTGCAGACGGATGGTCCCCCGTCTTTGAACGGGCTTTATTTTCCAACCTGAAGAGCGAGCCGCGCTGTACGTCAGTTGTCGTTGAGGCCCTGCATTTCGGCGTCCAGCGCATCGAGATAGGCCTCGGCGATTTTCGCGCCCATGCCCAGATCATGGGGGCCAAAGCGCGACGCAACGCGGACATCCACCAGCGTGGTTTCAGTGTCTTCGCGCAGCCTTATGAGAACATCAAAGCGCAGGCCCCAGATGAGGCTGCGCGTCTCGCCCTGCATCACAACCACGCCGCTGCCATTGAAGAAGGTCGGTGCCGGAGCCTCTGCAGGGCGAGCCAGAGGCACGGGCACATTGGCCGGCAACTCATCGACCGGCGTATCGCTTGCTCCTTCGTTCTGGTCCTGCTGCGGCATGCCGGGCTGCGTATCCGGCAGCGATCCGATCAGACCATCGGTGTGGGAAATGCGAATGCGCTCGGCCTTTGCGACCTTGCGGGCCGCCGCATAGACGCGGTCGATGGCGCCTTCATAGCGGTGGCCTGCAAGGCTTGGATAGGCCGCTACCTGTACATCCCTCTCCGCTTTGGAAACGACCAGCGGATGTGGCAACCATTGCTGGTTGGCGGTTGGAATGGATAGCCAGTTCGGCGCGTCCACCACATCTGTCGTCACATCGTAAATGTGGGGCTTTTGCCAATAGAGAAAACCCGCAAATGCCACCACGCCCAAGGGGATGGCGGCGAAGAAGATGGCGCAGAGCGACCACAGCCCGCCTTTCGCGCCTGTTGACCAAAGCCGCTGGAGCCCGATGAGGGCCAATAGCAGCGCGACAGCGGCAATGGCTGCGGAGATGAGCGTGAGCGAAATGAAGTCCGGCAGCGTCAGCGGGCCGAAGCGATGCAGGGGAGCCGCGATCAGAAACAGAAGAAGCGCCGCCAGCCCGAGATATCGGGAAAGATATGCCGCATAGGACACGGGCCGAACGAAACGCACAGTCATAAGGCGGCACCTGGCTTGGCATGTCGCTGCTGCAAACACTGAAACCGTTTGCACAACATGCCCTAGTATTTCAACAAGAGCGTTCCGCGCAAAACATCCGATTTTGCAGGGAATCGCCGGGACATCCCGTCATAATGGGTTTTGGGTTCAAATGGAATCTACCCAACCTTTGCGCAGAGCTGCACTTTTCTCAAAGCGCGAACAATCGTATCAAGGAAACACAGGGCAGCCCTGCTTGCTGCCATCAAGGAGTTATCATCATGCGCGTTTCCATCGTTCTCGGCACAATCGCAACCGTGCTATCGCTGTCATCCTGCCAGACACTGACGCCAGAAGAACAGCGCGCCCGCGACGAAACGACCTGCCGTGGCTATGGCTTCCGCCCCAACACCGACCCAATGGCCGGATGCCTGTTGGATCTCGATCTCGACCGCCGCGCCGACACACGCGCCTGGCAGGCGCAATCCAGCCGCGACATGTTCTACCGCCCCGTGGTGGTGGAGCGCCGCATCATCGTGCAGAACCGCTAAAGCGTTACACCTTCGCCGGAAGAGCCCTGAACGGCACGACCCGCGAAACGGTCTTCGCGTTGCGCTTATCCGTCATGGCAAGGGTTGCCTGCGCCGCAGACAGCCTAGCAATCGGCACGCGGAAGGGCGAGCAGGAGACGTAATCCAGCCCCACATCCTCGCAGAAATGGATGGAGGTCGGATCACCGCCATGTTCACCGCAGATGCCGAGTTTAAGCTCTGGCCGGGTCTGGCGACCACGGTCTGCGGCGATGCGGATCAGTTCACCCACGCCATCGAAATCCAGCGAGACGAAGGGGTCACGCTCGATAATGCCCTTGCGCTGGTAGGTTTCGATGAAGCGGGCGGCGTCATCACGGGAAATACCGAAAGTCGTCTGCGTCAGGTCATTGGTGCCGAAGGAGAAGAATTCCGCAGCCTCGGCAATGACGTGAGCCCGCAAGGCAGCGCGCGGCAGCTCGATCATGGTTCCGGTCAGATATTCCAGCGTCATGCCGGTTTCCCGCGCCACCGACACGGCGACACCATCAATGACAGCGCGGACATAATCCAGCTCTGAACGCAGACCAACCAGCGGCACCATAATCTCCGGCACCACGGGTGCGCCGGTCAGGCGAGCAGCTTCGACCGCCGCTTCAAAAATGGCGCGGGCCTGCATTTCAGCGATTTCCGGATAGGAGATTGCCAGACGGCAACCGCGATGGCCGAGCATGGGGTTGAATTCGTGCAGCGCATCCAGCCGTTGCCGGAACAGGGTTTGCGACATGCCCATGGCGGCGGCGACCTCGACGATCTCGCCATCGGTCTTGGGCAGAAATTCGTGCAGTGGCGGGTCCAGCAGACGGATGGTGACCGGCATGCCGTGCATGATGGAAAACAGCTCGGTAAAATCCTGACGCTGCATGGGCAGCAACTGATCGAGTGCGGCGCGCCTGCCCTCTTCAGTTTCAGCAAGGATCATTTCCCGCATCACCTGAATGCGGTCGCCCTCGAAGAACATGTGTTCGGTGCGGCACAGGCCGATGCCTTCCGCGCCGAACGCGCGTGCGGCGCGGGCATCTGCCGGGGTATCGGCATTGGTGCGCACCGTCATGCGCCGGGTGCTATCGGCCCATTCCATCAGCTTGGCGAAATCGCCAGACAGTTCCGGCTGGCTCATCGGGACTTCACCCTTCATCACACGGCCGGACGAGCCGTCGATGGTGATGACATCACCCTTTTTCAGCATGCATCCCACGCCGATCAACACATTGCTGCGCAGATCCACCCGCATGGAGCCAGCGCCGGAAACGCAGGGTATGCCCATGCCGCGAGCGACGACTGCCGCATGGCTGGTCATGCCGCCACGGGTGGTGAGGATGCCTTCTGCGGCGTGCATGCCGTGAATATCTTCCGGGCTCGTTTCCATGCGCACCAGAATAACGCGGCGTCCTTCGGCTTTGGCGGCAACCGCCTCATCGGAGGTAAACACGATCTCGCCGGATGCCGCACCCGGCGAGGCCGGAAGGCCAGAGCCGATAATCGGGCGCTCGACAGATGGATCGATGGTGGGGTGCAGCAACTGGTCAAGCGATGAGGGCTCGATACGGCAGATGGCCTCATCCTTGGAAATCAGGCCCTCCGCCACCATATCGACGGCAATCTTCATTGCCGCCTTGGTCGTGCGCTTGCCGGCGCGGGTCTGCAGCATCCACAATTTGCCGCGCTCAATGGTGAACTCCATGTCCTGCATATCGCGGTAATGGCTTTCAAGGCGCTGGCAAATGCCGATGAATCCCGCGAAGGCCTCCGGCATCAGCTTTTCCATGGAAGGCTTGTCGGAGCCGGAACAGATGCGCGCATCTTCGGTAATGGATTGCGGCGTGCGAATGCCCGCGACCACATCTTCCCCCTGCGCATTGACCAGAAACTCGCCGTAAAGCTCCTTTTCTCCAGTCGATGGATTGCGGGTGAAGGCGACGCCGGTGGCCGAGGACGAGCCGAGATTGCCGAACACCATGGCCTGCACATTGACCGCAGTTCCCCAGTCTCCGGGAATGTTGTGCAGATGGCGGTAGGTGACGGCGCGGGTGTTCATCCAGCTTGCAAAGACGGCACCGATGGCACCCCACAATTGGACCTGCGTATCCTGCGGAAAGGGATCGTCAAGCTCTTCCTCGATCAAGCCCTTGTAGAGCGACACGATATGCTGCCATTCACTGGCGGAAAGCTCGGTGTCATATTCATGGCCGAGGCGACCCTTCTCGTCTTCGAGAATTTCCTCGAAGATTTCATGGTCGAGCCCCATCACGACATCGGCATACATCTGAATGAAGCGGCGGTAGCTATCCCAGGCAAACCGGGCGTCGCCGGAAATTTCGGCCAGCGCCTGCACGGTTTCGTCATTGAGGCCGAGATTGAGAACCGTGTCCATCATGCCGGGCATGGAGGCGCGCGCGCCTGAGCGGATCGAAAGAAGCAGCGGCTGAGGTCCCGCACCAAAGGTGCAGCCGGTAATGGCTTCCATGCCGCGCAAGCCAGTGGTGACCTGAAGTTTCAACTCTTCGGGAAGGTTGCGGCCACTCTGATGGTAGCGCGCACAGGCTTCGCTGATGATGGTGAGGCCCGGAGGAACAGGCAGGCCGAGGCTTGCCATTTCGGCAAGATGGGCACCCTTGCCACCCAGCACGGCAAAATCGCTCGCACGCCCTTCGGCGGCCCCGTCGCCGAATGTATAGACCCATTTTTTCATTCTACGCTCTCCACCCAGAAGCGTTCTATTTTTCAACCCTTTACAGCATTGTCATAGTGTTGGAAACGGCAGTTCTTACACCATTGCACGGCAGTGCAGCATAAATGCGGCGCATGTGTTGATAAAATCAAACCGCCCGCGACAAGCGCGAGCGGTTTGGATAGCCTCTAAAGTGGATCAGTTCTGCTGTGAGCTCGGGCTTAAAACTCTTCCCAACCGGATTTGGCAGCGGCATTGCCATTGAAGGCAGACGCAATCTTGCGGCCCAATGCGCGGGCGGGAGAATGAACCGGACGTTCCGCTGAGGTGGCTTGGCGAACCGGCGCCTCGTAGCCTCCCTCTCCCAGCTTGAACTGACCCAGCAGGCGGTTGAGCGAAGCCGCCTCACGGGCCAGCCCATGGCTGGCTGCCGTCTGCTCTTCGACCATGGCGGCGTTCTTCTGTGTGTCCTGATCCATCTGGTTCACAGCCGTATTGATCTGCTGCAGACCGGACGACTGCTCCTGTGCCGCATCCACAATCGCCACAACGTGACGGTTGATATCCTGCACCTCAGCCACGATGGCTTCCAGTGCACGCCCCGTTTCGCCGACCAGTTGCACGCCCTGCTGGACCTGCGTGTTGGATGTGGTGATCAGGCCCTTGATATCCTTGGCGGCATTGGCGGAGCGTTGCGCCAGTTCGCGGACTTCCTGAGCAACGACAGCAAAGCCTTTGCCTGCCTCACCCGCACGGGCTGCTTCGACGCCCGCATTCAGTGCAAGAAGGTTTGTCTGGAAGGCAATCTCGTCGATGACGCTGATGATTTTGGAGATTTCAGACGAAGACTTTTCGATCTGCTCCATGGCGACAACAGCATTGCGCACCACCTTACCGGACTGCTCGGCACCAGTGTGGGCCTTTGCCACGATGTGTCCGGCTTCCTGGGCGCGTTTTGTGGAATCCTTAACCGTGGTGGTGATCTCTTCCAGAGCCGCTGCGGTTTCCTCGACCGACGCTGCCTGCTGTTCCGTACGCCTGGCCAGATCATCGGCAGCGGCGCGTATTTCATTGGCAGCGGCGTCGATACCGCGGGCATTTTCGGCCACCTGGCTCAGCGCAGACTGAAGCTTTTCGGCAGAGGCGTTGAAGTTTGCACGAACCGCATCGAGATGGGCGGCAAAGGGCTGGCTGATGCGGTAGGACACATCGCCGTTCGAGAGACGCGACAGCGCAGATGCCAGGTTTTCGACAGCAAAGCTGGTATCTGCCGCTTCCTTCGCCTTCTGCTCCTCGCGGGCAAGGCGTTCCTTCTCGGACAGGCTGCGATTGGCGTCAGCTTCTCCTTCCAGACGGATCCTCTCAATAGCATTGTTGCGGAAAATGACCACATTCTGTGCCATTTTTCCGATCTCGTCCTTGCGGTCTGCGCCGGGAATTTCCAGATCGACATTGCCTGACGCCAGCGATGACATGGAGCCCGTCATCAATTGAATGGGCTTGATAACGCCGCGCGTGACAATGAGAACGCACACAGTCGCCAGCGCCAAGGCAATCGCACCGAGGACAGCCAGGGTATGTAGGATGAAGGATCTGAGATCATCACCGGCCACCAAACCGTCTTTGGCTGCGGTCAATTGTATGTCGATCAGTTTCGAAACGGATTCTCCCAGGGGATCGATGATTGCATAGAGTTGGGTATCGGCAAATTTGCTGATTTCTTCCAGATTACCACCCTGCAAAAGCGTGATGACGCCCTGTAGTTTCTGGTCCGCCGATTGGCGCAGGAGTTGAAATTCGTCGGCAAGCCGCTTCTCGTCCACCGTGAGATACGTCGCCATATAATCCGTCCAGGACTTCTCTATGCTCTGCATAGCACCCCGGATGCTCTGGACACCCTGGTCAGTGGTCAGCGCCCCGCCACTCACCTTGTGAACGGTGTCCACAATCTTGACGGCATAATCATCGGATATGGATTTAAGCTGCGCCATGGGGACAACACGGTCCGCCACGATGCTGTGCAGCAATTTCCCTTCTTCATTCAAAGCATAAAGAGAGAACAAGGAGGTCACGGCAAGTATTGCAACAAGAAAAAATACGCATGATAAAAGCTTAGAACGAATAGACATAGATATCCTCTTGAGCAGCACAGAACCGCGGAATCGCGGTGGCTCGTATGGCATTGAACGATGTACAGAATGCGTGATGAAGAGTGATATCGAACTATTAATTAGATATGAATCATGTTTGATATGGCAATAAATTCAGCAATTTACACGCCGCCTGATCACGCAGCGACAGCTCCGGGTGAGAACACCAATCAGAGGGTGTGTAATAGTTTATTAATATTTCCTGAAATCCAACCATTGAGAGAAAGTATAAGGCAGCACTTAACAGGAATTGATAATTATCAAAAACATGCCGTTACGTCAGATCCGACCGCGCAGGCATTTATTTTTGTAAAATGACAAAAAAAAACGACGGTCAGGCGCTCAAACGGCTTCGATTAATCGCTCTGCCATCTGCAAATCGACGGAAACAAGTTGCGAAACGCCCTGCTCTGCCATGGTGACACCGAACAGGCGGTCCATGCGCGCCATGGTGATGGGGTTGTGGGTGATGATGACGAAGCGCGTTTCGGTCGATGCGACCATCTCGTCCATAAGGTTGCAATAACGCTCGACATTGTGGTCATCCAGCGGTGCATCCACCTCGTCCAGCACGCAGATGGGTGCGGGGTTGGTGAGGAACACGGCAAAGATCAGCGCCATGGCCGTCAAGGCCTGCTCACCGCCGGATAGCAGCGTCATGGTCTGCGGTTTCTTGCCGGGTGGGCGGGCGAGAATTTCAAGCCCCGCCTCCAGCGGATCATCCGATTCGATCAATTGCAGCTCCGCCGTGCCACCGCCGAAGAGGTGGGTGAACAGACGCTGGAACTGGGTGTTGACGATATCGAAGGCGGCGACCAGACGCTCACGACCTTCGCGGTTGAGATTATGAATGCCTGCCCGCAGTTTGCGAACGGCGTCGATGATGTCGTCGCGTTCCTTGATGAGCGCCGCCAGCTTTGCCGAAAGCTCGGCCTGCTCCTCCTCGGCACGCAGATTGACCGCGCCCAGACGTTCGCGCTCGATTTTCAGCCGGTCCAGATCCCGCTCGACATCGCGGATTTCCGGCATGGGCGCATCGACGGCAAGGCCCGTCAAGCGGAAGGCCATATGCGGCTCGACATTCAGCGCTTCACGAATGCGGTGCTCGCCTTCCTGCCGCTTCTCGCGGGCCGAAACCAGACGTTCTTCCGCACGTCCGCGCTTTTCACGGGCTTCCGCCAGTTCGGACAAGGCAATGGTTGCGACGCGATCCGCCTGACGCTGATGGTTTTCTGCCTCCACCAGTTGGTCGGCGGCCAGACGCCGGGCCTCTTCCGTTTTTTGCAACTCCGTCAGAAGATTGCGGCGCTTCTCATCGAATTCTTCCGGCGCGATATCCAGTTCCGCAAGCTCGTCACGGGCCTCGTCTTCACGCTCGCGAAGCGTGGCAATGTGGCCGCTGGCGCTTGCCGCCCGCGCCTGCCATGTGGCGCGCTCCTGCGCGATGGCGTTGATCCGGCGCTGGCGCACCTCGGCCTCGCGGCTCAGACCTTCGTGCCGTGCGCGGGCTTCTGCCAGCAGGCTGCGGTCGGTTGCGACCTCCAGCTGGGTTTCCTTGAGGCGCAGGTCTATATCGGAGAGATCGGCGGCGTCATCAAGCTCGATCAGGGCATTTTCTTCCTGAACGACGATCTCCTCGATCTGTCCGCCGATCTGCTTGATAGCTTCAGACACGACATCGCGGCGGCGCAAAAGATCGCCGGAAGCACGTTCGGCCATCGAAAGCGCATCACGGGCATCCACCAGCTGGCGGGATGCCAGACGGCTTCTTTCCCGCGCATCGGCAAGCTGGCTCTCGGCGGAGCCAATCTCATCGGCGCATGCTGCAAGCTGCTCCTGCGCTTCGTCAAGGCCGTAGCGCGCCTCTTCGCTCTCATGTTCCAGCTCAGCGAGGCGGTTCTTCTGGGAGAGCCTGAGCGCCGCATTGCCCGGCGCATCCGCACCGGCAATGTGTCCATCCCAACGCACCAGCGCGCCGTCCTTCGTAACCAGACGCTGGCCTGGTTTCAGCGCGGACATAAACCGCATGGCCTCGTCCATGCTGGAGACCAGACCAGTCTGGCGAAGGGTGCGGTTCAAAGCACTTGGGCCCTCGACATGCGACAGCAGCGAGGCAATACCTGCTGGTAAAACCGGATCGTCGGCACCATCGCCATTATCAGTCCAGTATGCGGCAGCGGCGGAATCGAGCGGGCTTTCGAGATCATCCCCAAGTGCTGCGCCAAGGGCTGCTTCAAAGCCGCGCTGCACCGTCAGGTCTTCGGCTACAGGCGTGAAGGAGCCGGAGACGGCACCGGCTGCCAGCATTTTTGAAATGGTGCGCGCTTCGGTTTCCAGCGCGTTGAGGCGGTTGCGCGCAGCCTCCACCGGGCCTCGCGCCAGCGCTTCGGCGGAACGGGCATCGGCAACAGCGGTCTCGGCATCCTCCACCACGACCATCGCGTCTTCGACCGCAATTTCTGCCGCCTCTACGCTTTCGCGTTTTTCCGATGGATCGGGCAGACGGGACAGCTTTTCATCGATGTTTTCAATCTCGCCAGCAGCTTCCGATGCCTGACGGTCCAGCCGGGCCTTCCGGTCTGCAAGATCACGAATGGTTCGTTCCAGTTGCCCGCGATTGGCGGCGGCGTCTGCACGCTGCGCCGTCAAGGCTGTGAAAGCCTGCTCACTCCGGGCCAGCTTGTCTGATGCTTCCGCGAAGGCTTGGCGCGTTTCTTCAGAATAGCGACCAGCATCAGCCAGCATCTCCTGAATTTCCGCCTCTTCATCATCAAGGCGCTGGAGAATGTCGGCATTGTCGGCGACCATGCGTTCTTCACGCACTATATCCTCGCCAAGCTGCGCAAGGCGGCGGGCAAGCTCATCGCGACGACGCAGAATACGGTTGGTTTCTTCGTCCAGTTGTGTCCGCGCAATCTGCAGGCGTTGCAGGGCAGCGGCAACTCTGGCTTCGTTTTCGCGCAGTTCCGGCAGCCGCAGGCTGGCAATGGCCTGCTCCTTGGCCGCTTCCATCTGCCGTTGCGCTTTTTCGGCCACGATGTTGGTCGCCTGATTAAGCGCGCTGTCCGCCTCGCCTTCCGCCTGCTTGGCTTCCACCCATCGAATATGCAGCAGCGTTGCCTCGCGGGCGCGAATATCTGACGATAGCATCTTGAAGCGGCTGGCCTGTCGCGCTTGCCGCTTCAGGCTTTCGATCTGACTTTCAAGTTGGGCGGTAACATCTTCCAGCCGCTCGAGATTTGTCTCGGCAGCGCGCAGGCGCAGTTCAGCCTCGTGACGGCGCGAATGCAGACCGGAAATGCCCGCCGCTTCTTCCAGCAACTGCCGCCGCGCCTGTGGCTTGGCATTGATGAGTTCGCCAATGCGGCCCTGCCCCACCATTGAGGGCGAGCGCGCGCCGGTGGAGGCATCCGCAAACAGAAGCTGCACATCCTTGGCGCGGGCTTCCTTGCCGTTGATGCGGTAGACCGAGCCGTTTTCACGCTCGATACGGCGTGTGACCTGAATTTCATCCGCATCGTTGAAGGCGGCGGGCGCTGTGCGGTCTGAATTGTCGAGATAAAGGCCGACTTCGGCCGTGTTGCGGGCCGGACGGTTGCCGGAGCCGGAGAAGATGACGTCATCCATGCCTGACGCGCGCATGTTCTTGTAGGAGTTTTCACCCATCACCCAACGAAGGGCTTCCACAAGGTTGGACTTGCCGCAGCCATTGGGGCCGACGACGCCGGTCAGCCCTGGCTCAATGATGAATTCGGAGGGCTCGACAAAGGACTTGAAGCCGAGAAGACGCAGCTTGTTGAATTTCATGCCGCTGCCCAATTATTAAAGAAAACGGCATCAAAAAAAACGGGCGCACGGATGTATCCGTCGCCCGTTTTTGTCAGGTTACGTCTATTAGAGCAGGCTGTCGACAAGCGCCGACATTTTTTCAACAGACATATCTCCAGCGTAGCGCTTTCCATTGATGATGAAGGTCGGGGTCGAATTGACGCCGAATTCCGTCGCACCGCGTTGCATCGTTGCGTTCACATCATCCAGAAGCTTCTGGTTCGTCAAGCAGGCCTCGAAGGTCTCCTGTGAAAAACCGGCCAGTTTCGACATTTGCAGCAGGGCTGCGCGTGCATCCTGCGCGGTTGCCCAGCTCTGCTGCTGCTTGAACAGCATGGACACGAACGGATAATACTGCTGCTCTGGCGCGCAACGGGCCAGCATGAACGCAGCCGCCGCACGTGGGTCGAACGGGAATTCGCGGATGACGAAGTAGACCTTGCCGGTATCGATGTACTTCTTCTTGATTTCTTCAAATGTGGTGTTGTGGAAATGTGCGCAGTGCGGGCAGGTCATCGACATGTATTCGACGATCTTGACCTTCGCATTCACGTCTCCAAGGCCACGATCCGGCAGCGGGCCGGGCTTCATCACCGCGTCCATATCCACATTGCCGGATGATTCGGGCAATTCCTGCGCAAAGGCGGAGCCCGGTGTCAGTGCGAATGGCAGGGCGACAGCAACTGCGGCCAGTGCAACACCGCCAAGAAGGCTGCGGCGAGAGATATTGAATTCTGGAAAATGCATCTAGCACCTGTGTGTGAAAGACTGAAATTGTCTACAATTGCGATATAGTGGCTGCCCGAGCAGAACAAGCGGCCATTTCTTTTCTTCTTGTCAAAGAATTGTGACCAGTCAAGGACCGTCTGGACTTAGACCTGCGTCAAATCGTGCCACGGCGGACACGCTTTTGCAAAACGGCAGTGCCCAGACGCTCAACCGCCTTGCGCAGCACATCGCTTTCAATGCCGTCCATCATGCCTTCCAGCCGTTTTGCGGCATCACCGCGCAGCGGCTGTGGCTTGGGGCGACGGTTGAGAGTCCGCGACACCGGCTTCTGCACAATCCTGATTTGGCGCACGGCGGGAAAACCGAAGAAACCGTTGATACGGGCAATCAACTCCCCCTGCGCATGGGTCAGGAACAGGGCACGCGCACCTTCGCAGGCAATGGTCAGCACGCCCGCCTGATATCCTCCGCGATCCGGCCCCTCATCGCGGCGTGGCCAGGTAATCTTTTCCGGCCGTGTACAATCGGCAAAGTCCGCGCCGGCGATTTCATCCCATGAACCGAGAAGCGCGGTGCTGATACCGGCTCTCTTGGCCAGAACGGGATCGATGATGCCGTTTGCGATTTCGGCAATCTGGATAACGCCTCTGCGTGGCTTTTTCATTGTTTACTCATGGACTCTTTTTTGCCTGCATGTGATGGGCTTGATCGACGCAAGCGGATGGACCAAGTATAGGCCCAATATGAGGGCCACAGCAAACCATGCTTCAGAAAACTGACAACCCGCCTTACGCGGACGTGCTGCTGGAATGGTATGACCGGCACCATCGCGACCTGCCATGGCGCACATCACCGCCCATGACGGCTAAGGGTTTGCGGGCCAATCCCTATCACGTCTGGCTTTCGGAAGTGATGCTGCAACAAACCACCGTGCAGGCGGTGAAACCCTATTTCGCCAAGTTTCTGGCGCTCTGGCCAAGGGTCGAGGATCTTGCCGCCGCGCCCAGCGACGATGTGATGGCGGCATGGGCTGGCCTTGGCTATTACGCCCGCGCCCGCAACCTGAAAAAATGCGCCGAAGTGGTTGCCAGTGAGCATGGCGGCACGTTTCCCGACACGGAAGAAGGCTTGAAAAAACTTCCCGGCATTGGCGATTATACGGCAGCAGCCGTGGCGGCCATCGCGTTTAATCGGCAATCGGCTGTACTGGATGGCAATGTGGAACGGGTCATTTCCCGCCTGTTTTGCATCGACGCCCCCCTGCCCGGCTCCAAGCCTGCCATGAGGGCAAAGGTGGCGCAGATTACGCCCGCGGACCGCCCAGGCGATTTCGCCCAGGCGATGATGGATCTGGGTGCAACAATCTGTACGCCGAAACGTCCGGCCTGTGCGCTCTGTCCCTATAAGGAGCACTGTCTGGCGCTGGCGCAGGATGAGCCGGAGCGTTTTCCGGTGAAAGCCGCCAAGAAGGCAAAGCCGGTGCGTTTGGGTGCCGCATTCGTTGCGGTGAACGATAAGGGCGAAATCCTTCTTCGCCGCCGGATTGAAACTGGATTGCTGGGTGGCATGACGGAAGTGCCGACGACCGCATGGACGTCACGCATCGATGGCGGCACCGGCACAGACCACGCGCCATTTTCTGCGGACTGGGAGCCCGCGGGCACCATTACCCACGTCTTCACCCATTTTGAACTGCGGCTCTCGATCTACCGGGCCAAGGTAACGAGCGCGCAGATGCGCCTGACCAATGACGGATGGTGGGAGCCGGTCACAAATCTTGATGCACAGGCTCTGCCAACGGTGATGAAAAAAGCCATCGCACAGGCTATTCCATTGGCCTTCGACACTGCTTAGGAAACATTGATGCCCAAGATCAACCATATCGTTTTCGACATCGGCAAGGTTCTGATCCATTATGATCCGAACATTCCCTATAGCCGCATCATTCCCGATGCGCAGGAACGGGCGCGGTTCTTCGAGAGTGTTTGCACCCACGAATGGAACCTGGAACAGGATCGCGGGCGCAGCTGGGAAGAAGCAGAAGCGCTGCTTCTGGAAACCCACCCTGATAGCCAAGACCACATTCGCGCCTTCCGTCTGCACTGGCACGAAATGGTGTCCCACGCCTATGACGATTCCGTCGCCATTCTCAAAGGTCTGATCGATGGCGGGCACGACGTGACGATGCTGACCAATTTCGCATCCGACACATTTCGCGAAGCGCAGAAAATGTATCCGTTTCTCACGCTGTCTCGCGGCGTGACGGTTTCCGGCGATGTCGGCCTGATCAAGCCGGATGTGGCGATCTACAAACTTCACGCCGAAACCTTTGGCCTCGACCCAGCAACCAGCATCTTCATTGATGACTCTCTGGCGAATGTCGAAGGTGCCAAGGCTGCGGGCTGGCAGGCGGTTCATTTTAAAGATGCGGAGACATTGAAAGCGGATCTGGCCGCGCGTGGCGTCCACGCTTGAGATGAGAATGCCTGGTGCAGGCGAAAATGGCGGTCTTCTACCTGCACCAGTCTGGCTGCAAGCAACCAGATTAGTAAATCTCGATCTCGGGAAAGTCGCCGTCTTTGCTCTTCGGTCCCGGCATCCCTGACATCATTTCTGATTTCCGGGCAGGTCCGTTGGCGGCTTGCTATGGCTCCCTTGCACCAACTAGCTAAAGACCCATACTTGCCCCAGGCTTGCCATGCAATTGATATGTTTAAGAAATTTCTGATATGATTAACGGTGGATACGCAGACGCCCGGCGTTCAGAGAAGGCCGGGCGTCTGTTACTCTTCATCCGGGACTGAAGGTACTAAAACCGGACGAAGTATGCGCGGCGGGTAGACCCGCCTTTTTGGCAAGAGCGCAAGCGGTGGATCGCCTTATCCGGCCTTTGCCATTTCATTGCGGACAATGGTTCGCAGATCATCGATAGGCTTCAGGGCGTCGCCATCCTCGTAGTGCCAGAATGTCCAGCCATTGCATGCATCCAGCCCTTGTACCTTTGCGCCGAGGCGGTGAATGGAGCCAGCGGTGCCAGCGGATGCAATAGTGCCGTCGGCCCTGATAATGGCGCTGTAGCGACGTTTCGCGTCCGTCAGAACCTGCCCAGGACGCACAAGGCCGCTCTCGAGCAGAACGTTGAACGCAACGCGCGGCTCGGCCTTTTTGCCGGTCATGACGGTGAGTTCCGCCTTGCCCAGAGGCTCGACTGCGGCGATGCGAGCAGAGGCCGCATCGATATAATCCTGCTCCCGCTCAATGCCGACGAAGTGACGGCCGAGACGCTTTGCCACCGCGCCCGTGGTGCCGGAGCCGAAGAACGGGTCGAGCACAACGTCACCTGGCTTTGTGGAGGCCATGATAATGCGGGCCAGCAGCGCTTCCGGCTTCTGGGTTGGGTGGACCTTCTTGCCGTCATCGCCCTTCAGCCGTTCATGGCCGCTGCAAATCGGGAAAAGCCAGTCGGAGCGCATCTGCACGTCATCATTGGACGCTTTCAGGGCTTCGTAGTTGAAGGTGTAGCTTTTCGCCTTCGCATCACGGCTGGCCCAGATCATGGTTTCATGCGCGTTCTGGAACCGGCGGCCCTTGAAATTCGGCATCGGGTTGGTCTTGCGCCAGACGATGTCGTTGAGGATCCAGAAATTCATGTCCTGAAGAATGGAGCCGACGCGGTAAATGTTGTGGTAGGAGCCGATGACCCAGATCGTGCCATTGGGCTTCAGCACCCGGCGGCAGGCCAGAAGCCATGCGCGGGTGAAGGCATCATAGGCCTCGAAAGATGCGAACTGATCCCAGTCATTATCGACAGCATCGACCAGAGACTGGTCCGGGCGGTGCAGCGTGCCACCGAGCTGAAGATTGTATGGAGGGTCTGCAAAGATCGCATCCACAGACTGGCTGGGAAGTGCCTCGAGTGCGGCAACGCAATCACCCTTGATGATGCTGTCTTTCCAGGCGTCGCTTTCACCTGCAAGATCAAAACCGGCACGCCGAAAATCGGCTAGCGGAAACACTGATGCCATAGGTACTCGCTCCATACGCTTACTCGACTAAACTGACCCTTATGGTTACCGAAGTTGGTTATCAAAGCCTGAACGCGGCGTGCAAAAACGTGCTAAGTGCGTAAAAAAATTCGCTGACTCGTCATAAAGCGGGAATGGACAGGGTTAATTGGGTTCGCAGCTGATACGCTGTCGTCATGGAAACAGGCGTGACGCCCTCTCCCCTAAAATCAGCATTTTGCCGTTCGGCGTGATTCCTCGGTGACCAATGGAACCATACGTCACTTTTGACGTTTTGATTTCGGAGTTTTGGGTGCCATCTCGAGATGGGTTCAAGGCTATGGGTTGCAGGGGTATTTTCAGAATGCGCGTTTCCATCATTGTTATTTCTACGCTTCTTTCCAGCACTGCCTTTGCGCAGACCGCTACGCCGTCGGCTCCAAAGCCGGAAAACAACGTCAAGACGGATGCGATGCTCGTTTCGGGTGGTCCATCGCTTGGCGATAGCGACAAGGTCCGCTGGGATTTTTACAAGGCTGACAGCGCAGGCAATGCGAGCAGCGAGAATGTTGGCGGCGCTTACGACGCGACATTCGAGGAAAAAATCCCGGTTGGTAAATATGTGGCTGTCGCAAGCCTCGGCAATGTTTCCAAGACCATTCCTGTCGAGATTACCGATGGCAAGGTCGCGCAAGTCAACGTCGTGTTCGATGCAGCACTGCTGACCATCGTTCCAAAGCGCAGCGCAGACAGCAAGGAAGCCGAGCCGCAGGCGCGTGTCGATATCAAGCAGGGCACCGTCTTTACCGATAGCATCTATGGTGCCAAGGAGATTTACGTACCGGCTGGAGAGCTGAATCTGGAGGGCCGTATCGGCCCCGCACAGGCTTCGGAAACCATCACCGTCAAGGCTGGCGAGACGGTCAGCCGCGATCTCATCATCCCCAGCGGCGTCGTGGTTGCCAACGCTGTTTACAAGGATGGTGGGCGCGCCGTTGAAACCGACAATATTCGCTTCGAGACCGTTTCCACCGATGAAACGCTGGATGGAACCCGTGAGACGATCACCGGCTCCTATGGTGTCGGCAAATTGATGCAGATGCCCGCTGGCTCCTTCATCATGCGGGCGCGGTTGGGTAAGGTCACCGCTGAAACGCCGTTCAACGTAACGGCTGGACAGCGCACAACTGTCACGGTCAATCTCGACGCTGGCGTGCTTGCCGTGACAGCCAAGGATGCGCAACGCATCGACATCATGGAAATCACCAAGGACCTGCAAGGCACCCAGAAGGAAATTTCCGGTCGTTACGACATCAAGCATCAGGAAACCCTGCATCCCGGCGAATATACCGTGAAGGTGACCTATGATGACAAGACGCGCCGCGAGCCGAAGCTGGTCAACGCCACAGTTACGGCGGCAGAACGCACGGAAATCAACATTACCGATTGATATCAGGCTGCGGCGCTGTCTTTACGCCGCAGAAATCATCCCCCGCGATGCGGTCGCAAAGGCTTGTCCATTCGCAGCCTGAACAGGGTTGCCGAAGATGGCCATGCCTGAAACCCGTGCGCAGCTTTTCGATAAAGGCTGCGTCCGGCACCAGCCGCTGGCCGATGTGCAGGCTTTGGCCCAGCCATTGCCCAACGGCATCGAGCGCGCTTGCATCGCGCCCGACCACGCTCTTTCCGAAACAATGCGCATCCTTATCATCCAGCAGGGGCGCGCAGATATCGTCAGGGCCGGATATGATTTCAATCTCTTCGCCATCCTGTAGACGCGCGGCGACACGGTCATAATTGACCGTGAAGCCGGGCGTGTAGCCTTTGCCGACATAGGTCAGCATGCACAGCAAATGATGTGCCCTCAGACGGATCGTCACTTGGCGGCTTGTGTGCGCACAGAGAGGACTTTGAGGACCGCAACGGCGAGAGCCGATTTCAGCACTGCGCCGAGAATGAACGGTGCGACCCCGGCAATCCAGGCTTTTTCGGCACCGAGCAGACCTGCAAGCCAGACCCATCCGAGCGCAAGGCCCAGAACGCTGGCACCGAAGTGAAGCAGGAAACCCGAGAACGGACGATCACCGCTGATGCCTTTTTCCGTCATGAAGCCAACGAGTGCGGCCATGATGGGGAATGAAACGAGATAGCCAGCCGTGGGGCCAACGAAGGGCGCGAGGCCAAATGCTCCGCCAGCCAGAACCGGCAGGCCAAGCATGCCTTCACCCAGCCAAGCCAGCACCGTCAGCGTGCCCAGCCGCCAGCCATAGAGCGCACCAATCATCGTGATGGCGAATGTCTGCATGGTGATCGGCACCGGCACCATGGGCACGGAAATCCTTGATGCCAGTGCGAGAACCAGCGTTCCGGCGACAACAAACAGCGTCTGCTGGATGAACGATTTCGATGGGAGATCGAGAAATCCCGATGGGGCATTGGTAATGTGAACAGTCATGATGTCTTCCTTTCAAATTATAGATAATTTATAAAGACACCATGATTGATAGAGCAGAATCCCTTGCTGAATCCAGCCTAACCGCGAAGATTCGCGCAAGGGCGCCGCCACCATGTGAATAGATTCCACATAAGCGCAACGATTTCAGCATGATATGCCGATATAAAATTATCTATAGTTTATCCGACGATGGCAAAGGCATCTCGTGTGGCGCCTGCGGATGTGCGCACCGCGGTGCGGCCGATCCAGCGCACATGCCCTTCCAATATGCGAACGGCCTCCTCATCGCGGCCGCCACGCAGGGCATCGATAATGGCGCGGTGATCGGTGTCGGTACGCCGCTCCCACCCTGCCCGCCATGCCGAAAACAGGAAACGGGCGCTTGCTGCGTGAAGCCCGTCTATGGCTTCCATCAGGCGCGGCATACTGCAGGGCGCGGTAATCAGCCGGTGGAACCGCCGGTTTGCCTCTTCCCATTGCCGGACATCCATGGCCCTGTCTCCCGCAAGCGTTGCTGCTTCCGCCTCATCCAGAATGGTCGCGGTCATGTTGGGAATGGCGTGGCGCAGGGCCAGCACTTCGAGTGCCGCACGCATCTCGGCCACTTCCTGCACATCGGGAAGACCAAAATCAGCCACCCGCACACCGCGGCGCGGAATGCTGACGGCCAACCCCTGCGCTTCCAGACGCCTGAACGCCTCGCGCACCGGCACATGCGACGCACCGAACTCCTCGGCCACATGGTCCTGCCTCAAGCGCTCACCGGGCGAAAGCTCGCCGCGCACGATCCGCTCAGCCAGAGTCCGGCTGATTTTGGCGGCGATTGTGTCTTCGGGTTTGGATTTGGGTGATTTGGCCATGGCATGACATAGGACAGTGCGGAAATATTGTCGAGAAAGAGCGTTTCGCCTGTTTCGGTTGAGCTTGACGCCGACATCGGCTAAAAGCGGCCAAATCTTCCCGCATCAATCGCTAAGGAGAGCCCATGAGTGGCTTCGACCTCATCATATTCGACTGCGACGGCGTTCTCGTCGATTCCGAAGTTATCGCCGCCCAGGTCGAATCACACCTGCTGACCGAAGCGGGCTACCCGATCTCCACCGAGGAGATGGGCGAACGTTTCTCGGGCATGACCTGGAAGAATATTCTTCTCGAAATCGAGCGGGAGGCCAGCATTCCACTGTCCGCCTCGCTGCTGGAAAGATCCGAGAAGCTTCTGGACGCCCGTCTCGAACGTGACGTAAAAATCATCGAAGGCGTCAAGGTTGCGCTGTCGCGCCTGACGACACCGCGTTGCATCTGCTCCAACTCATCCAGCGCGCGGCTGGAAATGATGCTGACCAAGGTTGGCCTCAAGCCCTATTTCGATGGCCACATCTATTCGGCCAAGGATCTGGGCGCAGATCGCGTCAAGCCGAAGCCTGATATCTTCCTGCATGGTGCAAAACAGTTCAACGTTTCGCCAGACAGGGTCGTGGTGATCGAGGACTCCGTGCACGGCATCACCGGTGCCCGGGCGGCAGGCATGCGCGTTATCGGCTTTACCGGCGCTTCTCACACCTACCCAAGCCATGCAGACCGCCTGACGGATGCAGGCGCTGAAACCGTGATTTCCCGGATGCAGGACCTGCCTGCGACGATTGAAGCCCTGTCTGAATGGGGCGGAGTGGCGTAAGCCACTCCCAAACTAGGCATACGTGGCGTAAAGCCACCCCCAAACCAGGTACACGTGGCGTAAAGCCACTTCCCTGGGGCAAGGCAAGATAAGGTGCCCGTCGGCACCTTATCCACGGCGACCCTGTTTCTTGCCTGTAGACGCTGCACTATCGAACGAAATGAAGACATTGGTCTGGCGCGATGCACCGCCCGGGCCGTTGGGAATGGCGACATTGGGGCTGTTGAAGATGAACTGCGTGCCAGCCTCGCCAGCCGGCAGATCAACCGAGAAATTCGTGACCTGCGAGTAGATTTCGCCATCGCCGTCCTTCACCGTCACGCGGATCGGTAGGGAAACCGGGCCGGGCTTGGACAGGGGGCCGGGAACAAGACGGCCCTGCGCCAGAACATTCACGGTCAGCGTTGAATCACTCATGCTGCACGAGCGCGTGGTGTCTGACAGGGAGGCCTGATAGACGAGCTTGGATGCATCATCCTTGGCGCCGCCCGCATAGATGCGGCGAACGGCATTGCCGTCAAGAATGGTGATGGTTGGGCAATTTGCCTGCACGACAGGTGCCACCGCCTGCGCCGTGGGTGCATTCACCGCCAGCGATTCCGACGGATTGGAAGAGTTGCAACCGGCGAGCACGGCCAGAAGCGATATGGTGGCGGACAAACGCAAAATATTCCCTGTCACTCTGTTCAACCCTTCAAAAACTATCCCGAGACAGGACCAGAGAACCCATTTATTGGCCTTTCATGCCTGTCGGCGATGGTCTATAGCAGCGGCGCTGGAAAAAATCGATTGGTTGTGTTCGGATTTGGCCTAATTTCGCAAATTGGCTCTAAAACGCGGTAAATCAAGGCCTTCAGCAGGTGAGCGGCAGACGATAAGGGATACTCTCGTGGAATATGTATCGACCAGGGGCAGCGCCCCATCGCTTGGTTTTTCCGACGCGCTTCTGGCGGGTCTGGCGCGCGACGGTGGGCTTTATGTCCCGCGCGAATGGCCGACAATGTCCAAGAAGGAAATTCGTGCGCTGCGCGGCAAATCCTATCAGGAGATTGCCTTTGAAGTGCTCTACCGCTTTACCGGCCGCGAAATTCCTGCCGATACATTCCGCGCGATGATTGACGATGCCTATGCCACCTTCCGGCATCCAGCTGTCGCCCCTCTGGTGCAGACTGGCCCCAATTCCTTCATTCTGGAGCTTTTCCACGGCACGACGCTCGCCTTCAAGGACGTGGCGATGCAGCTCATTGCCCGCCTGATGGATTACACGCTGACCCAGCGCAACGAACGCGCAACCATCGTCGGCGCGACATCGGGCGATACCGGTGGTGCGGCGATTGATGCCTTTGCGGGCCGCGACCGCACCGATATCTTCATTCTGTTTCCGCATGGCAAGGTATCGCCGGTGCAGCAGCGCCAGATGACCAGCTCCACCGCATCCAACGTCCACGCCATCGCCGTTCACGGCAATTTCGATGACTGCCAGAACCTCGTCAAAGAGATGTTCAACGATGGAAAGTTCCGAGACAGCGTCAAGCTATCCGGCGTGAACTCCATCAACTGGGCGCGCATCATGGCGCAGGTGGTCTATTATTTCACCGCAGCACTTTCGCTGGGTGCCCCGGATCGCAAAGTTTCGTTCACGGTGCCCACAGGCAATTTCGGCGATATTTTTGCGGGCTATGTTGCCAAGCAGATGGGCCTGCCCATCGACAAGCTGGTGATTGCCACCAACGACAACGACATTCTGGCGCGCACGCTGAAAACCGGTCGCTACGAGATGCGCGGCGTGCACGCCACGACATCGCCATCCATGGACATCCAGATTTCCTCGAACTTCGAACGCCTGCTATTTGAAGCCTATGGTCGCGATTCCGGCGCGGTCAAACGCTCCATGGACGGCCTTAAGCAATCCGGCGCTTTCGACATCTCCGAAAAGGCGATGAAGTTCATCAAGAAGGATTTCCGTGCCGGTCGCGCCACCGAAAAACAGGTTGCCGACACGATCAGGGATACGCTTGCCGAAAGCGGATACCTTCTGGATCCGCACACGGCGTCCGCTGTTTTCGTGGCTAAAAAGCATGAGAAATCAGGCACTCCGATGGTCACGCTTTCCACCGCGCACCCAGCAAAATTTCCTGCCGCTGTAAAATCCGCTTGCGCAATCGATCCCGCGCTTCCACTATGGTTGTCAGATTTGATGAACCGGGAGGAGCGTTTCGACATTCTGGATGCTGAGCTGGATGCCGTTGAAACCTACATCGGCAAACATGCTCGCGCCAATGGTCAGTGACGCGGAAAGACGTGATATGAGTGTAAATGTAACCCGGCTTTCGTCCGGGTTGACCGTTGTTACGGAAAAAATGCCGCATCTCGAAAGCGTTGCGCTGGGAGTGTGGATCAAATCCGGGTCCCGCAACGAGACAAATGACGAGCATGGCATTGCCCATCTTCTCGAGCACATGGCTTTCAAGGGCACGGCTCGGCGCACAGCCCGCCAGATTGCCGAGGAAATCGAGAATGTCGGCGGCGAGGTGAATGCCGCCACATCAACCGAAACGACCTCCTATTACGCTCGCGTTCTCAAAGATCACGTTCCTCTCGCCGTTGATATCCTTGCCGACATCCTCACGGAATCGGCCTTCGACGAGGCCGAGCTGGAGCGCGAGAAAAACGTCATTCTTCAGGAAATCGGCGCTGCGACCGATACGCCCGATGACGTGCTGTTCGATAATTTTTCCGGCGTTGCCTTCCGCGACCAGACCATTGGCCGCCCCATTCTCGGCACGCCCGATACGGTTCAATCCTTCACCACCGGCCAGATCCGCAATTATCTGTCCCGCAATTACACCACCGATCGCATCTTCGTGGTGGCTGCTGGTGCCGTGGACCATGACAGCTTCGTCAAGCAGGTAGAGCAGCGCTTCGCCAGCCTGCCGCAGATGCCTGCAGCGACTCCCGTGATGGAAAAAGCCATCTACACCGGTGGGGAAATCCGCGAAACGCGCGACCTTATGGATGCGCAGGTGCTTCTCGGCTTTGAAGGCAAGGCCTATCACGCCCGGGATTTCTACTGCTCGCAGATCCTCGCCAACATTCTGGGCGGCGGCATGTCTTCGCGGCTGTTCCAGGAAGTCCGCGAATATCGCGGCCTGTGCTATTCGGTCTATGCCTTCCACTGGGGCTTCTCCGATACCGGCATTTTCGGCATCCATGCCGCAACCGGTAGCAGCGACCTTCCGGAACTGGTTCCGGTCATTCTCGACGAGTTGCGCAAATCCTCTCAGGCCATTCATCAGGAAGAAATCGACCGCGCCCGCGCACAGATTCGTGCGCAGTTGCTGATGGGTCAGGAAAGCCCGGCATCACGCGCTGGACAGGTTGCACGCCAGATGATGCTCTATGGTCGCCCTATCCCCAATGATGAAATGATGCAGCGTCTGGGCGATATCACCACCACACGTCTGACCGATCTTGCGGGACGACTGTTTTTCGATACAGTTCCGACACTATCCGCCATCGGCCCGCTGGAGAACCTCCTGCCGCTTTCGGATATCACGGCAGAGCTTTCCGCGACGCCGTCCGTCAAAATGGCAAACGGCTAACGCCCGAAGGGCTAAGGAACCGTGGCGATTGGATGAGGTCTGACCTTACATGCTGCGTTTTCTTTCCCGCAACAGCGATGCGCCGGAACTTCGCAATGCCGAATATCTGCTGAGACTGCCGCGTAATTCCGATTACCGCCAGTGGTACAGACTGCGCTCGGAAAGCCGCCAGTTTCTACAGCCGTGGGAGCCGACCTGGCGCAGCGATGAGTTGACCGAGAGTTCATACCGCGTGCGGGTAACACGCAATGCGCAGGAATTTTCCTCCGGACTAGCCATATCGCTGCTGCTTTTCAACAGCCAGCAGACACTTCTGGGCGGCATAACGATTGGCTATATCAGGCGCGGTGCGGCGCAAAGCTGCATGGTGGGGTACTGGATGGGTGAGGCCTTTGCCGCCCAAGGCCATATGTCTGCCGCATTAAAGCTGGTAATACCCTACATCTTCAACGGACTTCAGTTGCACCGTATTGAGGCAGCCTGTATTCCAGATAACTTCAAAAGCATACGGCTGCTTGAAAATGCCGGATTTCAGCGAGAAGGTCTCTTGCGGGAATATCTGAAAATAAACGGCGAATGGCGGGACCACCTCATGTTCTCCCTCATCACCGACAAGCAAAATCCCGGCGGGACGCAGTAGATTGATGAGATATATGAGCCTTGCGTCGCACTTCGTCAGACGTCTTGTGACCGCAGCGCGCTTTACGCCCCTGCTGACCGTTGTCTGCATCTTGTTCGCCGCTCAAGCGCATGCTTTCGAGCCGGTGAAGATTTCCAGAGACGATACGGCGCTGGATCTGACGGCGACAACCGATATCCACGCCAATCAGGGTGAAGCCTTTCAGGTGTCCACCGCACCCGGCCCCGACGGCATCCGCCGTCGCATCGAAGTTCGCGCCTCCTCCCCCGCCCACCAGGGTGACTGGGCGGTGTTCGCTCTTGCCAATGTGTCTGAAGAGCAGCTTGAGCGCGTCATCGTCGCGCCGCACTTTCGTCTGGTGAATTCCAAGCTGTTCTGGCCTGATCTTGGTTCGCAGCGCATCATCGCCATTACCCCCAGTGAAGGCTTTGCGCTGGACCGGCAGCCAAGCGCCGACGCCGACGTGTTTCGCATCACGCTGAACCCGGGCGCGGTCATCACCTTCGTGGCTGAACTCTCGACACCGCAATTGCCGCAAATCTATCTCTGGGAGCCGGAAGCCTACAAGGACACGATCAATGCGTTCACGCTTTATCGTGGCATCGTGCTCGGCATTGCCGGTCTGCTCGCGGTTCTTCTCACCATTCTCTTCGTGGTCAAGGGCACCTCGGTTCTGCCTGCATCCGCAGCACTTTCCTGGGCGGTTCTAGCCTATATCTGCGTGGATTTCGGCTTCCTCGAAAAGCTGATTTCGGTGACCTCCAGCGACGAGCGAATATGGCGCGCTGGTGCGGAAGTGGCACTGGCCTCCAGTTTCGTGGTCTTCCTGTTCACCTATCTCAACCTGAACCGATGGCACGCCCATCTGGGCTATGCGACCTTCGCGTGGATCATCGGGCTCGGCGCGCTGTTCGGCGTCGCGATCTATGATCCCTCCATCGCATCCGGCATCGCGCGCCTGTCCTTTGCGCTGACGGCGACGGCGGGATTGGTGCTGATCATCTATCTCGGCTTCAACCGCTATGACCGTGCCATTCTTCTGGTGCCATCATGGGCGCTCATCCTCGTCTGGCTGTTTGGAAGCTGGCTGACGGTGACCGGGCAGTTGGACAACGACATCGTGCAGCCAGCCCTTGGCGGCGGTTTGGTTCTGATCGTGCTGCTGATCGGCTTTACGGTCATCCAGCATGCCTTTGCCGGCAGCGCCTATCAGCAGGGACTGTTTTCCGATCTGGAGCGTCAATCGCTAGCGCTAACTGGCAGCGGCGACACCGTCTGGGACTGGGACGTGACCCGCGACCGCATTGTCACCACGCCTGACGTTTCGATCAAGCTCGGGCTCGCCCATGGCACCATGCACGGGGCTGCCCGCAACTGGCTGCCGCGCCTGCATCCTGACGATCGCGACCGCTTCAAGGCAACGCTGGATGTGTTGCTGGACCACCGCAAGGGTCGCCTCAACCACGAATTCCGCATTCGCGCCGAAGACGGACATTTCCACTGGCTGCAAATTCGCGCACGGCCTGTGCTTGGCTCAAACGGCGAAATCATTCGCTGCGTTGGCACGATCACCGACATTACCGAGCAGAAGAACTCCATCGAGCGCCTGTTGCAGGATGCATTGAGCGACAATCTGACCGGCCTGCCGAACCGCCAGGTCTTCCTTGACCGGCTGCAATCGGTGCTCAACCTTGCGCCCGAAGGCGAGACGGTTCGCCCGACGGTGATGGCCATCGACATCGACCGCTACAAGCTGGTCAACGACACGCTGGGCATCGCTGCGGGCGACAATATTCTCATCGCGCTCACGCGCCGCTTGCGCCGCTTGCTGAAGCCACAGGATACGCTTGCCCGCCTTTCCGGCGATGAGTTTGGTCTGATTCTCGTGTCAGAGCGCGATCCCCAGCGCGTGGCGGATTTTGCCGAGGCCGTGAACAAGGCCATCATGGTACCGATCAACTTCGCCAATCGCGAAATCGTGCTGACCGCCTCCATCGGCCTCGTTTCATGGATCGACCAGCAGGAAAGCGCTGCGGGTCTGCTCAGCGATGCCGAGCTTGCCATGTACCGGGCCAAGCGCGCCGGTGGAAATCGCGTCGAACCTTTCCGGCCTGCGTTCCGCACCTCCGGCACCGACCGGCTGCAAATGGAGAGCGATCTTCGCCGCGCCATCGAGCGCAAGGAACTGACACTCGCCTATCAGCCAATCATCAAGCTCGACAACGGCGATCTTGCCGGTTTCGAAGCACTGATGCGCTGGGAACACCCCAAGCGCGGTCCGATTCCACCAAGCGAATTCATTCCAATTGCCGAGGCTTCCGGCCTGATCGAGCCGCTCGGAATGTTTGCGCTGGAGCGTGCAGCGACTGACCTGATGGACTGGCAGCACGCAATCGACAAGTTGCCGATTTTCATTTCGGTCAATATTTCCAGCGCCCAGCTCTTGAACAACGAGCTTTACAATGATGTGCGCAGCATGTTGCAGCGAACCCGTTGCAATCCGAAACAGCTCAAGCTGGAACTGACCGAATCCATCGTCATGGAAAACCCGGAACAGGCGCGGCTTGTGCTGGCAAAGCTGAAGGAAACGGGCCTCAGCCTTGCTCTTGACGACTTCGGCACCGGCTATTCATCGCTGGCCTATCTCACGCGCTTCCCGTTTGACACGATCAAGCTGGACAAGGCGCTGGTGGCCAATACAAGCGACAAGCGCAACGTGCTGCTTCGCTCCATCATTGCCATGGCCCGTGCGCTTGAGATGCAGGTTGTTGCCGAGGGCATCGAAACGCCTGAGGATGCGGCCGAACTCGCCCGCATGAATTGTCACTACGGGCAGAGCTTCCTGTTCGGCACGCCAGATACGCCCGACGCAGCGCTGAAGCTGCTTCGGGAGCGTTTTCAGGTGGTCAAGAGAGCCTGATCCTGCTGCTGCATCGGCTGAAACCCGTCATCAGCCAGTTCTGGCTGCCCGACCGGTATTCTGTCGTGCAACAGCTGGTGCATGAATTCGAGCTTGGTTTCAACTGCTTGTGTCAGCACGAACGGGTAGAGGTCTGGCAGGCCCATGCTGCGCTGCATCGAATTTAGGGCAAGTGTTAGCGGTATCCAGGCCGTGACCAGCTGCTTGGCACTTCTTGCACTGTAGGGGTCGAAAGCAACCTCGGTTTCCAGCGCTTCATGTCCCTCGGGCTCGATGGCGATACCGTAGGCGTGTGCCGTCTCAAGCGTATCAACAATGTGCAGATAGTGCGCGAAGCATTCCGCAAAATCTTCCCATGGATGGACTGCGGCGTAGGCGCTGATGAAATTCTGCTGCCATCCGGGTGGTGGCCCCTGCTCGTAATTGCGCTTCAGCGCCTCGCCATAATCTGCACGTTCATCCCCAAACACCTCGCGGCAGGCTTCTAGCCGGTGTGCGTCGCGCACGAGCATATTCCATATGAAGTGGCCGACCTCATGGCGGAAATGTCCGAGCATCGTTCTGTAGGGCTCGTTCATGTTGCTGCGAATCTGCTCGCGCGTCGCATCATCCGATTCCGCCGCGCGAATGGCAATCAGCCCCTCGTCATGGCCGGTCATGGCGGGGATGATCGAACCATCAGGTGCTACTTCATCCACCAGAAAGTCAAAGACGAGGCCGTTGGGATGCACATCGCGGTTCGGGTGAGGCAGCTTCAGCCGCAGCAGCGAATAGAACAGATGGCGCTGCGCCTGGCTCAGCCTGCGCCACTGTTCGATACCGTCTTCGGTGGTGGCGTCCGGCACCAGCCGGTTATGGCTGCAAGCCGGGCAGAAGTTGCTGTTGCTGTCAGATGGTACCGACCAGTTGCAGATATCGTTGACTTCATTGGCGCAAAAACGGATCTGCTTCTCTGGATTGGCAACGAGCGACCAGTTCGGCTCACCGGCAGGCTCGATGGCTTCCATAGACAGTGTCTGCGGGACGAACACCAGCCGATGGCCGCATTTGACGCATGAGCGGTTGTCGAAATGAACGGGCTGTCCGCACGCAGCGCAGGAAAATAGGCGCATAGGTCGCTCCTGGAAACAACGGCTTCGAGCGCAAACGCCAAGCCGCTTTAAGTGATGAGACGCTGACGATGAAAAAGCGCACGTGCTTTGAAAACACATGCGCTTATTTATGGAGTGTTCAACACTAGGGTTGAAATGCTGTAAATTAAGCCCGGTCAATCGCGCCTTTGACGGCGTCCTTGGCTTTTCCAATAGTTGACTGGATCTTGCCCTTTGTTTCCTGCGCAGCACCTTCGGCGCGCAATTGGTCGTTGCCGGTTGCCTTGCCTAGGCCCTGCTTGACCTTGCCTGCAACTTCGTTGGCCGTGCCAGAGATTTTATCGGATGTGCTACCCATAATATTTCTCCCTAAATTCTAAGCCAGACATTCAGCTGGCTGCGCAGGTAAAAACGTTGGGATCACAATTTTGTTCCCGCACTCAGGCGTGACCGGCTTCAGCGGATAACATACGCGGATCAACGCCCATCAGGCCCAGCGCCCGCTCATATTTGTTGTTGAGGGAGCGATCAAAGATCAAGTCCTCGGATGCCGGGCAATTCAGCCAGCCATTGCTGGAAATTTCGTTCTCCAATTGGCCAGGCCCCCACCCTGCATATCCCAAAAGCAAGGTCGCCTTCTTCGGGCCTTCGCCGCTGCTGATGGCTCGGACGATATCCAGCGTTGAGGTCAAGGAAATATCCTCGCTGACGGGAATGCTGGAATCACCGCTGTAGTCATCCGAATGCAGAACGAAGCCTCTGCCAGCTTCAACAGGTCCGCCGCACAAGACGGGGAACTGCCGGGTTTGGTCGGGCAGCATGATGGCATCAGTCTGGCTGAGCATGTTGAGATGCAGCAGCACATCGGTGAAGGTGATCTGTTGTGGGCGGTTGATGATGAAGCCCATGGCGCCTGCGCTGGAGTGCGCGCAGATATAGACCACCGACCGCTCGAAAACACCGCCTTCCAGCCCCGGCATTGCGATGAGAAAATGGCCTTCCAAAAAGCCGGTCTCCCCCTTGTTCATCAGGGTGGCAAACATCGCGGTAGCCTCCTGTGCGAGATGCGCTGGCGTGTCGACAAAGATGCTGCATAGACGCGGATCAATCAACCGAAAATGATAACCTGCGTAAAATCGTAACTTTCCACTTCGGGGATGTTGGGTTAGACCGGACGAATGAACGCCAAGCTCTCCCTCTTCGCCCGCGCATCCCTGCCGCTATTTGCTCTCACGCTTGCACTGGCATTGCAGCCAGCCACCGCAAAAGCCGATATGACGGAGTGGCAGCAAAGCGAAGGTGGACGCATGCGGGTCGTCAGTCTGCCCGCCGATGCCGATGGCCGCATTCAGGCGGCTTTGCAGATCGAGCTCAAGCCGGGCTGGATCACCTACTGGCGCGAACCGGGGGAATCGGGCATCCCGCCCAAGATAACGCTTGATGATGCGAGCAAGGCGCGCCTCACATCACTATCCTTTCCGGTGCCGAAGCTGATCAAGAATGAAGAGATCGAGGATATCGGTTACGATGCGCCTGTTTCCCTGCCTTTCGAGCTGCAATCACAACCGGGCATCGACAGCGGAAATGTGCGCCTCACGGCATTTATCGGCGTCTGTCTGAATATCTGCATCCCCTTCGAGGCGAGTTTCGACATCGACATCGACATGGGCAAGGGCGAGACCGCAACCGAGGAAGAAACCGAGGCTGTTGCACAGGCCAAGACAAGCTTGCCAATGCCAGCGACAGACGACTTCAAAGTCCAGAGTTTCCACATCACGCCGGACAAGACCCTGCTTGGCGTGGAGTTGCGACTGCCGGAAGGCGCACCGAAAGAGACGGAAATTTTCGTGGCCGGTCCATCGGGCTATGCCTATTTCGAGCCGCAGAACATGGTGCGCGACAAGCGTAAGCTGGCTTTCTACATGAACATCAAGGGGCTGCCAAAGTCCTATAATCCGAAGGGCCAGCAGTGGACGATCCTGGTCAAATCCGGTGATCAGGTCATGGAAGCGCCACTGGATTTTCCTCCGTGAGGACAACCCAAAAATCGATGGAGACTTTGTCAATTCATCGACTATAGTCGCGCCGGATCATTGCCACAGGAGCGATATTATGACCATCAAAATCGGCGACAAACTCCCCTCTGCGACATTCAAGGAAAAGGCGGCCGACGGCCCGGTTGAAACCACCACCGACGCGCTTTTCAGTGGCAAGAAGGTTGTCGTTTTTGCCGTTCCCGGCGCGTTCACACCCACTTGCTCGCTCAACCACCTGCCCGGCTATCTCGAAAACCGTGATGCCATCCTCGCCCGTGGCGTGGATGATATTGCCGTTGTGTCCGTCAATGACTGGCATGTCATGGGTGCATGGGCACAATCGTCTGGCGGACAGGGCAAAATCCACTTCCTGGCTGATTGGGACGCATCTTTCACCAAGGCACTCGGGCTTGATATCGACCTGTCCGCAGGCGCGCTCGGCGTGCGCTCCAAGCGCTACTCCATGCTCGTTGAAGACGGCGTGGTGAAGTCTCTGAACATCGAAGAAAATCCAGGCCAGGCCACGGTCTCCTCTGCAGCGACCATGATCGAACAGCTTTAATAGCCTATTGGATACCCATCCCCGGCCCCGCGCCGGGGATGTTTTCAACGACGTCCTTTCCCCGTCTCGCATATTTGCGATCAGGCGCATGCCATGCCGCCGCCGAGCAGCCCAAGTCGCTGCCTCTCGCCCCGCCAGCTCTGGAACCTCTCCCCACTGTAAAAGTCAGGACATTTTTCCGCCGTATTTGTTATATCATTACAGTTACTATATAACATTATCGTGAGCATGAAATGCTGCAACACTTCGCCCTCCACCGCTTGTTAAGACAATCCGTCGCTACCCGCCTTCTCCTTGTGTCTGCCCTCATTGCTCCTCTCTGGCTTGCCATCCGCTGGGCGGCATTGCTGTCATGAGCGGGGCTGCGGTACTCACACTCGATAATCTGACCGTGGCCTATGACCGCCATCCCGCGGTGCACCACGTTTCCGGCCATTTTCTGGATGGCAGCCTCACGGCCATTGCTGGCCCGAATGGCGCGGGCAAATCGACGCTGCTGAAAGCCATGATCGGCGATCTGAAGGCCGCTGAAGGCCGCATTGCGCACAGCTTGACCCGTGCAGATTTTGGCTACCTGCCACAGGCAGCAGAGATCAACAGGCGTTTTCCAATCTCCGTTCTCGAGACCGTTACGCTTGGCGCGTGGAAAACCGCAGGCGCCTTCGGCAGCATCGGCAGAGCAATCGAGAAACAGGCTCAGGAGGCGCTGGCGACGGTTGGACTTTCCGGCTTTGAGGCGCGGTCTATCGGCGCGTTGTCTGCCGGTCAGTTTCAGCGGGTACTGTTTGCTCGGCTGCTGATGCAGGATGCGCGGGTTATTCTTCTGGACGAACCCTTTACCGCCATCGATGCACGCACGACCCGCGACCTTCTTGAAATCGTTGCGCGTTGGCATGGCGAGGGCAGAACGGTGATTGCCGTACTGCATGATTTCGAGCAGGTGCGCGCACATTTTCCGCACACATTGTTGATTGCCCGCGAATTGATTGGCTGGGGGCCGACAGAGGAGGTCATGTCGCCCAGCAACCTTCTGCGTGCCCGCACCATGGCCGAACGATGGGATGAGAACAGCGATATTTGCGAGGCTGCACAATGACAGCCTACGACATCTTTCTCGCTCCGTTTCAGGATTATGGCTTCATGCGCCGTGCGCTGGTTGCATGCTTTTGCCTGGCGGCAGGTGCAAGCCCCATTGGCGTCTTTCTGATGCTGCGCCGCATGAGCCTGATGGGTGACGCGCTCAGCCACGCCATTCTGCCGGGTGCCGCCATCGGCTACTTCATCGCTGGCTCCCTGTCGCTGACCGCGATGGGCGTCGGCGGGCTGGTTGCAGGCCTTTCCGTCGCGCTTTTATCGGGCATCGTCAGCCGCATCACGCCGTTGCAGGAGGATGCCAGTTTCGCGAGCTTCTATCTCGCCTCGCTGGCGCTCGGCGTGCTGATCGTTTCCCTGCACGGCTCCAATGTCGATCTCCTGCATGTTCTCTTCGGCACGATCCTCGCCATCGATGCGCCAGCGCTCTACCAGATCGGTGCCATCACCTCGCTGACACTGGTCGTTCTCGCCATCATCTACCGCCCATTGGTGACGGAGTGCTTCGACCCCGGCTTTCTGAGAGCCGTTGGCGGACGCGGCCCTCTCTACCACGTCGTCTTTCTGGTGCTCGTCGTCATCAACCTGGTGGCGAGCTTTCAGGCTCTCGGCACGCTGATGGCAGTGGGGCTGATGATGCTGCCCGCAGCCACCGCGCAATTATGGACCCGCAACCTGCCCACAATGCTGGTTCTTGCAGCTTTGAGCGCGGCCATTTCCGGCTATCTCGGCCTCGTCGTTTCCTACCATTTCGAGCTGGCCTCGGGCCCGACCATCATCATGGCTGCGACCTGTCTTTACGGCCTATCCATCTTGACCGCACCGGCGGGGCTTGCCGGGCGCTATTTCACCCGCCCTCATCTAAAGGGCTAACCCCAGGAGACTACCCCATGTTGTCCCGCAAACTTCTCATGACTGCCGCCGCACTCCCCGCTTTCTTAGCATTCTGCGCCCCTGTTTCTGCTGCCGAACTGAAGGCCGTCGCCTCGTTTACGGTGCTGGCAGATATCGCCAAACAGGTGGGCGGCACGCATGTGACCGTGACCAGCCTCGTGAAGCCGGACGGCGACCCGCATGAATTCGAGCCTTCGCCTTCAGACGCCAAGCACCTGAAAGCTGCGGATGTCGTCTTCGTCAGCGGCCTCGGCCTTGAAGGTTGGATGGACCGGCTGATCTCAGCCTCTGGCTACAAGGGCAATCCCATCACCGTTTCAGAGGGTGTCGAGACCCGCAGCATGGAGGAGGATGGCAAGACCATCACCGACCCGCATGTGTGGAACAGCCCTGTGAACGTGAAGGTGTGGGTGAAGAATATCGAAACAGCATTGGCAGCGGCAGATCCTGCGGACGCTGCGGCCTTCAAGGCCAATGCCGATACCTATCTGAAAACGCTGGATGATCTCAATACATTCGCCCATTCGAAATTCGACACCATTCCGGCAGATCGCCGCAAGGTGCTGACCAGCCATGATGCGTTCGGTTACTTCGGGCGCGACTACAAGGTCACGTTCCTGTCGCCACTGAGTGTTTCCACCGAAACCGAGGCGTCTGCCGGTAGCGTTGCAAAGCTGATCGAGCAGATCAAATCAGAGAACGTCAAAACCTATTTCTTTGAAAACTCGAATGATCCGCGCCTGGTGAAGCAGGTTGCCAAGGCCACGGGTGCCAAGCCCGGCGGCGAGCTTTACGTGGAGGCGTTGTCCAAAGCCAATGGCCCTGCCCCAACCTATGAAAAGATGTTCCGCTACAATGTCGAGCAACTGGCCGCAGCCATCAACAAATCAAGCTGATCACGCCAATAGAGAAAGGCGCAGATCCCGTGGGTCTGCGCCCTTTCGATATGTGTCAGGTCGCCATATCGAAGACCAGCAGGCCAGCGGCGCCGCCGTCCACAAGGCCCATCAAACGCTGGCCAACATCGATATGTTGGGGATGGGCCAGATACTCATCGCGCGCCTCGATGCTATCAAGCGTGACAATGAAGCCATCCATGAAGCCGCCATTCAGGCCCTCTGACGATACATTCTGGCCGCATCTCACATCCGTGATGCCCGGAATGACATCCTTCAGCGCTGTGATGGCCTCATAGATGCCCTGCTTTTCAGCCGTTGCGGTCGCCGATTTGAAGCGTATGAATACGCAGTGCATGATCATGGAATGTCCCTCGCCTGTTTTGTATTTTCGCAGGAAGATAGGTGAGCACGCGCAATGCGCAAGTGCGAATGCGTGTGGGCGCGAAACGCAGTGGGGTTCGAGCGCGCGTTCGCTTGAGGGCTAGCGGCGTTTGAAGGGTTCCATGCCTCTTCTGGCAAGCTCGTCGGCACGCTCATTTTCCGGGTGCCCGGCATGGCCCTTGACCCAGTGAAGCGTGACCTTGTGGCGTTCGCGCGCAAGTTCCAGCGCCTGCCAAAGCTCCACATTCTTCACCGGCTTGTTATCAGCGGTTTTCCAGCCCTTTTTCTTCCAGCCGAAAATCCACTTGGTAATGCCATCTTTCACATAGGCGCTATCCGTGTAAAGATCGACCTCGCAGGGTGACTTCAATGCGTTGAGCGAGGAGATGGCGGCCATCAGTTCCATGCGGTTGTTGGTGGTCTCCGCCTCGCCGCCACAGAGTTCCTTCTCCGTTTCGCCATAACGCAGAACCGCGCCCCAGCCGCCTGGGCCGGGATTGCCGGAACAGGCACCATCCGTGTAGATCTCAACGTGCTTCATTGCGTGACCAGACCATATTCGCCGACATTGGAAATGGTGCGATGGAAGCGCAGCTTTTGCAGATATTCCAGCGGGTCCTTCTTGACCACAAGCGCGCCTTCCGGCGTCGTCAGCCAGTCATAGAGGCGCGTCAGGAAAAACCGCAGCGCTGAGCCCCGCGCCAGCAATGGCAGTGCCGTAAGTTCCGCCTCGCTCATGGCCCGCACGGACTGATAGCCTTCCAGCAACGCCTTTCCCTTGGTCACGTTATAGGCACCATCCTTCTCAAAGCACCAGGCATTGAGGCAGATCGAGACGTCATAGGCCAGAATATCATTGCAGGCGAAGTAGAAATCGATCAGCCCTGAGAGATCGTCGCCCAGGAAAAAGACATTGTCCTGAAACAGATCGGCATGGATGACACCCTCAGGCAGATCCTGCGGCCAGTGGGTGGCCAGGAAACCGAGATCCGTGCGAATTTCCTGCTGCAGGCCGGGCTCGACCTCATCCGCACGGGCCTCAGATTTCTCCCAGAGAACCTTCCACCCTTCGACAGACAGCGCATTGGGCCGCTTCAGCTCAAAGCCCTCGCCTGCCAGATGCATGGCGGCCAGCGCCTTGCCAACTTCGCGGCAATGGCGGGCTTCAGGCTTGCGCAGCCACATGCCTTCCAGAAACGAGATGAGCGCGGCGGGGCGACCGGAGAGTTCGCCCAGCAATTCCCCGTCGTGGCGCGGCAATGGCAGGGGACAAGATAGCCCCTTTTCGAAAAGATGCTGCTTCAGGCCGAGGAAAAACGGCAGATCCGCCTTCTCGACACGCTTTTCGTACAACGTCAGGATCAGCGGATCCTTTGTGGTGTGCAACAGGAAATTGGTGTTTTCGACACCCTCGGCAATGCCCTTATAGGACGTCAGCTCGCCGACATCATATTCCGTCAGGAACTGCTTCAGATCGTCTTCGCTGATATCCGTATAGACTGCCAATTTGTGATCTCTTATGCGTAAAAATGGATTGGTGGCGGATCAAGGCTGCGATGCTGGCTTTTGTGGCAGCGCATCGCTTGCGGTGCCATTGACGAAGGCCATATCCTGCGTTGTCAGCTCGATTTCGCGCAATTCCTTATTGACCAGAAAATGCTCTGTTTCCTCAACGGTCACGGCCAGATCAAGCGTGGTATCGTAGCGTGCCTTGAAGGCCTGAATAATCTCATCCACAATGACTTCTGGTGCAGATGCGCCCGCAGATAGCCCAACCGTTTCGACAGGGCCGATCTCATCCCAATCAATTTCAGCAGCGCGCTGAACCAGAACCGAACGTTTGGCACCGGCGCGAAGGGCGACTTCGACAAGGCGCTTAGAATTGGACGAGTTTGGCGCGCCGACCACGATGAAAAGATCGCAACCGGGGGCCGCCTGCTTCACTGCATCCTGCCGGTTGGTGGTGGCATAACAGATACTGTCTGCTGCCGGGGCCTGCATGGCCGGAAAACGTTCTTGCAGCTTGGCAATCACGCCAGCCGTATCGTCAACCGATAGCGTGGTCTGCGTGACGAAGCCCAGGTTCTGCGAGTCTTCAGGTTCGTAGCGTGCGGCATCCTCGATGGTCTCGACCAGAGACACGGTGCCTTCAGGCAGCTGTCCCATGGTGCCGATGACTTCGGGATGACCGGCATGGCCGATCAGGATGACATGGCGACCAAGGCGCTGGTGGCGCATGGCCTGCTTGTGGACCTTGGAAACCAAAGGACATGTCGCATCCAGATAAAACAGGTTTCTGGCCTGCGCGTCCGCCGGCACGGATTTTGGAACGCCATGGGCGGAAAAGACCACCGGCTGCTGGCGATGTTCGGCAGGAATCTCGTGCAGTTCCTCGACGAAAATTGCGCCCTTGGCCTCAAGCCCTTCGACGACATAACGATTATGGACGATTTCATGGCGGACATAAACCGGCGCGCCATAGGCCTTCAATGCCAGTACAACGATCTGAATGGCGCGATCAACGCCCGCGCAAAAGCCGCGTGGGCCGCAGAGCCTGATCGTCAGAGGCGGTTTGGAAACGGCGATATTCATTCCTTCTCCTTAAGCCTCCCGCTTGTTCATCAACCCGATTTTCTCAAGCCCCGGACATAGGCAAAACCGACAACAATGACAAGGGCGAGCGCCAATCCGTACCATGTAATCACATATTGAAGGTGATTATTTGGCAGATCGATCAGCGTTACGCCGCCCTTTGGCCAGCCACCGGGATTGGGCGCGGCATTGGCATCCACAAAGAATGGCAGGACTTGCGCCGGCTCTAGGCCCGAACGGCTCGTCATCGCCGTCAGGTCTTTCCAGTAATAGATATTCTTGGCCAGATCATTATCCGGCAGCAGGCTGGAGGGCTTTGAGCCCAGCCGCGCTCGCGCAAGTCCTTCAATACTGACGTTGCCGGCAACCTCGCCCTCCTTGCGCGTCGCATGCTCCTTCATATCATAGGGCACAAAGCCGCGATTGACGAAGATGGTGCGATCATCAGCGAGCTTCAACGGCGTATAGATGTAATAGCCCGTCTGGCCCTGGAAGGTTGCGAAGAAATGTTGTTCCCTGGTGTGGTCGAACGTGCCGGACAGTTGCACTGTTCGGTATTCTATATCACCGCCGGATGTTGCTAGTTTTTCGATGTCGGCCAACGGCACGGGTGGCGCCTGGGTGCGCTGCTGAATATCCGCAAGCAGCCCTTCCTTCCAATACATGCGCTTGACCTGCCATGTGCCCAGCGCCAGCAAAAGGACGAGCGCCAGAAGCACCAGCGGCGCTGCAAACCACATGCGACGATGGTTGGCTTGAAGAAGGTTTTTGTCACTCACTGTCAATCTGGCCTTCACTGGCTTTATAGCGATATTGCAATGCGATCATTACGCCTTTCATCTTCTTCAAAAGAACAAGGGACAGAATGATGGCCGTGGGTATCCAGATCAAGGCATGGAGCCAGACCGGCGGCGCAAAGCTGGCATCGAACCAAAGCGCTAGACCGATGATCAGGAAACCGACAATCAGCATGACAAGGACGGCAGGCCCCTCACCCGCATCGGCAAAAGCATAATCAAGGCCGCAGGCGCTGCATTTCGGTTTCAGCTTCAGAAAGCCAGCGAAAAGCCCGCCCATGCCGCAACGCGGGCAGCAGCTCTGCAGGCCAGCCTTCACCGGGTCGACCGATGGGTATTGCGGCTCATCGTCTTGGGTCATCATATCCTCCTCGACATGATTGTCCGGCTCACACAAAAACAAAGGGCGGCACGCGCCGCCCTTTGATCAACCTCCTATGTCATCTCAGTGGGCGAGCGGTGCGCCCCAGCCACCCCAGACATAGATGGCGAAAAACAGGAACAGCCAGACCACGTCAACAAAGTGCCAGTACCAGGCAGCCGCCTCGAAGCCGAAATGCTGCTTGGCCGTGAAGCCACCAGCAATGGCGCGAATGAGGCACACCATCAGGAAGACCGTGCCGATGAAGACGTGGAAGCCATGGAAGCCTGTCGACATGAAGAACGTCGCGCCATAGATCGAGTTTTTGAAGTCGAACGGTGCTTCCATGTACTCATAGACCTGCACGAAGGAGAAGAAGGCTCCCAGTGCAACTGTCAGTGCCAGTCCGCTGATGAGGCCCTTGCGATCATTGTGCAGCAGCGCGTGGTGCGCCCAGGTTACGCACGTGCCCGACAGAAGTAGAATGACGGTGTTGTAGAGGGGCAGATGCCATGGATCGAGCACCTCGATGCCCTTGGGTGGCCACTGCCCACCAGTGTACTCGACACGAGCAGCCTGAATGGCCTCGTGCGGGTAAAGGCTGGCGTCGAAATAGGCCCAGAACCATGCCACGAAGAACATGACTTCAGACGCAATGAACATGATCATGCCATAGCGCAGGTGCAGCGAGACGACGCGGGTATGGTGGCCCTCATTGCCTTCCTTCACCGTGTCGGCCCACCAGGCGTACATGGTGTAAAGCACGATAGCGAGGCCGATATAGAACAGCCAGGGGTTGGCCCATTCCATTCCGAACATCTTCATGGAGCCGCCAGAAAGATAGCGCATGTAACAGACGCCACCAAAGGTCAGCACAAAAGCGCCGATCGAGGCCAGAAGCGGCCATGGGCTGGGGTCTATGATATGGTAGTCGTGGTTCTTCTGATGTGTGTCTGCCATGTGATCGATCCCCGCAGGCTCTTCCCTAGTCTCACTCGATTAAGAAGCCTTCTGAACGAAGGCTACCCATGCAGCACGACCGAAAACGGTCGCGCCTCCCTCTCTCAAAGTTTCGCCTCATCACGTTCAGCCTTTACCGGCAATGACGCAACTGGTTTTTCCGTCTTGGACGGATAGAATGTATAAGACAACGTCAAAGTATGGACGTTTCTCGTTTCCCGAGCGCTGACGATCTCAGGGTCTATGAAGAATACCACTGGCATCTCCAACGTTTCACCGGGCTGAAGTGTTGTCTCGGTGAAACAGAAGCACTGCACCTTGTTGAAATAGGCTCCGGCTTCCATCGGCGTGACGTTGAACACCGCTGACCCGGTGGTTGCGACAGCCGAACGGTTGGTTGCCCTGAACATGACCTGCACAGTCTCGCCAATCTTTGGCTCAACCATCTTGTCGACAGGGTGAAAATCCCAATTCAAGCCATTCGACGTATTGGAGTCGAACGTCACCTTCATCTTCTTGTCGAGGATGACATCCGAATATTGCTCGACGCGCTGGGTGGTGCCGTTATAGCCGGTGACCTGACAGAAAAGGCGGTAAAGCGGCACCGATGCATAGGCCATGCCGACCATGCAGCAGACGAAAATCAGGCACAGAACAAGGATCGAGCCGTTGCTTGTCTTCGCTGCACTTTTGTCACTCACTGCCATGTTGCCTCCCCTCCTGCCGCTCGGCGGTCAAAAATCGCCGATTTTTATGATGGTTATGATGTAGAAGAGAACCACGAGAGCGGCCAGAACAATTCCGAGCGCGATGTTGCGTCCGCGTCTCGACTTTTTCTGCGCGTCATTCAGTTTGATCGTTTCCATCAGGCGGCCCCTCCCACCAACGTCAGAAACGATGGCGCCAGATGATCGGCTAGAAGGCCGGAGAAAATCGCGAACAGATAGAACACCGAATAGGCGAACATCTTCTTGGCTTGAACCATGCGCTCATCGCCATCAGGCATACGCCGGACCAAAATGGAACACCATATGAAGACCGCGCTGAGGACAGCCGCGAATATACCGTATCCCGTGCCTGCAAGCCCGGTGAAATAGGGCGCAACTGCCGCAACCGCCGTCAGAAGCGAATAGGCGATCATCTGGTTTTTGGTCGAACGTTCACCCGCCACATTCGGCATCATGGGGATACCGACGGAGCCATAATCCCGCATCTTGAAGAGAGCCAGTGCCCAGAAATGCGCAGGCGTCCATAGGAAGATGATCATGAACAGGATCGTGCTGTCGAGAGAAACGCCACCTGTGACGCAGGCCCAACCAATCATCGGGGGAAATGCTCCCGATGCGCCGCCGATAACAATGTTCTGCGGTGTCGAGCGCTTCAGCCACATCGTATATACGACAGCATAAAAGAAGATCGTGAATGCCAGAAGTCCAGCAGCAAACCAGTTGACGGCAAGACCGAGGATGGCCACGGAAAAGACCGACAGGATCATACCGAAAGCCAGCGCTTCACGCGGCTCAATCCGGCCCGATGGAATAGGTCGCTTGGCGGTGCGCGTCATCACGGCATCGATATCGGCGTCATACCACATATTCAATGCGCCGGACGCGCCAGCACCCACTGCGATACAGAGAATGGCGATAACGGCCAGCACCGGATTGATGCTGCCTGGTGCGAGCACGAGGCCAGCGAAACCGGTGAACACCACCAGCGACATAACGCGGGGCTTCAGCAGTTCGAAGAAATCACGCGCACCCGCTTCAGACAGCCTGAGGCCATCCATATCCAGCGTATCGCTGTTGTCGATAACGGTCATATTTCCTGCTTTCATAGGAAACGCCGCGCAGAACGGCGGCGCTCCTTGATGTCTTTCGTCCAAGTGTGAAGCTGACATTTATCACGTTCAGCTCAACGACACCCTTGGACAAAATGCCTCAGCGGATACGGGGAAGCTGTTCCCACTGGTGATATGGCGGCGGAGAAGACAGCTGCCATTCCAGTGTCGTTGCACCTTCACCCCAAGGATTGTCACCCGCGACGCGCTTCTTTGCAAAGGCTTCCCAAACACCGGCGAGGAAGATCAATACCGCGACGGCCGAGATGTAAGAGCCGTAGGACGATACAGCGTTCCAACCGGCATAGGCGTCAGGATAATCGATGTAACGACGCGGCATGCCAGCAAGACCAAGGAAGTGCTGCGGGAAGAAGATGAGGTTCACACCGACGAACATGACCCAGAAGTGCAGGTTGCCGATCCTCTCGCTGTACATGTAGCCCGTGATCTTCGGGAACCAGTAGTACCAGCCCGCAAAGATTGCGAAGACGGCACCCAGGGACAGAACGTAGTGGAAGTGCGCAACCACATAATAAGTGTCATGCAGCGAACGGTCGAGACCTGCATTGGCAAGCTGAACGCCGGTCACACCACCCACGGTGAAGAGGAAGATGAAGCCGATTGCCCAGATCATCGGCGTGGAGAAGGTCAGAGACCCGCCCCACATCGTGGCGATCCAGGAGAAGATCTTGATCCCTGTCGGAACCGCGATGACCATGGTTGCGAAGACGAAGTAGCGCTGCGCTTCCAGCGAAAGGCCGACCGTGTACATGTGGTGCGCCCACACGATGAAGCCGACTGCGCCGATGGCGACCATGGCGTAGGCCATGCCGAGATAACCGAAGATCGGCTTCTTGGAGAATGTCGACACGATGTGGCTGATGATGCCGAAACCGGGCAGGATCAGAATGTAAACTTCAGGGTGACCGAAGAACCAGAACAGGTGCTGGTAAAGGATTGGATCACCGCCGCCTTCTGGTGAGAAGAATGTCGTGCCGAAGTTACGGTCGGTCAGCAGCATGGTGATGCCGCCTGCCAGAACTGGCAAGGACAAGAGCAGAAGGAAAGCCGTGACCAGAACGGACCAGGCAAACAGCGGCATCTTGTGCAGGGTCATGCCCGGCGCACGCATGTTGAGGATGGTGGTGATGAAATTGATCGCGCCCAAAATGGACGATGCACCGGCAACGTGAAGTGCAAAGATCGCCAGATCCACCGCAGGCCCCGGCATACCGCTTGTCGAAAGCGGCGGATACATGGTCCAACCGCCACCCACACCATAAGCACCCGCTGGTCCCTCAACGAAGAGCGAAAGCAGGAGAAGGATGAAGGCAGGAACGATCAGCCAGAAGGAAATGTTGTTCAGACGCGGGAACGCCATGTCAGGTGCACCGATCATGATCGGGACCATCCAGTTGGCAAAACCGCCGATCATAGCAGGCATGACCATGAAGAAGATCATAATGAGCGCATGCGCGGTGGTGAACACATTGTACATGTGCTTGCCGCCATCAATGGCAGCGTCGCCTTCGAAACCGTAAACCATGGTTGCGAGACCATGGAAAATCTGAATGCCCGGCTCCTGCAATTCCATGCGCATGACAACGGAAAGTCCACCACCGAGAATACCGGCAATGATTGCAAAGATCAGGTAAAGTGTACCGATATCCTTGTGGTTGGTCGATAGAAACCAACGCTGAAAGAAAGTCGGCGTGTGCGCGTGGTGCGCATGGTCGTCATGATGAACGTCATGGACGTGAGATTGGTGATTGTCGTGTGCGGATGGTCCAGCCATTATGCTCACTCCCTACGTTTACTTGGTTTCGTTTTCGGCAAGCTGAACGGTGCGCGATGCACCATCCACCGACGCCATGAGCGCCCGGTTCGCACCACCAAGATCTGAGGCGGCAGCGGCATACCAGGTTGCGTATTGCTCGTCGGAAACCACTCGTATGGCGATTGGCATGTAAGCGTGATCCTTGCCGCAAAGCTCGGAGCACTGGCCGTAATACAGGCCTTCTTTTTCAGGCTTGAACCACGTTTCGTTCAGGCGACCCGGCACGGCATCGATCTTGACGCCGAAAGCGGGCATTGCGAAGGCGTGAATAACGTCTGTTGGCGCAGCGGTGACGAGCAGGCGAACTGTTTTACCAACAGGAACAACCATTTCATTATCGACAGCCAAAAGGCGTGGATAGCGAGCCACATCAACCTTGCCAGCAGTCGCACGGTCGGCTTCCTTCAGCATATAGCTGTCGAAAGCCAGGGGCTCGGCACCTTCGGCGGCCGTGTACTCATAATTCCACTGCCACTGGGTCGCCGTCGCCTTCAGCGTGATATCCGGATTTTCCGGCTGGGTCAGCTGGGCGTTCAGCAGGTTGAACGATGGGAACGCCAGGAACATCAGGATGAGGACCGGAGCGAGCGTCCAGACAATCTCAATCGCCGTGTTATGGCTGGTCTTGGAAGGGACCGGATTTGCGGATGCGCGGAATTTGACCGCGACGATAATCAACAATGCAAGCACAAACAGCGTGACAGGAACAATGAACCAAAGCGTATATTGTTCGAACCAGCGAATTTCATGCATGATGGGCGTTGCCGCCTCCTGCAAACCCATCTGCCACTCTTTCGGCTGATCGGCGCTTGCGCCGCCAGCCGTGAGCAGACAGATACCGCCCACCAAGCTTGCGTAAATTCTGTTAGTCACGGTACCTCTCCCTCACGCGTTTGATCATGATCAATCTCAAACGCAGAATCCATGCATATAGAGTAGACTTCAAATCATAGTTTGCCTGTCGCCGCAATATCGCCTTGGTTTGCAACCGAACCATTTTTAGCTCTATCCTGCTTCATCTTACCAGCGAAGCGCCGCAGCCACCACTTGCGACGGCTGGTTTGCGATAAAGACTGCGATCAATGCGCCGCAAAGTCCTATTTTGGCCGTACTCGCTTGGAATTGAGGGTGGCGGCTCTTTTCTTTCCGCTGCGGGACGTCAAAATAGCCACACTGATTCGAATTCCTGAGGTATCCATGCGTCTGTCTCCGATTGCGCGCGGTTTTATTATCGCCGCCGGTCTTTCCCTTATCGTTCCGGCTGCGGGTTTTGCCCAGCAACAGCAGCCCGGCACGCCCAAATCGACGCATGGTGCGTGGTCCGTCATCTGTGACAAGCCCGCGGGCGCATCTGAAGAGCAATGCGCTCTGATGCAGAACGTCATCGCGGATGACCGTCCGGAGGTTGGCCTTTCTGTTGTCATCCTGAAAACGGCGGATCGCAAATCCCGCATTCTACGCATTCTGGCCCCGCTCGGCGTACTGCTGAAGGACGGGATGGAACTCTATATCGACAACAACAATATCGGCCGTGCCTATTTCACCCGCTGCTTTTCCGAAGGGTGCTACGTGGAAGTGGATATTGACGACGAATTGCTGAAAGTACTCCGCGCCGGCAAGAACGCGGTGTTTGCCTTGCGCGAATCCGTCGATCAGGATCGCGTGGGCATTCCCATCGAGTTGCGCGGCTTTGCCGAAGGCTACGACACGCTTCCTTGATCAATCTTGCGCGCCGGGGCTCCAGCACTTAAATGCGTTCAAGCATCGAGTTCGTGGTAAAGCGCAATCCGATGTTCAGGAACAGCCAGGACCGGAGCCCGCGATGACACAAGACCTTTTGACCCTTTTCGATTGCGATGAAGGGCAGTTGCGCGCCAAGGTCGCCGATGCGCTTTCTGGTGCTGATGATGGCGAATTGTTCGTTGAACACGCGCAGGCAGAATCGCTCACCTTTGATAATGGTCGTCTAAAGGGCGGCAGCTTCAATACCGATCAGGGCTTTGGTCTGCGGGCTGTTGCGGGTGAAACGGTGGGTTATGCCCATGCGGGCGAGCTTTCCCTTGCCGCACTTGGGCGCGCATCCGACGCCGTTGGCGCGGTCACGAAGGGCTATTCCGGTTCCTATGCGGCCGCACCGCAGCGCACCAACAAGAAACTTTATGGCGACGAAAATCCGATCGGCGCACCGAGCTTTGAGGAGAAGGTCAAGCTTCTAACTGAGATCGATGCCTATCTGCGCGATAAAGACCCGAAGGTTCGCCAAGTCACGGCAAGCGTTGCCGCCAGCTGGCAGATGGTCGATATTCTGCGCGCCGATGGACATCGGGTCAGTGATATCAGACCCATGACGCGCATCAATATATCTGTCGTGGCGGGTGAAGGCGACCGGCAGGAGAGCGGTTCTTACGGTATCGGCGGTCGCGTCGGTTTCGGCGACTTCATCACCACAGAAAACTGGCAGCGCGGTGCTGATGAAGCTTTGAGACAGGCGCTCGTCAACCTGACCGCCATTGATGCACCGGCTGGCACGATGGACGTTGTGCTCGGCGCTGGCTGGCCGGGCGTCATGCTGCACGAAGCTGTTGGCCACGGACTGGAAGGTGATTTCAACCGCAAGAAGACGTCGGCCTTTGCCGGACTGTTGGGAGAAATGGTGGCAGCCCCCGGCGTGACCGTGGTGGATGACGGCACCATCGACAATCGTCGCGGCTCGATCACGATTGACGATGAAGGCACCCCTTCGGCCTATAATGTGCTGATCGAAAATGGCAGGCTTGTCGGCTACATGCAGGACCGTCAGAACGCCCGGCTTATGGGGCAGAAGGCCACCGGAAACGGCCGTCGGCAGGGCTATGCCCATGTGCCAATGCCGCGCATGACCAACACCTATATGCTGGGTGGCGACAAGACACCGGAAGAAATCATCGCCTCGGTCAAGAAGGGTATCTATGCAGTTTCCTTCGGCGGCGGCCAGGTTGATATCACCTCAGGCAAGTTCGTCTTCGGCTGCACGGAAGCCTATCTCATCGAAAACGGCAAGATCGGCGCGCCGGTCAAGGGTGCCATGCTCATCGGCAACGGGCCGGACGCGATGAAACGCGTTTCGATGATCGGCAATGACATGAAACTCGATACCGGCGTCGGAAATTGCGGGAAAGCCGGTCAGTGGGTTCCAGTCGGTGTCGGCCAGCCTCATCTGCGGATGGACCAGATTACCGTTGGTGGAACCAAGACTTAAATGCGGAAAGAGAAGCCCGACTTCAGGATGCTGATGCCGGGCTCAGGTCTTCTGCACTGCAACAATTCTGCTCGTCTGACGTTATCATAGCTTATTGGAAAGACATCCAGCGCAATTCATTTTCAAAAGGTGATACCCAGCCCAATGACATTTACTGCAAATGCTCTCGTGCCCGAACTTGCCGTCAGTGACTGGCCAAAGTCTCGCTCTTTCTACTGCGATCTCATTGGTTTTCATGTGGTTTATGAGCGGCCAGAGGAAGGTTTCACCTATCTTGCATTGGGCGATGCGCAACTGATGATCGACCAGCTGGGTGCGGGACGGACGTTTGAAGATGGAAAGGTGCCGATCAATTATCCATTTGGGCGCGGCATGAACCTGCAAATCGTTGTGCCATCGCTGGAAGCCATTCTTGACCGCCTTGAGCGTGCCGGTATCGAGCTTTACCTGCCGCTTGAAGAGAAGTGGTATCGCCGCGGCGAAACGGAACTCGGCAACCGGCAATTCATCGTGGCCGATCCTGACGGATATCTTGTCCGTCCGTTCGAAAGCCTGGGCGAGCGCCCATTCCGATTCGGTTGAGGCTGTGGTGAAATTATTGCGCAGGCCTAAGGCCGTCATCTTCGATATGGACGGCGTTCTGATTGAGAGCGAAAAACACTACCGGGATTCGTTTCTGGCCGCCTCGGATGAGGGTGGACATGGAATGGCGGTGGAGGTCTATCAAAAGGTCTGCGGTAGTCCATGGGATGTCATCACGGCAACCATCCGTGCCGACTATGGGCAGGACTTCCCAATGGAAGAATTCCGTGATGCGTGGCTGCGGCATCTGGCCGTGCAGATGGCCGACGGGGTGGCGCTGAAGACTGGCGTCCTCGAAATTCTCGATCTGCTGGATGAGCTAGGATTGCCCCGTGCCATTGCGACCTCGTCCGGTCACGAATCCGTCAACCGCCACCTCGGCCCCTTTGATATCATGAAGCGGTTCGACCATATTCTGGCACGTGGCGATTATGCCGAGCCGAAACCATCTCCCCTGCCCTATCTCACGGCCGCGACGCGTCTGAATTTTGCGCCGGAAGATTGTCTGTCGCTGGAGGATTCCTACCACGGCATCCAGTCCGCCTGGAGTGCGGGAACGCAAACCGTGATGGTGCCAGATGTCGCGCCCGCAACGGATGCGATGCGCGAGAAATGCGTTGCGATCTGCGACAGCCTTCTGGATGTCGCAGAGATGTTGAGAGCCGCTTCACGCTAGCGTCAGGGATACATCCGCACCTTCGCCCAGTCGCCCTCTGCCGTTTCCCGGCGGAACTCGACGCGGTCATGCAGGCGGAACTTGCCGTCCTGCCAGAACTCGATGGTCAGCGGCTGGATGCGGAAACCGGACCAGTGTGGCGGCCGGGGAATATCGCCGATCGCATATTTCGCGGTATAGGCGGCAACCGCCTTTTCCAGCGCGAAACGGCTTTCCAGTGGGCGCGACTGTTTCGATGCCCATGCACCAATGCGGCTGCCGCGAGCACGTGTTGCGTAATACTCGTCCGCTTCCTGATCGCTGACAACCTCCACCAGTCCGCGCACGCGGACCTGACGGCGCAGGCTCTTCCAGTGGAAACACATGGCGCCCTTGGGCTGGCCGAGCAGTTCGGTGCCCTTGCGACTCTCGAAATTCGTGTAAAATACAAAACCGCGCTCGTCTGCATGTTTCAAGAGAACCATACGGACGCTGGGCATGCCGTCTTCGTCAACCGAGGCGAGCGCGACCGCGTTCGGATCATTGATTTCAGACTCCGTTGCGTCTTTTAGCCAATTAGCAAAAAGTGCAAAAGGTTCATTTTCCTCAGTAAAGTCACTGGATGTTAACCGACTTTCCGACATATTGAATTAAATGCTCCTGAGCTGATTTTCACACCAGAGATGGATTCTGGATTAACGATGGTGATCGTCATAGCAAAGTCGAACAGTCGAACAAAGCGCTTCCTGAGCTCTGTCGTCAATGTTTCCGCGACCTTGGGGATGCTGGGCATGTTGGCCGGTTGCGTCAGCCTCGATATTTTTGGCGGCGAGAAGGTCGATAAATCCTTGTCGACGGCTTCCGTTCCCAACCAGCAAAACACGCAAACTCTTTCCGATGACGCAACGATCCGCAATGCTGTTACCTCGGCAGACCTTGCCAAGATTTCAGATGCACCATTGCCTTGGGCCAATGCGGCAACCGGCAGTGCGGGCGTGGTAACGGCCATTCGCGAAGACAGAAACACCGGCTTCGTGTGCCGCGAGTTTGACACGACCCGCCACTCCTTCGAGGGTGTGGCCAGTTACAGCGGCCAGGCTTGTCTCTCGGAGACTGGCGAGTGGCTGATGACCCGCTTCAGCCAGAAATAAAGCATTTACCCTGTCTGCCATAAGGCCATGTGCATCAGCGCATGGCTTCGTAGCGTAAAGGTCTGGTTAGCAACTTCTTGCGACAGTCAAATCCAATTTCAAGCTGAACGATGCAACGCAAAGAATGCCTGCACGTTCAAGATGGGTGGTTTTCGTGTTGCAGGCTTTTCATGACGAAAGAATACGGCCTGAACCGACATATTTAATTGGTGGTTCGGATGCGTGATCCCTACTCTATCCTCGGTGTTCAGAGAGATGCTGGCTCAGACGAGATAAAGGCTGCCTGGCGTTCTCAGGCAAAAGCCGTGCATCCGGATCAAAACCAGACCGACCCGGACGCGACAGCGCGTTTTGCGGAAATCGGTCAAGCCTATGATCTGCTGAAAGATCCGAAAAAGCGTGGCCTTTACGATCAGGCCAGACGCGCCGCCGAGACCAAAAAACGCGACCAGACCATTATGCAACAGCGCGCTGCCGCCCGTGAAGCTGCCGAGCGTGCCAAGGCTGCCGAGAAGCTCATGGAAGAGCTTGATAAGGCGCAGGCGCGTGCCCAGACCGAGCGCAATCCGGAAAGTGCTAAACAGGATTCCGCAAAGCCTGAATCAGCCGAGGACATGCTCGAGCGTATTTTCGGCGAAAATGCCAAAGCCCATGCGGCAGCAGCAAAGCCGGAAGCCGACGATCCCAATATGACCAGCGAAGAAAATGCTGCTGCACGCAAGGAAAAAAGCGAAGCGCTCGCGGCACAGGTCGGTAGCTTCTTCAGTGGCCTGTTGCGTCGCATCCGGGGAACGGCCCCTGCTGCCGAAAAAGCTCCTGATATCACCGCAGAAGCAATCGTTACCGTGTCTGATCTCCTTGAACAGAAATGGGTCACAATTGGCATGCCCGAGGACCGGGAGGTTCGCTTCCAGCTGGAGCCGGGCATGACCGACGGCCATGTCGTTCGGTTGAAGGGACAGGGGCTGAAACTGCCGGACACCGTCCGAGGCGATCTTGTGGTCACGCTTCTTTCGTCCCGCAATGACACATTCTCCATCCGCAATTTCGATATTCACACGACCTTTTCCATCTCGCTTGCCGATGCGGTTCTGGGTTGCGAGGCGACCGTTCAATCGCCCCACGGCGAATTGAAAGCGACCGTTCCACCATGGTCCGGCTCCGACCGGGCGGTTCGCATCGAGGGCAAAGGCCTGAAGTATGCGTCCGGTGGTTGCGGCGATTTTGTCGTTGAATTGCGCGTTGTGCTTCTGGATACGCCAGACGCGAAGGTCATGGACCTGATGCGGCATATGCGCGAAGGGCTCTATATCTAGGAGCCGACCTACCCTTTCGTGTGTAACCGCTGCTCTTGCGTTGAAGCATCCCGTTGAAAGAGGTGAACAACGCGCCCTTTGTTACGTTCGGTTACACGAGATGATCCCGCCCTGCTTGAACCTGCGTTCAGCCTATGCAATAGGCAGGTTTGATTTGTGTATAGGGAGCATCGAATGGCTCAGACATCCGGCCTCATGGCTGGCAAGCGCGGCCTCATCATGGGCGTCGCAAACAATCGCTCCATCGCTTGGGGCATTGCAAAGGCGTGTGCGGATGCAGGCGCTGAACTGGCTTTCACATGGCAGGGCGACGCGCTGAAGAAGCGTGTTGAACCATTGGCCCAGGAGCTTGGCGCATTTATGGCCGGCCACTGTGACGTGACCGATCTTGAAACAGTTGACGCCGTTTTTGCAAATCTTGAAGCGCACTGGGGCAAGTTCGACTTCGTCGTCCACGCGATTGCGTTTTCCGACAAGGATGAGCTGACGGGTCGGTATCTCGACACGAGCCGCGACAATTTCAACCGCACCATGGATATCTCCGTATATTCCCTGGCCGCCGTTGCAAAACGCGCCGAGCCGCTGATGAATGATGGCGGTGCGCTGCTGACGCTGACCTATTATGGCGCTGAAAAAGTCATGCCGAATTACAACGTCATGGGTGTTGCAAAAGCGGCTCTCGAGGCAAGCGTTCGCTATCTGGCCGTCGATCTCGGCAACCGTGGCATTCGCGTCAACGCAGTATCTGCTGGCCCTATCAAGACACTGGCAGCGGCTGGCATCGGCGACTTCCGCTACATTCTCAAGTGGAATGAATACAATGCGCCGCTAAAGCGCACTGTGAGCATCGAGGAAGTTGGCAAATCCGCGCTTTATCTGCTGTCTGACCTCTCAACCGGCGTGACAGGTGAAATTCACCACGTCGATTCCGGTTACCACGCGATTGGCATGAAGGCCGTCGACGCGCCTGATATTTCCGTCGTCAAGGACTGACGAACGCCGCACGTCGCGCAAAAGTGTAAGGTGCTTTCGCGCGACGTGTGCCATCAACGCCTATGGGCCGGCATTGAGGCGACGGAGCACGCGGGTGTTCCAACAGGAATAGCCCTTTGTTTGTAGTTTGAGACAGGAGCGCCGCCTTGCTGGTCTACATCATCCGTCACGGACAAACAGACTGGAATGCGACGCGCAGGATGCAAGGCCGAAAAGACATTCCGCTGAATGATCTTGGCCGGTCTCAGGCTGTTGCAAACGGCATCACGCTCTCCAGCATTCTTGGGGAAACTGCCAGCGATTTCGATTTTGTCGCCAGCCCTCTTGGCCGTACACGCGAAACCATGGAATTGGTTCGTGGCGCCATGGGCCTTGACCCTCACGCCTACCGAACCGATGAGCGACTTGTTGAAGTGTGTTTCGGTGATTGGGAAGGCCACACCCTTCCCGAACTCAAACTAACCCAGCGCGAAAAAGTCAGAGCACGCAAAGCTGCGAAGTGGGATTTCATTCCGCCCGGTGACGATGCTGAAAGCTATGAGATTCAATCCTGGAGAGTCGGGGCCTGGCTATCGTCTGTTGATCGTCAAACCGTCTGCGTCGGCCATGGCGGCGTTATCAGATCCATTTTCCGCCTTGTCACCGATATGGAAAAGCAGCTTGCCGCTGATACTGCGATACCGCAGGACAGGATTTTAAAAGTCGATACCGAAAGCCGAACTGCTGAGTGGATCGACCCGGTTCAATAATCGGCGAGACCTTTACTGGACGACCTCAAGGTCATCCACGACGCGTCTGCCATCAACTTCCGTGTAGAAAACGACAACCTTCACGCCGGCCTGCAAACCATCGAAATTGAATTCCTCGGGCACTTTATAGCTCTTGCCATCAGCCAGGGTAATGGTCAGGCCCTTCACATCGACCTTACTGATCGTCGATTCGACATCAACGCTCTGCGCCGACGCGTTGAAGGGAGCGAAAAGACCGGCGGTGGCCAAAAGTGCGGCAATCATCAAACGCATCGCTATTGCTTTCTTAAGGGTGCTGACGAGCTTCAAGTGCAACAAGATTTGCCTCCGGAATGTGGCGGAATTCGCCCACAAGCATGACATTTTCGGTATAATTGATGAACGGATTTTAACCTTTAATCAAGCCTTTAGGCAATGTTTCTTCTTGTGGAGAAATACTGTCATCGCAAATTGCTTTAAATTACCATTTCTTGATACAAGAACTATATCATCGGATTCAGACTATATTGTTTTTTCGTCTGTACAGCGGAAGAACGCGATGAATCCGAGGGATATGCAGAGTGAGTTTTTGGGCTGCGGCTGGGGACCGACTTAATGAGATAACGAAAAAGCGGGTCGCGGCGGCACTGCTTGCTCTGGCCATGGCCGGCATCATGTTCAGTGCGTTTCACCTCGTGGATCACAAAAGTGCCAGCGCTCTGCGGGACGATCTGCAAGTCCGTGCCCGCTATGCCCTTGAGCTCCTGCATGACAGCCTGGTGATGCGTCTGCACAACGACGTCGCGACGCTGACCTCTCTTGGACATTTCGCCGTCACCTCGGCTGACGCGCCGCAAAGTCTGGACAAGCTCACGGATTATCAACTGCAACAGACCGATCATTTCATCGCCATCGGTTTTGCCCGCAATTTCCAGCTCCAGAAGATTTATGCATCACGACAGGCGCAGGATTTTCCGACCGACCGCCTGAATACGATGCTGAGCGACCAGTTGGCCAAGCTGGCTGCCTTGCCAGAAAAAGATCGATTGCCCGAGACACATGTTTTTGAGGCATCGGAAGGCAGCACCATCATGATCGTCGTCACGGTGCCGCCTGTTGGCTCGGCCGCCGCTGCGCAGAACGATCTCGTCCTTGCCGTGGTCGACCGGAAAAAGCTCCTGCGGACGATTGGTTACGACACAGAGATTCCGCTCGAAGTCCATGCTGACAAAATTCGCTTTGAGATTCGCGATACTGTAACGAACGAAGTCGTGGGCCGGGCTCTGGAGCCATTGCACGAAGACCCGGTTGTCTTGCCCGTAGACCTGCCCGGTTCCAACTGGGAAATCCGCGCCACGCCCGCAACCGGTTGGGATGCGGTAAAGCCCTATTATCGCTCGCTGAGCACGATGCTCATCATCGCTGTTACATCAATGCTGCTGCCGATCATCGTTGCGGGGCTGCTTCTTTCCGAACGAAACCGCAATATCAAGACGCTTCGCCAGCGCGAAGCCAAGCTGCTGGAGCTTTCACAGCGTTTCAAGCTCGCGATGGATTCCTCGAGCATCGGCATCTGGGAAATAGAGAATGACACATCGCGCTGTTATCTGGATGAGCGTGCGGCCAGCCTTCATGGTTTTCCGATGCTGGAACAGCGCCTGCTGTTGACGGAATGGTTGACGGCGCTGGTTTCCGACGACAGGTCCAAAGCGGCTCGGTTCTTTTTCAACTGTTCCTCCGGTCAACAGACGTCTTCGGAAGTGTATAGAATCGCGCTGCCGGGCGGCGGCGTGCGTTATCTGCGCTCCGCTGGTTCAAGTTACATCAAGCCCGACGGATCACACCAGACCACAGGTATCCTTTGGGACGTCTCCGCAGACATGATCATGGCGCAGAAACTGCGCGAGGCGAAAGACACCAGCGACATCAAGAATGCCGAACTCGAACTTGCCTTGCAGGAAATTTCAAACCGGGAACATGAGCTGGAAGAGCTTTCCGGCCGCCTGAAACTGGCGTTGGAATCTTACAATTGCGGCATATGGGAATCCACAGACGACTATTCCCTGGCCATATGGAACGAGCGCATGTGCGAGCTTTACGGTCTGCCGCCAGAACCGGAAAAGCGCATAACCCGGCAAGCCTATCTCGACTGTCTTCACCCCGACGAACGGTCTCGCGCACTCGGCGATGGAAATCGGGCAGCTGACGATCCCAACCGCCTGATCATCCAGCGTATCATTTTGCCGGATGGCAGCATTCGCCACGTCAAGGTTGTCGGTCGTCTCAACACGAACAGGGATGGAACGAGAAAAATTGTCGGCATCGCCTTTGATGTGACGGCAGATGTCTTGCTCTCCGAGCAGTTGAGCACCGCCAAGGACGAGGCCGAAGCCAGAAGCGCCGAGCTTGAGGAAGCCAAAAACAGCATCGAGCACAATGCGCTGCATGACCCCCTCACCGGCCTTGCCAACCGGCGCAAGCTGGATGGCGCACTGGACGCCCTGTCATCAGGTGAGCCTAAGCAATTTGCTATCCTTCATCTCGATCTCGACCGCTTCAAGCAGATCAACGATACTCTGGGGCATGCGGCTGGTGACGCGGTTCTTGTTCATGCGGCAAACATATTGTCCAGAAACGTGCGTCAGGAAGATACCGTCGCGCGCATTGGTGGCGACGAGTTCGTCATCCTGATCTCTCCGCTGTCCGATAAGGACAGCATCAAGGCTATCGCAACCAAGATCATCGCGGCTTTCAGCCATCCCTTCGATTTCGAAGGCTTTACCTGTCGGTGTGGCGTGTCCATAGGCATCGCCTTCTCGGACGGCATTGCGGCGGATCCGCGCCGTACACTGATTAACGCCGACCTCGCGCTCTACCGTGCCAAGGCAACAGGCCGCAATCGCTATGAGTTCTTCACAGAAAACCTCCAGGCGGAAATTCTCAACCACAAGCGAACCGCTGACGAGATTCTGGCCGGACTGGAGCGTGGCGAGTTCGAGGCATGGTACCAGCCGCAATTCTGCGCCAATACGCACACATTGACCGGCGTGGAAGCATTGGTGCGCTGGCGCCACCCGGAGCGCGGCCTTCTGACGCCGGACAAGTTCCTAAAAATCGCCGAGGAGCTGAACGTCGTATCGGCAATCGACCATATCGTTTTGCAACACGCGCTTCAGGACAAGGAAATCTGGCGCATCAAGGGCATCGATGTGCCGCGCGTATCGGTCAACGTTTCGGTTCGTCGCCTGCATGACGATCACCTGATTGAAAGTCTCAAGCAACTACCGATCAAGCCGGGTGAAGTGGCATTCGAGTTGGTGGAGGCCATTTTTCTCGATGAGAACGAGGATATCGCCACCAGCAATATCGAACGCATCAAGGCAATGGGTATCGACATAGAGATCGATGATTTCGGCACCGGCCACACGTCCATCATCAGCCTTCTGCGCCTCAAGCCGAAGCGCCTGAAAATTGACCGGCAGTTGGTCATGCCCATCACAACCTCACCACAAGAGCGGTCACTTGTGCGCTCAATTGTCGATATTGCTCGTTCGCTCGGGGTGGAGACCATCGCCGAAGGTGTGGAAACACACGACCACGCTGCGCTTTTGCGGCAAATGGGCTGCGACATGCTGCAGGGCTACGCTTTTGCGAAACCGCTTCCACCAGAAGAATTCACAAAATTCGTCACCGCGGAAAAATGGAAAATGGTTTCCTGACGGCCGTAGCCGCTGGCTGCAAAGATTTGCAAACAAGCGAACCGCGCTCGCGAAAGAAAGGCTTTTGCCTTTTCATGTTTTACCCTATGAAAAGGCCGCTTCTTTCTTGAAATGCGTTCCACCCGTGGAATGCCGCTGCTTCGGTTTGATCATATGTCGCATAATACGTTCGGTTATCTTTTCCGCGTTTCCACCTGGGGCGAAAGCCATGGTCCGGCTCTTGGCTGCGTCATTGACGGCTGCCCGCCCGGCATTCGCTTCACGCTTGCCGAGGTGCAGATGTGGATGGACAAGCGCAAGCCGGGCCAGAACCGCTTCGTGACCCAGCGCCGTGAGGACGACATCGTCAAGGTTCTGTCTGGCGTGATGCTGGACGAGGATGGCGAGACGATGATTACCACGGGTACGCCCGTGTCCATGATGATCGAGAACACCGACCAGCGGTCCAAGGATTACGGCGAGATTGCCCGTAGTTTCCGCCCGGGCCACGCCGATTTTACCTATGATCTGAAATACGGCATCCGTGATTATCGCGGTGGCGGACGCTCTTCCGCCCGCGAAACCGCCGCCCGTGTTGCCGCTGGCGCGCTGGCCCGCAAGGTCGTGCCGAGCCTCACTGTTCGCGGCGCGATGGTGCAGATCGGCAAACACAAGATCAACCGTGCCAACTGGGATTGGCGCCAAGTCGACCAGAACCCGTTTTTCTGCCCGGATGCAGCAATGGTACCCGTTTGGGAAGAGTATCTGGATGGCATCCGCAAGGCCGGATCATCCATTGGCGCTGTCGTGGAAGTTGTTGCAGAGGGCGTTCCGGCAGGGATTGGCGCGCCTATCTATGCCAAGCTCGATCAGGATATCGCCTCCAACCTCATGTCGATCAATGCCGTCAAGGGCGTGGAAATCGGTGAAGGCTTTGCCTCTGCCGAATTGACGGGTGAGGAGAATGCCGACGAGATGCGCATGGGCAACGACGGGCATCCCATTTTCCTGTCCAACCATGCGGGCGGCATTCTGGGCGGCATCGCAACCGGTGAGCCCATCGTGGCACGCTTTGCCATCAAGCCGACATCATCCATTCTGACCGAGCGCCAGTCCATCGATGCCGATGGTAACAATGTCGATGTGCGCACCAAGGGTCGTCATGATCCATGTGTTGGCATCCGCGCCGTACCGATTGGCGAAGCCATGGTGGCCTGCACGGTTGCCGATCATTATCTCAGAGACCGCGGCCAGACCGGACGTTTGAAATAGGAAGCAAGCATGGCATATGATCAGAAACGTGTCGTTGAAGCCATCAGGGCTTTCGAGGCTGGCGAAATCGTTGTGGTCATGGATGACGACGACCGCGAGAACGAAGGCGATCTGATTGTCGCCGCCGTGCATTGCACACCGGAAAAAATGGCCTTCATCGTGCGCCATACATCCGGCATCGTCTGCACGCCCATGCCCCGGGATGAGGCCAAACGCCTCAACCTCAACGCCATGGTGGCGGAAAACGACAGCGCTCACACCACGGCGTTTACGGTTTCGGTAGACTTCAAACACGGCACGACGACCGGTATTTCCGCCAGTGACCGCAACGTTACGGTTCGCAATCTTGCCAATCCGAACGCAAGCGCTGCCGATTTCACCCGTCCTGGCCACATCTTCCCGCTGATCTCGCGCGAGGGCGGCGTGTTGATGCGCTCCGGCCATACGGAAGCGGCTGTCGATCTGTGCAAGCTTGCAGGCTTGCCGTTGATCGGCGTCATCAGCGAACTCGTCAATGATGACGGCACTGTCATGCGTGGCCCGCAGGTTTCGGCCTTCGCCGAGGCTCATGGCATGAAGCAGGTTTCGGTCGCAGATCTCATCGCCTATCGCCAGCGCAAGGAAACGCTGGTCGAAATGGAATCGGAATTCACGCTCGATACGCCGTTCGGCCCCGCCAAGGTGCAGACCTACTCCCTGCCTTGGGACCCTATGGAACACATGGCCGTCATCTTCGGCGATATTAGGGATGGCGTCGATATTCCGGTGCGTCTCCACCCGGAGAATGTGGCCGGCGATGTTTTCGGCAAGAAGCAGCCCGTGCAGCACTATATGGAAAAGATTGCCGCGGAAGGCCGTGGCGTCATCATCTATCTTCGTGAGGGTTCTGTCGGCGTCGGCCAGGTATCAGGCCGCAGACGATCCCGCGACCCCGATGAAGACCACGCCCAGGCACGCACGCGCGATGATGAGTGGCTGGAAATCGGCCTCGGCGCGCAAATCCTAAAGGATCTCGGCATCAGCTCCATCAAACTTCTGACGTCTAGAGAACGCCACTATGTCGGCCTTGAAGGGTTCGGAATCAGGATAAGCTCGACCGATATCGGTTGATCTGCAGCCCATTGCAGCACCCCGCACCTCAGCGGGGTGTCTTGCTTAACCCAGCCAGCCATCCAGATAGCGGACGGTTTCCACACCGGTAAACTTCGCCAACCGATTTAGCTCGGCATCCAGCTTTTCCAACCTGCCCGTTGATGCGCGCACCCCTTTTTCAAGCCACAGACGCCTCACTTCCAGCGTGCCGTTCTTGCGGTCTGCCTTCATATCGATGCGGCCAATCAGCCTGTCTCCTTCCAGCAGTGGGAAGACATAATAGCCATATTGCCGTTTCGGCTCTGGCACGAAGACTTCGATGCGATAGAAAAAACCGAACAGCCGTTCCGTGCGCGCACGATCCCGCAACAGCGGATCGAACGGGCTCAGCACCCGGATGCGCTGGGGTGGCGCCACAGCATCATCGCCCGTAAAGCCTGCGAAGGCGTAAGACGCGCGGTCCTTGCCGCCATCGGAATGGGCAAGCGTGACCTCATAGAGTTCATCGCGGTTGTTCGACACCCATTCTCTGGCTTCCTGCGGTGTGATGATGTCGAAGAATGCTGCGATCTCACCCGATGTCGCAAAGCCGAGCCGCGACAGCGCCTGACGGCAGGCCCAGTCTAAGAATTCGTCGTGGACTACTTCACGATCGTGATGTTCTGGCGGAATAACACGCTCGGCAAGATCATAGACCTTCTGGAAATTCACCCGCCCTGAGACGGCGAGCTTGCCCGTGTGCCACAGGAATTCCAGCGCGGTCTTGGATGGATGCCAGTTCCACCAGCCGCCGGACTGATGCCCCTCGGCCTTTATGTCCCGTGACATAACGGGGCCGCCTTCTGCAATACGGCGATAGGTTTCCTCGAAAGCGGAATCGAACCCCTCCCCGTGCCATTTGCGCCATCGTTCCAGAATGACAGGCTCGCGGCGGCGGAAGCGGTGTTTCCAATAGGGGTAAAACACTGTCGGAAGAATGGAAGCGTCGTGTGTCCAATGTTCGAAAAGTGATCGATCTTTTTCGAGAAGGTCCGTCAGGTGCTGACGCTTGTAGGTCTGGTTGCGGGAAAAGATGATCTGGTGATGCGCACGCTCGACCGTGGCTATGCTGTCCAGTTGGACGAAGCCGATCTCGGTGATCAGGGCCAACAGATCAGCTTTGTTCATGACGCGATCCGGCGGGGCCGACAGCCCCTGATGGGACAGAAAGATGCGTCTCGCTGCTTCGTTCGAAATCAAAATAGCCATGGCAAAAGCCTAGGGTCGCGCCGCTCGAAAATCAATGTTCTTTTTTTGTTCCTTGTTCCGTTTATCCGGGCATATGGGTATAGAACGATGCTTGGAATTTTGAGGATCTGTTTTGGATATAGGCTTTCACGATGCGGGTGTGTCCTTTGAAGGACGGGTGGCGGTGGAGCCGCTTTCGCTGCGGCTGACCGAGCGGCGCATCGGCATTATCGGGCTGAATGGCTCCGGCAAAACCACCTTTGCCCGGATGATCAACGGTCTGGCGAAACCCACCACTGGCCGTGTCAGCGTTAACGGGTTGGATACGGTGACGGATGGCCCCGCCGTCCTGCGCGATGTCGGCTTCATTTTTCAAAATCCGCAAAACCAGATCATCCTGCCCATTATACGTGACGACATCGCCTTCGGGCTCAAAAGCAGAGGCATGAACAAGGCTGCCATTGATGCGGCAGTGGACGCGACCCTGCATCGCTTCGATATTCAGCATCTTGCAAAGCGGCGGGCGCATGAGCTTTCCGGCGGGGAATTACAGCTTTGCGCTTTAGCGGCGCTGACCATTACCGGCCCGAAAATCCTCATCATGGACGAACCGACCAACCAGTTGGATCTCAGGAACCGGGCGCTGGTGGAGCGCACGATGGCTGGGCTGGAACAGGATCTCATCGTCATCACCCATGACCTGCCCTTGCTGGAGAGCTTTGATCGCGTTCTGGTGTTTCATCACGGCGGGCTCCACGCCGATGCATCACCTGCGGATGCCATCAGGCTGTACCGCGAACTGGCGCTGTCATGAAAAGCCTTCACGTAGACGGAACGGGCTGGCTTTTTAGGCTTTCGCCACGCATCAAGCTGATTGGCCTTGCCGGTTTCAGCATCTCGCTGTTTATGACGCGACAGCCGCTGCTTCTTTTGGCAGCCCTAGGCGTGGCCGCTTTCGTTCTGGCCCAGGCCGGTCTTGGCTGGCGAGAAACGGTGGCCAGACTTCGTCCGGTCTTGCTGACCATAGCCGTCATCGCGCTGGTCAGCTTTGCGCTGATTTCGCCGCTCGATGCGACGATTACCCTGCTGCGGCTCACCGCGCTGACGCTGCTCGCAACGGCGATCACGGCCAGTGTCAGCATTTCGCAGTTCATGGATGAAATCACATTTGCGCTTGCCCCTCTCGAAAAGCTGGGGCTGGCCAATGCATCGGATGTTGGGCTTGCCGTGGGCCTCGTCGTGCGTTTCGTGCCGGAAGTCATCAGCCGCTACCATACATTGCGCGACGCGCATCGGGCTCGCGGAATAGAGACCAAGCCACATTTAATTCTCGTTCCGCTTATCATTATGACGTTGAAGGACGCGGATGCGATTGCCGATGCCATTGACGCACGCGGTTTCAGAGGCCAAACCTCGTTTTCTGATTTATAAAGAGAAAGCCTGTTGAGAATGAAGACCCGTGACCTCGTTCTGATTTCGCTGTTTTCGGCAATCATCATCGCACTTGGCCTGTTGCCGCCCATTCCCCTCGGCTTCATTCCTGTGCCCATCACCGCGCAATCGCTCGGCGTCATGCTGGCGGGTGTCGTGCTGGGTGCGAAACGCGGTGCGCTTGCCGTTCTTCTCACCATTCTCATTGCTGCCATTGGCCTTCCTGTTCTGTCGGGCGGTCGCGGTGGCCTGTCGATCTTCTACACGCCGACAACCGGCTATCTGATTGGCTGGGTGTTTGCGGCACTGGTAACCGGTGCATTGGCGCAGCGGCTTGTTAACAGGGATCAGTCGGCCCTCATGCAACTCGGCGGCTTCTTTGTCGCAAGCACTGCGGGCGGCGTGGTTACGCTTTACGCCTTCGGCATCACCTATCTCGCATTCGCTACCGGCATCGGCTTCGAAAAAGCCTTCATCGGCTCGATGGCCTTCATTCCGGGCGATATCGTCAAAGCCGTGCTGGCAGCGCTCGCAGGCCGCGCCGTTATGGCCGGATATCCATTGTTGCCGCAACGCGCCTAACGCTTCCGTTAGGGCTGTTCAGGAGTCCCCGCCATGGCCACACGGCTTTACGAGCACCCGATATTCCTGGAACACATCACGCCGCAGGGGCATCCCGAACGCCCCGACCGCTTGCGCTCGCTCAACATCGCGCTTGAGCACCCCAATTTCGAGCGGCTGGAGCGCCGCCAAGCGCCTCAGGCCAATGAAGATGCCATTCTTTTGGCGCATCCGGAAAGCCATCTGATTTCGATCATGCGGCAAATTCCGGAAGAGGAAGGTGAGATCAACCGCATCGAGGCAGATACCTATGCCTCGCCGAAATCGCTACAGGCGGCGCTGACCGGCATCGGCGCGGCCATGGCGGCGGTCGATGACGTGTTTAGCGGCGCTGCCGACAACGTTTTCGTGGCAAGCCGCCCGCCGGGCCACCATGCGGAAACCGAAAAGGCCATGGGTTTCTGCCTGTTCAACAATGCTGCCATTGCTGCACGCCACGCGCAAAAAACCTATGGAGCGGAGCGTGTCGCCATCGTGGATTGGGACGTGCACCACGGCAACGGCACCCAGGATATTTTCTGGAACGACACATCCGTGCTGTTCTGCTCCACGCACCAGATGCCGCTTTACCCCTGGAGCGGTGACAAGCGCGAGACGGGCATCAAGAACAACATCGTCAACGCTCCGCTTTCGCCCAATACCGGCAGCGACCATTTCCGTGAGGCGTTCAAGTCCCGCGTTCTGCCAGCGCTGGCCGATTTCTCGCCGGATCTCATCATCATTTCCGCCGGCTTTGATGCGCATCACCGTGATCCGCTGGCGCAGATCAATCTGGTGGGCGAAGATTTTGACTGGGCGACGGGCCGAATTCTGGAGATGGCAGACAAATTTGCCTCCAACCGGGTCGTCAGCCTGCTTGAAGGTGGTTATGATCTGGAAGGGTTGGCGGAATCAGCAGCCATGCATATTTTGAGAATGATGAAGGGTTGAACATGACGGAAAATGCCAACACAGCCGATGTCAGCGGTTATTCTTTTGAAAAGGCTGTCGCCGAGCTGGAAAGCATTGTCGCCCGTCTGGAACGCGGCGATGTGGCGCTGGACGAATCCATTGCCATTTACGAGCGCGGCGAAGCCTTGAAGAAGCATTGCGAGACGCTGCTGACGGCGGCTGAAAAGCGAATCGAAAAAATCCGTCTGGATCGCGCAGGCAAGCCGGTTGGCGTGGAGCCGCTGGACGGCGAATAGGCTCCCCTCCCCAGTTCTCGGCTTCGACGGACGGCACGAAAACAGACCGTTCATTATTGATTCCTCACGAACGCCTTGAATCATGGTAAGCTATCGCCTGATCTCAGGAGATTGCCATGTCATTTTTTCCGGGAAGAGACCCGGCAGCAGGCGATGCTTTTGCCTGTGACGCCATCGAAAACCTGATTATTCCGCGCTCCAGTGATATTGGCGGGTTTGCCGTGCGGCGCGCATTACCGACGCGGGACCGTCGGCTGGTTGGCCCCTTCATCTTCTTTGACCGTATGGGCCCGGCCATTCTCAGAGCGGGCCAGGCGCTGGATGTAAAACCGCATCCGCATATCGGCCTTTCGACCGTCACTTATTTGTTTGATGGCGAAATCAAGCATCGCGATAGCCTCGGCACCGAACTGGTGATCCGCCCCGGCGATCTCAATCTGATGACAGCAGGGCGTGGCATTGTGCATTCCGAGCGAACGCCGGAAAACCTGCGCGGCCACCCCCTCTCCATGTCCGGCTTGCAAACATGGCTTGCCCTGCCCGACGGCAGTGAAGAAATCGCGCCGGATTTTTCCCATACGGGACGCGAGGCCATGCCTGTGATTGATATCAAGGGCGCGACCGGCCGGGTCGTCATTGGCGCATTCGCAGGCGCTGCATCGACGGTTAACACGTTGACCGATACGCTTTACGTCGACCTGACGCTGGATGCGGGGGTCAAGTTTCCCTTTCCAGCCGATCACGAAGAGCGGGCGATCTATATTCTCTCCGGTTCACTGGATGTGGCGGGCGATGTGTTTGCTGCCGATCAGCTTATCGTATTTCGCGCGGGCGATGATATTACGTTGAAAGGCGGCAATTATGGCTGCCACATCATGCTTTTCGGCGGCGCGGCGCTGAATTCCAAGCGCTACATCTGGTGGAATTTCGTGTCATCGTCCAAAGAACGCATCGAAAAAGCCAAGGATGAGTGGAGAACCGGTCGCTTCGACATCGTACCGGGGGATGAAGAAGAGTTTGTCCCTTTGCCGCAGGGTTGAAATTCGTTAAAACAAAATAAATCTTGCCCAAGACGGATCTACACACCATCTGAAGCGGCAGATCTACCACAAAAAAAGCGAAGGCCGAACGATTGACCGGAATGCCAGAGACACCATTGCTTGACCGTGTGAAATTCCCTTCCGATCTCAAGTCGATCGAGGATCGCGATTTGCCGCAGCTTGCGCGGGAATTGCGCGACGAGATGATCGATGCTGTCTCGACCACAGGCGGGCATCTGGGCGCAGGGCTTGGCGTGGTGGAACTGACGATTGCAATCCACAAGGTGTTCAACACGCCTGAAGACCGGCTGATCTTCGATGTCGGCCACCAATGTTACCCGCACAAGATTCTGACCGGGCGCCGCGATCGCATTCGCACGCTCCGTCAGGAGGGTGGGCTTTCCGGCTTCACGCGTCGTGCCGAAAGCGAATATGACGATTTTGGCGCGGGCCATTCCTCCACCTCGATTTCCGCTGGTCTCGGCATGGCAGTTGCCGCCGAACTTGACGGCAGCGACCGCAAAGTGATTTCCGTCATCGGCGATGGCTCCATGTCCGCAGGCATGGCTTTCGAGGCGCTGAACAATGCTGGTGCGCTGGACGCCCGGCTGATCGTGATCCTCAACGATAACGATATGTCGATTGCGCCACCAACGGGTGCGATGAGCGCCTATCTGGCGCGCCTCGCCTCTGGGCGCACCTATATGGGCTTTCGCGATCTTGGCAAGAAACTGACGGCCTATCTCGGCAAGTCGATCGACCGGGCTATTACCCGCGCAGTCACGCATGCGCGGGGCTATGTGACAGGCGGAACGCTTTTCGAAGAACTCGGCTTTTACCACATCGGCCCTATCGACGGTCATTCCTTCGAGCATCTTCTGCCCGTGCTGCGCAATGTCCGCGACAACCAGAAAGGCCCTGTGCTGATCCATGTGGTCACGCAAAAGGGCAAGGGCTATGCGCCCGCCGAAGCCGCAGCCGACAAATATCACGGCGTCAACAAGTTCGATGTCATCACCGGAACACAGGCCAAAGCCAAGCCGAATGCGCCGAGCTACACCAGCGTGTTTGCCGAAGCGCTGGTGCAGGAAGCGATGCTGGACGAGAGGATCGTTGGCGTCAGCGCCGCCATGCCGAACGGCACGGGCCTCGACAAGCTGGCCGAAATTTTTCCAAAACGAAGCTTCGATGTCGGCATCGCCGAGCAGCATGCCGTTACCTTTGCGGCGGGTCTGGCTGCTGATGGCTACAAACCGTTTTGCGCGCTTTACTCCACCTTTCTGCAACGCGGTTACGACCAGCTGGTGCATGATGTGGCGATACAGTCCTTGCCGGTGCGCTTTCCGATAGACCGCGCTGGTTTCGTCGGCGCGGATGGACCAACCCACTCAGGCTCGTTTGACACGACATTTCTTGCCACCCTGCCCGGCATGGTCGTTATGGCGGCTGCGGATGAAGCGGAACTGAAGCATATGGTGCGCACTGCTGCTGCCTATGATGAAGGTCCGATTTCCTTCCGCTATCCGCGCGGTGAAGGTGTCGGTATCGAAATGCCAGCGCGCGGCGAAATTCTTGCCATTGGCAAGGGCCGGGTCATCAAGGAAGGCAGCAAGGTCGCCCTGCTCTCTTTCGGTACACGCCTTGCAGAATGTCTGGCCGCAGCGGAAGATCTGGATGCTGCTGGCCTCTCCACCACGGTTGCGGATGCCCGTTTTGCCAAGCCGCTGGACATTGATCTTATTCGCCAGCTTGCCAGCCACCATGAGGTGCTGATTACCATCGAAGAAGGTGCCGCAGGTGGATTTGGGGCTCATGTGCTGCATTTCATGGCCAGCGCGGGACTTCTGGACACGGGCCTCAAGGTTCGCACACTGACCCTGCCCGACCAATGGGTCGAGCAGGCGAAACCGGAGGTGATGTATGCCAATGCCGGACTCGACCGGGCGGGCATCGTTTCCACCGTTTTTGATGCCCTCGGCCAGAAACGCGTGGGTCTCGGCGTGGCCTGAACCATCGGTTCACCCATAAAGTGCGACATTGCCTTCACACTTCATAAAAAAAACCGCCGGATCGCTCCGGCGGGTTTTGCATGTCAGCCTGTGTCTGTTTCTCAGAACTCTTCCCAATCCTGCGCTGCAGGTTTGGAAGTGGTATCGGCGCTGGGCGCGAAGGCTTTTGCAAGGCTTTGGCCAAGCGCACGGGCTGGAGACGCGACCGGGCGGGCGGTTGGCTTTGCGATCTTTGCGGCAGGGCGCGGCGTCGCGGAATAGGTTGGCTTAGGCGCTGGCGCGGATGGCGAACGCTGCGCCTTTTCGGGAGCGGGCGTAAAGCTCTGTGCCGGGCGCGCGCCATTACCCAGATTGAACTGAGCAATGAGGTCATTCAGGGCTTCGGCTTCGCGCGCAAGTGTGTGGCTGGCTGCGGTCTGCTCTTCCACCATGGCAGCGTTCTTCTGCGTGCCCTGATCCATCGTGTTGACGGCGGTGTTGATCTCTTGCAGGCCAGTTGACTGTTCACGGGAAGCGGTGACGATGGTGCTGACGTGAGCGTTGATTTCCTCGACCTCGGCGATGATGAGCTCCAGCGCCTTGCCGGTCTCGCCAACGAGGTTCACACCATTCTCAACCTGCTGGCTGGATGCGCCGATCAACGCCTTGATTTCCTTGGCTGCATTGGCAGAACGCTGTGCCAGCTCACGCACTTCCTGCGCAACAACGGCAAAGCCCTTGCCTGCTTCACCCGCACGCGCAGCTTCCACACCGGCATTCAGTGCCAGAAGGTTGGTCTGGAAGGCAATATCATCGATGACGCCAATGATGTTGGTAATTTCACCGGATGACTTCTCGATGGCCTGCATGGCGGACACTGCATTGCGAACGACAGTGCCGGACTTTTCTGCGCCGGAGCGTGCACGCTGCACCAGGGCGCTTGCCTCTTCGGCACCCTTGGCACTGTCCTTTACGGTTGTGGTGATTTCTTCAAGCGCTGCGGCCGTCTGTTCGATGGATGCAGCCTGCTGCTCAGTGCGGCGCGAGAGGTCATCGGCCGACGAGAGCATCTCGGACGCACCGGCATTGATTGCAGACGCGTTTTCTCCGACCTTGCGCAATGCCGCCTGAAGCTTTTCCAGCGAGTTGTTGAAGTTCACGCGCAAGGGTTCAATAACCTCTGCGAACGGTGTGTCGATCCGGTAAACCAGATTTCCATCGGACAAGGCCTCCAGGCCCTTCGCGAGTTCATCCCGTGCGAAGGCTTGCTCTGCCTCCATCCGTGACTTTTCGAGTTCGTCGCGGCGACGGTCAGCCTCTGTCGCTGCCCGCATTCTGTCACTTTCACCCGAAAGGCGAGATTTCTCGATACCGGCGTCCTTGAAGACCAGTACGGCCTGCGCCATCTTGCCCACTTCATCGCGACGGTCGAGTGCGGGAACATCAACGGTCATGTCACCGCCAGCAAGGCGGCCCATGGCATTTGTCATACCTACAATCGGCGAAACGATTGCGCGTGACAGGGCCCAGATCAAAAGAACGGCAACGACGCCAGCCGCTGCACCACCGCCCAGAAGGGCAAGACGGAGATTATCATGGGCACCAGCCTGAGCCTCTATCTGGCCTTGGGAAGCAACTGACAGCTCTGACTTGATTTTGGCTGCAGCAGCGCGGAAACCATCCAGCTGCCCTTTACCCTTGCTGCGTCCAATCTCGATCACTTCCGCAATCGAGGCCTCGGTGTTCTTGCGGGCCGCCATCTGGGGCTCGATCAGTTGCGTGAAGAACACAGTTGCCGCCGTCTGCATGTCATCGATGGACTTCAGAACATCTGGCTGATCAGCGGCAAGGGCGCGCGCCTCATCCAGTTTTTGCAACATCAAAGCCCGCTGGGCAAACACGTCATTATATGTGCTATCGCTCCGAAACAGGATGTAACCGCGCTGATTGACCGCTTGCTCCAGCATCGCAGCCAAAGCACTATCAACGGTCGAAATGATCTTGCTGGTATTGGTTTGCTCGTATGAAATGCGCTTGGCTTCAAGGGTCTGCCAAAAGACGGCAGCTGTTGCGACGAGGCAAACTGCCATCAGTGCAATGAAGGTTGCAACAAGCTTCAGGATAATAGGTAAATTCTTTAAAGACATAGCGAAATCTTTCGACACATCAGATGTGACCGAAGGCCAAACGGCCACTGGCATCACGTCGTTTAATTCTGGGAGGGCCATCATGGCAGAAATATCGGGCCGGAACTCAGCTTCGCGCCACCATTGCATCAAGCCGTTTATTTTCGCTTAAACGACAATTGCCACCCGGCGGCCAAACCGGTGTGTCCCTCACCGTCGCGGCATCACAAAACGCTTGCTTTCCGGGCTTTTGACAGTCATTGAACGGCTATGTCTCATTCATCTGAAAATCACCGACTGGACCAGCTTCTAGTCTCACGCGGTCTGTTCGCCAGCCGCTCTCGCGCCCGGGACGCCGTCGCGCGCGGAACCGTGCGCGTCAACGGCAAGGTCGTGACCAAGCCAAGCCTGACATTTCCTGGAAATGTCGTCTTCGAGATCAGCGATCCTGCTCAGGATTATGTCTCACGCGGCGCCCTCAAGCTGGTTGCGGCACTGGATCATTTCCAGCTCGACCCACGCAATCTCGAATGTCTTGACGTCGGAGCGTCGACGGGCGGCTTCACCGAGGTTCTTCTAAAACGCGGTGCTTCCCACGTCACGTCTATCGATGTCGGCCATGGCCAGATCCACCCGCGCATCGAAAACGACAGACGCGTGACCAGCATCGAGGGTTTCAACGCACGTTTCCTGACCAGCGATGATATCGACAACCGTCCGATCAGCTTCATCGTTTCGGATGTGTCTTTCATCTCGCTCAAGCTGGCGCTGGCACCAGCGCTGGAACTGGCTGAGCCGGGTGCGCTTGCCGTTCTTCTGGTCAAGCCGCAGTTTGAAGCAGGGCGTGATGCCATCAGCAAGGCCGGTCTTCTGAAAGAACCTGAAACGGCACCTGCCGTTGCCGCAGAGCTTGAACGCTGGCTGGTGGAAGATATGGGCTGGGTCAGCCTTGGCCTTATTCCCTCCCCCATTGCCGGTGGCGATGGAAATGAGGAATATCTTCTCGGAGGCCGCAAGCCATGACAACCCAGACAGTAACAATCCAGAGCCTGGGAGCACAGGGTGACGGCATCGTGCATGGTTCAGATGGACCGATCTACGTTCCATTTGCTCTGCCGGGCGAAACGGTAGCGATTGCCCGCGTCAAGGATCAGGGCATGGTCATGTCCATCACCACGCCAGCACCCGAGCGGCGAGAACCCGCCTGTCGCCACTTCGGGCCGGATGGGAAGAACGGCACCTGCGGCGGCTGCTCGCTGCAACATTTGGCAGATGAGCCCTATCACGTGTTCAAGCGCAGCCTCGTGGTCGCGGCATTGAAGTCCAAGGGGCTGGATGTGCCGGTGGAAACGCTGGTGCACTGTCGTCCGGGCGAGAGACGCCGTGTCGTCTTTACCGCCCGAAAGACAGAAAAAGGCATGCTTCTGGGTTTCAGCCAGGCCAACAGCCACCATATCGTCGCTATCGAGGAATGTCCCGTCAGCTCGGATGGCATCGTCTCGCGCCTCGATGCTATCCGAGCCATCAGCCTGCCGCTCGCATCCAATGCGGAGCCCTTCCGGATCGCCGTGATGGAAACACTGTCCGGGCTAGATATTGCGTTTGAGGGCATCAAGTCAGCCAATGACAAGCAGCGCCGGGCGGTCACCGAAACCGTACTCTCCATGCGTGGCATCTCGCGTGTGTCGCTCTCGGGTGAAATTCTGATCGAGCCGCAAAAGCCGATGATCGATTTCGATGGTATTTCCATCACTCCGCCATCCGGCGGCTTTGCACAGGCTACCCGGCAGGCGGAAGACGCAATGGCGGCGCTGGTGTTGGAGCATGTGGGCAAATCCAAACGCATTGCCGATCTGTTTTGCGGCTCCGGCACGTTTGCGCTTCGCCTTGCGCGTCTGGGCAAGGTGCATGCAGTCGAAGCCGAGGAAAAGGCGCTGAAGGCGCTGGATCTTGCGGCCCGCAATACGCAGGGCCTGAAGCCCGTGACGATTGAAAAGCGCGACCTGTTCCGCCACGCACTGACCGCCAAGGAACTGAAAAACTACGACGCGGTGGTTTTCGATCCACCACGTGCAGGGGCGGAAGCCCAGTGCAAGGAACTGGCGCGCAGCACCGTCAAGAAGATTGTCGCCGTGAGCTGCAATCCGCTGTCGCTGGCGCGGGATCTCGCCATTCTGGTCGAGGGTGGATACCGCATCACCAAGGTCACGCCTGTGGACCAGTTCTTGTGGTCGCCGCATGTGGAAGCGGTCGCAACGCTCGAAAAATAGGCCTTACCAGGCCGTATCGATATTGCCGCTGCCAACCACGCCGTTGCAGCGGCAACGTCCGCCCACGCGGCCCTGCTGAACGGGGCAGACGTAAGGGCGGGAGCGATTGGCGCTATCTGGTGGCGTCACAACGCAGACGAAGCGCTGATAGCGGCGGTCGGAATTGTTATTTCGATCAGGCCGCCTGGATTGGCTGTTATAATTCTGGACCTCGATCACATCGCTCTGGTGCGCCTGGGGCATCTGCAATGGCAGAACGCTTGCCGCTTGCGCAACGCTGGAGAGGGACATAAGGGCGAGCGTGGCGAGCACGATAGGGCGCATGTTACAGGCTTTCTTGAAAGACAGGCAGTTTTGCGCAAAGACTAAACTGCCTTTGCCAGCAATTCCATAAGACCCGTCTATTTTCAACGTCCACGCTTAACGGCGCATGAATGCCTCAAAGGCGGCTCTGGCTTCCGCACTTTGCAATTGTGCTGCAAAATGCACGATCTCGGCATCGATGCGCGCGCGTACCTCGGCCACGTCTCCACGGAGCAAATCCCGGGCAATTTTCAATGCCTGGGGCGGTTTTGCCGCGAGCGACGACGCGATCTTCAGCGTCTCGCTCTCGACTTCAGCCTCGGGAACCACTTTCCAGATCAACCCTGCGGCAAGCGCCTGTTCCGCAGAAAAGCTCTCACCCGCAGCCAGCATCGCAAAGGCGCGCTGATGCCCCATGATGCGCGGCACGAGCAGACTGGACGCAGCCTCCGGCACCAGTGCGAGATCCACAAAAGGCGTTTTGAAGAGGCTGCGGCTGGACGCGACGGTCAAATCGCAATGCAAATGCAGCGTCGTTCCGATGCCGATGGCAAGGCCATCGACGCCCGAGACGATGGGTTTCTGGACGCCGACCAAGGCGTGCAGAAAATCTGCAGCCGCCAATCGCCCCTTGCCGCCGGACATGGCGAAAGCCATGAAATCGGCCATGTCGTTTCCGGCCGAAAAACAGCCGCTGGAGCCGAGAAAAGCGATGGCGCGAATATTGGCATCCTCATCCGCCGCCTGCAAGGCATCGATCATGGTGCGGTACATCGCATCCGTGATCGCATTTTTCTTCTCCGGGCGATTGAAGCGAATGACCTGCACGCCGGGTGCGGCCTGCGGACGTTCAACGAGAATAGGATCGACAGCCACGGACAGCACTCCTTAACCCAGCACGGTGCGCGCGGCTTCAAGGCTCGCGGCACCAGAGATCACGCGGTCCTTCAAGGCAGATGTTTCCGCCAGCAGGTTTTCAGCGGTGAAGCGGCATAGGGCAACACGCTTTGCCCCCTGCCCGTCATCAACAGACACCAGCGCACCCTTGGCCAGATATGCACCTGTCAGCGCCAAGCCGAACAGACGCTGGTAAGGCGTGGCACCGGCCAGAACAGCCGCTGCTTCACCCTTGGCCAGCGTAGCGAGCAGCCACTCCGTTGCCTCTTCAAGATCGGCAATGCTCTGGTCGAGATAGCGGGCTGTTTCACCAAGCTCAGGATTGTTGGCTGCGCGCACGGCCTGTGCCTGCTCTTTCAGTTCCGCAATGAAGCCACGCATGTGGCTGCCTTCGGAGAGCGGCAATTTGCGCATGACCAGATCGATGGCCTGAATGCCGTTTGTGCCTTCATAGATCGGGGCGATGCGGGCATCGCGCAGATAGCGGGCAGCACCGGTTTCCTCAATAAAGCCCATGCCGCCATGCACCTGTATGCCAAGTGATGCGACGTCTACCCCGGCATCGGTGGAAAAGGATTTTGCAATCGGCGTCAGAAGGGCAGCGCGCTCCTGCCAGAATTTTCGCTCAGCTGGTTCGGTCCGGGCGTGGCTCATGTCTGTGGCATGGGCGCAGGAAAAGGAGATGGCACGCGACCCTTGCGTCAGCGCCTTCATCGTCAAAAGTGTTCTGGCAATATCGGGGTGCTCGATGATGGGGCTCATGCCGGTTGCTTTGGTGCCGGGAGCCTTGCCCTGCGTGCGCTCCTTCGCATAGGCGATGGCTTTTTGCGTGGCCGCCTCGCAGATGGCAACGCCCTGCATGCCGACGGCCAGACGCGCATTGTTCATCATGGTGAACATGCAGGCCAAGCCCTTGTTTTCTTCACCGACGATCCAGCCGATAGCACCTTTTTCAGCACCATAGCGTCCGTCACCAAAGATCATCGTGCAGGTTGGAGAGCCGTGAATGCCGAGCTTGTGCTCCAGCGCATGGCAGAAGAGGTCGTTGCGTTCGCCGGGATTTCCAGCCGCATCGGGAAGGAACTTCGGCACCAGAAACAGGGAAATGCCGCGTGTGCCGGGAGGGGCATCCGGCAGGCGGGCCAGAACCAGATGGATGATGTTTTCGGCAGCGTCGTGCTCGCCCCAGGTAATATATATTTTTTGGCCGAAGATACGGTAGCTTCCGTCATCGGCGCGTTCTGCCCGGCTCTTCAAGGCGGCGAGATCAGATCCGGCATGCGGTTCGGTCAGGTTCATCGTGCCGGTCCAGATGCCGGACACCAGCTTTTCGAGATAGGTCGCCTTGAGTTCGCTGCTGCCATGGGCCGCAATGGCTTCTACCGCACCCATGGTGAGCGTGGGGCATAGCGCCAAGGCCATGGAACCGGAGTTCCACATTTCAAGCGCGGCGACATTCAGAAGATGCGGCAGCGCCTGCCCGCCAAACTCTTCAGGCGCGGTCAGGCCGTTCCAGCCACCTTCCGCCCAACGGCGGTACAGATCGGCCCAGCCATCGGGCGTGCGCACCGCGCCATCCACGAGCTTTGAACCTTGCTTGTCGCCAATATCGCCAAGAGGTGCGACCTCATCGGAGGCAAAGCGACCCGCCTCATGGAGAATGGCATCGACCGTGTCTTCGTCGAGATCGCCAAACGCGCCCTCGTCAAGCGCGGCCTTGAGACCCGCCACATGTTTCAGCGTAAAAGCGATATCGTCTACCGGTGCGATATACATCCTGCCTCCTCCCGAAGCGTCAGCTTGCAATGCGATAGCCTTTGGGGCTAATTGATTTTTACGTAAACGTCAATTTGAAAAATCTGAGAGGTGTTCAACTTCTCGCTCTCAGCCAAAATCGGCGCTTGTCTGGCCCGCGGCAATGATAGCCGTAATCAAACCTTCGCAAAACTCTGGTCTGCATGATATGTCGCACAAGCGGATTGCGCTCCGCTGTCCGCCCGCGATCGCGTTTCAGGATTTACGACCATGGACATTCCCCATCCAGCCATACCCGGTCTCGTCTGGGCCTATCGCTTCAGCCCCAGCGCGCAGACCTGCACGCGATTGCCACCGGATGTCGCCTTTAGCGAGTTGCAAACCGAAGACGGGTTCTTCTGGCTTCACCTCAACCTTGCCGACTCACGCGTCACGGGCTTTCTGGAAACCCTGGAGGGCCTTGATGAGAGCATGAAGGCGAGCCTGACCACCCATGAAACGCATCCTTCCATCGTGGTGGTTGATGGCGCGCTGCATGGAACGCTGGTGGATTTCCAGCGCGAATTCGATCAGGAAACACGCGACATCGGCTGGCTGCATTTTGCGCTGGGCGAACGCTTCATCATCACCACGCGGCTTCAGCCATTGCGTTCAGTGGACAGGCTGCGCGCCGCGATCGACAAGAACCCGAAACGGTACTCCACGCCATCACACGTATTTGAGGGACTGGTTGCCGAGTTTCAGCGCAGCCTGATCGCCCTCATCATGGAAACGACGGAAGAGCTGAATTCCATCGAGGACATTGTCTACGACTCCACGCCACGGGATGAACGGCGAAGGCTTGCGCCCGTGCGCCGTACTGTCGTGCGCCTTCACCGGCATCTGCGCACGGTGCTGACCCTCATGCGCAGGGCCTCGGCGGCAGATGAAGACGAAATGCCACCCGGTTTCGAGGATATTGCCGCACGGCTGACAGGCCGGTTGGAGGCCATCGATCATGATGTCTATGCCTTGCAGGAACGGGCCAGGCTTTTGCATGAAGAAGTCGATTCGAAGCTTTCGTCAGAAACCAACCGCCATCTCTATATTCTCTCGCTCATGACAGCGTTTCTCTTGCCACCGACGCTGGTCACCGGCTTTTTCGGCATGAACACATCAGCCCTGCCCTTCACCGAGGGCGCAAGCGGCACATTCTACGCGGCCAGCTTTATTGTCGCATCCATTTTGCTGGCATGGGTGCTGATACGCCGCGTGGGAATTCTATAAATGCAAAACGCCGCCCCGAGGCATCGGAGCGGCGCTTTCAAGATCGGCACTGTCAGCAATCAGCCGTAAGGCGAATAGCAGGTCTGACGTGGGCCGTTATAGGGCTGGAACGTGTTGCTACCTGCATCATAGGAGCGATAGCGACCGAAGCACCAGTTCACATGGCTCTGGCTGACGCCAGCAGCGCGCGGGACGGGGCGGTAAACCGGACGTGGACGATACTCAGGCACTGGACGGTAGACTTCGCGAGGCTGTGCGAGAGCACCGCCAATAATGGCACCGGCGCCGAACGCTGCCAGCGGGAACCAGTATCCGTTGTGATGACGATAGCCCGGGCGATATTCGCGGTAGCCGCGGTGACCGCGGTAGTAGCCGCCGCCATAATCGCGTCGGTATCCACGGTCACGCCAGTACTGAACGTTGACAACGCCGTCATCGGCCTTTTCCACGGCTGGTGGAGCAACCTTGATTGGCATGGCCTGCGCGGGAACGATTGAACCCGTGACAGCCAGAACAGAGAAGCCTACGGCCCAAGCTGTTTTCATATAATTCTGCATCTGATTTCCTCCATCCACGACCGGTTACTCTGCCGGTGCATTGTGAACAACGATGTTTTTTCTTGGTCTTCTCACCCGCGCTGCGGGCTAATTTTATATGTTACTCAACTTATAAATACTTAGCTGAACCCAGCATTAACAGCACGTTCACAGTCAATTGATGGGCTCTCAATAGATAAAATGCGAAAGGCCCGACATATGCCGGGCCCCTTCAAATACTAGATCAGTTAGATACGCACTGTCTGCGCGGGCCATTGTTAGGCTGGAATGTATTGTCCGATGCGCGGTACGAACGGTACCGGCTTGCACAATATTGCTGATGGCTGCTGCCATAGGCCGGACGACCCTGCGACATCGCACCGCCAATGATGGCGCCTGTAGCAAATGCCGCGAGCGGGAACCACATGCCGTTGTGCTGGCGGTAGCCTGGACGACGATCACGATAGCCGCGATGGCCGTTGTAATATCCCTGACGTGCCATTGGTCTGCGGTAATCACGATCGCGACCACGGAAGCCTCGATCACGGTAGATGCGGCGCTCGTCGCGACGATACTGCACCTGAACGACATTGTCTGTCATCGCCGTCTGTGCAGGCTTCTGCATTGGAACGGGCACCTGGAATGCCTGCGATGGCGTAAAGCTTGTCATGAGCATGATAACCGCTGTCGCGATGCTCGTTTTGCGCAAATTCATTTGGATGTTCTCCGTATTGTGATGCGCGTCGAGACCGCGCTTTCATTGTCACAATAACGGAGAATGTTGCTTTTGGTTCCATTGCGCAAAACGGAACAAGTATAATCACGCCTCTACTTGAACGTCTGTCAAAGGCCTCGAGCAACACGCGAGAATATAGCCTTCCTCGATTTCCTCATCGAGAATGCCGCCATTATGGCTCATCTCAACCTCGCCGGAAAGCTTCAGAACACGGCATGTGCCGCAGATACCAGACTCGCAGGCGGCACCGATGCGAACACCCGCCGCACGCGCCGTCATCAATATGGTCTGGCCTGACTGGCATGGCACGTCCTTGCCGGACAGCGTGAAGTTGATTTTGGCAAGCACTTCGCCATCGTCAGGCAAATCGCTTGGGCCGACAGCCACAGGCGCTGCGGGAGAAAAGCTTTCCTGATGATAGCGCGCCATATCGAAGCCGGATGCTTCCAGCATGGAGCTGATTGCCGCCATGAAAGGCCCCGGCCCGCAGCAAAACACCGTGCGATCCATAAAGTCATGGGACAGCAGCGCAATCTTGGCCTTGTCCACCATGCCCTTCAGACCAGACCAAAGGTCCGTGCGCCCACAGTTCTCAACGATAAAGCCAAGTGACAGGTTCGGCATGAAGCGAGCCAGATATTCCAGCTCGTGGCGGAAGACGATGTCGGATGGGGAGCGTGAGCAGTTGATGAAGGAAATATCGCTTTGCGGTGCGCGGTCACTCATATCGCGCACCATAGACATCATCGGCGTGACGCCAGAGCCTGCGGAAATAAACAGATATTTGTCACCGGGATGGCGCACATAGGAAAAGTCGCCCAGCGGCCCCAGCGCCCGGATTTTCATACCGGGCTTCAGATGATCGAACATCCAGCGGGTGCCGATGCTCGTGGCCTGCGCCTTAACGGTTACGGCAACTGCGTAAGGCCGCGACGGGCTTGATGACAGAGTATAGGTGCGAAACAGCGGCTCCGGCCCCACAGGCAATTCGAGTGTCACGAACTGGCCCGGCAGATAGCGAAACCAGTTGGTACCTTCGGAGCGGAACAGAAAAGTCATCACGTCTGGTGTTTCAGGCGTGACGGAGATGCACTCCAGCAGGTGGAGCTTGTCGCTCCACGGCTTCATCTCATCGATATGCTTGTATGTCGTTTTCATGTTCATGGTCGTCATGCGACAACCGAGAGTTTTTGCTTGTCGCCCGAAAGACGGCCGATCATGAAATCGGAGTACCAGTTGACGAACTGCATCACGCCGCCCTCATCTTCCATGGAATAGGGGCCCGGCTGATACGCAGGAGAGCGGATGCCGAAAGCGTTTTCCTCAACAATACGGCGATCCTGATCATTGGTCTCGTTCCAGACATGGGTCAGGTTCTCGATATCGTAATCGACACCCTCCACCGCATCCTTGTGCACAAGCCACTTGGTCGTGACCTGAGTTTCCTGCGGCCCAAGCGGCAGCACGCGGAATGAAATCATGTGATCGCCAAGGAAATGGTTCCAGGTCGTTGGATAGTGGAAAAGAAGCAGTGCGCCGATATGGTCTATCGTCACATCATCCGATAGCGGACGACTCACGGCGCGTTTGCCGGACATGGTGTAGCTCTCGGCGTCACCAATCAGCGGCATGCGCGCCACGCGGAACTGGCCTTGAGGATCGATCTTGAAACGGCTCGGCAGACCGGCAGCCTCGCAGCGCGCCCAGTGCCCGCCGATTTCGGGATCGCTCGCACCGCCATCGGTGCCGGTCACGCTCGGGTTTTCAGGATAGGTGCGGCACAGTTCCGGATGGTTGGCGGCGCAATGGTAGCATTCTCGGTTGTTTTCCCAGACGAGCTTCCAGTTGCCCTTCTCGACGATTGTGCTTTCATGGGCGACTTTCGCCTCCCATACGCGGTGCGGCGCCATATAACCCTCGATCTCGGCGCGGACCGGTGCGAAATCGGCCGGGTTTTCGGCCAGACAGATGAACACGTATCCAGCAACCGTCTCACAGGCGATCGGCTTGAGGCCAAATTCACCCTTGTCGAAATCATCGCCCATATGGCGTGCAAACAGAAGCTTGCCGTCAAGATCATAGGTCCACTGGTGGTAGGGACAAACTAGCCGGGCTGCCTGTCCCTTTTGGCTGCTGCAGACGCGCGAGCCGCGATGGCGGCAGGAATTGTGGAAAGCGCGAATAGTGCCATCCCGGCCGCGCACGATGACAACGGCGTAGTCACCGATCTGAACCGTCATATAGGTTCCGGCCTTTGGCACTTCGCAATCATGGCCAACGAACAGCCAGTCTCGGTACCAGATGTTTTCCATATCCAGCTGGAAATATTCCTGGTCCACGTAGAAAGGCTGATCAAGGGTAAAACCCTCACGACGGTTTTTCAGTTGCCGCAATACGGTGTCACGCAAATCCATGGCCACGTCCTCGAAAAGTCGCGGCCAGCCTTTAGGGGCCATCTCCCGCGTGTGATGCCGATTATCTAACCATTCACGCGCATCTTCAGCACCACATACAGCGACATTGGCTTCCGCATTGGCGACAATTTGCGACACGCGCAATAACGGTTGCAGCGCGTGATTTTGTTTCGGAAACAGTGACTTATAGATCGATCAAACGAAAACCCGTCGCAATGTGACGCGGGCTTGTGCGCCATAATCTCTAATGCAGACCGATGCGCTAAAAGGATTTTTTAACCTCCTTCGCGTAAAACACATAAATCGGCACAGGAGTTCTCCGATGGAAAAGAGCACGCAGATACGCTATTTTGATGCGAGCGCTCTCAAGCCCGCGCCTCCCCGCACGAAAACAGCTCATTCCGATTTCCTGCGCACAGGCAAGATCGCCCGTTATGAAGAGAAATGGGTTCCGCGTGAGCATCGCTATCTGACGCATGAACAGGTGGCCGAGATTACCGGGCGCAAGCTTCAAACGGCTGGCGAATTGACCTATTCGCGGCTGAATTCCTTCCACCAGTCCATCCGCTTTCCCAACATGGTATTTCACCGCACCATCGAAGAGAGCCCACATCTGGGCTATTGCCATGTCACGGCATCGCGGACCAGTTTTGACCTGCGCAACCCAGTGATCTGGTCGTTCTATTTCGCCAATTTCTTTGCGGAACTGTGCGGCGACGACCAGTTCTTCGAGAATATCGATGCGCGGCATCCCCGCATGTATTTTGCCGTTGCGATGGCTGTGGCCGGTGACAGGTCGGTGAAAATCGACAAGACCATCCACCGCGATGGCCTACTGTTTCGCACCCATGACCCAAAGGTTGCACTGAAGAATGTGCTGATGCTAGGCACGCGCTCCAATGAGATGCGCAAGTTCATCCGCACACTTTGAAACTGACGCGGCAAACAGCTTTCCAACCCGGTTGAAAACCTCTAAAGCATGCCGCGCGAAACTGTGCGGCGTCAAAGGCCGCGCGCCCTCGGAAGGTGCTGCATTCATGGCGCGTCATATCGACATAGAAAACGACCGGGCCACGGCGCTTCGCGACGCCGTCGAAGTCCTGTCCTCAGGCCATCCCGTCGCCATTCCCACGGAGACGGTCTATGGCCTTGCCGCAGATGCCACCAACCCTGTTGCCATTGCCCGCATCTATGAAACCAAGGGGCGCCCGCAGTTCAATCCGCTGATCTGCCACATGGCCAGCATTGGGATGGCGGAAAACTACGCCGTGTTTGATCCCATCTCGCGAAAGCTGGCTGAGGCGTTCTGGCCCGGCCCTCTCACGCTCATTCTGCCATTGAAGCCAGGTGGCGCAATCCATTCGCTTGCCACAGCCGGTCTGGATACTGTCGGCATTCGCATTCCCAAGGGCTTTGCTAGCGCGCTGATCGAACATTTCGGAAAGCCGCTCGCCGCACCCAGCGCCAACAGTTCCGGCAAGATCAGCGCCACCAGCGCTGCCCATGTGGAAGCTGACCTCGGTGATAAGATCAGCCTTATTCTGGATGGCGGCGCGGCTGATGTCGGCGTGGAATCCACCATCATCAAGGTCGAGCAGGACGGCACCGTGCGCTTGCTTCGTCCCGGTGGATTGGTGGCGGAAGAGATCGAGCGCGTTGCCGGATCGAAACTCGTTCGACCTGCGAAGGCCTCTGCCGCCATCGAAGCTCCTGGCATGCTCGCCTCGCACTATGCGCCCGGCGCGGCTGTGCGGCTGAATGCCGTTTCCGTTGAACCCGGTGAGGCCTTGATCCGCTTCGGTGACAAAGCCGTCGCTGGCGAAGACCGTGCCGCGATTGTTCTTGATCTCAGCCGCAGTGGCGATCTCGCGCAAGCCGCCGTCAACCTGTTCGACCATTTGAAAAAAGCCGATGCCAGCGGTGCAACCAGCATCGCTATCACGGCCATTCCGGTTACAGGGCTTGGCGAAGCCATCAACGACCGGCTGGCGCGTGCCGCTGCCCCCCGCCCTGACGAAGCTGATTGAGGACCGATAATGATGACCGCCTTGCCCGATGACCTGATCCAGCGTTTCGTAACCATCGTTGGCGACAAGAACGCCGTGCGCGATCAGGCTGATCTTGCCCCGCATCTTGTGGAAAATCGCGGGCTCTACAAAGGCGCTTCGCCATTAATGCTGAAACCGGCCTCGACTGAAGAGGTGGCGGCCATTATGAAACTTGCCAGCGAGACCGGCACGGCCATCGTGCCTCAGACCGGAAACACCGGCCTTGTGGGTGGCCAGACACCGCGCAGCGGCGCAAGCGACATCATTCTCTCACTGGAGCGGATGAGCGGCGTGCGCGATATCGATCCCGTCGCCAATATCATTGTCGTGGATGGTGGCTGCATTCTCGATACGGTCCATGCGGAAGCCGACAAGGTTGAGCGGATGTTTCCGCTGTCGCTCGGTTCTCAAGGCTCCTGCCGCATCGGTGGAAACCTTGCCACCAATGCAGGCGGCACCGCAGTGCTTGCCTACGGAAATATGCGCCAGCTCTGCCTAGGGCTGGAGGTGGTTCTGCCAACGGGCGAAATCTGGAACGGACTGCGCCGCCTCAAGAAAGACAATACGGGCTACGATCTGCGCGACCTTTTCATCGGCTCGGAAGGCACGCTCGGCGTTATCACCGGCGCGGTTCTGAAGCTCTTTCCCAAGCCGCGTGGGCACCAAGTTGCCTTTGCCGGTCTCAACTCGCCCGAAGATGCCTTGAAACTGTTCGACCGTGCCTCAACGCTGTGTGGCGCGGCGCTGACGGGCTTTGAGCTCATGCCCCGCATTGGTATCGACTTTACCACAAAGCACATTCCAGGTGTCCGCGATCCGCTGGATACGGTGCATCCATGGTATGCGCTCATCGATATCTCCACCTCCGACACGGCGGAAACCGCGCAGACCATGATCGAGGACCTGCTGGAGAAGGGGTTTGAGGCTGGCGTCGTGCAGAATGCCGTCATCGCTTCATCAGACGCGCAGCGCACGGCGCTGTGGCACATGCGCGAAAGCATGTCGGATGCGCAAAAGCCAGAGGGCGGGTCCATCAAGCATGATGTTTCCGTTCCGGTCTCCAAGATACCAGAATTTATGGCAGAGGCCGAAGCGGCCGTCATGCAAGCAATTGCCGGTGCGCGCATCTGCGCTTTCGGTCATCTGGGCGATGGCAATATTCACTACAACATCTCGCAGCCCGTGGGTGCCGATAAGGCTGAGTTCATTGCCCGCTGGCGCGAGATCAACCACATCGTCCACGGCATCGTACTTTCCCATGGCGGCTCGATTTCCGCCGAGCATGGAATTGGACAGTTAAAACGCGATGAGCTTGCCGATATCCGCCCCGGTATCGAATTGGAACTGATGCGCCGAATCAAGACAGCTTTCGACCCGGCGGGCGTGATGAACCCCGGCAAGGTCGTCAGCGTCTAACCGGGTTTCGCCGCCACCGTCCTGCAATAGCGCGCCCTGCGACCATGCCGGGCGCGCAGGTTTGTCGCCCTTTTTTGGGCTCCCCACACGTCATCCCCGCCCATTTTTGGCCTTCGGATTTTTCGCCATTGCCGAAGCAGGATTGTCCTGCGCACCCTGCATTTCAGGGCGATGCGTGCGAGACAGCACATGCATATTTCTGCGACATTGAGGAAGCAGACACCGCAGGCTTGCCCAAAGCCTCCGCATGATCGTGCGCGTATCAGTTCAGGAATTCGAAACCTTATCAGTCTGCCTTTTGCTAACCATTTGGGAATGCAAAGTTTTCTTAACCTCGATTTTTAAGCTGTCTCGAAGATACGGCGGCTATCTTCACCCTATCAGAGGACGAAAAGTCCCAGACGAGGCCATGAAACGGCTCTCAGGTAAAACAAGGATAGCATGATGACCAACACTGTTCTGAAGCCCGACTGGGCAGGCGCGACACTCCGGCTCGACCCAACGCGGTTCCCGCAGCAGCTGACGTATGGCAAGGACAAGAGTTCAACCGATATCGCTATCACGCTCGATGAACGCGGTGCTGTGCTTCGCAAGGTCCTCCACTCCAGTGGCCTGCCGCTTTCCTTCGCGCTTCCTGCCCGTGCCTTCAAAGGTGTTGCCGCCCGCGCCATCGACCATGGTGATGGCCAGGTGACCGTGACGCTCGAACTTCATCATGACGATCCAGACCTTTGCATTCCCCTGCTGGTGGCGCACGACCTGTGCGACATTGCAGCGGATTGGCGCAGCTGGTCTGAAGCCTATCGCATTCCGATGCTGATGGTTGAGGCCGATGGCATTGCCCGCCCGCTGGAAGACCATCTCGGCCAGGTGCGCACCAAGACCACGCGCCCACGCCGTCGCCATTCCTATTTCGCAGAGCGCCGCCCGCGCTTCCTCGTGCGTCGCAACACCGGCTCGCTGGGCATGACCATGCGCATCCAGGGCAAGGAAATCATCGCCCGCAGCTGATCCATCCGTTTCCTCCGCGCAAAGCCCGGCACGTCTCAAGACGGCGCCGGGTTTTTCGTATCAACGCAAGATTAGCGGCAAGAGCAGACCGACGAAAATCAGAAGCCCGACGCGATTGTTGGACTTGAAGAGAGCGAGGCACTGCTCGACATTGTTGATATCGAGCATTTTTACCTGGCGGAAAAGCAAGAAGGCGGCAGTGACGAGGCCGACATAGCCAAGCCAACCCACACCGGCTGTGGCGAAAGCCAGAAAAATGAAGGCCAGCGCAGCACCGTAAAGGCCGATTAGCCATTTGCCTGTCTGGTCCCCAAACAGAAGTGCTGTCGAGCCGATGCCCACGGCGGTGTCGTCCTCCCGGTCCTGATGGGCGTAGATCGTGTCGTAACCAATCGTCCAAGCGATGGCGCCAACATAGAGCAGGAACGGCGAGATCGAAAGCGATCCGAATTGCCCGGCCCAGCCCATCAACGCGCCCCACGAAAAGGCAAGGCCAAGAAAGAACTGCGGCCAGTTGGTCACGCGCTTGGCAAACGGATAGATGGCGACGATGATCAGCGATGCCAGACCAACGACGATGGCAAATCCGTTAAAGCATAAAAGCACCACTAGGCCGACCAGCGCCTGAAGCACGATGAAGATCTTTGCCTGTGTGCGGCTGACCCTGCCGGACGGAAGCGGGCGCGAACGGGTTCTCGCCACCGCCATGTCTATTCTGTGATCGGCAAGGTCGTTATAGGTGCAACCGGCACCCCGCATGGCAACCGAGCCCGCAAAGAACAGAAAAAGATGGAATAGCAAAGTGCCCCAAGAGAAGGTGCCGATGTTCTGCGCCGCATTTGTCGCCATGGCCGCCGACCAGAAGCAGGGCCACATCAGCAATTGCCAGCCGATGGGGCGGTCCCACCGGGCAAGCTGCGCATAGGGCCAAAGGGTCCTCGGCAATATCCGATAGACCCAATTGTTGGATGGCGCGTCGGAAACGCGACCGGAAAGATCACTTTGGTCAGCCATGTCTGCGTTCTACGCTTCACATTTACGAAGCGTCAAGCGCAAGACTGCCAAAGCTATGCCCGGCCTGCGCTTAGCGTTTTTTCATGGCCTCTGCCAAGGCTGCCGCCAGTGCTCCGCCCGCTGGCGCAGCCTCAGCCCGTGGCTGCGGCTTCGCACTTGCATGGCGCATGGCATTGGCATTGCCTTTTTCCCGCATAGGCTGGGGTGCGGCCTCGCCACCATCCTTGCGCATGGTCAGAGCGATGCGTTTACGCTTCACATCCACCTCAACCACCCGCACCTTGACCACATCACCGGCCTTCACCACTTCGTGCGGGTCCTTGATGAAACGATCGGCCAGTTGCGACACATGGACGAGACCATCCTGATGGACGCCGATATCCACAAACGCACCAAAGGCAGCAACGTTGGTAACAGTGCCTTCCAGCAGCATGCCCGGTTTCAAATCGGTGATTTCATCCACGCCATCGGCAAAGGTCGCGGTTTTAAAGCTTGGACGCGGGTCACGACCGGGCTTTTCCAACTCGGCGATGATATCCTTGACGGTGGGCAGACCGAACTGCTCATCGATGAACTGCTTGGGATCAAGCGACTTCAACGCCGCACTGTCGCCCATCACGGAGCGCAGGTCGCGACCGCAGGCCGCGACGATCTTCTTGGCGACGCCGTACGCTTCAGGGTGGACGGATGACGAGTCGAGCGGCTCCTTGCCGTTGGGAATGCGCAGGAACCCGGCGCATTGCTCGAAGGTGCGCTGGCCAAGGCGGGGCACTTTCAGCAATTCCTTGCGGCTGGCGAACGGCCCTGTCTGGTCGCGGTGCAGAACGATGGCATCAGCGATGGAAGCACCAAGCCCCGATACCCGCGACAAAAGCGGAGCGGACGCCGTGTTGAGATCAACGCCGACAGCATTCACCGCATCTTCCACAACGGCATCCAGCGAGCGAGAGAGTTTGCCCTGATCGACATCATGCTGGTACTGGCCAACGCCGATGGACTTCGGCTCAATCTTCACCAGTTCTGCAAGCGGATCCTGCAATCGGCGGGCGATGGAGACCGCTCCGCGCAGGGAGACGTCGAGATTTGGGAATTCCGCCGCAGCACTTGCCGAGGCTGAGTAGATCGAAGCGCCCGCTTCAGACACGATGACCTTGGTCGGCTTGGGGCCGGTCAGCTGGGTCAACATATCCGCCACCAGCCGCTCCGTCTCGCGGCTGCCGGTGCCGTTGCCGATGGAAATCAGCTCGACATTGTGTTTGCGGATCAGGGCCGCAAGCTCGGCTTGCGTTCCGCGAATATCGTTCTTGGGCGGGAATGGATAGACGGTCGTCGTTTCCAGCAGCTTGCCGGTGCCATCCACGATGGCCACCTTGACGCCGGTGCGAATGCCGGGGTCCAGACCCATGGTGGCGCGAGAACCGGCAGGTGCGGCCAGAAGCAGATCTTTCAGATTGCGGGCAAAGACGTGGATCGCCTCTTCTTCCGCACGTTCCCGCAATTCGCGCATCAGATCGAGAGACAGGGACATGGAAAGCTTGACGCGCCATGTCCAGCCCGCGACCTCCATCAGCCAGGCATCCGCCGGTCCTGCGCTCCGAATATCGAAGGCACTGGCAATGGTGCGCTGTGCTGGCTTGACCGGTGATGGATCATCCGCATCCACATCGATTGTCAGTGTCAGAACTTCCTCGTTCCAGCCACGCAGCATGGCAAGTGCGCGGTGGCCGGGCACGGTGGCCCATTTTTCGGAGTGGTCGAAATAGTCAGAGAATTTCTCTCCCGTCGCCTGTTTGCCATCGACAACCTTGGCGCGGAAGGTGGCGTTGCGGCGCATATAGTCTCGCAGGCGGCCAAGCAGATCGGCGTTTTCTGTCATGGTTTCGGCCACGATATCGCGAGCGCCCTCAAGCGCTGCCTTCACATCTGCGACCTCTCCCTGAACATATGCCTGCGCCAGAGTGGCGGGATCGGCGCTACGGTTGTCCCACAAAGCTTGCGCCAGTGGACCCAAGCCCTTTTCACGGGCGATTTCAGCGCGTGTGCGGCGCTTGGGCTTGTATGGCAGATAAAGGTCTTCCAGCTCTGCTTTCGTCGTTGCCGATACGATCTTGCGCAGGAGATCATCGGTCATCTTGCCCTGAGTTGTGATGGAATCGGTGATGGACGAGCGCCGGGCATTGAGTTCGCGCAGATAGGACAGTCGCTCCGCCAGCGTGCGGAGCTGGGTGTCATCGAGGCCGCCGGTGACTTCCTTGCGATAACGGGCGATGAAGGGAACCGTCGCCCCCTCATCCAGCAGCGCAATCGCCGCATTCACCTGTTCGGCGCGGGCATTGATTTCGGAAGCGATCAACGGAGCAATGCGGGAGTTATCTGCGGCCATATGGTTCTCTGAACTTTCTTAAAATCTGCCCGAACATAGATGCTGATTGCGGCATGACAACAGGAAGCTTGATCGATTCCACAGAAAAGCCGAATGAGCCTATGCTTCGACGCAATAGCGATCTGAGCAAACAAACAGGTTGCCAATCAGCGCTTTGACCTTGACCTTTCAGCCCCCTGCCCTTAACGCCCCAGCATCACGTTAAAGCGCGAGATGACAGGGGTGTTGACCATGAGAGTTCTGTTGATCGGTTCCGGCGGACGCGAGCATGCGTTGGCCTGGAAAATTGCCCAATCGCCCCTGCTGACCAAACTTTATGCCGCGTCCGGCAATCCCGGTATCGCCGATCACGCGGAGCTTGTGACGCTTGATGTGGAACACCACGCTGCGGTCATCGCTTTTGCGAAAGACAACGACATCAATTTTGTCGTGATCGGCCCGGAAGCCCCGCTGGTTGCCGGTCTGGCCGATGACCTGCGCGCCGCAGGCATCGCCACATTCGGCCCTTCCAAGGCCGCATCCCAGCTTGAGGGCTCCAAGGGCTTCACCAAGGATCTCTGCGCCCGTTACGATATTCCGACCGGCGCTTACCAGCGCTTCAAGGATGCCGAACCGGCCAAGGCCTATGTCCGCCAGCAGGGCGCGCCCATTGTCATCAAGGCCGATGGTCTGGCCGCCGGTAAAGGCGTGACGGTTGCCATGAGCGAAGCCGAAGCGCTTTCAGCGATTGATGACTGTTTCGATGGTGCATTTGGTGCGGCCGGCGCTGAAGTCGTCGTCGAGGCATTTCTCGACGGTGAGGAAGCCAGCTTCTTCTGCCTTTGCGATGGAAAGACGGCCCTGGCGCTGGCAACCGCGCAGGACCACAAGCGCGTGGGCGATGGCGACACCGGCCCCAACACAGGCGGCATGGGTGCTTATTCTCCTGCGCCCGTCATGACGCCCGAGATGGTCGAGCGCACCATGAAAGAGATCATCGAGCCGACGATGACAGGCATGGCGAAAGACGGGAACCCGTTTTCGGGCGTCTTTTTTGCCGGGCTGATGATCACGCAAAAAGGTCCCGAGCTGATCGAATACAATGTTCGGTTCGGAGACCCCGAATGCCAGGTTTTGATGATGCGCCTGAAAAGCGACCTGCTTCCGCTGCTCTATGCGACCGCCACCGGAACACTTGCCGAGGTGAGTGCAGAGTGGCGCGATGATGCGGCCCTGACCGTGGTTCTGGCGTCCAAAGGCTATCCCGCCGCTTACGACAAGAACACACCGATCATCCACATTCCCGATGCGCGCGAAGACGCCAAGGTGTTCCACGCTGGCACAGCGCTGAAAGACGGCCAGCTGGTCGCAACCGGCGGGCGGGTGTTGAACGCGACAGCATTTGGCGCCACCGTGACGCAAGCCCAGAGCCGCGCCTATGCCTTGGCGGCCGAGGTTAAATGGGAAAATGGCTTCAGCCGCAGCGATATTGGCTGGCAGGCCGTCGCCCGCGAAGAGGCCAAGTAAGCAGCCGCCTCGCTTCGTTCAATATTTACCAAAGTTCCTGACCGGATGGAAAGGAAGTCGCAGTAAAATCCGCCCCGTTGAAGCAGCCGAATGGCTGCACGGAACAGGAGATTTCATGCGCAAGACTTTGCTTACGGTCGCACTCGTGCTGGCAAGCGGTTCTGCCATGGCGTCATCCATCGAAATCATTGGCCAGAACCGCACGTCAAACGGCAGTGTTGTGTCGGTGACCTGCGCGGCCTGCCCGCCGTCAAGCGTTGAAAAGAAAGCGGTGGTCGCTGCGCCAACGCTTGCACCCGGCACGCAGGAAATTTCCATTCGCGATGTGGATGGAAAGAAGCAGATCCAACGTACAGAATCGTGGATGGGCGGCTCGCCCGTGACGTTCATGAGCTCGAACTCTCTCTGGCTCCCTCAAGAACCATCGATCCCAAGCACCGCAGACAATGCAAGCCCGGGAACGGACGCTGTGCAGACTTCCGCTGTATCTCCCTCAGACCCAATTCCGAACAGCGCTGACAGCAAACCACAATTTGAAAATGTGCCATTGCGACCAAGTCTAAAGTAAACCTTGCTAATACTGCGCCGCCCTTAAAGAGGTACTATTCTTTAATATTCACATGCTAGCTTTATTGAGATGCGATCCAGCATTGGCGGAGCACCGCCTGCTGTCATGCCAAGTATTCTGCGGAGGATGCTGACAGCGGATAGTCGATTCAGTTGGCAGGTTTCCATGAAGCGTCTTAAAATTTCCATGCAGCTTGTCCTTCTGGTCGGGGGTCTTATTTTTGCATTTTCAGTAGCAACATTTTTCCAGATCAGGTCCTCGTCCGAGACGATTTATCAGCAGCGTTACGAGATGCTGCGAACCGAGACCGAAACCGCTATTTCTGTGCTGAAAATATATGATGAGAAGATGAAAGCTGGTCAATTGACCCTGGAGCAAGCCCGAAAGCAGGCATTCGACCTGCTGGTTTCGTTGCGCTATGAACCAGATGGCTACTTCTTCGGATATGATCGCGACATTAACATGTTGTTCCATTACGATACCAAACGTGTCGGCAAGAATTTGAAGAACCAGCCTGACCCGACTGGCAACCTCTACCGCGAAAAGCTGGTCGAACTCGCAGTCAAGGACGGCGGACGTGTAGACTTCATGGCCAGCAAGCCAGGTGAGGACAAGGAAGCGTTTTTCCGCAAGACCGCCTATGCGGCTGAGTATAAGCCCTGGGGCGTTATTGTCATCACGGGCCTCTACATGGACGACCTTGAGGCGGAAGTGAATAATGCCATTTGGAAAGCCGTCAGCATCGGCTTTGGCATTCTCGTTCTCGCAATGGCCGCTGCATTCATTATCATCAGAGGCATAACCAGGCCGCTCAGTGACATTCACAATGCTCTCGGCGAAGTGGCCAACGAAAACGTTGAGATGCCCATTCCGCACACCGGCATGAAGAACGAAATCGGCCTCATGGCCAAAGCAACGGAAGCATTGCAGAGCAAGGTGCGCGAGCGCCACGCCATGCAACGCCGTGAAGAAGAACAGCAGCAACAACTGGACAGCGAACGCCAGACAAATCTCGACATGCAGAAAAGCGAGGCGGACCTTCAGGCCCGCGTCGTCAGCACCATCGGCAACGCACTGGAGAAACTGGCACAGGGCGACCTCACGGTTCGCTGTGGCGATCTGGGCTCGCGCTACACGGCCCTGCGCAACAACTTCAACGAAGCACTTTCGCAACTCGATGCGGCCATGGCCAAGGTCAATGTGAAGAGCATCGATATTGGCGGCTCCAAGGATGAAATCCGCAACGCTTCCAACGAACTGTCCCAGCGGACAGAGCGGCAGGCTGCAAGCCTCGAAGAAACGTCGGCGGCGCTGGACGAACTGACAGTTGCCGTGCGCCTGACGGCGGATGGCGCAACGGAAGCCGCACAGAAGGTCACGTCGATCAGTACCGATGCCAACCGCAGCGACCGGATCGTCGAACAGGCCATCGGCGCCATGAGCGGTATCGAGCAATCCTCGCAGGAAATTACCAAGATCATCGGCGTTATCGATGGCATTGCCTTCCAGACCAACCTTCTGGCCCTGAACGCGGGTGTGGAAGCGGCGCGCGCCGGTGAAGCTGGCAAGGGCTTTGCGGTTGTTGCTCAGGAAGTGCGTGAGCTGGCCCAGAAATCCGCGGCTGCCGCCAAGGAGATCAAGGACCAGATTGCCCGTTCGTCTACGCAGGTAGAAAATGGCGTGCGTCTTGTGGGAGAAGCGGGCGATGCGCTGAAGCGTATCTCCGATCAGATCAAGTCTTCGAGCGAGATCGTCAACAAGATTGCCCATTCGGCAGCCGAACAGGATACGACGCTGCGCTCCATCTCCAGTTCGCTGAACCATTTGGATACCGCAACCCAGCACAATGCTGCCATGGCCGAGGAAACGACCGCGCTGGCAGAAACACTGGCTGCCGATACGGAAGAGCTGATCAACCTCATCAGTACCTTCCGCGTTTCCGGCTCGCAGAGCGGCAGCCTTCATGGAATGGCGCAGCAAATGCGCCGGGCAAGCTGATCTGCGGTTCCACAGTCACTGGATCACACAAACGCCGGGGAGAAATCTCCGGCGTTTTATTGTGTCAGCCGATCCAACTCATCAATAGTGGTGGGTGAGAAGACGGCTATTCCGCCTTGAAGAAGCAGCGCAGCCGTGACGCCATTGCCTGCCTGTTTGCGGCCCGAAAACGAGCCATCATAGATGGCCACGGAGCCACAGGATGGGCTGCCGTCAATCAGCAGGGCGTAGGCGCAGCCATGGTCTTTAGCAAAGGCCAGTGCCTTTTGCGCGCCGTCTATGAATTGTGAGGTCACGTCACCGCCGGTGATTTCGATGACACGCGCCCTTCCCTCCAGCACATCAAGCCCGGACGCGCCGTTCTCGATTTCCGCTGGCGGACGCGGAACGGCCATACCACCCGCCATTTCCGGACAAATCGTCACCAACCGTCCTTCCTGCTTCCAGCGTTCGATGGCCGGATGCGAAAGCGGCTTGCCCTTACCATCATAGCGAACGGCATGGCCGAGCAGGCAGGCGCTGATCAGTATCTTCGAAATCAACGCCCCCTACCACGTCATCCGGTGATCTTGGAAAAGTCCGCAACCGTACCAGTGGCTTCACGAATGGCCTTCAACAGTGCCAGACGATTAGCGCGGATGGCATTGTCCTCATCATTGACCAGCACGTCTTCGAAGAATTTATCGACGGGGGCGCGAAGGGTGGAGAGCGCCTGCATGGCAGAGCGGAAATCCTCGGCTGCAACGGCCTTGGCGGCATCGGCAGAGGCTGTCTTGATGGCCGCATACAGCGCCTTTTCGGCATCGAGCTTCAGCAGTTCTTCCGAAACGCTGCTCGCAATCACGGTGCCCTTCTTTTCTTCCGCCGCCAGAAGCTGCGTGGCGCGCTTGGTGCCAGCCAGAAGATTGATGCCATCCTGATCCGTTACGAATGCTGTCAAAGCTTCGACGCGACGTGCGACCATGAGAAGATCGTCAGTCTCAGGCGTCAACACGGCTTCGATGAGATCATAGCGTGCGCCGAGATCGCGCAGATAGACCTTGAGGCGGTCGTGGAAGAAAGACAGGAGGTCGGGGTCTTTGACGATGCTCAGCAGCGACAACCGAACATTGCGCTCCAAAATCATCCGCACAACACCCAACGCGGCACGACGCAGTGCAAAGGGGTCTTTCGAACCTGTCGGCTTTTCATCGATGGCCCAGAAGCCCACCAATGTGTCTAGCTTGTCGGCCAGAGCCACAGTCAGACCGACCTTGTCTTGCGGCAGACGGTCGGACGGGCCATTCGGCTTCCAATGGTCTTCGATAGCCGCGGCAACGCTTTCGTTTTCGCCCTGAAGCAACGCGTATTTGCGGCCCATCAGACCCTGCAATTCGGGGAATTCGCCGACGGCTTCGGTGCGCAGATCGGCCTTGGCGAGAACCACGGCGCGGTCCACCAACGCCGCATCGGCACCGATGACGGGCGCAAGCTGTTTGGCCAGTTCACGGATGCGCACCACGCGCTCACCCTGCGTCCCGAGCTTGGCGTGGAACGTAACATTAAGCGCATCGAGCTTGGCCATGCGCTGGTCGAGTGGCTTGCTGAGATCGAGGTCGAACTTTGCGGCGGATGCCTTGAGTGTTTCAAGGTCCGGCAGGTTGCCCTGGTCGCGGGTCCAGAAGTGCTTGGCGTCTGACAGGCGGGCGCGCACGACCTTGCCGTTGCCGTGCATGATTTCCTGGCCACCATCGATGGCCTGAATATTGGACACCAGAATGAAGCGGTTGGAGAGGCCTTCGGTGGCACCTTGCGGTCGCGTCACAAAACACTTCTGGTTGGTCTTGATGGTGAGGCGGATGATTTCGGCGGGAATTTCGAGGTAATCTTCCTCGAATGTGCCGATCAGCACTTGCGGCCATTCAACGAGGCCGGAAACCTCTTCGAGCAGGCCTTCGTCTTCAACGAGGTCGAGGCCATTGGCGAAAGCCAGATCCTTGGCGTCGTGCAGAATGATATCCTTGCGGCGCTCTGCATCCAGAATAACCCTAGCCTTTTCCAGGCTCGATACGTAGTCCTCGAAGCGGCGTACGGTGATGGCATCAGGCGCGTGGAAGCGGTGACCATAGGTCACGTTGCCAGCCACGATGCCGTCGATCTCGAAGGGAATGACCTGCGTTTCATCATTTTCAGGGCCGAACACACAGACGATGGATTGCAGCGGGCGCACCCAGCGCAGGCTTTCCGAACCCTTGCCTTCGATGCCGCCATAGCTGGAACCCTTGGGCATGGAGGCCGGGCCGGAGCGCATGGATTTTGGCCATGCAAACCCCTTGATGATGCCGGGCATGACGCTGGCAATGATCTCTTCTGCCGGGCGGCCGGGCTTGTTGATGATGGCGATATAGAAATCACCCTTCTTCGGATCGGACACGACCTGCGCTTCCGAAACGGAAGACAGGCCGGCACCGCGCAGAAAGCCTTCGATCGCCTTTTCGTTGGCGTCGGTGCGCGGACCCTTCTTTTCTTCCCGCACATCGGCAGAGCGGGCGTTGAGGCCGCGAATATCCAGCGTCAGGCGGCGCGGCGTCCAGTATTCGCGGGCACCTTCATAGGTCAGACCTGCTTCCACCAGCGCATCGGTGACAAGCTTCTTCAGATCACCCGCCGCCTTGCGCTGCATGCGTGCGGGGATTTCTTCGGAGCGAAGTTCGAGCAGAAGATCAGGCATATCTGTTTTCCGGTGTCATGGATTTTTCGTTGGCCTCTGCTAGCAAAATTTGGGGCCGATGCACAATGTAAATATCGGGTGCCCCACGCGGGCGGTGCGTCTCAAACAGAAGTTCTTGACCCGCAGGCCCTTGCCATGGCACCTGTCCGCATCCAAAGTCAGTGCATTCTGACTATCCTCTTTTGACCGTGAAGACTGCAATGACCGACGTTCCAGACCATATGAACCCGAAACGTTCCTTTCAGGCGCTGATCCTGACGCTGCACAATTACTGGGCGGACAAGGGCTGCGCCGTGTTGCAGCCTTACGATATGGAAGTGGGCGCGGGAACATTTCATCCGGCAACCACGCTGCGCGCACTCGGCCCCAAGCCGTGGAAGGCCGCCTATGTGCAGCCATCGCGCCGCCCGTCCGATGGACGCTATGGCGAAAACCCCAACCGTTTGCAGCATTATTACCAGTATCAGGTCATTCTGAAGCCGAACCCTTCCAACCTGCAGGAGCTTTACCTCGGCTCGCTGAAGGCCATTGGTCTCGATCCGCTGTTGCATGATGTCCGCTTTGTGGAAGACGACTGGGAAAGCCCGACGCTGGGCGCCTGGGGTCTGGGCTGGGAATGCTGGTGCGATGGCATGGAAGTCTCGCAATTCACCTATTTCCAGCAGGTCTGCGGCATTGAATGCTCGCCTGTTGCGGGTGAGTTGACCTATGGTCTTGAGCGTCTGGCCATGTATGTGCAGGGCGTGGATAATGTTTACGACCTGAATTACAACGGCCGCGAAGGCGACGAGAAGATTTCCTATGGCGATGTGTTCCTGCAGGCAGAGCAGGAATATTCACGGCACAATTTCGAATATGCCGATACCGCCATGCTGCATCGCCACTTCATCGACGCCGAAAAAGAGTGCAAGGCCCTGCTGGATGCCGGTGCGCCCGGTGAGAATGCCAATCAGGTTCTGCACAAATGCGTGTTTCCGGCCTATGACCAGTGCATCAAGGCATCCCACGTTTTCAACCTGCTGGATGCGCGCGGCGTTATTTCCGTGACCGAGCGTCAGAGCTACATCCTGCGCGTTCGCACACTGTCCAAGGCTTGCGGCGAAGCATTCCTGATGACGGATGCCGGTGGCGCGAACTGGAATAAAAACGCAGCCTGACGACTGATATGGACAGGCGATGACATGGGTGGCCGGAACGCAAGTTTTCCGGCCAGACCAGAGAGTTTCACGAGGGGGAACGGCACATGTATATCGCACTGGCCATTGTGGCGGCAATCGCGCTCTATGTCGTCTTCATCTATAACGGCCTCGTCAAATCCAGACAGATGACCGAAGAGGCATGGTCGGGCATCGACGTTCAGCTGAAGCGTCGCGCCGATCTCATTCCCAACCTCATCGAAACCGTGAAGGGCTATGCCGCTCACGAAAAGAGCACCTTCGAAGAGGTGGTCGCCATGCGCAACCGCGCTCAGGCCGTTCCATCCGGTGATGTCGAAGGCCGTGCACAGGCCGAAGGTCTGCTCTCCCAGGCGCTGGGTAAGCTGTTTGCTCTGGCAGAAGCCTATCCCGATCTCAAAGCCAACCAGGGCTTTCTGGAACTGCAAAAATCACTGGAGACCATCGAGGGTGAAATCCAGATGTCGCGGCGCTACTATAATGGCTCTGCGCGGGATCTGAACGTGAAGGTGGAGAGCTTCCCGTCCAATCTTGTTGCGCGCAATTTCGGGTTTATCAAAGCCCCCTACTTCGAAATCACCAACGAGGCGGATCGCGCTGTTCCTGCCGTCAAATTCTGATGCGATAACCGGCACCGGCCGGTCGAGAAAAACGATAAAGCTATGATCGAACTGACCATTACCCCACCAAACCACGCACTTTCCGGCAAGGTGGAGCCACCCGGCTCCAAATCCATCACCAACCGCGTGCTGCTTCTGGCAGGACTTGCCAAGGGCCGCAGCCTGCTGACCGGCGCTTTAAAAAGCGACGATACGCTGTTCATGGCTCAAGCCCTGCGCGCCATGGGCGTTGATGTAACGGAACCTGACGCGACGAGCTTCGTGGTGGAAAGCGATGGCGTGCTGAAAGCCCCCGAAGAGCCGCTTTTCCTCGGCAATGCGGGCACGGCCACGCGGTTTTTGACGGCAGCGGTTGCTTCCGTCAACGGCACCGTTGTGGTTGATGGCGACGAACATATGCGCAAGCGCCCGATCCAGCCTTTGGTGGAAGCCTTGATCGCGCTCGGCATCGATGCACAGGCGCCAACCGGCTGCCCGCCCGTGACCGTGAAGGGCAACGGCCTTGGCTTTGCCAAGGACAGCGTCACCATCGACGCCAATCTTTCCAGCCAATATGTGTCAGCACTTTTGATGGCCGCCCCCTGCGGCGCACAGCCGCTGGATATCGTGCTGGCCGGAGAAGACATTGGCGCGAAAGGCTATATCGACCTGACCGTTGCGGCTATGGAAGCCTTCGGGGCGAAGGTGGAGCGCGTTTCCAACGCCGTCTGGCGCGTGCAGCCCACAGGTTATACCGCAACGGATTTCCACATCGAGCCAGACGCCTCTGCCGCCACCTATCTGTGGGGTGCTGAATTGCTGACGGGTGGCAAGATCGATATCGGCACGCCAGCGGAAGCATTCACCCAGCCGGATGCCAAGGCGCATGCCATCATGGCGCAGTTTCCCAACCTGCCAGCCGAAATCGATGGCAGCCAGATGCAGGATGCCATTCCAACCATTGCGGTGCTGGCAGCTTACAACACCACGCCGGTGCGCTTTGTCGGCATCGCCAATCTGCGCGTGAAGGAATGCGACCGCATCCGCGCCATCTCGCTTGGCCTCAACGCCATCCGCGAAGGGCTGGCGCATGAAGACGGCGATGATCTGATCGTGCATGCCGATCCTGCACTCGCAGGCCAGACGGTGGCTGCCTCCATCGATACGTTCCACGATCACCGCATTGCCATGAGCTTTGCGCTGGCGGGCCTGAAAACGGGCGGTATCGCCATTCAGAACCCTGTTTGCGTGGGCAAGACCTATCCCGGATACTGGAAGGCGCTTGCCTCTCTGGGCGTTGAATACAGCGAAACCGGACAAGACTGATTGCAGAGAAGGACGCCGCCCATGAAGACCCAAGCCGCCAGATATCTCGCGCTTCTCGTCTTCCTGCTGGCGGCGGCCCTTCCGGCAGCGGCTGAGGAATTCATCAGCTCTTATCATTCCGTTGTCGATGTCGCCAAAAGCGGGCAGCTGACGGTGACCGAAACCATCACGGCCCGGGCGGAAGGCAACAGGATCAAGCGCGGCATCTTCCGCGATTTTCCGCTTTACGCTCTCGACGCCAATGGGAACCGCACCAAGGTTGGTTTCAATGTTTTATCCGTGGAGCGGGATGGCTCAAAAGAAGACTGGCGCACCGAAAGCGTCGATGGCGGCATCCGGATCTATACCGGCAATGCCGACCGCTTCCTGTCCACCGGCGATCACATCTTCCAGATTACCTACACCACCGACCGGCAGATCCGCTATTTCGATGGTTATGACGAACTGACCTGGAACGTGACCGGCAATGGCTGGCAGTTTCCCATGCGCGAGATTTCGGCCACCGTTTCCCTGCCGCAGGGTGTGGCACCGACCGACACTGCCGTTTTTACCGGACGACTAGGCGCGAAGGGCAAGGACGCCCGCGCCCTAACGGAAGGCAACGAGGTGTTCTTTGCCTCCACCCGCCCCTTCTATCAGGGTGAGGGCATGACGATTGCGGTGAAATTGCCCAAGGGCGCTATCGACCCACCATCGGCTGCGCAGAAGCGGAGCTGGTGGTTGCAGGATCATTTGGGCTCGATTCTGGGTGTTTCCGGCTTTATCCTCATCCTGATCTATTACTACAGGGCGTGGTCAGCGGTTGGCCGCGATCCCGCCAAGGGCATTATCATTCCGCGCTGGGATGCGCCGGACGGTTTATCGCCTGCTCTCGTCAACTATGTCGATAATAATGGCTTCTCCGATGATGGCTGGACGGCGTTCTCAGCCGCATCGCTGAGCCTTGCCGTTAAAGGCTATCTGGTGCTGGACGATTTGAAGTCGTCCCTCGTCATCCGCCGCACCGAAAAGCCTGTAGAGGGCAAGTTACCGCCGGGGGAGGCAGCCATCATCAACACGGTTGATGAGCCCGGCATGTCCTTTGAAATCAACAAGAAGAATGGGTCACGGGTTGTTTCGCTGGGCAATGCCTTCCGCAAAGCTATCGAGTCCGAGCACAGCGGCAAATATTACCGCGACAATTTCGGCTTCATTGCCCTTGGCTTTATCCTGTCGATTGTCGTCATCCTTGCTGTCGCCGTGTTCGGGAATTTTGAACCGGACGCCTATATAGCCATGTTCGTGATTGGCATCCTCACCTTCATCGGCACCATCTTTGCCTTCGTCTTCGGGAAATCCTTCACTCGCGGCGGGTCCCTGCTCAAACGGATCGGCATGATCGTCGTGCTTGCGCTGGTGGGATCCATGCTCATATCCGGCATTGGCGGCGCGATCACCGTCATCTCGCTGGAAAAGCTGGAAGCACTCCAACTGCCCGCGATCATGTCAGTCGCCGGCATTATCGCGACAAACCTTATTTTCTTCATGCTGATGGGCGCGCCGACACCGCTCGGGCGCAAGTTGATGGACGGCATCGAGGGTCTGCGGCTGTATCTGACGGTTGCGGAACAGGATCGGATGAACATGCAGGGCGCGCCGCAAATGTCGCCGCAGCATTTCGAGACGCTGCTTCCCTATGCTGTGGCGCTCGGTGTCGAGAAACCGTGGAGCCAGGCATTCGAGACATGGCTGGCCAATGCACAGGCGGGCGCGTATTCACCGGGGTGGTATAGCGGCAACTACAGTAATTTCTCGGGGCGCATCGGTGGTTTTTCATCCTCCATGGCTTCCACCATCGCCTCGACCATACCCGCACCCGTAAGCTCGTCTTCTTCAAGCTTTTCAGGTGGAGGCGGCTCGTCGGGGTCCGGCGGGGGTGGCGGCGGAGGTGGTGGTTGGTGAGCCTATACTTCGTCTTCTCGCTTCACGCGGTATTCGCCCGTAATCGGGTCCTTTATCAAGGTTCCGGTCGCGCCCGTCTCGCGCTCTTTCTCCTGCCGCTTGGTTTTCTCCGACAGTCTTTTCGCATCATTCACAAAACGCTTGTAAAGAATGATCGCCCCGAACACGAGCAGGGCGAGCGTAATCACTTGGGCCATCTATTGTGTGTCCATCAAAATCCGTAACGCGCCCACATTGCCTTTTCTTCGGCCACATCCGCAAGCCCCGATGCAGCCGATGCGGCGATGGAATGGGCATGAAGATCGACGCCGGGCAGTTTTTTGCCAAAGAAATTGCGCGCACCCGAGACCAGCTGGAGCTTGACCTTGTCGCCGTAGCGTCTGCGCAAGACATCGCGCATATCGCCGAGACCGTCTATGAGGCCAAGGTCGAGGCCACGCATGCCGCTCCAGAACAGGCCGGAGAAAATAGCCGGATCGTCCTTCAGCTTCGAGCCGCGACGCATCTTGACCATATCGATGAAAACATTGTGGATTTCGAGCTGAAGCGATTTCAGATACTCGATATCGCCTTCCTTCTCGGGCTGGAACGGATCAAGGATCGCCTTGTTCTGCCCAGCGGTATAGACGCGCCGTTCCACGCCGATTTTCTTCAGCATTTCCGGGAAACCGAAACCGCCTGAAACGACACCGATAGAGCCAACAATTGAGGTTGGGTCAGCAATGATTTCATCGCCTGCCAGCGCGATCATATATCCGCCGGATGCCGCGACATCCTCAACGAAGATAATGACCTTCTTGTTCTTTTCCTCGGCAAGCTGACGGATGCGGTTGTAGATCATGCGCGACTGCACCGGCGATCCACCAGGCGAGTTCAAGGTGATCGCAACGGCGGGCGCTTCCTTCATGCCGAACGCCTTGTCCAGCAGGGGGCCATAACTCGCCAGGTTCAGCGCCGGACGAAACTGACTGCCACCCGCCATAATCGCTCCGTGCATGCGCACCACGGGTATGACCAGCTCCTGCTTGCGAAACCGCCTCGGCACCAGTCGCTTCAAAAATCCAGCCATTTGCATCCTCATCATCATCACTATCTGTGGTTCCGATGTGGGTATCTGCGTGGCAAACGCAATGGGGTGCGGAATGATAATCTGGTGAGGAGTGGCTAGGCCTGCGTTCGCTTTTGCCCGTAATTGCGCTGATAGGCAACACGGCCATTGCTCAAATCATCGACCTCGCGAAGAAACGCGTTGCTGCCATGGTTATGCATGATCAGGGCTGCGCGAAATGTGAGCCTTGCGCGAGAACCCTTGATGCCGGTGACGAGCATGCGCACGGCATCTTCGCCTGCGCGCGGGTAAATCAGGGTGATTTCCAGCCCGCCGAAGCGTCGTCCGCAGGCGGCAATAATATCTGCAATGGATTGCGGCCTTGCGATCAAAGACATCTGCCCGCCGGGAACCATGATGGCGGCGGCGGTTCTCAACCAGTGTTCAAACAGATCGTCTGTCATGGCGTGGGCCGCAGCTTTCAGCGCGTCGGGTGTTTTGCGGTCGCCTGCGTCATTATAGGGCGGGTTCATGATGACGTGGTCGAAATATCCATCCACCAACCCGGCTTCGTTTCGGGGACCTGCTCGCAAGGTGACATCGGCCTGGCGCACGGACACGCGCTGGGCAAAGTCAGCATTTGCAGGAAGCTCCAGGCTTCGCCTGGCAAAATCGACCATTTCCGCAGACAGCTCAAACAGTGTGACCTCTGCCTTTTCCAGACGGGAGGCCACAGCAATGCCAGCCGCACCGGCGCCCGCGCCAAGGTCGGCAACGCGGCACGGCGCATCATCCGCCACAAGCGAGGCCAGCAACATGGCGTCCATACCGGCTCTGTGGCCTCTGCCCTTCGGCTGGAGTATCTGGAAGCGGCCACGATGGAACGCGTCGACTGTTTCGGAAATGATGCCCGCCACGGGTCTCACCCCTTATCTTCGCGCAATTCGTCTGAAAGTCCGGCATCGACCAGAATGCGTCGCGCCTCGTCGGCCCGGTCTTCCTCCACCAGAAGCCGACGCGGAAGCAGGCCAAGTGAGCCTTCGAGAATGCTCATGCCCTGATCGGCAATGAGACTGTGAATGCCAGCATCCTTCATCAGGCTCTGTGAGAAGGACAAAAGAACGGCGTCATTTGTTCGTATCAGTTCACGCATTGGTCAGTTTCCACCCAAATCCCGTCTTTTTGAACGGTGTGAGGCAATTCGCCCCTTGCCGCTTTCGTTCACGCTTTCTATTGTCGGCCCCAAAAGTGAACAGGAGTCCGTATCCTTGGGCGTCGTCATACCGCTTGAAGAAAGCAAAAACAAACTCGCATCCGTCAAGCCGCTTGTCGACCTGACACGGGCAGACATGGAAAGAGTGAACCAGCTTATTCTTTCCAAGGCCGGTTCAGATGTCCAGATGATTCCCGAAGTGGCCAACCACCTGATCTCATCGGGTGGCAAGCGTCTGAGGCCGATGCTGACACTCGCCTCCGCTGCGATGTTCGACTATCAGGGTGACCACCACATCAAGCTGGCCACCAGCGTGGAATTCATGCACACCGCCACGCTTCTGCATGACGATGTGGTGGATGAAAGCGATCTGCGCCGCGGAAAATCCACCGCACGCACCATCTGGGGCAATCAGGCCAGCGTTCTCGTCGGTGACTTCCTGCTCGGCCAGGCTTTCCGCATGATGGTGGAAGTCGGTTCGCTGGATGCGCTGGATGTGCTTTCCACGGCTGCCTCGGTCATTGCCGAAGGTGAAGTTCTGCAGCTTTCCGTCGCCAAGAATATGGAAACGACCGAGGATGACTATCTACAGGTCATCCGCGCCAAGACCGCAGCCCTTTTTGCAGCGGCGGCAGAGGTTGGACCCATCGTTGCCAAGACGGACAAGGCAACCCGCAGCGCGCTGAAATCCTACGGCATGAACCTTGGCCTCGCCTTCCAGCTGGTGGACGACGTGCTGGATTATGGTGGTAAAGCCGACGAGCTGGGCAAGAATACGGGTGATGACTTCCGTGAAGGCAAGATCACGCTGCCGGTCATTCTATCTTATCGACGTGGCACGGCGGAGGAACGTGCGTTTTGGAAGCGCGCCATTGAGAACGGCGAGAGCACGGATGAAAATCTGGAAACGGCGCTCGGCCTCATCAAGAAATACAACGGCCTGACCGACACCATCGCCCGCGCCAACCACTACGGCACGATTGCCCGCGACGCGCTTGCACCGCTGCCACAGAGCCCATGGAAAAAGGCACTGATGGAAGTGATCGACTTCTGCATCCAGCGCGTCAACTAGGTTCCTGGCTGGGTGGAGTTGTTCAGGTGCGGCGTATCACAGTCGGTGGTTGCGTTCGTTGCGGTTTCACAAATCTTGGTGCTCGGGCAGAATTTCTTGCAGGCGTGCTCCAAAAAAGCCATTCTATCGTGACGAGGTATGTGACCGTCTGAATCGTTTTCGGTTCAGGCGTCACGGTCCAGTTGAAGCATGAAGGCGTTCAGGTGCAACCACTTTGCACGCGCGCTCATGTGGCAGACTGATTTTTCGGTGCAGATGCACAAAAGCAAAGGTTCCTTTATGCGGCGCAACCCAGCATTTCGTCTTCTCTGCGGCGCGGCCTTTATTGCCGCTCTTTCCGTCGGCGCTGATTCGCCTGCTTTTGCCGAGACGAAGCCTGCAGACAAGGTGGCCGAGACCGTTACGTTTGATCCCGCAAAGGTCAACACCTTCTCCGGTGCGTTTCTGGCGGCCCGCACGGCAGATGTGGATCAGGATTTCGAGACCGCTATCACGCTCTATCAAAAGGCGCTTGAGTTCGACACCGCCAATGTGGAGATCCGTCAGCGCCTGATGATCGCGCAATTGCTGAGCGGCGATTTCGACGCTGGCGCGAAGATTGCCGACAGCCTCAAAGGTGATTCGTCGGTAGAGCGCGTCACAACCATCATTCGTGCGCTTGCCGCCATCAAGGGCAAGGAATTTTCCGGCGCGGAAAAGGTCCTGAAATACACCGGCCCCAATGATCTGGACCGCATGGTCAACACGCTGTTGACGGCTTGGGCCCGCGCTGGTGCCGGCAAGAGCAAAGAGGCGCTCGCGCTCGTCAATGGCATGAAGGGACCGGGCTGGATTTCCATTTTCCAGAAGTACCATGCTGGCGCGATTGCGCTGGTGGCGGGAAATACGGAAGCAGCGCGCAAGAGCCTCAACGACGCAGTGGCCGACCGTGAAGGCGGTGCAACCGCGACCGATACTTATATGCGCGCCGTGATGGCCCTTGCCCGGCTGGAAGCCAATGTTGGCAACAAGCAGAAGGCGCTCGATACCATTGCTGTCGGCGATACATTTGCGCCGAACTACGCGCCGCTGAAGGCGCTGCGCGAAAGCATCGAAAGAGGCGAGAAGCCACAGCAGCAGGTGCAGACCCCCATCGAGGGCGCGGCAGCTGTGATGTTCTCCATTGCCGGTGCCTTGAACCGCGAAGGGGCCGAAGAAATTGTCACGCTCTATCTTCAGACCTCACGCGCTCTCGACCCCAAAAGTGCAGACACTCTGATTCTGCTCGGCGGACTGGCTGAAGCACAGAAGCAGCCGGACCGCGCCATTGCCTTCTACCGCGAAGTGCCTCTGGATTCACCGATGCACCGCATTTCCGAGCTGCAACTTGGCCTGACGCTGGCGCAGACGGACAAGGTTGAAGAGGCGCGCAAGCACCTCAAATCCCTGCTCGATTCGGATCCGAGCGATATTCGCTCCTATCTTGCCTATGGCTCTGTGCTTTCAGATGCCAAGGACTATACGGCCATGGCCGCTAATTACGACAAGGCTGTCGAGGTCATCGGCGCTGTCCCGAAAAAATCAGACTGGACGATCTTCTTCCAGCGCGCCATCGCCTATGAGCGTTTGAAGCAGTGGGACAAGGCAGAGCCGAATTTCAAGCGCGCTCTGGAGCTGAACCCCGAGCAGCCGCAGGTGCTGAACTATCTTGGCTATTCCTGGGTCGACAAGAATATGAACCTCGATCAGGCAATCGACATGATCCGCCGGGCCGTGGAGCTTCGTCCCAATGATGGCTACATCGTCGATTCTCTCGGCTGGGCGCATTTCCGACTGGGTGCTTTCGATGAGGCTGTCGAGGAGCTGGAACGCGCCATCGAGCTGCGCGCTGGCGATCCCACGATCAACGACCACCTTGGCGATGCCTATTGGCGCGTTGGACGCAAGATCGAGGCTGTCTATCAGTGGAACCGCGCGCTCATCGGCGAAAGCGAAGAGGTGGACAAGTCCAAGGTGAAGGAAAAGATCGCCAACGGCCTGCCACCGCTGGAAAAGGACGCGCAGAATACGGCCAAGAAAGATCAGGCGCCTCTGCCGCCTGTCGCGCCTGCGCCAGCGCCGGACAAGAAATCCTGATCCTTCATGCCCTTGCCTGACACTCAAGGAGCGGTCCGAACGACGGAGGCCGCTCCCGCCAAGATCAACCTCGCCTTGCATGTCACAGGCCAGCGCACAGATGGCTATCACCTGCTGGAAACGCTTGTGGTGTTTACGCAAGCGGGCGACGTTATCAGCATCGAGGATGCAGCACAGGATGGCTTTTCGCTGTCCGGTCCCTTCGCGGGCGTTCTGCAGCAAGACGGTGCGGGGACCAATCTGGTGTTGAAGGCGCGAGATTTGCTGCGCGACGCTGTTGGGTCTCAGCCGCGACCTGTCATGATCCACCTTGAGAAAAACCTGCCGGTTTCATCGGGTATCGGCGGTGGATCTGCCGATGCGGCCGCCACCTTGCGGGGCCTGTGCCGCCATTGGAATATCGCGCCTTCAACCGTCAAGCTGGATGAGATTGGCCTGAAACTGGGTGCTGACGTGCCGATGTGTCTTTCCAGCCAGCCACTGATCGCCCGTGGGATCGGCGAGGAAATCGAAGCAGTGGACGACATGCCCGTATTGCACCTGGTGCTCGTCAATCCTCTCAAGGGTGTTTCGACTCCGGAAATTTTCAAGCGGCTGACGACCAAGACCAATCCGCCGCTTTGCGACCGCTCCAACCTCGACTGGATTGGTTTCATCAGACAGTGCCGAAACGATCTTGAGACGCCTGCGCGTGAGGTTCTGCCAGAGATTGGCGAGGCACACACTTTGCTTTCTGAGGCGGGTGCCGCGCTGGTGCGCATGTCAGGCTCTGGCGCGACATGTTTCGGGATCTTCGGGACAATGACGGATGCAACTTCGGCCATGGCAAGCCTTCGCCAAAAGCGTCCCGACTGGTATGTTCAGGCAACAAAAACCATAGGTGGACTTCGAGATGAATGCTGAACGCGCTTTTATACCGGTTGGCATCGCGGTTTTGACCGTTTCCGACACCCGCACACTCGCAGACGACAAATCCGGCGACACGCTGGCTGCCCGCATCGTTGATGCTGGCCATATGCTTGTGGACCGTGCCATTGTGCCGGATGACAAGGTCGCCATCCTTGAGCAGGTCCGTAGCTGGACCCTATCCGACGCGATTGATGTTGTGATTACCACTGGCGGGACGGGTTTTACCGGACGCGATGTCACGCCAGAGGCGCTGGAGCCCCTGTTTGAAAAGCGTATGGACGGCTTTTCCGAGGTCTTTCACCGCATATCCTATGACAAGATCGGCACATCCACCATCCAGTCACGCGCAACAGCAGGTCTTGCCAATGCCACTTTCATTTTCGTCCTGCCGGGTTCTCCTGGTGCCTGCAAGGACGCATGGGATGGCATCTTGAAAGCACAGCTGGACTACCGCCACATGCCCTGCAATTTCGTGGAAATCATGCCGCGCCTTGACGAGCATTTGAAGCGCGGCGCATAGATCAAACGTCTGCTAGGACGTTTTACGCAAAGCCCAGGCTGGAATGAGTTCTGCGGTAAGGCGCCTCGCCTTCTGTCCCTTCAGGAAAATATCCAGTCCGATGTGACCCAGCCTTCCGCTGGATTGCGCCACCGCATCCGCCTTCCTCAGCAGCAGGCCGTACTCCAGCGGGCGGCTTCGATGGGTCAGGCGTGATAGCAAAGATGGACGGTAATGGCGCGACGGCGCAAATCTGGCAGGGCGCGTGTTCAGCGCCGTATATTCCATAATGTCCTCAATCCAGCCGCTCTGTGGGCGGCCGCCGGGTTCCATCAGCAAAATCCATTCACCGCGCGCCGAGGCGATGATCTGGCCCATATCCCAGTCTGTTTCAAACCGGCAACCCGCCGCCTCTGCTACGCGAGACGAGCCGTCCGTCGAGCCATGATCAAGGATGATCACGTCGCTCACCAGCCCCTCCACCGCACCGGAAACGAGCGTGGACAGGGTATGCGCAAGTTCCGGCTCCTGATCCCGGCATTCCATAATCACTGTCAGCATGTCTTAGGCAAGCTTGTAATCCCCAGCTTCGGAAACACGATCTGATTTCCTCATTAAAATTTTTAACGCAAGGCAGAGCAAATTGCTATCGAGTCTTTCGGTATTTTGTTCTTGTCTTGTTCTCATTCCTGCTTTATGAATCGGGTCATCCACCAAGCCGGTTCACCCGGTCAGGAGTATCCAGATGAGACAACATGTGCTTTCGGGGCAGGCTGCTTTCCAGCCGGGCCATACGCCAGATATTGCCAATGCTCTGGCCGACGCATCGGGTCTACGGATCGAGATCGACCGTCGGCGCGGACGTGGGGCGGGTATCAATCCGGGCGGACGTTTCGAGACCCTGCAGCACGAGGCCGTGGATGACGGCTGGCAGATCATCGAGGAACTGCCGGAGTTTCGCACTGAGGTTCAGGTCGAAAAGCCACGCAGCATCATCACGCGCAATGATTCGCCTGACATTCCCTTTGATCGCTCCATCAATCCCTACAGGGGTTGTGAACATGGCTGCATCTACTGTTTCGCAAGACCTTCGCACAGCTATATGGGGCTATCGGCAGGGCTGGATTTCGAGGCAAAGCTGTTTGCAAAGCCCGACGCTGCTAAGCTTCTAGAACGCGAGCTCGGCAAACCGGGATACAAGGCACGGGTCATCGCCATCGGCACCAATACCGATCCTTATCAGCCGATCGAGCGGGAATGGCGCATCATGCGCCAGATCCTCGAAGTGCTGGCGAAGGCCGAGCATCCGGTTGCCATTGTCACCAAGTCCGGGCTGATTACCCGTGATATCGACATTCTAGGACCGATGGCCGCTAAGGGCCTCGTGAAGGTCGGCATTTCCGTCACCACCCTCGACCGCAAGCTTGCCCGCAGCATGGAGCCACGCGCATCGACACCGACCAAGCGTCTGGAGGCAATCAAGACGCTGACAGAGGCTGGCATTCCCGTGGCAGTAATGATGGCACCTGTTATCCCTGCGCTGAACGACCATGAAATCGAACGGGTGCTGGAGGCCGGGAAAGCGGCTGGGGCTACGGAAGCATCCTATGTTCTCCTGCGCCTACCGCTGGAGGTGAGCCCGCTGTTTCGCGAATGGCTACTCAGAAACTATCCGCACCGCTATCAGCACGTCATGTCGCTGGTGCGCTCGATGCGTGACGGCAAGGATTACGATGCTGAATTTGGCAAGCGGATGAAGGGTGCCGGTCCCTATGCCTGGCAGATTGGACGGCGATTTGAGATGACGACCAAAAGGCTCGGCCTGATCCGGCGCGGCATCCAGCTCCGAGACGATCTCTTCATCGCGCCGGGTGGAGCCGGTGTGCAGCTCTCCCTGCTCTGATTATTGCTGGACCTGAGAGGGAAACCACGCAGGTCTATCGCTTAAGAATACCCGTCAGCGTCTATGCCCTGCGCTGCGGGTTGCGCCCCCGGCAAACTGCCGCCTCGCAAGGGTTCTACTCTTTCAACTCCGCCGAAAGAGTTCTGGAGGTCATGATGCCTCAACAGCAGCCCTCCGCCCCGTGGGTTGCTGTGCGCACCCTGCGACCGGGGGCTTGCAGGAGATCGGTTGCCTGTGCGAGTTTCGCCCTATGAAACAACGCACAGCATCCGATTCTCCTGCCCTCTTTGATTTGACCGATAAAGGCCCGGATTTCAGTCTGGAACTCGAGGCGAAGAAGCGTGGTGAGTGGCCGGTTGCCGGCACGGATGAAGCCGGGCGCGGCCCGCTGGCCGGACCTGTTGTCGCCGCAGCCGTTATTCTCGATCCCGACAATATCCCCGACGGTTTGAATGATTCAAAGAAGCTCTCCAAGGCGCGGCGTGAGGTGTTGTTTGACCAGATCCTCGCAACATCGATTGTGTCCATCGCCTCATCGGGACCGGCTCTTATCGACCGCATGAACATCTTGCGTGCGAGCCTCGATGCAATGCGCCGCGCTGTGTTGGGGCTCCAAACCACGCCCGCACTCGTGCTCGCTGATGGCAGAGACATCCCACCGGGAATTCCCTGCCTCGGAAAAGCTGTGATTAAGGGTGATGGCCGTTCTGTCTCGATCGCCGCCGCGTCAATCGTCGCAAAGGTCACGCGTGATCGAATGATGGAGAAAGCAGGCCTGCTGCATCCTGCCTACGGCTTTGGATCCCACGCAGGCTACGGCACGCCGACACATCTGCGCGCCATTGAAGCCAATGGCCCCTGCCCTCTCCACCGCATGAGCTTTCGCCCGATGAGGGTGGAGTGAGGGAATCCAGCGAGAGCTCGGCGGGTTAACGCCCAACCAAGTCCTTCACCCGCATTCATATAAGGGCCTGCAAGTCTCATCGTTCGGCACTGGTGGCATTGCCTTGAGAGGCGACCGCTTGTTCGCGACGGGACGGCCACGAATGGGCGTGATCTCATCCCAAGCAGAGGCTTCATCGACCCAGTGAAACTCAACGCTAAATGCGATTGACGGAAACCGGTCCTATGCAGGACTCGCGCCAATCACGCCGCCATGCGTTGTTCGAGCGACATAACTCGCTGAGCGCTCGATCCAAGGCGCGCCTAGCAGGTGCCTCACTAGACTCACGCGCATACGATATTGAGAAAACAAAAAAACCGCCAATCGCTTGGCGGTTTTCAGAATGCTTGAACTCAAAACGCAATTGCTTGCTCTGATACCTCAGTTGAGGCGTGTCTTGGCTTCGTTGACAGCGGTGTTGAAAAGTTGCGTCTTCACAGCGGCTGTCATCTTCTCAGCGATCAGCTTCTCACTTGCTGCAATCGCCAGATCAACAGCCGCGGCACGAACGGCACCAATGGCGTCCGTTTCGGCCTGCTTGATCTTCTGCTCAGACAGAGCGTTGCGGCGTGCGACGAATTCCTCGGTCTTGACCTTGGCTTCTGCCGTAAGAGCTGCAGCTTCACGTTCAGCGGCGGCAATGATGTTCGCAGCGTCTGCTTCGGCTTCCTTGCGCTTGCGCTGATATTCAGCCAGCAGGTGCTGAGCCTCTTCGCGAAGGCGCTTGGCTTCCGCAAGTTCTTCCTTGATGTTGCCTGCGCGCTCATCAAGCGAGCTTGCCAACATGCCGGGAACCTTGAGGTAGGCAATCAGAACGAAGAAGAGAACGAGACCGACAAGCGCGAAAAATGTTGCATCAAACGCCATGTTAAGCTCCCTTCACGACAGATGCGGCATCAACAGCAGCCTTGGCATCCGTATCCGAAACCTTGACGCTGATCAGCTGATCAACGATAGCGGTCGCAGTTTCTTCAGCGATTGTGCCGACATCAGCAAAAGCCTGGGTCTTGATCGTGTCGATCCGTGCTTCAGCTGCCGCCAGTTTCTTGGCAAGGTCTGCCTCGATAGCGGCGCGATCTGCATCGGCCTTGACCTTCGCAGCTTCGCGAGCAGCGGCTGCAATGGAGCCTGCCTTGGCGCGAGCTGCGTTCAATTCTTTTTCGTAGGTTTCGATGGCGGCATCTGCCTCAGCCTTCAAACGGGCTGCTTCATCGAGGTCCTGTGCAATACGGCCGTGACGGTCTTCGAGAATTCCGCCGACGCGTGGCACGATGACCTTCTTCATCAGCACATAGAACAGGCCGAATGTAATGGCCAGCCATAGAAGCTGTGATGCGTAGGTGGACTGATCGAATGGGGGAAACACACCGGATGTGTGACCGGCATCGTGTGCCACGCCTGTCTCGGTATGCGTTGCTTCCGGAGCCGTCTGACCGACAGCCGGCGCTCCCGTATTCGTTTCACTTGTCGCGGGTGCTGACTGGGCAAAAGCCTCGGTCACGAACATACTCACCTCCAGGGGTCGTGCAAATGCGAAGGATCACGGCACGCGCTGCGAGCCGTGATCCAAACCTGATGCTGATATTAGACAGCGAACAGGAGAAGGAGAGCTACGAGCAACGAGAAGATGCCCAGAGCTTCCGTAACGGCGAAGCCGAATACCAGACGGCCGAACTGGCTGTCAGCGGCAGACGGGTTGCGCAGTGCGCCCGACAAGAAATCGCCGAAGATACGGCCGAGAGCGAGGGACGTACCAGCCATGCCGAGGCATGCGAGACCTGCGCCGATGTACTTTGCTGCTTCCGCTTCCATGTTAAGCTCCTTAGAATGGTTGTTTGCGGCTATTTTTGACACCCGATTGTCGGGGCCAGCGACTTTACTTCTCAGTGACCGCCATGCACGGCGTCGTTCAGGTACATGCAAGTCAGTACCGCGAAGACGTATGCCTGCAGGAAGGCGACGAGAAATTCCAAACCGGTCATTGCGACCGTCATGATGAGGGGCAGAATTGCGCCACCGATACCAAGGGCACCGAGTGCACCCATGGAGGCAACGAAGCCCGAGAAGACCTTCAGCGTGATGTGACCTGCCAGCATGTTCGCGAAAAGACGAACGGAAAGGCTGATCGGACGCGACAGGAACGAAATGATTTCAATGGACGACACAAGCGGCAACAGCACCGCAGGCACGCCAGATGGTGCAAAGATGCCGAGGAAGCTCAGGCCATGCTTGTAGAAACCGTAGACGACGACCGTACCGATAACGAGGCAGGACAGAGCGAAGGTAACGATGATCTGGCTGGTGACCGTGAAGAAATACGGGAACATGCCGAGCAGGTTTGCTGTCAGAACAAACATGAAAAGCGAAAAGACGAATGGGAAAAACACCATTCCCTTTTTGCCAGCGCCTTCGCGCAGCATCGAAGCGATGAATTCGTAGGACATTTCAGCAACGGACTGCATGCGGCCTGGGATCAAGCCACGGTTCGACGTTGCGAAATAGAGGAAGCCAGATGCGGCCGCGACCGTTGCGACCATAAACAGAGACGCATTGGTGAACGAAAAATCGACGCCACCGATCTCAATCGGGATGATCGGCGTTACCATGAACTGATGGGTCGGATCGTTTGCCACCGTATGCCCTCTTTATCTTTTGCCGCAAAACACGACACTTTAATTCTATATGGACACTGAGCGACTACTCGCCCTGCGTTCCACTCTTGTCTTTTCCGAGCCCACCTTCGAGAAGCGGTGGCTTCGCCACGACGCCCGCAGAACGCAGAACATTTAGAACGCCTGCACAGAAGCCGAGAAGAAGAAGAACGATCATCCCCCAAGGCGACGTACCAGCAAAATGATCCAGTAGATACCCCAGCATCGCGCCAACAACGATTGCAGAGATGAACTCGGAGGAAAGCTTGATCGCCATGGCGAAACCCTTTCGGGTCTCTGCTGCGTTCTGCTCCGTCCGGCCCTGCGCGTCGTCTTCCGCCTTCACCTTTGCCAGTTCATCGGCAAGGCGCCTGCGGCGCTCATCCAGACTATCGTTACGGTTGCCAGTCATTGCCAAATCCCACCCTTTTTCTCCATTCCGGCATTGCCAGAACTCATTGGAGTTGTAAACGGCAGGGCATTAAGCCTGTTCCAGCCCGCTCTGAAGTCGCGCGCAACATAGTTTTAGGCACTTCGCTAGTCAAGGCACTGACTGCGCTTGACGGAATACAAAATTGTGATTGAAAGCAATAACTTAGCTTATACAGACGGATTAATTGCTTTGTTGGGATGCAGAATCGGCATTTTTGACACGTTTATCCCGTGGAAAAGCCGGAAATATCAGCTCCAGCCGCCGCCATAGGTGCGGTAGAACACGTGCAGACCGATTCTGCCCACTTTTTTCATGGTTCTGCCCCAGGCCGGGCGCACGTAGACAGCGTGATAATGCGTCGCGGAGCCGACTTCCTTCAGCCATATCTTGCCTGCCGTGGTCGCCAATGCCACTTCGCGGGCCATTTTCCAATGGCGCTCGGAATTCACACGGTCCTTGATATTGTCGCAGGCGAAGGAAAACTGGCAGCGATTGCGCCAATCCTGGTTCTGATAGACGACACCGCAGATCGTGTTGGGGTAGGTCGGGTTGCGCACCCGGTTGAGGATCACCTGCGCCACGGCGGCCTGCCCCTTAACCGATTCGCCACGTGCCTCAAAATAGATGCCCGACGAAAGGCATTGCTGCTCGGCTGCGGAAAATGCCTCGGCTGGAAGCGGTTGCGCTGCCCACGCATGGTCATCTGCTGCGATTTGAGGAATGAAGCGACCGGCATCCGGCTTTTTCAGGATGGCATCAAATGGTGATTCGCGCGCGAAATCCGGCTCAGCCGGTGCATAGGCGGTGGCCAGCACGTCGGGTGTTCGGTTGGTAATCAGCTCTGCCAGCATGGGCGAGACGGACTTTTCGGTCTTGCTCTCATCCCGACGAAAATAGAAGGAGGCGAGCTCGATGTCCTTGGTCTTCTTCTGCTTCACGAAAGCAGTTCGATCCTTTCGCTTCAAAGGCTCGATATCCAGCATGCTGGTGCGACGCAGAACGGAACCTGCGGTAAATTCTTTCGGTGGCTGCATGATTTCGGTTGAAACGATGCGCCCCTTCTTGGCGGCACGGTTGACGCGGTCGCTATCTGGCGTCGTTTCCTTGCCGCTCTTGGATGTGACGAAAGCAACCTTGCTTCCATCTGGCGCGATCATTCCAGCCCCGGTCAGCACGGAGGCGGGATCAGCCTGAGCAAAAGAAAGAGACGCATTGTGAACGGAACCTGCCGGAGAACTGGTGAGGACCATGCGCCACTGCTCTCCCCCGGCGTCAAGGCCAGCCAGCAAAGAGGCGAGATCCGCACGGGCGGCAAGGGTGGGAAAGGCAAGCCAGGCGGCCAAACCGAAAACAACTGGCGATGTCCATGTCTCGAACGAGAGGAAGAACCCGCGACGCGATACTTTTTTTGAACGCAAAACCAGCACTCCAGACACGAACGCAACTCACTGCTACAGGTCTGGATAATCTCTCATTAACCTTGATGGTTGGTTAACAGCAGCGGGGCGCACGCCTTCACGTTAACGTGTCGGATGCAAAAAACGCCACCCGGCTTTCGCAGGATGGCGTTTGAGATGATCGGCACTGCCAACACGCGATCAGATGACCACGTGAGAGCCAAGTTCCACGACGCGGTTGGCGGGCAAGCGGAAATAATCGGATGGGTCTGCCGATGTTTCGGCAAGGGCGATAAACAACCGGTTCTGCCATCCCGGCATGCCAGACTTGGGGTCTTGCACCAGTTTGCGTCTGCCCAGATAGAAGGATGTCGACATGATATCGAACTTGTAGCCGGTGCGGCGCAGATATCCCAAGGCCTGCGTCACATTCTGCGTTTCCATGAACCCGAAGTGAAGTTCGACAACGACGAAACGTTCGCTGACCTTGGTGATCGTGTATCGACGATCAGGATGAACACGCGGCGTGTCTTCGGTGCGTATCGTCAGGATCACATTCTTGTCGTGCAGAACGTGGTTGTGCTTGAGGTTGTGAAGCAGCGCGGCAGGGGCCGTCTCCGGGTCGCCCGTCAGGAAAATCGCCGTGCCGGGGATACGAACCGGGCCATGGGCACTCTCTTTTTCCACCGACGAAACGAAAGCCTTCAACGGAACGTCCGTGCGGCGTGTCTTGGCGAAGAGAATTTTCGAGCCGCGCTGCCATGTCATCATGATGATGACGAAGGCGACGGCCATGAGCACCGGCACGTAGCCGCCGTCGTGGATTTTTAGCAGGTTTGCACCCAGGAAGATCATCTCAAGCGAAATGAACGGCAAAATCACGAGAAGGGCGAGCGATTTCGACCACTTCCAGTGCGTGCGGGTAAACTGGAAGAACAGTAGGCTGGTGACGACCATCGCGCCGGTAACGGAAATACCATAGGCCGTGGCCAGAGCGTCCGAGCTTTTGAATGTCAGCACCAGCGCAACGACGCCAAACAGCAAGACGGTATTGACCGATGGCAAATAGATCTGCCCGGTGTTGGTTTCGGATGTGAACAGAATTTCCATCCGCGGCAGGTAGCCCAGATGGATGGCCTGACGGACGAGCGAGAAAGCACCCGTTATAACCGCCTGGCTGGCGATGATGGTGGCAGCCGTTGCCAGGATGACCGCTGGAAGCAACGCCCACTGCGGAAACATCAGGTAAAACGGATTGGACATGGCCGAGGGGTCTTTCAGCACAAGCGCGCCCTGCCCCAGATAGTTCAATGTGAGAGCCGGAAAGACCAGCACGAACCACGCCCACTGGATGGGTCTGCGACCAAAATGCCCCAGATCCGCATAAAGTGCTTCCGCACCGGTGATTGTCAGGAACACTGCGCCCAGGACAACCAGACCGTAGAAGCCTTCCGCCATCAAAAATTCAACCGCATGCCAAGGGTTGAAGGCATAGAGAATATTGTAATCATCCGAAATATGGATGAGGCCGACGAAGCCCATAACGAAGAACCAGACGGCGGTGATGGGGCCGAAAAACTTCGCGACAACTTCAGTGCCATGCGACTGGATGGCGAAAAGCCCCACAAGAATAATGACAGAGATGGGAATGATGAACGAATCCATCTGCGGGGTCACGAGCTTCAGGCCCTCAACCGCCGACAGCACTGATAGTGCCGGGGTGATCATGGCGTCACCCATGAAAAGGGCAGCGCCAATGAGGCCGAGCATGATCAGCACGCTGCGCTTGCTGCCAGCAGATTTCATCAGAAGAGCCAAGAGCGACAGGGTGCCGCCTTCGCCATCATTATCCGCACGCAGCAGAAAACAGATGTACTTGATAGTGACGATAATGGTGAGCGCCCAAATCATCAAGGAAATGAGGCCGATCACTTCAGCCTCGGTGACGCCATCGTGCGAGATGGGCTTCAAGGCTTCACGAAAAGCGTAGAGCGGGCTGGTGCCGATATCGCCATAGACGACGCCGACAGAACCCAGCATCGCTGCAAAAAAGCCCGTCGTGCGGCGATGATCCGCCTCCGGCTTTTCGGAGTTATCCTTATCCAACGCGTGAGACATGGTGTTTCTGACCGGTTAGAGCCAGCCCTTCCAACGGAAAATGATGAATGGAATGATGGCCGATATCAACATGATGAAAATTGCCAGCGGATAACCGTAGGTCCACTGCAGTTCCGGCATGACGTTGAAGTTCATTCCGTAGACAGATGCCACAAGTGTTGGCGGCAGGAACACGACAGACGCAATGGAGAAGATTTTGATAATCGCGTTCTGTTCGACATTGATGATCCCAAGTGATGCGTCCAGTAGAAATGTCAGATTGCCGGAAATGAACGATGCGTGTTCCGACAGGGACTGAATATCACGGCCGATGGAGCGACCCGTTTCCTTCGCTTCCTTATCCTGCTGAACATTAGGCGTGGCTTGCAGAAAAGACTGTAGGCGGGCCAATGATGCAAGGCTATCGCGCACCTTTGAGATGAGACGGTGATAGCCCGATATATCGGCAAGCTTGTCTTCCAGATAGCGGGGGGCCTTGCGCTTGCTTCGTGCCTGATCACCAAAAATTCCGGCAGCAACGGTATCGATGCGGATCACGGAGTTTTCGATGATTTCCGCCGTACGATCCACGATGGTTTCGAGAAGTTTCAGCAGCAGAGCCGCACCGCTGCGCATATCGTGGGGCACACGGGTAATGGCCGCAATGAAGAGATTGAAGGATTTTGGTTCGGCATATCTGATGGTGACGAGCCTGTTTCCGGCAAGGATGAAGGCAACATCCGTCAGGCGTGGATCTTTCGAATCCGCATTCCAGACCAATGAGCCCGTCATGAAGACGTTTCCATCTTCCACGTAAAGGCGGCTGGAGGGCTCGATGTCCTTGAGATCCTCACGGGTCGGCAACTCGACGCCAAGCAGTTGCTCGACGCGCATCTCTTCAGCCCGGTCAGGGTTGATCAGGTCAATCCAGACAATATCATCCGAAATCTGCTGAACCGATGGGTCCGCCGACAGGCTGATTGCCTCGCAATTGGAGCGATAGGCCTTGATCAATCAGTTTCTCCGGTCAGCATCCCGACAAATGCCGGAAGGCTGCTCTAACACAAAAGGTATGGCTTCCGCAAACGCCCGGAATGGGCGGCGGACCGAACGGCGCGGCCTATGCTCTCAATGCCCATAAGAATCAAGGAGTATTTTTTGCAATGCCCTAGCCACCAAGCTTGAATGGCCGTGTGGCTGTGGGGCACCATCGTTTGCTGGCCTGGCCATCTGCCCTTAGGGTGCATTCGTATAAGCCCGTAGAATCAGTGGCTTGATCGAATACAACGGCCTTCAGCAACTTCTCGCGAAAACAGAAACTCTGGCTCCACGCAACCGGAGCGAGGGGCTGTCAAGCTGCACCACAGACCAAGTGCTATGCGCAGGGCGCATCGGTTGTCCACTTTATTCGAAGACGATACTCGGTGCGGGTTTGCTTAGGCCAGCGCCCATCTGGGTCCAGACGCGCTGTGCAATGTCGCGATAAATCTGCGCCTGAGATCCGTCTGGCTCCGCCACGACAACGGGAGTACCGGCATCAGACAATTCACGAATAGAGATTGTGAGCGGCACTTCCCCCAAAAAGGGAACGCCGATGCGCTCTGCTTCCGCACGCGCGCCACCATGGCCGAAAATATCGTAACGCGCACCGGTATCGGGGGCGATGAAATAGCTCATGTTTTCGATGACGCCGAGGAGAGGCACTTCCACCTTCTGAAACATGGTGATGCCTTTTCGAGCATCGATCAGAGCCATGTCCTGCGGGGTAGACACAATAACAGCACCAGCCAGCGGCACTTGCTGGGCAATAGTCAGTTGCGCGTCGCCCGTGCCGGGCGGCATGTCCAGCACCAGCACGTCGAGCTCACCCCAGGCCACTTCGCGCAGCATCTGCATCAGCGCCGACTGGACCATCGGCCCACGCCATATCATCGCCGCTTCTTCATCCACCAGAAAGCCCATCGACATGACCTTGAGGCCGTAATTTTCCATGGGGATGATGGTGCGCCCTTCACCCTGCTGCGGGCGACCGGAAAGTTTGAGAAGCCGAGGCAGCGATGGTCCATAAATATCGGCATCCAGAATGCCGACACTCAGGCCAAGCGTTTGCAGCCCCAGCGCCAGATTGACGGCGGTGGTAGATTTGCCGACGCCACCCTTGCCGGATGCAACAGCGATGATGGCGCGGATGCCGGGAACGCCCGTTTTGACACGGGGCTGCGCCGCGCCTGCCTGTGGAGCAGGTGACGGCTTTGTGGCTTTTGGCTGGGCGGGAGCAGAACCGGGTTTGCGGTCGGCGGTCAGCGTGACCATTGCCGCTTTAATTCCGGATACGCTAAGGGCTGCTTTTTCTGCCGCAAGCCGCAGCGGCTCCATACGATCGGCCTCTGCTGCAGGAACAGTAATGGAAAAATAGGCCTTGTTATCGGCAATGAATATTTCCGACACCATGCCAAGCGCAATGATGCTCTCATCGCTGCCCGGATAGGCGATGCTTTTCAACGCTTGCTCGATTTCGTTCTTGCCGGCCTGTGCCATATCAGTTTCCATTATGCTGCATCCGCAGCCTTCCATAACCAAGTGCTTCAGTTTCGCCAATGATAAAGCGTAACCGTTCTTGCGATCCTGGTCGGTCACATCTTCGTATCGGCCCCAAGATTTTCAGGATCGAAGATACGCCCGTCGAAAAAGGCGTCAGGCCCGAGCACAAGGCCGGACCGGGATGCACCAACGATGACAGGCACTTTCAGCGTGCCCTCCAACTTCATATTGGCAGAGGGAGCCGGGACAAAAAGCGGCTTTATCGCCTTGCGGAAAATATTGGGACGATAGGCGCGCGCCGCGGCGTCATACGCGCTTTTATCAGTGGTGGCATCCGGGGGCGAGTCGTCGCGCAAGGCCATCTGGCTGAAGAACCATAGCGCTTGGCTCTGCCAGGGAAAGTTGACCGCCCTGCCGCTTGTGGCAAAGAAGCCGGGGCATTCCAGCATACGTGTCGGCGAGTGAGAGATAAATCCTGTCAGCGCTGGAAGAATGAACTCCTTATCCATACCAAGGCAGGCAGGCGAACCTAGAATGCCCGCAAGCTCCTCAATATTGGCATGGCTGGAGCACCATTCGCCTGCTCGGTAAAGCGCACGAATAAGCGCCTCCAAGGTGTCAGGTTCAGAATTTGCCCAACCGTCTGACACGGCAAGCACCTTCTCCGGGGCGTTCTGCCAGATATGCGACTTGGTCGTGAGGATGCGGGCCGATCCGCGCAGGACGGCAAGGGTTCCATAGGGTTCTGAACCGTAAAAGCCATCGATCTGCCCGGCTTCCAGCATATCCGGCATAGCCCCCGGTGGCGCTTCGACAAGGGTGACGTCGCCGCCGATACGCAAGCGGGCGCTGTTCAGAAGATAATGTAACTCCATTGCAGATGCCGAGAGCGGATGTTCGACAGCCAAGGCCAGAGGCTTCAGCCCCGCTGACTGGCGGGACGCGGCAACGCGGCCGAGAGCACGGGCCAATGTGGCCGGATCTGGTATCTTCATCCCCTGCTCGACCAGATCGTCATGCAAATCCTGTGCGGCGGCAAAGGTGGCACCACCTGTTGCTAGCACAAAAGGAGCTGCAAATCCGGCCGGGATATCGCCAAGGCCGAGAGCCGACGCCACCGGAAGTGACGCAGACAGATGAAGGCCCTGCAGATCGCCGTTGCGCCACTCTGCCAGAAGGTCATGAACGGAGGATTTTTTGACCAGATGAAGAGACACCCCTTCATCTGCGGCAAAGCCTTTTTCAGCGGCAACGACAAGCACCGCGCAATCGATCGTCGGAGAAAATCCAGCCTTGAAGCTTCTCGAAGCTGCCAAACGAATCTTATCTCCTCTGCCATCTGCAGCAGCGAGAATTGCCCACGTTGATGCAGATAACAATCCAGGAAAAAGAAATATTTCTACTTGATCAAACCGACGCGCAAAGCCTTTGCGACAGCTTGCGTTCGGTTGACCGTATCCAGCTTTTTCGTCGCGCGGTTAAGATAGTGATTGACGGTATGTTCCGACAAAACCAGGATTTCAGCAATTTCCGCGCTTGTTTTTCCCGCCGCCGTCCAGTTCAGACAATCGATCTCTCGGTCCGTCAATGTGCCGGGAATGCGAGAATCGAGCGTTCTGACATGGGCAAGACGGCTGAAAACATGGGCGGACACATAGGCAATTTCCGCAACGAATGTCGGTGAAAAATCCATACGGTTGCCGTGGAACGAGATTGAGCCTTTCTGGCCAGTGTGGTCCTGCACCGGGCACCAGAGCGACTTCACCATATCGAAACGCGTGAAAAGATCGAGGATAGTCTTGCTGACGGAGTTTTCATGGCCGCTTTGCAAGAGCTCGGCATCAACAAAAAACGGCACGCTGGATTGGTTCAAGGCACGAAACACATTGCTGCGAGGCAGAAGGCCTTCATGGTCGTATTGGTGCAACAATTCGGCTGGCCAGTTTGTAATGACCGTGTATTGCGAAAGCTCCAACGCAATGTGGGCCGGAATATTGACGACCATAAAGGCTTTCATGCCCCAAGCTTCAGTTATCCTTTTAAGAAACCGAAATATATCAAACTGAGTGCTCAGCTCTGCTACTTCTGCCACGCACTCCGCTCCGGGAGGAGCGTCAGAGGAAATCTTTGGTTCCAACATTTTTTGGTTCTTTATGCGATAGACTTAAATGATGAGGCTCGATATCAGAAAATAACACCACGTGAATAACGAAGCATTGTTTTTTTGCACACAAAAGTTGATATTTACAAATTATCGCAATTTTTGCGCATGAATATTGTTGTCGTACAGTCGCCTGCAATTTTCAGTGTTTACTCGTTTACAGGCGGCAGACGCACCATCAAATCCGAGGATATATTTTTGGCTGCTTCACGGACAAGGTCCGCCCATCCCTCAAGACGAGCCCGACTGAGCCGATAGGCGGGTCCTGTGACCGAAATCGCTGCGTAAATGCGCCGTCCCGGCAGAGGCACCGGCACCGCGATACATTGTATTCCGGCCTCGTGTTCTTCCAGATCAAAACCAAACCCCTTAGAGGCTATGTCACCCACAGCCTGCTTCAGATCCTCTGCCGTGATGATGGTATTGGATGTGTAGGGGTGAAACCCCATCGTCTCAATGATCGCATCGAGCTCCGCCTGCCCTAAAAGCGAAAGTGCCGCCTTGCCGACACCGGTGCAGTAGGCTGGTGAAACACGGCCGATCTGCGAATACATGCGCACCGCCTGCTTGCCATCGATCTTGTCCAGATACACGATTTCTGAGCCTCTGAGCACACCGAGATGGACCGCTTCCTGCGTCTTTTCCTGCAGGTCTCGAAGATGAGGTGCCGCGACAGTGCGCAGGTCGCTGCTGCTCCATGCCTGGGAAGCAAAACTCAGCAACCGCAGGCCAGCCACATAGGTCTGATCGCCTCTCTGCTCCAGCAAGCCCTCATCGAGAAGATGCACAAGTTGACGGTGCAGCGTGCCACGCGGCTGGCCGCTCAGCTGCAAGATATCGGTGAAACGAAGCGGGTGTGGCGACGTCACCACCAGCTCCAGCAGGGAAATGGCCTTGCCGAGTGTTCCTGTGCTACTCTCAGCCGTCGCGTCACCACTTCGATGCATCATGCTGGTCTCCCCGTGCTCTATTGTAACGCTTGACAGACACCAAGTGGACGGCGCACTATTCCGATTATTGAAACTTAGTTCCAAATAATGGAACGCGCAATCCTTGCCGAGTGATATGTCGAGCGAAAACTTTTCACCCTCTTCTGAATTTCTGGATAACGGCATTCTGATTACGGGCGGCGGCTCCGGTATCGGAGCGTCGCTGGTTGCAGCCTTTGCCGAGCGCGGGGCAAAAGTCGCCTTCATCGATTTCAATGAAACCGCAGGCACACAGCTGGCTGAAACACTATCTGCGCGCACACGCCATCCGGTTACATTTATCAAGGCTGATTTGCGGGACCAGTCGCAACTGGCGCGGGCCGTGACAGATGCGGCGCAGGCGACGGGTGGCATCAAGGTGCTGGTCAACAATGCTGCATGGGATGACCGCCACGATATCGATACGGTCACGAGCGAATATTGGGATGAAAATCAGTCCATCAATCTGAAACCGGTCTTCTTTGTCACTCAGGCGGCCCTGCCCTATCTGCGGCAGGCGCAAGGCGCGTCGATCATCAACTTTTCCTCCATCTCCTATCTCTTGAACATGGGCGAGTTGCCCGCCTACACCGCCGCTAAGGCAGGCATCATCGGCTTGACGAAAAGCCTTGCCGGGCGTCTGGGTGAAGAAAACATCCGCGTCAACGCGATTTTGCCGGGCATGATCGTGACCGAGCGCCAGAAAAACCTTTGGCTGACCGATGACACGATCTCGCAAACGGTGGGGCGACAGTGCCTCAAACGCGCCTTGACGGCGCAGGATATTGTCGGCCCCTGCCTCTTTCTGGCCTCTTCAGCATCCGCTGCCATGACGGCCCAAACCATGATCATTGATGGAGGTCTTTTATAATGTCTGATGCCGCATATGTTGCAGTGGACTGGGGTACGACCAGCTTTCGGCTCTGGCTGATCAGCAAATCGGGCGAAGTCATTGGCGAGCGCCGAAGCAACGAAGGCATGACAACGGCGATGCAAACCGGCTTTTCGCAGGTGCTGGCATCCCACCTTTCCGCTCTTTCCGCGCCAACGGGGCTACCTGTTATCATCTGCGGCATGGCGGGTGCGAGACAGGGTTGGGTCGAAGCGGGCTATGTCGATGTTCCCGCGAATTTGGCGCAGGTGCTTGAAGGTGCCGTCCGGGTGCCGGGCGAAACGTCAGACGTACGCATCCTGCCGGGCCTTGCGCAGCGCGCAGCCGAGAAGCCAGATGTGATGCGCGGTGAAGAAACACAGCTTTTAGGCGCGCTTTCTGCCGATTACAGGTCCGGTGAGCAATTGGTTTGCATGCCGGGAACCCATTCCAAGTGGGTCAATGTCGCCAATCTCGAAGTGACAGGCTTTTCCACATTCATGACCGGAGAGCTGTTCGATGTCATATCGAAACACTCCATTCTGTCCCATGCGGTTGCAGATGCCGGGAGCTTCACCGGTGACAGCGAGGCCTTCCGAACGGCGGTATCGCAAAGTTATTCAAACCCGCAAATGGCGACAAACCACCTGTTCACGGTGCGGTCTGGCCAGTTGCTGCACGGCCTGTCTGCGACAGATGCGAAGGCAAAACTGTCGGGCACGATGATCGGGCTGGAAATTGCCGGCGCGCATTCCGCTGCATCGAAAACGGCGCAAGTCGTTCTCATCGCATCCGGCTCACTCGGTGCGCTCTACGAAGCAGCGTTCAATGCGCTTTCCATTGATTTCGTGACTATTGATGCAGATGAAGCCGTGCGTCGCGGGCTTGTCGCAGCTGCAAACGCCATTTGGCACTGAGGAGTTTTCCATGCGTATTCCCTTCCCTTCCATGAAATACCCACTTGTCGCAATTCTGCGAGGCATCCGGCCTGAAGAAACAGAGGGTGTGGTAACAGCACTTCTGGAAAGCGGCCTGCGAGCCATCGAAATCCCGCTCAATTCGCCAGATGCGTTCCGCTCCATCGAAATGGCCGTCAAGCTTGCTCCGCAAGACGCATTGATCGGCGCTGGCACCGTGCTTACCGTGGAAGACGTGGCAAAGCTGGACGCAGTTGGCGGAAAGCTGATGGTCAGCCCCAATGTCGATGTTGATGTCATCACGGCGGCTAGAGAAAAAGGCATGGTCACCATGCCGGGTGTGCTGACGCCAACCGAAGCGCTTCTGGCGCTCAAGGCAGGCGCAACCGGGCTCAAATTCTTCCCCGCCAGCGTGCTTGGCCCATCCGGCCTCAACGCTATCAGAGCCATTTTGCCTAAGGATACGCTGGTTGCGGCAGTCGGCGGTGTTTCGGACAAGAATTTCACGGACTACACCAGCATCGGAATCACAGCCTTTGGTCTGGGAACCAGCCTCTACAAGCCCGGCATGACGGCGGATGATGTGCGCGCCCGCGCCATCGCCACCGTCGCTGCCTATGATCTAGCAATCGGAGCTTAAGGCATGCCAGACATTCATGACTTCAAGGGAGAGGTGCTTGACCCCACGCAGATGATGCTGGGCGAAGGGCCAAGTTTTGACCCGATCACGAACACATTGTGCTGGCTGAATATTCTGGGCAAGGAGCTTCACGCGCTTGACCTGACAAGCAACACCAAAACCGTTCACGCCCTGCCCTTCATGGCCAGCGTCGTTGCACGTATCGATGAGAAGCGTCACTTGCTGGCCTCCGATGAGGGCCTCTTCATTCGTGACCGCGCAACGGGGGAGCTTTCGCTGCACGCCGATTTCGAGCCCGGCAAGCCCGGAAACCGCTCCAATGACGGGCGCATTCACCAAAGCGGTGCGTTGTGGATCGGCACCATGGGCAAGAAGGCCGAGGATGGAGCTGGATCGATCTATCATGTCGCAGGCGGCAAGGTGACGCCGCTGTTCGACAAGATCAGCATCAGCAACGCCATCTGCTTTTCCCCCGATGGCGCGACCGGTTACTATGTCGACACGCGTGTGAACCAGTTAATGAGCCTTCCACTTGATCCGCAAACAGGTCTGCCAAACGGCGCGGCAAAAGTGTTCGTTGATCAGGCTGGCCAAAAGGGCGGTATTGATGGCGCGGTCTGCGACGCGGATGGCAATATGTGGAATGCGCGCTGGGGCCTCGGCGCGGTGGATCAATATTCACCGAACGGACAGCATCTGGCACGCTATGAAGTTCCGGCAGCACAGACGACATGCCCTGTGTTTTTCGGCGCATCTGCAAACCGCATCGGCGTGACCTCTGCCTATGAGGGACTTGATGATACGACCATCAAAGCTAATCCTCTTTACGGCGCAACTTTCGATCTCGGCATCGAGGTAAAAGGCATGCTGGATGCCGCATATCGGCTCTAAGCCCATCAGGATAATGACCGACCAAGGCGCCTCACCGGCGCCTTTTTCGTCAGCCGAACTCGCGGGCGGAGTGGTTTATGTCACGGTAGTTTTCCTGAAGGTAGCGTTGCGTTGCGGCTGCATCGACCGGGCGACCGTAAAAATAGCCCTGCCCCATGCCGCAGCCAAGGTTGCGCAGTTTCTCGGCTTCGGCCTTTTCTTCAATGCCCTCAGCCACAACCTGCAGATCCAGCCCATCACACATCGCAACAATTGCCTTGATGATATGCTCTGACGGTCTATCTGTGGTGATGCGCGATACGAAAGCGCGATCGATCTTGACCTTGTCGAAGGAGAAATCGCGAAGTCTACCGAGGCTCGACTGGCCGGTGCCGAAATCATCCAAAGAAATGCGAATACCGGCATGTTGAAGGTCGGTCAGGATGCGCTGGGCCGTATCAGCCGAGGTCATGACCGCAGTTTCGGTAATCTCAAGCTCCAGCCGTCGTGGATCAAGCCCGACGCGCCTCAGAATGCTGAGGATATTCTCGGCAGTGCCGGGGTCCATCAACTGAGCAGAAGAGAGATTGAAGGACAGGAACAGTTCTCGCGGCCATGAGAGCGCCGCTTCCGCTGCCTTGCGCAACAGCATTTCCGATAGCGCATCGATAAAACCACGCTCTTCGGCCAGAGGCACGAAGACGGCGGGAGAAACAAATCCAAGATCCGGATCATTCCACCGCGCCAAGGCCTCAAAGCCGATGACAGTGGCATCGCTAAGCCGAACGATTGGCTGGAAGTGCACATCGAGCGTGCCGCTGATAATGGCATGTCGCAATGCCTGCTCAAGCTGCGTCGCGCTCTTCATCTCCTGCGCAATTTCACGCGAATAGACAGTAATCTGGCCGCGGCCACGCCGCTTGGATCGATAAAGCGCGGTCTCCGCACTTTTGAGAAGATCCTCGAATTCATCGCCCGCAAAGGGATGGATAGCAAAACCGAAGGATGATGACAGCCTTACGTTCCGGTCTCCTAGATCGTAGGGGGCGGAAAGCACGTCCTTGATCATTTGCCCAACGCGCTCGGCCCCGTTGCGTTCGAACACGAGTGGCAATACGAATGCGAATTCATCACCTTCATGGCGGGTGACGATCGCCCCATCCGGCACGCAAGCTTTCAGACGGTCCGCGACCTGACACAGGATTTCATCGCCCGCTTCCGCGCCGAAAAGGTCATTGATCGGTTTGAAGCCATCGATATTCGCAACGCCAATCGTGAAGGGTGCCGGGTCACTTGCCCGCTCGGCTGCCAGCATCAGGATTTTGTCGCGAAGCCTGTAGCGGTTTCCCAGCCCCGTCAACGGGTCGCGGTAAGCCATCGCCTGCAATTCATGCTGGCTCACCTGCGGCGCATTTCGCTCTGGCGATTTCATTCGCGCGTCCTGATCGAGGGAGTGCGGGTTATCTTGCAATATGATTTGGTCTCACGAAACATTAGCGCTGAAATCTGCGAAATAGCTATCAATATTCAGGGTATCTTCTTCCGCAGCGGCGTTACGGCATTTAAATACTGGCACGATGCTCTCGCTGGGGCAGATAACGCTTCAACATCAGTTCGATCATATCGGGACTGATAGGTTTGAGCAGCATATCATCCATGCCGGCATCAAGGCAGGCTTGCCGATCACCCTCGAACGCCTGGGGTATAACGCCGATAATCGGGGTGCGCCCACGCTCGCCCCCAACCATGCCACGCACGCGTCGTGCCGCTTCAAACCCGTCGAAATCCGGCAGGGTGGTGTCCATCAGAATAAATGCGGGCCTTTCCGTTTCAAACAACCTGAGGGCATCACGGCCCGTGGAGGCGATCCTGTAACTGAGGCCAAGACCATCCATGATCTGCGAAAACACGATCTGATTGATGCTGTTGTCTTCAACAACGAGAACATCTAGCCCGCTCTTTTTAGCGGGCGCTGGAGGCATACCTGTAGAGATCTCCCAGCCAGCATCGGTTTGGGCAGACGCCAGGGTGCGACTTGCAAGCCTGAAATGGCGGGAAATCTCCGTGATCAGCGAGCTTTCCAGCAGATAGTCATCCACCGTCACGGCATCGACACCATAGGTCTGGGGCAGATCCAGACAGGCAATATCCATTTGCACATCGACAATCACAAGATCGATGCGCACTCCGGCAGAGGTGGCATATTCCATGAACGCCTTCTGCTCGTGCTGCGTCGACACCATGGCGCAATCCACACCAACCGCGGTCATTTTGCGCATGGCCAGATCGCCCAGTGAGGAATTCGGTGTGACCAGCAGAATACTGCGGCCCTTCAAGACCTGCGATGCCTGATGATGCTCATCGTCCATGTAGGATGAAGCAACGAACGACATGTGCTCCAACCCGCGAATGACACTCTTGCCATCCGCACCTGCACTCGCAAAGGCGGTCACGTCATCCATGGTCGTGACAAGGAAATACCGGCCGGGCTTGCCCACCCTCTGCTTTCTGGTGATGACCAGCGCTTCTTCACCGGTCAGACGTGTGACGCGCTCCGGCAGAATGGCGGGTGTGCCGGTTTCCAGAACATGGCGGTCCATGGCGTCGATGCGCGAGGCAAGAGGATCGGAGTGAATATCGGAAACCGTCCGGCCCAGAATAAGATCGGCTGACGTTTCCAGAAGGGCACAGCCCGCCTTGTTGACGCCGACATACGTCGTGGTGCGATCCTTGACGAAAATGGAGAGGGGCAGCGTGTCGAGAATTTCTTCTGTCAGTTGCACGCGCTCTATATCCAAGCGCCACTGGTCCTCGCGCTTTTTCTGCTCGGTTATTTCGGTGATGATGCAAATGCCGAGGCCAGACGGAAAGCGCCGTTTGATGAAACGCAGCCATCTGCCACCGGCACACGGTTCCACCGTTTCCAAACGCTCTTTCCAGTGCGAAGACAATTGTTCGGCGATCCACTCGTCGCGCTCGATATTGTGTGCAATCGAAGGGCCGTCCACTTCGCGCCGACTGTCGTACAAAGCAGCGAGCAAATCCCGAAGGCGCGTGCCGATGCCCAGCTTCAAGTCAGGGATGGGTAGATGGGCGGGAACACGGCTGTTGATGAAGATGATACGATCATTGCGATCATAGATGACGATAGCAGCAGAGATCGCATCGCAAACGGCGTCGAACATGGCAGTTTGAATATCTGCGCAGACCGACACCTCATCCTTCATTGCATTTCCTCACAGGCACTTCTCAAGGCAAAATGAACTCACAAAAAACCGGCCACGGACCGTGGATAAATGGATAAAACGAAGGACATGCAGGATTGTGACTTGAAGCAGACTGGACAAGATGCGACGGCCCCAGCTTTCCGTCGCACATCCGCTGGCAATGCCAGAGGAATATAGTTGCTGAACTCATTTCAAGCAGTTTCGACTTTAGAAGCTTTCCCTTAAGACGCGCTTAACGGTGTCGCTTTGAAAGATTTAGCGGGACAAGCAGGCGATTGGCCGCGTCTTGGATGATTTTCCTTTCATAAGGCGGGCGAATCCACGAAAATGGATCCATGTCCATCAAGCAGCTATCCGAAACCCTTATCAACCAGATTGCCGCAGGCGAGGTTATCGAGCGACCTTCAAGTGCCGCCAAGGAGTTGATTGAAAACGCAATCGATGCAGGCGCCACGCGCATCGAGATTGCGACCGCTGGCGGCGGCAAGGGTTTGGTGCGCATTTCCGATAATGGTTGCGGCATGTCTCCAGCCGATCTGGAGCTTGCGGTGCGACGGCACTGCACGTCGAAGATTTCCACGACGCTGGATGATATTCGCACTCTGGGTTTTCGCGGCGAAGCGCTGCCTTCAATAGGGTCCGTGGCCAGATTGACGATCACCAGCCGCCAGCAGGGTGCTGCCGAAGGCGCAATCATTTCCGTTGCGGGCGGCAAGCTCTCACCTGTCCGCCCGGCCCCTTCCAACACCGGCACCATTGTCGAGGTGCGTGACCTTTTCTTTGCCACACCGGCGCGGTTGAAATTCCTGAAAACCGAACGGGCGGAAGCTGCGGCGATCACGGAAATCGTCAAGCGCATGGCGATTGCCTTTCCGCATATCCGGTTCGTGCTGTCTGGAACGGACCGCTCGACGCTGGAGTTTGCGGCAACGGGTGACGACCATCTGGCCCGCATGGCGCAAATCCTCGGAATGGATTTCAAGGATAATGCCATAGAGATCGACGCCGGGCGTGAAGACGTGACACTGACGGGATTTGCCGGTGTACCAACGTTCAATCGTGGCAATTCCGCCCACCAATATATGTTCGTGAACGGCCGCCCGGTGCAGGACAAGCTGTTGCTGTCCGCCATTCGCGGGGCCTATGCGGAGACGGTGCCACACGGTCGCTATCCGATTGCGGTCTTGTCGCTCCAACTTGATCCGGCGCTTGTCGATGTCAACGTGCATCCGGCAAAATCGGATGTGCGCTTTCGTGACCCCGGCTTGGTCCGGGGCCTCATCGTGGGTGCCATTCGCCAGGCGCTGAGCCGCGAGGGCGACCGCGCCTCCACCACGGGCGCTGCGCAAATGATGAATGCATTTCGGCCTGGCTACAGTCCATCGACTATGCGTTCACAGCCAACGCAGGCATGGTCACCCGCAAACTCACCGTCGCGCCCTCTTTCCGTGCAGGATGGTCTGGCGCTTCGCGAGGCGGCGCAATCTCAGTTCACCGACATTACCATGCCAACGGCTCGGGCCGACGCCTCAGAGCAGCCAAACAGCATGGAAACAGGCACAGAGCCCACCCGTTTTCCACTGGGGGCCGCCCGCGCACAGGTTCACGCCAATTACATTGTCGCGCAAACGCAAGACGGTCTTGTCATCGTGGATCAACATGCAGCCCACGAACGTCTTGTGTTCGAGGAAATCCGAAAAGCGCTGCATTCCAAGCGCCCGCCTTCGCAGGTGCTGCTGATACCGGAAATCGTCGATCTGCCTGAGGAAGACTGTGACCGGCTGATGGACCACGCCAGTGGGTTCGATAGCATGGGCCTTGCCATCGAACGCTTTGGACCGGGCGCGGTTGCGGTGCGCGAAACGCCCGCAATGCTGGGCGAAGTCAATGTTCAGGGCCTTGTTCGCCAATTGGCCGATGAGATAGCCGAATGGCACACCGCCACCTCTCTCGCCAGCAAGCTGGAATATGTCGCGGCCACCATGGCCTGCCACGGCTCAGTTCGGTCTGGACGCCGCATGCGCCCGGAGGAGATGAATGCACTTTTGCGGCAAATGGAGAACACGCCGGGGTCAGGCCAGTGCAACCATGGTCGCCCGACCTACATTGAGCTCAAGCTGGCAGACATCGAAAAGCTGTTTGGACGAAGTTGAGATAGTGCCGTGTTGAGGCTGGCATTTTGGCCATTGCATCCTTAAAAAGATCCGACGTCAGGAGACAGGCAGATGAACAGATTTGAAGGCGGCAGCAACCGCGAAGCAAAGGTCGAATATCTCGATGGCGATATGCGTATCGTGCAGACAGGTTCGCATGTCGTCTGCGCCATGACGGGCAAACATATACCGATCGATGAGCTTCGTTACTGGAGCGTCCTGCGTCAGGAAGCCTATGCGGATGCGGCGGCATCGGTTGAAGCGGAAAAGCGCGCCGGAGCTTTGCCGAACCAGCGCCGCAACGCCTGATTCCGGCCACTCAAGACATCCGTCTCCCAAATTAATCGATGATTCGCCCTGCCCGGCAGGAACGATCGCACCCAACGCCGGTTAGCCGGGGGTGTGACCAAGATGCACGATTTTCAATAGGAGACTGACATGGCCGAGAAGACACTCGACGATCTTTTCTATGACACGCTCAAGGACATCTATTATGCCGAGCGTCAAATCCTGAAAGCCCTGCCGAAAATGGCCCGCGCCGCAACGGATAAGAAGCTGAAGGCCGCCTTCGAAAAGCACAAGGAAGAAACCCAGGGGCAGATCGAACGCCTCCAGGAAGTCTTTGAAATCATCGGCAAGCGCGCGCAGGGCAAGACCTGTGAAGCCATCCAGGGCATTATTGCCGAGGGTGAAGAAATCATCGAGGATTACAAGGGTTCTGTGGCGCTCGACGCCGGCCTGATTTCTTCCGCGCAGGCCGTTGAGCACTATGAAATTACCCGTTACGGCACGCTCAAGGCCTGGGCTGAAAAGCTCGGATATACCAAGGCCGTCGCGCTGCTGGATGCGACGCTGCAGGAAGAATCCACAACGGATGAAGACCTGACAAAGCTGGCAGGTTCTTCTATCAATGCTGCGGCCCAAAAGGCAGCTTGATCTTCCAACCACGCATAAAAAAGCCGGGCATCTAGCCCGGCTTTTTTCGTTATGGTGCCGTGGTATTCGTAGAGCTTGGATTTCTATCCGTACCCTCCGTTGGCGGCGTGGTGCCGGACGGCGTATTGTTGTCGAATGTCTGAGTGCCCTGCGCACCCGGGTTCGGCGTGGCTGATGGTGAGGTCGAGCTGGTTGCTGGCGCTGTCTCTGTTGTGGCAGGTGCCGTGCTTTCACCCCAGCTTTCCGCAACGATCCAGACTGCACCGGCAAGCACAAGGCTGATGACAAGAATGATCAGAACAGGGCTACCCTTGAACCCCTGACGGCTTTCCTTCGGCGAAAAGACTTTCTTTTCCGTATTTTCCTGCGGCATGCATTCCTCCTGAATGGGAGAGCGACCACATGTGGCGCTCACATCATCAGGGAAAGCCCTCCAAAGGTAGATAGTTCCCGCAGGCCACGATATTCGCCTTGCGCCTTTGCACCCTCAAGCCTCTCGCAGCTTTCTGTTACGGCAATTCTCTAGAGCAGTGTCGATGATACCACGCGCCACAGCAGGGTCATCGAAGACAATATCGATATCGATGACCAGCGTTTGGCTCAGCAGGTTGGCCGCGCTGCCATGATGGCCTTTCAATCGCACGGCATCCTTGGCGGTGGTGACCAGCGCCACGCCAAGCCTGTCCGCCTCGGCCATGAGATCGCTGATTTCCTCGTCGCTGAAATGATGATGGTCGGGGAAAGATCGCCTCGCGACGATGTCTCCACCGAGCTCTTCGACGGTGCGAAAGAATTTGGCAGGATCAGCGATGCCCGCATAGGCAAGCACCTTGGTGCCCGCAAAGTTGGGCTGGGGCCGTGGCCGAATGGAGGAAACGAAGACCGGCTTTCCAGCACGGGCAGCCGTTCGAACGATGGCCTCTGCCGCTTGTCCGTTGCCAACTTTCAAGAGCCCGGTCAGCTGACGCATCTGCTCATCCAGCGGCGCGCGCACGGGACCGCCGGGAACGAAATGGCCGTTGCCGATACCGCGCTGCGTATCGATGACGACGAGCGCGTAATCGAGCGTCAAACGGGCACTTTGGAAACCGTCATCCATGATGATGAGATCGACGCCTTCTTCGACCAGACGCCGCGCACCCTCCACCCGCTTTCGGGAAATGACGGTTGTTGCCTCACGCGCCAGCAACAGGGGCTCATCACCCACATCTTGGGAACGGTGGTGGTCGACCTCAACCAACGTCGTCACATCCAGCGTGCCGCCATAACCACGGCTGAGGAAACCCGGCTTCAAGCCCATGTCCAGCGCGGCCCGGGCGATGGCGATGGCAGTGGGGGTCTTGCCTGCACCGCCGACCGTGAAATTGCCGATGCAGATGACCGGGACAGGAACGGAGGCCCGCTTTGCCGTCCGCATGCGCTTTCCGGCCACCTTGCCGTATACGAACGAGAAGGGTGACAGCGCCCAAGCCTGCCAACCGGATTTTTCCCACCAGAATGGCGGCGCTTCCGAAACCATGCGTTCCCAAACTCCCGCGTTTGCCTTGGTAGAAGCAGCTATCTGCCAGAAAGGTGAGGAATTTGCAAAGAGGGCGGCTTTCAGATTGGCCAGTCAGCTCGTCGCTACGGATGGGAGAAGCGTTTCAAGGCTCGTAATATCGTCAAAACAATAGTCGCAATCTGCCGAGAGGCTTTCCCTCGAGCCGGTGCCAGTGAGCACGGCGATGCAGAGGCCCGCACCTGCGTTTCTTCCCATATGAAGGTCGTGATTGTTGTCACCCACCACAGCCACGCAGTCCGGGGGCACACCGACTGCCTTGCAGAAACCCAGCACCATGCCCGGCTGTGGCTTGGTGCCATGGCCACTGTCATAACCCGCGACAAAATCCAGATCGGCTTCGAAACCGAAACGACGGGCAAGTCCACGGATCGATGCTTCATTGTCGCTCGAGGCGATGCCGAGCCTGTAACCACAGGCCTTCAGCCGCGCAAAGAACGCCTTGAGATCGGTGACGGCAACGGATTTTTCAGCTGCCTGCGTGAAAAGCTGATCAAGGCGCTTTGTGAGGTCCGAAAGGTCGCAGGGAGACCCTGCTGCCACAAGCCCTTGCGCAATCTGCACCGTATTGCCGGCGGCCAACAGGCTATCGGGTGTGACATGGCCGGATACCGGGTCCATGCCGCAGGCCAGAAGCAGCCGATCCGCCAGCGTTGCATCGCCATTTGCGGCAATCGCCGCAAGCTCGCGATTGACCGGACCCCAGCTGGCATCATAGCCGATGAGTGTTCCATCCTTGTCAAACAGGATTGCCCTGATGGATGCGGGGGACTTTCGAGTAGCGTCCGTCGGCATGATCAACCAGCCGCACTGCGTGGCTGGAGTTTTGCGGTAACGGTCAAGGGATTGATATAAGGTTCCAAGGCTTTGACCGTCAGCGAAAGCGCTCCGCGCATATCCTCTATGACCTTGCCACCCGCATCGATCATCTTGTAGCGCTCATTGTCGTTGACCAGCAGATAATGCACGGCTTTCGCCAGCATTTCCACGTCCCGGATGATGCGGCCGCCGCCTGAACGGAGAAGCTTCTGATAGGCATCTCGGAAATTTTGCACATGCGCACCTGACAGCACGGCGCAATCCAGCATGGCTGGCTCCAGCGGGTTCTGCCCGCCCTCTGCCGTCAGCGAACGACCGACAAAGGCAAGTTCGGTCAGACGGAGATAAAGCCCCATCTCACCAATGCTATCGCCCAGAAAAATATCTGTTTGCGGCGTGATCACATCGCCCCGGCTTCTGCGGGCGACAGTCAGGTTCATGCCTTTCAGCATCGTCTCGATCTCATCGGCGCGTTCGGGATGGCGCGGTACGATGATGGTCAGCTGGTCATTGCGAGACTTGATGGCCGCGTGCACGGTGGCTGCGGCCTTCTCCTCGCCATCGAATGTCGAGATGGCAGCCCATGTCTTGCGCGTGCCGATCTGGCGTCGGTAGGTTTCAAGAAGCGCTGGATCATGCGGCGGCGGGTCGGTGTCACCCTTGAGATTGCCAGACACAAGGACAGGCCACGAACCCAGATCGCGAAACCGCTCCGCATCCACATCGGACTGCGCCACAACCAGAGCCAGCTTGCTGAACAGCGCCTCGGCCAGATCCGGCCGGTTGTGCCAGCGTCCGAAAGAGCGATCGGACAGGCGGGCATTGACGCGGATTTGCGGGATGTGACGACGCTCGAGCTCCATCATCGTGACAGGCCAGATTTCGGATTCGGCAGTGATGGCCGCATCCGGTGTCCAGTAGGTCAGGAAACGGTTGATCGAGATTTTGATATCCAGCGGAACATACTGGTGGATGACATCATCGCCCAGCCGCGCCTTGCTGACCTCAGCCGAGGTCACGGTGCCGGTTGTCAGCAAAACATGGATGTCGCGTTTGCGAATTTCACGGATGAGGGGAATGAGTGCCAGCGTTTCACCGACGCTTGCGGCGTGAAACCAGACGAGCGGGCCACGGGGGCGATCTGCGCTTGGAAAGCCGAAGCGCTCCATGCGGCGGCGCTTGTCTTCCTTGCCCTTGGCTGCACGATACATGAGGTAAGGTCGGGCGAAAGGATAGGCGGCGACGCCAGCAATTCTGTAACCCGAAAGGGCGAAGCGTGCGATACGGCTGTTCATGACATGCTGCCTTCGATCATTCGCGCAATGCTTTCCCCTATGATCCCTGCCAGAGTGTAGAGCCAAATAGACCGGGCCGCTCACAATCGCCCTGTCTTTCTGGCTACACATCGGAACGACCCGAAAACGCGCATGCGCTTCTCGCCCGACGCCTGAAGGCTATCTCATATAAAAATGCGACTTTTTTGTTTCAGAGCAGATATTGCCTGCGGAAATATGCCGCTACCCCAGATGTTGTGCGTGCCCTAAGGGGACTCGCACAATTTTTCCCTGCATCTGGTATAATACAAAGCAAGTCGGAAAACAGTGGTTATTTGCTGTCAGGCTCCAGCAAACGGTGCATATGCACTATAAAATAACGCATATGAGCGTTGTCCACAGTCTGTTGAGCTTTTGACTTCCACGCGGTTAGCGCCGATGCATAGTCTGGAAAGATACCAACGATATCCAGGGCCTTCAGATCACGAAACTGTACATCCTGAAGATTTTCGAGTTCGCCGCCGAATACAAGGTGAAGAAGCTGTTTCTGGTCGCCCGCTACAGTCATTTTTTCTCTTCTTTCTAATCGTCCATTTGTCCCAAGAGTGTTTCATCTGCGGGATTTTGGCGGAAAAATCAACCTCTGTCAGACAGGTTGAGCGGCCCCAGCAAGGCTGGAAGAACATGGTTGGCCGCTGCGCACAGTTGCGGGTGCGTCACCTGGCGCCTGTTGTAGATCAGGGTATTGCCATCAATATCCACAAGGCTGCCACCTGCCTGCTGCAAAATGAGATCGGCTGCCGCGAGATCCCAGTCATGGGAATGGGGCTTGACCAACGTACCATCGATGCGCCCATCCGATACCATGGCCAGACGGTAAGCGAGCGATGGAACATGGGGAATACGGTGGACCCTCGCTTTGACGGCAGGGTCGAGGCGGGCAATCACATCTTCCGGTGCCGCCAAATGAATCTGCTCACCGCCAGCAGAGGTGACAGAGAGCGGCTGTCCGTTTTTGAGCGCAGGACCAACCGTGAGTGCGCTGAACTCTTCATCAAAGGCTGGCGCGACAAGCGTCGCCGCAACAGGCCTGCCGCGATGAACGACGGCAACGCTCACGCACCAAGTGTCCTTGCCGCCAATAAAGGCGCGTGTGCCGTCAATGGGATCCACGACGAACACCGTCTCTTTCGACAGCCGATCCTCGTCATCATCCGTCTCTTCCGAAAGCCAGCCATAATCAGGCCGGGCCTTGCGAAGCACGGTTTCCAAAATCTCGTTGGCAGCATAATCGGCAGCGCTGACGGGTGAATGGCCCTGTTTCCACCAGACCTCAGGGTCTTTGCGGAAAAACGTCATGGCTACGCTGCCAGCCTGTCTTGCGGCATCTACAATGAGGTCAAGGTCGGAGCGCCAGTCTGCTCCTGTTGCGTCGTTCATATGCTCGTCGTTCGTTGCGGGCCCAGAGGGTGGGACTATTTCCATGCCCGAACATGCGCATGACACGGGCCTCATTGCAACCGCTGTCAGGGTAAATCAGCGTCCCGCTATCGTCATGCCTTCGATGGCAAGCGTCGGCGCGACCACGCCGTACTTGCGGTCAATGTCATCTGCGGGGGTTATCCGCATGAACATGTCCTTGAGGTTCGAGGCGATTGTAACCTCAGAAACAGGAAACGCTTTTTCACCATTCTCAATCCAGAACCCGCTTGCGCCGCAGCTATATTCACCCGTCAGCAGGTTGGCGCCATGGCCGATGAGTTCGGTGACGTAGAAGCCTGTGCCAACATGGGCAATCAGGTCTTTCGGCGAAATATCCCCCGGCTCCAACATCAGATTGGTCGAGGCGGGAGACACGAGATTGCCCCCGCGAACGCCACGGCCATTGGTCTCAAGCCCCAACTCGCGCGCCGTGGATGTCGACAGGAACCAGTTTTTCAACACGCCATCTTCAATCATGACCAGCTTTTCACCGCGCACGCCCTCTCCATCGAAGGGGCGGGAGGATGGTCCGCGCACGATCTGCGGATCATCGGTGAGAACAAGGCCTTTCTTCAGCACCTGCTGTCCCATCTTGTCCCGCAGGAAGCTGGTTTTGCGGGCAACGGATGCGCCGTTGATGGCACCGGCAATGCTGCCGACGAAGCCGCGTGAAATGCGCGGATCAAACACCACGGTTACGTTGCTGCCAGTATCGACCTGACGGGGATTGGTGCGTGCCACAGCCTTTTCGCCAGCACGGCGGCCAATATCCTGGGGGGCATCGAGATCGGTGAAGTAAAGACGGCTGTCATACTCGTAATCGCGCTCCATCTTCGTGCCTTCACCGGCAATGACGCTGACGGAACGGCCAAAGCGGCTGCCCATATAGCTGCCGGAAAAACCATGCGAGGTGACAAGCACCAGCCCGCCCATGCCGCTGGATGCGCCAGCACCAGAGGAATTGCTGACACCTGCGACACCAAGCGCTGCTTCTTCAGCGGCAATGGCTGCATCTCGAAGCGAGTCTGTAGAAACCTCTGTGGCGTCGAAGAGTTCGAGATCGTCATAGGAGCCAGCAAGACGCGATTTGTCAGCGAGGCAGGCAAAGGGGTCTCCCGGGGAGACCTTTGCCATGGCCACGGCGCGTTCGGCCAAGGTCTTCAAATCAAAACCGGGATTGGCCGAGACACTGGCCACACGCTTGCCGACGAAGACGCGCAGGGAAAAGTCGTCGCTTTCTGACGATTCAGTGCTTTCCACCTTGCCCAGACGCACGCCCACGGATTGCGACCGGGAGCGGATGATGACGGCATCCGCCTCATCTGCGCCCGCACGCCGGGCCAGTTCGACCAGTTCGCTTGCACGGTCTAGAAGCTTGGAAGAATCGATTTCTGAGGACATGAGGTGGGCCTTTCGTTGACCTTCATTTATTGCGCCACACCTGCCGCATCAAGGCCAAAGCGGAACTTCACCTGCATTTGAGTGGCCTGGTTACGATTCAACGCCATGACCGCGATGATAAAGCTCCACCTGCATCTCGATCTGCCGTTTCAGCTCGTCCTTGGTGACTTCGGATTCAGCCAGCACTTCATGCGCCTTTCTGAAATCCAGCACGCGGAAACGGTTGACCGGTGGCCGCAGGAAAATATGCGGTGGGTGCAAACGCAGTTTCAGCGAAATGGCAGATTGCATCATCAACTGGCTGGCACCGAACAGGCTTTCAAAGCGGCTCGGCATTGTCGTCCCATCGCCTTCCGGCCCGCCGACGACATCCACACCGATGACGATATCGGCTTTGTCCAGCAGATGATCATAGGGAACAGGATTGAAGATCCCTCCATCGATCATGATCCGGTCATTCATGCGAATGGGCATGAACAGCGCGGGAATGGCGGATGATGCCGCCAGCGCCTGATGCAAACTGCCGGTTTCGACGATGACTTCACACTGCGCGTAATAGTCAGTCGCCGTGACTTTCAGCGGAATCTGGAGACCTTCGAATGTCTTGGGCAGCGCTGATGGCAGCAGAGCGTCGAGAATAAGTTCGAGATTGAACTGGCCGAAGCGAAAGCCGAACGCGCTGTGGCGCATGGCAGCGGGACCAAGGCTCCACAGCTTGTTGGCCACGCTTCCCTTTTTGCCCATAAGCTCAAGCGTATAATCACGGATATCACGGCCACGCATTCCAGCCGCCATGCCAGCACCAATGATGGAGCCTATGGAAGACCCAGCAATGGCTGTGGGGCGAATGCCGAGTTCATCCAGCGCCTCAACGATATTGATGTGGCAGATGCCACGTGCACCGCCGCCGCCCAATGCCAGCGCAAATGTTGGATCGCGTGTTTCTCTGGCTAATTCTTCGCGCTTGCGCTTCTTACCAGAGAGTTTCTTTTTCTTTGCAGCCACGGGTGCGGGCTCTCCTTCACGTCACTTCGCTTCCCGCTCTATGACACAAAGACGACAGGAGAGTGACGCGCACGGCAACGGTGCGCGTCATCCTGATCAATTCCGTGGTTGTGGCTCGTAACGGTAAAAATGCATCTTCGAGTCGCCGAAGACGCGGCTTTCGAGAAGCTTGAAGGCGGGATCGACAGTCACCAGCACATCGGCTCGCTCTTCGAGAATGGCGAGCGCCCCTGGCACCAGCCACCCACCCACATGGGCGGCCTCAAGTGCCTTTTCCCCTTGGCCAAGACCATAGGGTGGATCTGCAAAGATCATATCGAAGGGCTCGATATTATTGACACTGCCAAGCTTGGTAGCATCGCGCCGAAGGATGCGCGCACGGCCATGCAGGCCAAGCGCATCGATATTTTCCCACAGAAGGCCCCTGCCCTCGATACCGTTTTCCACAAAAAGCGCCACCCGGCAACCGCGTGACAGGGCTTCAAGCCCCACCGCGCCGGTGCCCGCAAACACATCGAGTATCCGCGTGCCATCCAGACTTTCCGGATAGGCGTGGCTCAATATGTTGAAGAGGCTTTCACGAGTACGGTCGATTGTGGGTCTGATTGTATTGGATTTCGGAGCGGCAAGAGTCCTGCCGCGAAACTCACCGCCTACGATCCGCATTACGCGTCATTCCCCTGCCACCAGAAGGTTTTCCACCGGGGCCTCGGCCACCGGAACCATTACCCGGACCCTTGTTGTCTGGGCCCCTACTATCTGGGCCTTTGCCACCGGGACCCTTGCCCGAATAGCCACCCTCGGAACGCTCGCCACGCGGCTTGCCGAATGAGGGCTTGCCAGCAAAGCCACCCGGCTTGCCGCCAGAAGGTCTGCCTTCGCGAGGCTTGTCGCCGAACGGCTTTGCACCGCGCGGTTTGTCACCGAATGGACGCTCGCCACGTGGACGGTCTGCACCGTCGCGAGGCTTGCGGTCGCTGAAGGGTCGTTCGCTGCGCTCGCCGCTACGGGCCGGGCGATCACCAAATGATGGACGCGCTGGCCGGTCACCACGGTCTGGACGATCTCCGAAAGACCGTTCACCGCGTGGGCGCTCAGCGCGGTCTCCGGCATCGCGGGGCTTGCGGTCGCCATAGGGGCGGTCACTGCGCTCGCCACCACGGGCCGGACGATCGCCAAAGGATGGGCGGGCGGGCCGGTCACCACGATCTGGACGATCCCCGAAGGACCGTTCGACACGGGGGCGGTCGCTGCGTTCGCCAGCATCACGGGGCTTGCGGTCGCCATAGGGACGATCACTGCGCTCGCCACCACGGGCTGGACGGTCACCAAATGGCTTGCCGCCGCGATCACCACGGTCGCCTTTACCACGTCCACGGCTCTCATCCTGCGCAGGCTTGTCAGCGCGGATCCAGTCACCCTCGGAATCCTTGTGCTTTACGATACCCCGGCGAGACTCTTCCTCAGCCGACGGTCTCTTGAAAGCGGTATCAGCCTCTTCACGGTAGGATTTGCGTTCCTTGCCGTCACGGGTTGGCTTGGCGCCCGGTGCCATCCACACATTGGCTGTGCGGTTGCTGCCCATGGGTGGGCGCTTGGGGCGGTCTTCCTGTCCCTCTTCACGACCCTTGCCGAATGGCTTGGCACCGCGTTTGGCATCAGGGCGACCCTGAGCGCGCTCGCGGGGTGCGGCCTCGCGTTTATCGTCAAAGCCCCGCTTATCGTCGAAACGTGGTGTGCGGGGGTTCTGCTCGGCAGGACCGCGCTTCGACCATTCTGACTTTACAGGACGCTGCGGTGCGGCTTCTTCATCCTCGGAAACTGCATCATAGATCGGCGCATCAAAATTGGCACCGGCTGCCTCGATGAGGCGCGGACCCAACTGGTCACGCAGCATGCGGCCACGCACTTCAACAACCTGGCCTTCCGGCAGATCGCCAAGCTGGAAAGGACCGTAGGAAATGCGGATCAGGCGGTTAACCTCGAGACCAAGCGCGCCAAGGACGTTCTTGATTTCCCGGTTCTTGCCTTCGCGCAGACCCATGGTGATCCAGACGTTGCGGCCCTGGGTACGATCAAGCGTTGCTTCGATGGAGCCGTAGAGCACACCATCAACGGCGATGCCTTCTTTCAGCTTGTCCAGCGCTGCCTGATCAACTTCGCCATGGGCGCGCACGCGGTAGCGGCGCAGCCAGCCGGTTGTCGGCAGTTCGAGCACGCGCGACAGACCGCCATCATTGGTCAGCAGCAACAGCCCTTCGGTGTTGATATCAAGACGACCGATGGACAGGACGCGGGGCAGTTCCTTCGGCAGATTGTCGAAAACGGTCGCACGTCCTTCCGGATCGGAATTCGTCGTCACCAGACCTGAAGGCTTGTGGTACAGCCAGAGCCGCGTGCGCTCGGCACCACGGATCGGCTCGCCATCGACCTCGATCTTGTCATCGAGAGTGGCGTTGATCGCGGGGCTTTCCAGCTTGACGCCGTTCAGCGAAACGCGACCTTCCATGATCATGCGTTCCACATCGCGGCGCGATGCCACGCCTGCGCGCGCCATGATCTTGGAAATACGCTCGGGTTTTGCCGCCGCAGTTTCGGCCACGGCAGGCTCCGTTCTTGCCACAAACGGCTTCTTTTCGCGTGCAGCATCGGGGCCACCGGAAGATTTTGGCTTCCTGTCCCGGTCGAATGTCTTACCGCCACCGCGCGTCGGCTTGTCTTTGAATGTCATTTGTTGTTTGCCTGTTGTTTGCCGTGTCCTATCAGGTCACGCGGCATCGGTTAAGAGGAAATTGCACGGACAATGGCGGAAACGACGCATTTCATGGACCAGGCGCTTGATGAAGCGCAAGAAGCGGCCCTGCGAAACGAGGTGCCCATCGGTGCAGTGCTTGTGCTGGAGGGCCGCGTGGTAGCCCGGTCCGGCAACCGAACACGGGAACTGAACGACGTTACGGCCCATGCCGAGATCGCAGTGATCCGCATGGCGTGCGAAGAATTGGGCCAGGAACGGTTGGTGGGAGCCGACCTCTATGTCACGCTGGAGCCCTGCACCATGTGCGCTGCGGCAATATCCTTTGCCCGCATCCGCAGGCTTTATTACGGCGCGAATGATCCCAAGGGCGGAGCGGTCGAGAGCGGCGTTCGCTTCTTTAACCAGCCCACCTGCCACCATGCGCCTGAGGTCTATTCGGGAATGGCGGAGGTCGACAGCGCGGAGATTTTGCGGGGGTTCTTTCAGGGCAAACGCGGCGAGTGAGGACTTGCGACGCGCTGATAAGACGTCACAGCAGGGCTTGCCCCAAGGATTTGCCAAGTTGAATTTTGGGGTTCGTTAGATCCTCGGGTCAAGCCCGAGGATGACGTTTCTGCCCCACTCACCCTTACTGGAACGGGTTCCACCAGCTCTTGCCAGTGCCAGCCATGGCGGCATTTTTCTTGCGTTCTTTTTCTTTTTTGGCTTCCGGCGTACCGAGATCTGCGAGTTGGTCCTGCGGAACGCTGCGATATTCGAGCGGCGGGTCTGTGAGGAACTTGCGCTGGTTGCTGTTGACGATCGTGCCACCCTGCGCATCGGCCTTGGCCTTGCGGAAGGCTTCCCACTTCTGTGTCTCGGTCATCTGGCCGTTGGTGCCATTACCGGCCAGCAATGGCGATCGGTATCTTGGATTGTCGCGGTTGGCGTCCGCTTCTTCACGCAGGCGCTCACGCGCTTCTTCAGGTGTTTCCGGCCATTGCGGGTTGGTCTCGCGATTGGCAAGGTTTTGCTGCGGCTGAGCCAACTGTCCGGCACGGGCCTGCGCAGGCACGACGAGGCCGGGACGCGGATTGTATTTCAGGTTGCGCTTGTCCTGATCTCCGGTGATGGAGGTAGCATTGCCAAGGTCATCGACCAACTGCTCGGCGGATGTCTTGCCCGTCCCATAGGTCGGGCTGGTGCAGGCGCTCAGTGCGAGGCTGACAGATACCGCGCCAAGAATGGTGCCGTAGATGCGAAATCTCTGCGTCATGCTCATCGAAACCCTTCCGCCCCCAGCGCGCCGTTCGCCCTCACGGGCGCTCACAAAGCGCTCTTATATTAATTACAGGCATTGCGCATTCCAAAAATCGTTTCCAATTTTCGGCCTGATGCTGTCGCCGTACACAGACCGGCAGCCCGCAGTGCTGCAAAAATCCGGCCAATTTCAGGCAGGTTTACCGGATGAACGCCCAAAGTGCAATTCACCCGGTACTTTTCTTAAACGGCAACGCCTAGCTCACGCAGGGCTGCGGCGTCACGGGCCGAGACATCCGGGAAGGCAGGATCGGAGCCGACATCGGTGGTGATGCGCCACGAACGCGCACATTTCTGACCTTCGGCAAGCTTCTGCTCGACGGACACGTTCTGGACTTCGCCCAGACGGAACGCATCTGAAGGACCTTCGCCCGACACAACCGAGATGGCCGAGGTGATGCAGATTTCCGCGAAATCCTGGCCTTCAAGGGCGGCCAGCAGTTCAGCTTCCGCAACATGCACCACAGGAGCAGCTTCCAGCGAGGAGCCGATGCGCTTTTCACGGCGCTCGACTTCCAGTGCACCGGTTACCACCGTGCGCACCTTGCGGATCTTATCCCACTTGGCTTCCAGCGCCTCGTTTTTCCATTCCGCCGGAACGTCGGGGAACTGGACGAGGTGCACGGATTCCGCATCTGGGTAGCGTGACAGCCATGCTTCTTCAGTTGTGAAGGGCAGCATGGGGGCAAGCCAAGTGACAAGGCAATCGAACAACTTTGATATGACCGAGAGCGATGCACGACGCTTGAGCGACGATGGAGCGTCGCAATAAAGCGTGTCCTTGCGGATATCGAAATAGAACGCCGAAAGCTCGACATTGGCAAAATCGATCAGCGCACGGGTGATCTTCTTGAAATCGAACGCGTCGTAACCTTCGCGCACGACCTGATCCAGCTCGGACAGGCGGTGCAGCACCAGCTTTTCCAGCTCCGGCAGGTCGGCATAGGCAACCTCTTCACCCGTGTCATGCGCCAGCGTACCCAGCATCCAGCGGATGGTGTTGCGCAGCTTGCGATAGGCATCGATATTGGTCTGGATGATGGCCTTGCCCAGACGCTGGTCATCCCAATAATCCGTGGTCATGACCCAGAGGCGCAGAATATCCGCACCCGATTCCTTCATGACATCCTGTGGTGCCACGACATTGCCGAGAGACTTGGACTGCTTGCGGCCCTGCTCGTCCATGGTGAAACCATGGGTGACAACGGCCTTGTAAGGCGCACGTCCACGCGTCGCGCAGCTTTCCAGCAGCGACGAGTGGAACCAGCCGCGATGCTGGTCGGAGCCTTCCAGATAGACATCGGCAGGCCATTTCAGATCAGGCCGATCTTCCAGCGTGAAAGTGTGCGTGCAGCCGCTATCGAACCAGACGTCGAGGATGTCGCGGACCTGTACCCAAGGTTCGCCTGCGCGCTCGCCCAGGAAACGCTCGCGCGCACCTTCGGCAAACCATGCATCCGCGCCTTCAACCTCAAACGCCTCAAGGATGCGGGCATTGACGGCATCATCGATCAGCACTTCGCCATGTTCATCGGCAAAGACAGCGATGGGAACGCCCCAGGCGCGCTGGCGCGACAGCACCCAGTCCGGGCGGTTCTCGATCATGGCGCGCAAACGGTTCTGGCCACCGGCTGGCACGAAACGGGTATCGTCAATGGCAGATAGCGAACGTGAGCGCAGCGTGGTGCCATCGCCCAGTTCCTTGTCCATATAGACGAACCATTGCGGCGTGTTGCGGAAGATGACCGGCTTCTTGGAGCGCCAGCTATGCGGATAGCTGTGCTTCAGACGGCCACGGGCAAACAGGTTGTTGGCGCCGATCAGCGCCTTGATGACGCGCTCATTGGCATCACCCTTCTTGCCGTTATCGTCCATGACGCGGGCAGCACCACCTTCAGCCGATGGGCCGAAGCCGGGCGCGTCTTCAGTGTAGAAGCCGTCATCGCCAACCGGGAACGGGATCTTCGACGAGACGCCACGCGCTTCGATGTCGCGAGCCTTGGATGTCCAAGCGTCAAAGTCTTCACGACCGTGGCTTGGTGCGGTGTGCACGAAGCCCGTACCGGCATCATCGGTGACGTGATCGCCATCGAGAAGCGGGACCGCGAAGTCATAGCCGAGGTGAGCCAAAGGATGGGCGCAAGTGATCGCACCGAGTTCTTCCGCCGTGACGGAGCGAACCAGCTTGAATGTCAGCTTCGCCTTCTTGGCGGCTTCGTCAGCCAGCTTCGTTGCGAAGATCAGCTTTTCGCCCGGCTGTGGACCGAAATCGTTCTCAGCCGTTTCGACTTCGAACAGACCGTAAGGGAAGCGCGACGAGAAGGAGATGGCGCGGTTGCCGGGGATGGTCCACGGGGTTGTGGTCCAGATGACGACAGTGTTGCCCTTCAGGTCAGCCGCACCTTCCACCACCGGGAACTTCACCCAGATCATGTCGCTCTCGACATCCGCATACTCGACCTCGGCCTCAGCCAGAGCCGTGCGCTCGACAACCGACCACATGACCGGCTTAGAGCCGCGATAGAGCTGGCCGCTCTTGGCGATCTTCAGCAACTCGCCAGCGATGCGCGCTTCCGCATGGAAGTTCATGGTCGTGTAGGGATTTTCGAAATCGCCTTCGATGCCCAGACGCTTGAATTCAGCCGATTGCTTCTCGATCCAGCCAGCGGCGAATTCGCGGCATTCCTGACGGAATTCGTTGATCGGAACTTCGTCCTTGTTCTTGCCCCTGGCGCGGTAGGCTTCCTCGATCTTCCACTCGATGGGAAGGCCGTGGCAATCCCAGCCGGGAACGTAGTTGCTGTCAAAGCCACGCATCTGGAACGAGCGGGTGATGACGTCTTTGAGGATCTTGTTCAGCGCGTGGCCGATGTGGATGTTGCCGTTGGCATAGGGAGGGCCATCATGCAGCACGAATTTTTCGCGGCCAGCGGCGGAAGCGCGCAGCTTTTTGTAAAGACCCATCTGCTGCCAGCGGGCAACCGTTTCAGGCTCTTTCTGCGGCAGGCCAGCGCGCATCGGAAAATCCGTCTGCGGCAGGTAAAGGGTTTTGGAATAGTCTAATGTCTGTGCGGTGTCGTTCATGATCATACCGTTATGCGGCGGCCCCAGAATGAGAGGAAATGCGGGGTCGCGCCGTCTTGAGTGCAAAAAGGGCAAAGGCGGAAGGCGCTTTTGGCAAGCGCCGAAATCCCGGACCTTTCGGCTGCTTATTGCGCACGAAAGGCCGGGCCAATAATTCGGGATATGAACGTCAACCGAAATTGGTGCATAGGGGTCTGCTTATGTGTTTTTGCAGCGTTTGAAAAGGGAATAGATGCCGCACAAAGGCCTATCGCGCTCAAAAAGCGATCAGAGCATCTAGTTCGCCCAGAGGTTTCACGCCTGATAGCAGCGCCCTCGCCTCTTCCTCGTCGCGTTTGATCTGCGCCACCAGCGCCTCCAGCCCGTCAAATTTCAGCTCATCCCGCAGATTTCCGAAGAAGGACACGGAACAGACTTCGCCATAGAGATCGCCTGAGAAATCAAACAGGAAGGTTTCCAGAAGGGCTGCGCCATCTTCCGTTACGGTTGGGCGATAGCCGAAGCTTGCGACGCCATCATGCAGCGTGCCATCGGGCCTGCGAAAGCGCACGGCATAGATACCGGGCTTCAGTTCGGTTTCCGGCGGCAGTGCCATGTTGGCGGTGGGGTAGCCCAGCGTGCGACCAAGCTTCTGCCCGCCAATGACTTCCGCCTCGACGGTGTAACGATAACCCAGAAGACCGGCAGCCGCGACAACATCGCCTTGGCCCAGCAATTCCCGGATACGGCTGGAGGAAACGACTTCGGCACTTTCATCGCGAAAGGCATCGACCAGCGTCACATCGAAACCGTAGCGGTGACCGGCCTCCATAAGGAATGCGGGGCCGCCTTCGCGGCCCTTGCCGAAATGGAAATCGAAGCCGGTGACGACAGCGCTTGCGCCCAGCCAGTCAACCAGAACCGACTTCACAAAATCCTCAGCTGAGCGTTGCGCAAACTCCCGGTCGAAGGGATATTCTATGACCGACTGAAACCCTTCGGCAGCCAGCAACCGGGCTCTAGCCGGGCCGGGTGTCAGGCGAAAAACCGGTTTATCCGGACGAAAGACCGTCCTCGGGTGGGGCTCGAATGTCAGCGCCAGCACCGGAATGCCGCGCGCGCGCGCTAGTTCCAGCGCACGGTCCAGCACGGCTCGGTGGCCGCGATGAACACCGTCAAAATTTCCAATAGCAACAACGCCGCCCTTCAGATTATCCGGAAGCGGTTCTTTCTGCTCATTGCGATGAAATACGGTCATAGGCGCATCTGCTTTCAGGCCAGGCGTGGCATCCACCAGCCGGGAGCGGCGTTCTGGCTTTCCAGATAGGCATTCATCAGGGCCTCATCCGTTTCGCCATTCAACATATATTCCGCAGCGTGAATTCCCCCGCTGATATAGAGAAGCTGGAGCCCGGCAGAGATCGCACCCTTCACGTCTGTCGGCATGCCATCGCCAATGGCCAGCACACGCGACTTGGAAAACTCGCCGCGCACCTCTTTTGCCGCTGCAAGACACGCTTCATAGATCGGCGAGTGGGGCTTGCCCGCAATGCGCACTTCGCCGCCAAGCTGTTCGTAATAGGCCGCCATCGCGCCTGCGCAGGGAACGATACGCTCGCCACGCTCCACCACCAGATCAGGGTTTGCGCAGATCATCGGCACGGATCGGGCGATGAAGCCCTTCAACATATCGGTGTAGTCTTCCGGCGTTTCGGTTTCGTCATCGAAAAAGCCGGTGCAGACAACGGCTGTTGCCTCTGCTTCCGGCACGACCTCAACGGCGAGACCGTCCATCAGCGGCATGTCGCGCTCCGGCCCCAGAAGGAAGACCTTGTTCGGGCCTTCGGCAATCAGTTTGCGGGTAACATCACCAGAAGTGACGATGCGGTCATAGACGTTGTCAGAGATGCCAAAGGCCCGCAATTGAGCTATAACGCCAGGTCCCGGGCGGGGCGAATTGGTGATGAGCACCACGGTCTTGCCCGCCTTGCGCGCCGCTTCCAATGCAATCGCCGCATCGGCAAAAACGGTGACGCCATTGTGCAATACACCCCACACATCAGACAGAACAACGTCAAAGTCCGGGGTAATGTCGCCAAGCGTGGCAATGCGATGGGCCATGTAAAAGATTCCAAGCGTTCCGTGAATTCACGCTGTGACATTGCAAAGCGGGATGGCGAAGGCAAGCAAAAAAGCATTTTTGCATGTGGATCACATCAGCCAGAGTCTCAGAAAACCCGCTGCAATACACATGGCCAGAACCGGCACCATGCCCAGCTTCAGCCGGAAAAGCATGAAGGAGGATACGATAAAGAGGCCGAGAAGCATGGGATCGAGCGTCGCAGGGACGGGCCATGAAAAGCCGAAATTGATGGCGGGCACCAGCGCCACGCGCTCCACCTGACCAAACAGCACATGCAGACCAAACCAGACGGACAGGTTGAGAATGACACCGACGACGGCCGCCGTAATGGCTGAAAGCGCTGACGACAGGAAGCGGTTGTGGCGCAGCTTTTCCATATAGGGCGCGCCTGCGAATATGAACATGAAGCTCGGCACGAAGGTGGCCCAAGCGGCGATGCTGGCGCCCAGAATGCCCGCTGTTAGCGGATCGAACCAGCCAGGCTGGCGAAAGGCCGCAAGAAAACCGACATAGGACAGAACCAGCACCAGCGGCCCGGGGGTCGCCTCAGCCAATGCCAAGCCATCCAGCATTTCGCCCGCCAGCATCCAGCCCTTCGTTTCCACAGCCACCTGCGCGACATAGGCCAGCACCGCATAGGCCCCGCCGAAGGTGACTACCGCCATTTTGGAAAAGAATATCTGCAAATCAACAAGGGTGCCGGGGCCGGAGGTGATCCATAAAAGCAGCAGCGGCAATTGCCATATGACAAGACCGATCAAAAGCCCACGCAGCAGTTTTTGCCATGACGGATTGGCCGCGCTGTCATCGTCCACACCCACCACCGGCAGCGCATCTCCTCGGGCTTTGAGAAAACCAATGAGCCCGGCGGCAAGAATGACGAGCGGGAACGGAATGGAAAAGAAGAACAGGGCAACAAATGCCGCCGCCGCAATGGCAACCTGAAAGCGGCTGGTCAACGCCCTCCGCGCCACCCGCAGCAATGCCTCAAGCACGATGGCCAGCACACCTGCTTTCAGGCCCGATAGAAGTGCGGGCAGCCAATGCGTATCCTGATAAAGCGCATAGGCCGATGCCAGCGCGACGATGACCAGAAAGCCCGGCAGAATGAAGAGCAGACCGGCGACAATGCCGCCGCGCCTGCCATGCAGCAGCCAACCGGAATAGGTGGCCAGTTGCTGCGCTTCCGGACCCGGCAACAGCATGCAGTAATTCAGTGCATGCAGGAACCGTTCTTCACTCAGCCAACCCTTCTCGTCCACCAGCACGCGGTGCATCAGGCCGATCTGTCCGGCGGGTCCGCCGAAACTCAAAAGGCCGATGCGCGCAAAGGCGGCAGTCATCTCTAGAAAGGAAGGGCGGGCGGGTGCGATATCGCTGCGTAAAAATTCTGTCATGCGCTGGTAGTAACCATTTTACATGAAAATTTTCCGACAGGCCGTCCTTGACTCGGCAACATGGGCTGCTTATCTCCGTGTTGCTGGCACTCTACACTAGGGAGTGCTAACAATCATCACGCGGACCTGTTGTTAGGTCCGCTCAGGTCATTTGATCGAGGGATTAGACAATGACAAGCACCAATTTCCGTCCGCTGCATGACCGCGTCGTCGTTCGTCGCGTTGAGTCTGAAGCAAAGACCAAGGGCGGCATTATCATTCCTGATACCGCCAAGGAAAAGCCACAGGAAGGCGAAATCGTTGCTGTTGGCACCGGCGCCCGCGACGAAAGCGGCAAGCTCGTACCTTTGGACGTCAAGGCTGGCGATCGCGTTCTGTTCGGCAAGTGGTCCGGCACCGAAGTCAAGCTCAACGGCGAAGACCTTCTGATCATGAAGGAATCCGACATCATGGGCGTTATCGGCTGATCAGCCGGTTCTTCTCACTTTTCCATGACAACCAATGGGCAATGAGCCCGGGAGTTTTCTACAATGGCAGCTAAAGAAATTAAATTCGGCCGCACAGCGCGCGAAAAGATGCTCAAGGGCGTCGACATTCTCGCAGACGCAGTGAAGGTAACGCTTGGTCCTAAGGGCCGTAACGTCATCATCGACAAGTCTTTCGGCGCACCACGCATCACCAAGGACGGCGTTTCTGTCGCCAAGGAAATCGAACTTGAAGACAAGTTCGAGAACATGGGCGCACAGATGGTCCGCGAAGTTGCTTCGAAGACCAACGACATCGCTGGTGACGGCACCACGACTGCGACCGTTCTTGCACAGGCCATCGTTCGCGAAGGCAACAAGGCTGTTGCAGCCGGCATGAACCCAATGGACCTGAAGCGCGGTATCGATCTCGCTGTTTCCGAAGTTGTGAAGGATCTCCAGGCCAAGGCCAAGAAGATCTCCACATCTGAAGAAGTTGCACAGGTCGGCACGATCTCTGCAAACGGCGACACGCAGGTTGGCAAAGACATTGCTGAAGCCATGCAGCGCGTTGGCAACGAAGGTGTTATCACCGTCGAAGAAGCCAAGACTGCCGAGACCGAACTTGAAGTCGTTGAAGGCATGCAGTTCGACCGCGGCTACCTGTCGCCTTACTTCGTCACCAACCCTGAAAAGATGGTTGCTGACCTGGAAGACGCTTACATCCTGCTGCACGAAAAGAAGCTTTCGAACCTTCAGGCCATGCTGCCTGTTCTCGAAGCTGTCGTTCAGACTGGCAAGCCACTCGTCATCATCGCTGAAGACGTTGAAGGCGAAGCTCTTGCTACGCTCGTCGTCAACAAGCTGCGTGGCGGCCTGAAGATTGCTGCTGTCAAGGCTCCTGGCTTCGGCGATCGCCGCAAGGCAATGCTCGAAGACATCGCGATCCTGACCGGCGGTACCGTTATCTCCGAAGATATCGGCATCAAGCTTGAAAACGTCACGCTCGACATGCTCGGCAAGGCGAAGAAAGTTTCGATCACCAAGGAAAACACAACGATCGTTGACGGTTCGGGCCAGAAGTCCGACATCGAAGGCCGCGTTGCGCAGATCAAGGCTCAGATCGAAGAAACTTCTTCCGATTACGACCGCGAAAAGCTGCAGGAACGTCTTGCCAAGCTCGCTGGCGGTGTTGCCGTTATCCGCGTTGGCGGCTCCACGGAAATCGAAGTCAAGGAACGCAAGGACCGCATCGATGACGCTCTGAACGCGACACGCGCTGCTGTTCAGGAAGGCATCGTCCCAGGCGGCGGTACTGCTCTTCTGCGCTCTTCCACGAAGATCACCGTTAAGGGTGCAAACGACGACCAGGAAGCTGGCATCAACATCGTTCGCCGCGCTCTTCAGTCGCTGGTTCGCCAGATTGCTGAAAACGCTGGTGACGAAGCTTCCATCGTTGTTGGCAAGATCCTCGACAAGAACGAAGAGAACTACGGCTACAACGCCCAGACCTCTGAATATGGCGACATGATTGCCATGGGTATCGTTGACCCTGTCAAGGTTGTTCGCACAGCTCTGCAGAACGCAGCTTCGGTTGCTTCCCTGCTGATCACGACAGAAGCAATGATTGCTGAACTTCCTAAGAAGGAATCGGCAATGCCACAGATGCCAGGCGGCGGAATGGGCGGTATGGACTTCTAAGAAGTCTGACCCTTCGGAATACGGAAAGGCGGTCCTCACGGGCCGCCTTTTTTCGTTTGTGGCTTGCGCACGCTCTCGGTCCATTGTCTTCAAATAGTGAACAATTAGTCTCCAGTTGTTCATCTATTCGGTAGCGACAATTTGGCGCATATGGTGGGCATACATTCCTGCCACCCGGCACCATTTTTGGAGACTTTCATGTCCAATACCCAGAACGCACTCGTGCTTGTCGCACGCATTCTTCTTTCCTTCATTTTCATCTATGCAGGCTTCAGCAAGCTGACTGATCCTGCCAGCGCCGTAGGCATGATTTCTGGCGCAGGTCTGCCCGCTGCAACGGCGTTGGCCTATCTCGCAGCTGCTTTTGAGCTTCTCGCAGGCCTCGCCATTCTGGTTGGTTTCCAGACGAAGGCCGCCGCATGGGCGCTTGCTGTATTCTGCGTATTCACCGGTCTCGTTTTCCACAGCGGTACAGTTGCCGTTCCCGGCTGGCCTGATGCGGCTCTCGGCTGGATCAACACACTCAACGGCATCATGCTGATGAAGAACATCACACTGGCTGGCGCTTACATCCTGCTCGCAGCATTCGGTGCTGGCGCCTATTCTCTGGATGCTCGCCGTGGCGTAGCGGTTGCACACGCCTGATTGAATCAGGTGTAAATCAAAAGGCCGCTGGAGCGATCCAGCGGCCTTTTTTTATTCCGCACGATCCTTCTCATAGGCTGGCAGACCGTCAATATCGGATAACCAACCCACGGCGGAGCGGGTCCATATCTGACCTTTGGGAACCAGAGCATCGCGCTCATTGATGCTGCCCCACCGAACTCCCCAGATTTCGGCGTCATCGCCCTCGCCGCTGGTAAAGAGCGGTGATCCGCATTGCGGACAGAAATGCTGGTTTCGTGGAAGACCATTCTCGGCGATTTTGCGGTACACGCTCGGCTTGTTGTCGCCAATCTTGAGGCAAGACCGCTCTACCGACAGCGTGACGCGAAAGGGAGAGCCGGTCAGGCGCTGGCAATCCGTGCAGTGGCAAATGCCGACGTGAGACGGGTCAGCATCCGCTTCAAACCGGATATGACCGCACTGGCACTGACCTGTAATCTGCATGATAACGCTCCAAATTAAAGCGCATCATCATAAAGCAATCACTTACGAAGCCAAGGTTCAAAGCGCAGATTGGACGCGCGCGATAATATCCGCAACGACAGCATCGCCCTCATGCTCGGCTTTACGTGCCCGCACGAAGCAAGCCTCCGAGCGCAGGATAATACCGTCGGTGAGAATTTTCAGATGGTTCGCCTTCAGCGTCGAGCCCGTCGAGGTGATATCGACGATGATATCCGCCTGCCCTGCCGCCGGTGCACCTTCTGTCGCGCCCAGGCTTTCCACGATGCGGTAAAGCTGGATGCCGTGCTGGCGGGAGAAGAACTGCTGCGTCAGCCGCCAGTATTTGGTGGCGATGGCAAGGCGGCGGCCATGGCGGGCGCGGAATTCCGAGGCGACGTCGCCCAGATCGGCCATGCTGTCCACATCAAGCCAGATCTCTGGCACGGCGACGACAACATCGGCATGGCCGAAGCCGAGGCGGCCGCAAAATTCCACACGCTTTTCAACGTCGCTCAAATCTTCGCGCACGAGGTCTTCGCCGGTCACGCCGAAATCCACCGTGCCGCTGCCAATCTCGCGGGCGATTTCCGATGCTGAGAGATAGGCGATCTCGATATCATCCCGCCCTTCGACGCGGCCGCGATAGGAGCGGTCATTGCCGATGGCGACGATTTTCAAGCCCGCGCGTTCCAGAATGGCCGAGGAATCGTCCTTCATGCGGCCCTTGGAGGGCAATGCGATGGTGATGGTCATGGTCTGGCCCTCACGGCTTCGATACGGTCCAGCCAGAGCGAGAAGCCGACCGCTGGAATTTTGTCTTTTGCGCCGAGAAGCGTCATCAACCGGTCAAACCGGCCACCACCCGCCAGCACGGCTGTTTCGCCCCTCACGCTCACCTCAAACACAAGGCCGGTATAGTAATCGAGCGGACGACCGAAGGCGGCGCCATAGGTGATCGTATCCAGATCGATGCCGCCATTGGCAAGTGCTGCGACACGCGCATCAAAGGCGGAAAGAGCGGCTTCCAGCTTCAGCTTCGCCTTATCGGCAAACTCGGACAAGGTCTTGGATGCCTGCGAGAGCGGTGCCTGAAGGCTCAGGAACTGCTTCAATAGCTCGAAACTCTCATCCGGCAGGCGCGTGGCGGCCAACGCCAGCTTTTCGCGCAGACGGCGGGCGATTTCCTGCGGCGCACGGCTGGCATTGGTGGAATAGCCGGTGTCCTGCATGACGGTGTCGATGTAATCCACCAGCACCTTTTCATCGCCTGTGGCCAGAAGACCGGCAACACGGGCATCAAGCCCCGTCATCGGCTTGGGGCTGACGAGGCTTTCCAGCAAGGCCTGGAGCTGCGCGGTATCACCAAAGGCTTGAACCAGCCGCTTCTGCCAACCAGTGGGCAGGCCGAGAGCGGCAATGACGGCCTCGAACACCTGCTGATCGCCCAGCGTGACGACAAGCGAGCGCCCCGGCAAAAGCCGCCTCAAAATGGCTGCGGCATCGTTGATCGTGCGGGCGTCGGCGGATGCGATATCCTTGTCGCCCAGATCCTCGATACCGGCCTGATAAAACTCGTTGGCACCATCACGCCGCTGGCGGAAGACTTCACCAAGATAGGAGTAACGCTTGGGCGTTCCGGTTGCGGTTTCAATGTGGCGCAGGCAGACAGGAATGGTAAATTCCGGGCGCAGGCACAGGCTCTCACCCGTTTCGCTCTCCGTCATGAAAATTCGGCGGCGCAGGTCTTCCCCGGCCATATCGAGAAATGGCTCCGCCGGCTGGATGACAGGCGTGTTCACCCGCGCCGTCTTGCGGGCTGCGAATTCATCGAGAAGCTCTGCGGAAAAATCCGGCATGTCGATCATCGGCATGGTTCAGCCCGCCCGAAGCCGGTCTTCGGCCTGAGCCGCCAGCATGTCCTTCACCTTGGCAACCAGTTCCGTTTCCGGCACCGTTTCCTGTGCCACGCGGGCCTCGCGCCAAGCGGCGTTGTCCTCGATCTCGCCCGACAGGCGCTTGCCCTCGATGAGGTCCTTGATCTGCACTATACCCGCCGCACGCTCATCACTGCCCTGAATAATGGCCAGCGGTGCGTCCATGCGGTCGGCATATTTCAGCTGGTTGCCGAATTTCTTCCAGTTGCCCTGATACATTTCGGCACGAATGCCTTCATTGCGCAGCGCCTGCGTGAAGCGCTGGTAACGGCCAAGGCTTTCCACATCGCCATCCATGACGGTGACGAGAACGGGGGCCAGCGGCTTCGTCTGACCCAGCTTGCCCAGGTTCTTCAGCGCCGTCATCAGGCGCGAAACGCCGATGGAAAAGCCCGTTGCCGGAACAGGTTGACCCATGAAGCGCGACACCAGACCATCGTAACGACCACCGCCACCGACAGAACCGAAAACGACCTTTTCGCCCTTCTCGTTGGTCACGTCGAAGGTCAGTTCGGCTTCGTAAACAGGGCCGGTATAGTATTCGAGGCCGCGGACGACGGAGGGGTCTATCTTGATGCGGTCCGCATCATAACCAGCACCGGAAACCAGAGCGCCGATAACGTTCAGCTCTTCAACGCCTTCTGTGCCCTTGGATGTTCCAGCAACGAGGTTGGCCAGGTCCTCAGCGCTTGCCGCGTAGTCTTTGATACCGACAAAGAACAGAACCTTTTCGATCTGCGCTTCATCCAAGCCCGCGCCCTTGGTGAAATCACCGGACTCATCCTTACGACCGGGACCCAGCAGCAACTTCACGCCCTCAACACCGAACTTGTCGAGCTTATCGATCGCCCGCAGCACGTTCAGACGACGGCCTGCATTTTCCTCACCGCCAAGTCCAATGGCTTCCATCACGCCATCCAGAACCTTGCGGTTGTTCACGCGGATCACGTAATCGCCGCGCTTGATGCCCAAAGCTTCCAGCGTGTCGGCCATCATCATGCACATTTCGGCATCGGCCTGAACGCCGAAGGCACCGATCGTATCGGCATCAAACTGCATGAACTGGCGGAAGCGGCCGGGGCCGGGCTTTTCGTTGCGGAAAACGTAGCCAGCGCGGTAGGTACGGAACGGCAGCTGTATCTCGTTGAAGTTTTCTGCGACATGGCGGGCAAGCGGCGCTGTGAGATCGTAGCGCAGACTCATCCACTGATCGTCATCATCGGTCAGCGAGAACACGCCTTCATTGGGGCGGTCGCTATCGGGCAAGAACTTGCCAAGCGCATCCGTATATTCAAACAGAGGCGTTTCGATGGGATCGAAGCCGTAGAGTTCATAGACCCCACGAATTTTCTCGATCATCTCGTTGGTGGCATGGATATCGGCAGCCGAGCGATCCGTGAAGCCGCGCGGCAGGCGGGCTTTCAGTTTCTGAGGCTTTTTTGCTTTTTCGCTCATGATGCCGGTCCAATTGTCTCTTGAAATCAAGCCGGTCTATTAGAGGATGAAGCCCTGTGCGGCAAGGGCGCGGCGGCGCAGTTTTACTGGCGCAGGCACGGAAATCATGCTAGATGGGATACACGCATCCCACTCTGCCGCCGGGAGGAGAGACCATGAGCAAACAAACCGCCATCCGACTGCCCGATGAAACCTATGAGCGCCTCAAGGCTCTATCCGAGCGCACGGGCCGCACATCCGCCTATTATATCCGCGAGGCCATTGAAAAGCATATCGAGGATATGGAGGATTTGTATCTGGCGGAAGAGGCGACGCGGCGGCGGCTTGAGGATAACGAACGCACCTACACTCTTGAAGAAGTGAAGCGCCGCCTTGGCCTGGACAATTGAGTTTCAGGAAAAGCCCCTCAAGCAGCTTGAAAAGCTTGGGAAACCCAATGCAACGCGCATCATTTCCTACCTGACAGACCGTCTTGCAATGGATGAAAATCCACGGCGGACCGGCCAAGCCCTGCAAGGCTCCGAACTCGGCAATTACTGGCGTTACCGAACCGGTGACTACCGCATTCTCTGCGACATCCAGGATAACAATCTGGTCGTTCTCGTCATTGAAATCGGCCACCTGCCCAAGAAATCTATCGCTGAACCATGATCCTCGAAGCCCTCAATTACGCCGCCACCTACGGCAAGACGCCACCGGAATTCCGGCCTCATATCCGTTATTCCGTCAATCTCTGGGCGCGGGCCAACCGCTGCCAAAAGGCATGGGCCGAGCACGAGGAAAACAGCAAGCGCTTCATTCTCTCCACCGCAGCCAAGCTGAAGCAGAGACGCACCGCCGTCGTGCTGGGTTCCGGCCTGTTGCGGGATGTGCCGCTTCAACAGCTGGCCGCAGCATTCGATACCGTGGTTCTGGTCGATCTGGTGCATCTGGCCAGTATCCGCGCCAGGCTTTACACGCGCCACAGCCGCACTGTGGTTCTGAACCACCGCGACCTTTCAGGCTACGCCGATCTGCAAGCGGGAAACCCGGCAGAACCTTTGGCGTTCCTGCGGCTGGTGCCCTATCTCGATCTGGTCATCTCTGCCAATCTTCTGTCGCAGATCGGCACCGGCGTTCGCAACCGGCTGGAAAAACACCCCGATCATGGAATGCCAGCGGATACCTTGCCGCAACTCATAAAAGCCCATCTGGATGGTCTTTCGGGCCTTCCCTGCAAGGCATGTCTTGTTAGCGACACCTCGTTTGAGGTCATCGATAGAAACGGCAGCATCCGTCAGCAGGAGGATTTGCTGCACGGCGTGACCGTTCCCAAAATCATGCGCGGCTGGGACTGGCCGGTGGTGCCGTTTGGCGAAGAGAGCCGGGATTATCAGATCATTCACAAGGTTGCCGCCAGCGAGCTGACCTGACAGCCATTGTACTGACGTTTTTCCATAGCTACATCTATGTCATGCGTCCTGTCTTTCACATGCTGATGTTTCTGGCCTGGCTGCTCTACGGGGCGATGCCCGCGCAGGCGGCGTTTGGGCTTTCAGTCCCGACGAGCGACGCAAACAGGCAGATGTCTCACGCACAACATGCAGACCACGCTGCTTCGGAAAGTGAAGCTTACCACGCCGGAAAAGGCGATCCCTGTCCGCACCGTGGGAGCATGAACCATGCGCCTTTTTGTGCGGCTTGCATCGTGTTGATACCGCAGTTCCGTTTTGCACAAATGGAACGATTGCCGCATGGGAACCCGAAGAGCCATGTGCTGCAGGCCTTCATCGGCTGTGTTCCCGCGCCGCCACTACCCCCTCCCCGCGTCTGACGGACACACATGACTATCAACGCATAATTCCGTTAGACACAGGAAGGATAATCCATGTCCATGAGAACCATTTCGCTGGCCGCAATGCTTATTGCTGCCTTTTCCCTGCCCGCCCTTACGCAGGAAGCCGGTGGCCATGCGGGCCACGACATGTCCGCGAAAACGACATCCGGAAATGCTTCAACCGAGGCATTCAAGGAGGTCAGCGGCAAGATGCATGAGGATATGTCGGTGAATTACACCGGCAACGCCGATGTCGATTTCGTGCGGGGGATGATCCCGCATCATCAGGGCGCAATCGATATGGCCAAGGTGCAGTTGCAGTATGGCAAGGACCCTGAAATCCGCAAGCTGGCCGAAGAGGTGATCAAAGCGCAGGAGGCCGAGATTGCCTCCATGAAGGCGTGGCTGGCATCCAATGGTTACTAAACGCGCAGGTGGAGAGGCAGCCTAAGGCTGCTTCTCCACAGTAACCGTATAATTTGCGCCAAGACCACGGCGCGATGAGCTGAGAACGAGGATAGGGCGGATCAACCAGTCTGTGTCCGCCTTAGGCGTCAGCACCGCCTCGTTCTTGCCAGCATCGCTGAAGAAGATTGCGTCGTCCTCGGGGCTGGCAAAATCGAAGATGGCCATGACAACATATTCGCTGCGGCTGGAAAGCGTGACCTTGAGTGTCTCTCCGGCCTTGACCTTGATGCGATAGACATCGCCTTTGCCCTGCCGTGTCCAGCCATTCAGCACCAGCGGCCCGGTTGCGGGCATTGTGGCTGTTTTCAAGGCCTCGCCATCGTCAAGCCAGATGCCGTCGACATTGCGCGGCTCGGCGTAGGCGGGAGCTGTAGACGTGGCGGCCAGCGCGGCAGCGAGAAACATAGGTGCAAATCTGGTCACGGGCGTAAAAACTCCAGCCTTTGCGTTTCTATACGCGGACGGCAATGGCAACCTTCAATATGGTCGTTGACCAAGCCCATGGCCTGCATGAACGCGTAAACGGTGGTGGGGCCGACAAATGTCCAGCCGCGCTTTTTCAGGTCTTTGGACAATCGGACGGAAACAGGCGTTGTGGGATTGGCGCGCAGGGTCGAGTAGTCGAAAACAGCCGGCCGCTCGTCTGGCTTTGGCTCGTAGCTCCAGAAAAAACGGGCAAGGGAGCCGAATTCATCCCGCATTTCGATGGCGCGGCGGGCATTGTTGATGGTCGAGACGATCTTGCCGCGATGCCGGATGATGCCCTTATCTGTCACGCAACGCTCTATGTCGGCCTCTGAAAATTGCGCGACCTTCTCAAAATCGAACCCGCAGAAAGCGGCACGAAACGCCTCTCGCTTGCGCAACACCGTCAGCCAGGAAAGCCCTGATTGAAATCCTTCCAGGCATATTTTTTCAAACAGTCTGGTATCGTCCTTAACGGGACGGCCCCACTCCTCGTCATGATAGTGCGCGTAATCCGGCAATCCCTGCTGCCAGAAGCAGCGGATCTTGCCGTCTTCACCCGTCAAAAGCCCGGTTTCACTCATGGCGCTGCTGCCCTTCTTGTCGTGTGCCGGTGATTACCATTGATTCACTCTGTTTCAAAACCGCCCGCTAACCTTATTAAAAGCTTTCGACCAAATCGCGGCTTTTCATCAACTGCCATTTACCATTCGCTGTCGCCGAAGTGCGAACGTGGCGATTATCTTCCGGTGCCATGTAGAGAGTCCACCCGATGTCGATGAATACCGTTCTTTTGGCGCTGAGCCTCAGCTGCGCCATGACCATGCCAGCCCTTGCCAATGACCGTTACCGCGAGCGCCCCCCTGTGGTCGTAAGCCCTGACCTAACAGCCCCATGGGTCATGCAGCTTGGTGGCGCAAAGGTTCGCCCCGTCGTTTATCCGCAGCAGCCTGCGCGCCCATCGCTGTTTCAGCGCCAGACCGTTCAGCCCCGCCCGCAGGCGGTGGCCGCACGCCCCAACGCACCGCGCCTTCAGATAGCGCCGCAGTTCTTACCGCAAATGGTGCAGTATCAGGGCAAGGAAGCACCCGGCACAATCGTCATCGATACGCCAAACCGCTTTCTCTATCTTGTCATGGCCGATGGAAAGGCGCGGCGCTATGGCGTTGGCGTCGGCAAGCCTGGCTTTGAATGGGCTGGTACGCACAAAATTACGCGCAAGAATGAATGGCCAACTTGGACGCCACCACAGGAAATGATTACCCGCGAAGCCGCCAAGGGTCATTATCTGCCTGCCTTCATGGAAGGCGGGCCGCAAAACCCCATGGGTGCACGCGCCATGTATCTCGGATCTACGCTTTATCGCATCCACGGCACCAACCAGCCATGGACGATTGGCAGCAACAACTCATCCGGCTGCATTCGCATGCGCAATGAGGACGTGACCGATCTTTACGAGCGCGTGAATGTCGGCACCCGTGTGATCGTGATCTGAATGCAACGCCGCCAACAAACCGTGCGCTAAAAGGTTGCATTTTAACAAAGAACACGTTGCCAAAAAACGAAACATTCGTTATTGCTTAATATGTACTCTGGCGGGGGACGCAGAGGGCCGGAAGCGCTTCAAGCAGCAAGCCGGCGAGGAAAACGGGCGGGTCAAACCGCCCGTTTTTCGTTGATTCTGGCGATTTTTCCGGGTTTTTTGCCGCCATAGGCCCAGTCCAGCAATTCAACCGTGTGGAGAATGGGCATTGAAGCCGCGCTGGCAATCTGCGTCATGCAGCCAATATTGCCGGTGGCGATGATATCAGCCTTCGTCGCCTCGATATTCCTAACCTTGCGGGCCTTCAGCTGCGCGGAAATTTCCGGCTGCAAAATATTGTAGGTGCCTGCCGAGCCACAACAGAGATGCCCTTCGGCAGGGTCGCGAACCACAAATCCCGCTGCTTTGAGCAAGAGTTTCGGTTGAGCCGTGATCTTCTGGCCATGCTGCATGGAGCATGCCGAATGATAGGCCACCGTCAGGCCGTTCCGCTCCAGAGGCGGCAGGTCAAGCGTTGAGAGATATTCGGTGATATCCTTTGCCAGCGCAGATACGCGCTGCGCTTTTTCAGCATAGGCGGCATCGAGCCGCAGCATGTGCCCATAATCCTTGATGGTGGTGCCGCAGCCGGATGCGGTGATGATGATGGCATCGATCCCGCCCTGCTCGATCTCGCGCGTCCAGACATCGACATTGTGGCGTGCCGAAGCAAGCGCCTGCTGCTCCCGCCCCATGTGGTGCACCAGCGCCCCGCAGCAACTCTCTCCCTGCGGCAACACAATCTCAATGCCGAGCCGGGTCAAAAGCCGAATGGCAGCATCGTTGATGCCGGGGTCCAGCACCGGCTGGGCGCAACCGGTCAACATCACCACCCGACCGCGCTTTGCGACCTGCGCTGGGTGAATGCCGGGATTTGCGAAGGCGGATATGGGTGGGGCGCCTTTCGGAGCCAGATCGAGCATCGACGCCAAGGGCTTCAACGCCTTGCTCTTGCGAAACATGGGCGCGAAAGGCTGGCCAAGACGGGCAAGCGTGAGTGCCGCGCGAAACCGGTTGGGATATGGCAGCACGCGGGTCAGCACATTGCGCATCAGCCTGTCCCAGAAGGGTCTCTTATATGTCTTTTCGATGTGAGCGCGGGCGTGATCGATCAGATGCATATAATCGACGCCCGACGGACAGGTGCTCACGCATGACAGGCAGGAAAGGCATCGGTCAATATGCGTCACCACTTGGGCGTCAGCCGGGCGGTCGTTTTCCAGCATATCCTTGATGAGATAGATGCGACCGCGCGGGCTATCCAGCTCGTTTCCCAGCGTCACATAGGTCGGACATGTCGCCGTGCAGAAACCACAATGCACACATTTGCGCAGGATCTTCTCGGACTGAGCGACGTTGGGATCAGCGAGTTGCTGTGGCGTGAAGGAGGTTTGCATCAGGCGGAGCCTTTTTCAGCGTGGGTTCGGGTCACGGCACCCATCTTGCCGGGGTTGAAAATTCCCGCCGGGTCGAGCTTTTCCCTGATGCGGGCTGAAAGCATCATTTCTGCTGGCGACAGCGGCTCGAACGCGGCCACATCGCTGCGCACAGGCGCCCGCACCAATGTGGCATGGCCGCCGCCCAGCGCTTTTACGTATTTGCGCAGCAAGGTCGCCTCGGGGTCAGCCTCCATCTGCATCCAGACCAGACCGCCTTGCCAGTCGTAGAAGGCATCGATCCCTGTTTCGAGGCGCAACGCCGCCACCAGCTTATGGCCTTGCGAAGGTGCAACCGACACACGCCAGAGGGGCTTGGCGGCGTTGCCGGCATAGGGCGCGATATCGCGGATGTCGTGCCAGAGCGATTGGCTCTCTTGCCTGGACAGCAATATCGAAGGCGCCACCTTGCCCAGCACGGTTTGCAAATTCTGCGACCGCACCTGCACCGACGCCTTTAACCCCTCCAGCCGCAGCACCGTTGCCGCACCATCGGGCAAAGACCCGCCCAGAAAACGCGACCTGACGCTTTCGGGCAGATGCGCCGCTCCCGAAACCTCCATGCTGGTCGCCATGGCTGCCGCCATGACATGGGTTGCCGCTTCATCTTCAAGGCCTGAGAGAACAAGCGTCGTCTGCGCAGGCGGCACCGGCAGAACGCGGAATGTGACCTCTGTCAGAAAACCCAGCGTGCCATAGGACCCGGCCAGCAGCTTGACCAGATCAAGCCCGGTCACGTTCTTCATCACCCGGCCACCGGCCTTGATGGCTTCTCCTTTGCCATTGATGAAGCGAATGCCGAGCAGGCTGTCTCGTGCTGCACCCGCCACGTAGCGTCGGGGGCCGGAAACATTGGCAGCAAAGACACCGCCAATCGTGGGTTCGCCCACCGTTCCCATCACAGCACGATGATCCACCGGCTCGAACGCCATCATCTGATTGGCGGCAGAAAGTGCAGCCTCAACCTCGGCGACCGGCGTACCGGCTCGCACCGTCATGACCATTTCGGCTGGATTATAGGCAACGATACCGCTCAAAGCACGTGAGGAGAGGCACGCATCTGCTTCCACCCGGTTTCCAAATCCCGATCGGGTGTTACCGCCAATGATCGCCAGCACTTGCCGTGCAGCGGCATGGCCACGAATGAGGTCAGCGGCTTCCATTTCACTAGCGGGTAACAGCATGTCACTCATGAGGCGGGGCGCCCTTCCAGCGGGAAGACCTTGGAGGGGTTGAGAAGCCAACCATCATCAAAGGCGAACCGCACGGCCATCTGCTGCGCCAGATCGGCATCGGAAAATTGATGACGCATCAGATCGCGCTTTTCAATGCCAACGCCGTGCTCGCCCGTGAGGCACCCACCGGCATCCACGCAAAGGCGCAAAATCTGGTTTCCCGCCTCTTCCGCCTTGGCGGCCTCAACGGGGTCATTGGCGTTGAACAGAATGAGAGGATGCATGTTGCCATCGCCAGCATGGAAGACATTGGCGACGCGAAGGCCGAAACTATCGGTAATCTCGCTGGTTTTCTGCAGCACATAGGACAGTTGGCTGAGAGGCACAGTCCCGTCCATACAGATGTAGTCCGAGATACGTCCCGTTGCCCCAAAGGCGGATTTGCGACCTTTCCAGATGGCAGCGGCCTCCATGGCCGACTGACATTCACGCACGGTCTTGACCGCATGCTGGCGGGCGATGGCGACGATATCGGCCAGCATGGCGTCCATCTCGGCTTCCGACCCTTCGACTTCGACGATCAGCAGCGCGCCGACATCCGTCGGATATCCCGCATGGGCGAAAGCCTCGCAGATTTCGATGGCCGGTTTGTCCATGAATTCGATGGCCACGGGAATGATGCCTGAGCCGATAATATCCGCCACGCAGGAACCGGCCTGTTCTGACGTATCGAAACCGAAGAGAACGGGACGTGCGCCTTCCGGCTTCGCGATCAACCGCACCGTGGCTTCAGTGACGATGCCGAGTTGGCCCTCCGAACCGCAGACGAGGCCGAGCAAATCGTAACCGCTGGCATCCAGATGCTTGCCGCCCAGCTCCAGCACCGTGCCATCCACCATCACCATCTTGACGCCCAGCAGATTGTTGGTGGTGACGCCGTATTTCAGGCAGTGGGCGCCGCCGGAATTCATGCCGACATTGCCGCCAATGGTGCACGCCAGCTGCGAACTTGGGTCTGGCGCATAGAAAAATCCCTGCGGCCCGGCGGCATCGGAGATTGAAAGGTTTGTGACGCCTGCCTGCACCGTGGCAACCCGGTTGAAAAAATCGAACTCCAGGATTTGCGACATTTTCGACAGGCCGATGACCACAGCATCTTCCTGCGGAATAGCGCCGCCTGATAGGGACGTGCCTGCACCGCGCGGCACGATGGGAATGCCATAGCGGTGGCAATATTTCATCACCGCAGCAACCTGTGCCGTCGTCTTGGGCAGGGCGACCGCCAGCGGAAGCTTGCGATAGGACACGAAGGCATCCGTCTCGAACGGGACAAGCTCCCGCTCCTCATGCACGAGGCATTCGGGCGGCAGAAGATCGGTCAGGTCCGCTACAATTCTGGCTCGGTTGTCCAACACCGAGGCGCTGGGCTTCAGGAACTCTATGGTTTGCGACATGATTGCTCCACAGGCCTCCTCCTTGCGATGCATGCCCCATGTTATCGGGCTTTACAGTTGAGAAGCAAGCCGTGGATTAGCCGCATATGGAGCGTCTGTATGGGCCTTGTATCTCGACACTCTGGGGAAGAGAGCCTGTCCGTAACAGCGCCTTAAAATCTTGCGGAAGCGACCGAGATTGACAGATTTTATCATTTTTTGATGGAACCTTTTCGGAAAGGAGCCATTTTCATGTGGTTAATGGAATTTTTTACTACGATGGGACGCTATTGATGACCTTGAGCGAAACTGAACGCTATCCCCGGATAGCACTCATATCGACACATGGCTATGTCGCCGCGCACCCGCCGCTAGGCGCTGCCGATACCGGAGGACAGGTCGTTTATGTCTTGGAGCTGGCTCGAAAACTTGGGCAGCTTGGATACACGGTCGATCTCTACACCCGCCAATTTGAAGACCAGCCTGAGTTCGACGAAGTTGATGAGCGGGTTCGCGTCGTTCGCATTCCCTGCGGCGGCAAGGATTTCATTCCAAAGGAATATCTCCACCGCCACATGATGGAATGGTGCGAAAACGCGCTTCGCTTCATCAAAAAAAACAACCTGAATTACACCTTCATCAACAGCCATTACTGGGACGCAGGTGTTGCCGGTCAGCGTCTTTCGGAGGCCTTGAAGGTGTCACACCTTCACACGCCACACTCCATCGGCATCTGGAAAAAGCGCCAGATGGAGACCGATTATCCGGAAAAGGCGGATACGTTCGAACTGGAATTCAATTTCAAGGAACGCATACAGCATGAGCTGATCGTCTATCGCAGCTGCGACATGGTCATTGCCACGACGCCGGTGCAGCTGGACGTGCTGATCGAAGATTACGGCCTGAAGCGCAAGCACATCCACATGATCCCGCCGGGTTACGACGACAACCGGTTCTTCCCGGTGTCAGAAGGTTCGCGGCAGATGCTGCGTCAGCGTTTTGGCTTCGAGGGCAAGACGGTTCTGGCGCTGGGGCGTCTTGCGACAAACAAGGGCTATGACCTGCTGATCGACGGGTTTTCGGTGCTCATCGAACGCGAACCGGACGCCCGGCTGCATCTGGCCGTCGGCGGCGAGAATATGGACGAGCAGGAAACGACAATCCTCAATCATCTCAAGGAGCGGGTAAAGTCGCTAAACCTCGAGGATAAGGTGATTTTTTCCGGTTATGTTGCCGATGAGGACCTGCCCGACATCTACCGTGCCGCCGATATGTTCGTGCTTTCCAGCCGGTACGAACCCTTTGGCATGACCGCCATCGAAGCCATGGCCAGCGGCACGCCAACTGTGGTCACCATTCATGGCGGCCTGTTCCGCGCGGTCAGCTACGGGCGCCATGCGCTGTTTGCCGATCCTTTCGACAAGGAGGATCTGGGTATCACCATGATGAAGCCGCTCAAGCATGAGCGCCTCTATGGCCGCCTGTCACGCATGGGCGCACACAAGGCCCGCAGCCTTTTCACCTGGACCGGCATTGCACAGCAGCTGCTGGCCGTTGTCGAAGGACGCCCGATGATGCCTGTTCTGGAGGAGTCGGACTGGGCTGAACCATGGAATGATGGCGATTGAAAAAGCTTCGCATTTTCTCGACAGATCTCGACGGCACCGTTGTGGGCGACAATGCTGCAACGGCCCGTTTCCGCAACTTCTGGCAGTCACTGCCGGAAGATAACCGTCCGTTGCTTGTTTTCAACAGCGGGCGGCTGCTCGATGACCAGTTCGACCTGATGAAACAGGTTCCGCTGCCCTCACCGGACTACGTCATTGGCGGTGTTGGAACGATGCTGTCATGCCGTGACGAACCGTCATTGGAAACGGCTTACACGGCATCGCTTGGTCAGGCTTTCGATATTGATAAGATCAAATCGCTTGTTTCGGGCTTCACGGGCATCACCACCCAGCCGGAACGTTACCAGCACGGCTTGAAATCCAGCTGGTATCTGCACGACGCAAAGGCCGACGACATTGCCGGCATCGAGCGGCTCATGGCGGAGAATGGAATAGACGCACGCATTGTTTATTCCAGCCAGAGGGATCTCGATATCTTGCCGAAAGCAGCGGACAAGGGTGCCGCCCTCACATGGCTGTGCCGCCATCTGGCAATTGGTCTTGATGAGGTTTTGGTCGCTGGTGATACGGGCAACGACCGGGCAATGTTTGAGCTTACCGGCGTGCGCGGTATTGCCGTTGCCAATGCCTTACCGGAACTGAAAGCATTGGCCGTAGGGCAGGATAATATTTTCTGCGCCCTTGAAAATGAAGCCGACGGCGTTATATCCGGCTTGCAGCACTGGTTGTCTTGACGGACGTCATTTTGATCACAAAAAATATGTGCTCAACATGAAATATGCTTGAGCATTCACTCTCATAGCCTTGACCTTAGGTTGCAACAACCTGACAATTTAGCGAATCGTTTTACATTCCATGCTTCGATATGGCCATGAGGAACTGGCTATATGGGGACGGATATTTTATACTAGACAAATCGACATAAGGACCACATGAATTGAAACTTCTGAACCGACTGGCAAATGATGTTCGCTTGATTTTGCGCCGTCCACCGCGGCAGCAATATGCGGCGCTTTGCTATCGTCGTGCCAAGAAGAGCGGCGATGTGGAGGTTCTTCTTTTGACCAGCCGCGACACGGGCCGTTGGGTCATCCCCAAGGGTTGGCCGATGGAGGGCAAGAAGGCGCATGCCGTTGCCGAGCGTGAAGCCTATGAGGAAGCCGGTGTCCGGGGGCGTGTCGAGAAAGACCATTTCGGATTTTTCACCTATGACAAGAAGATGCGCAATGGAATGAACGTTCTCTGCCGCGTGCAGGTGCATCTACTGGAAGTTGCCGACTTGTTGAAAAACTTTCCCGAGAAAGAGAGCCGCACGCTGGAGTGGGTCAGCCCGCAGGAAGCCGCGCTGCGTGTGAACGAACCGGAACTGAAAGAACTTTTCCTTTCTTTCGACAAGCAAATGGCGCAAACGCAACAGCAACCGCCGCTAAAAATCGTAAACCTATAATTTCTACGGACCGCTTGCGCCTGCATATGCGGTGAATGCCGCAGCCGAAAGCAGACCCATGGCGCAACCACCCAACAATCGCATGAAACCGACGCTGGACAAGGATCTGGACAAGCTGACGCTTGTCGAGGAGGCCGGTTTCCATTTGACGCGGGGCATGACGTCCGTAGGTCTGGGCCTGCTTTTTCTCATGCTTTCGGCACTTGTAGCCAGCGTGTTTGTCATGGACCAGCCCGGCGCGGGGATAGTCTTTGCGGCCGTCATTATCGGCGCCTACATGGCCATGAATATTGGCGCGAAGGATGTGGCCAACAATGTGGGGCCCGCAGTTGGCGCAAAGGCGTTACCCTTGGCGGCAGCGCTCATCATTGGTGCCATTTGCGAAGTCATGGGTGCGGTCATCACCGGCGGCAACGTGGTGGAAACCATTTCGAGCGGGATCATCAATACCCGGTCCATTCCCGAAAGCTCCATCTTTGCATGGGCCATGCTGTCGGCACTCATGACCGCTGCCTTGCTGGTCAATCTTTCCAATTATCTCAAGGCTCCCATTTCAACCACGCACACCGTTGTCGGCGGGGTGGCGGGCGCGGGTACCGCTGCCTATGGCTTTGCGGCGGTGGACTGGTTTTCATTGAGCCGCATTGCCATGACCTGGGTCGCAACGCCCTTCATCAGTGCCTTTTTTGCCATTCTTCTGCTCGCCTTCATCAACAAATATATCATCTACCGCACGGACAAGATTGCCGCTGCGCGGACGTGGGTGCCGGTGCTGATCGGCATCATGAGCGGCGTGTTCACGGCCTATCTCATCTGGGTCGGGTTTCACCATGTGGTCACCGTCTCCTACCAAACGGCAATATTGTCGGGGCTTGCGGTTGGCTTCATCAGCTGGCGTCTGTGCATACCGCTGATCGCCAGGCAGTCTGAAGGGCTGGAGAACCGCAATCAGTCGCTGCGCAAGATGTTTCAGTGGCCCCTCATTCTGGCTGCCGGCCTGATGTCTTTTGCGCACGGTGCCAACGACGTTTCGAACGCCATCGGCCCCGTGGTTGCCATCGTGCGCGCAACGCAGGGCGTTGTTGTCAGTGAGACGGATCGGGCACCCGAATGGGTGATGCTGATTGGCGCCTTCGGCTTGTCCTGCGGTATTCTGCTGTTTGGGCCACGCCTGATCCGTCTGGTGGGTGAACAGATCACCAAGCTCAACCCCATGCGGGCTTTTTGCATATCGGTTTCGACTGCGCTGACAGTTCTCGTCGCCTCTCGTTTCGGCATGCCTGTCAGCACCACGCACACGGCTATCGGCGCTGTGTTCGGCGTCGGCTTTTTCCGTGAATGGTACATGCAAAGAGCACGTCAGCGGCTGGAAACAGGCAGCGACAGACAGGTTGAAGACACGGAAAACTCATCCGAGGTCAGCCGCCGCTATCTCGTCCGCCGCTCGCATTTCATGACGATTATCGCCGCCTGGATCATCACCGTTCCGGTCAGCGCAGCCTTGTCGGCAACCTGTTATGGAATCATGTATATTCTGTTTATCAGGCTTTAGAGCTCTCAATTCGGTCGAACGGAAACATGCGCGCCAACTTCAGAATGCAACGTCTTTACGTCAGCCAGCCATTGAGCGCGGTTGATGCCATCGAGGCTGACAGCGATCAGTTCAACTATCTGGCCAATGTGTTGCGGATGGCGGATGGCGCGGACATTCTGCTGTTCAACGGCCGGGATGGCGAGTGGATGGCGCAAATCACCTACCCCACCCGCAAGAAAATTCTGCTGACACCGATCGAGCAGACACGACCGCAGCCGTCCAAACCCGATCTTCACTATCTCTTTGCGCCGCTCAAGACAGGTCGCATGGACTATCTGGTGCAAAAGGCCGTGGAGATGGGCGCTGGTGTGCTTCAACCGGTCATGACGCAGCATGTTCAGGGCAAGATCACCAATCTCGACAAACTTCGCGCCAATGTGATCGAAGCTGCCGAACAGTGCGGCATTCTGGCCGTGCCAGAGGTCGAGGAGCCGGTAAAACTCAAAGACCTTCTCGAAACATGGCCCGCCTCCCGCCGCATCATCTATTGCGATGAGGGCGACGAAGGCCAGAACCCTTTGCCGATCCTCAGCGCAATCGAGGAAAAACAGCTCGCCTTGTTGGTCGGTCCTGAAGGAGGCTTTTCGAAGGAGGAGCAGCAAATTCTGCGCGACCATCCATCCGTGACACCCATTCCGCTTGGACCTCGGATTTTGCGGGCAGATACGGCAGCGGTTGCTGCGCTTGCTGTCATTCAGGCAACGCTGGGTGACTGGAAATAGCGACTTGTCAGGCTGGTCACGGCGCACAACATAAGCCGTAAATCCATGCTTGAAAGAAATTCATTTGCGCGCCACGGTGCGGCACCCTATCAGCGAATTAAAGCCAGATTGGCAACATCGACCACAAGGTAATTTCATGGCCCGCGACACGACCGACCAGACCCCCATTTCCTCGACGCAGGAATTGACCGACTATCTGGCGCAAGGCTGCAAGCCGGTTGAAAAATTCCGTATCGGCACCGAGCATGAGAAGTTTGCCTTCTTCCGCGATGGCAACAAGCCTGTTCCCTATTTTGGCGATGCCAGCATTTCAGCGCTTCTGAAAGGCATGCAGGAAAAGCTCGGCTGGGAACCCATCATCGACGAAGGCAACATCATTGGCCTCAGCGAGCAGAGCGGCATGGGTGCCATTTCCATCGAGCCGGGTGGACAGTTCGAACTCTCGGGCGCGCCACTCGAAACCCTGCATGAGACCTGCAAGGAATCCAACCGGCATCTGGCAATGTTGCGCGAGATTGCCGAGCCTATGGGCATTCGCTTTCTCGGCATAGGCGGCAGCCCGCTCTGGACCTATGACGAAACGCCGCAAATGCCGAAATCCCGCTATGCGATCATGACACGCTATATGCCAAAGGTCGGTAGCCATGGTCTGGATATGATGTACCGCACTTGTACGATCCAGGTTAATCTCGACTTCTCTTCGGAAGAGGATATGCGTCGCAAGATGCGCGTTTCCATGAAGCTGCAATCGCTGGCAACGGCGCTGTTTGCCTCCTCTCCGTTTACCGAAGGCAAGCCGAATGGCCTTCTGTCCTGGCGCGGCGATATCTGGCGCGACACCGATAATGGCCGCTCTGGCGTGCTGCCCTTCGCCTTCCAGCCTGATTTTGGCTTCCACCATTATGTTGAATGGGCGCTGGATGTGCCGATGTATTTCATCGTGCGTCATGGCAGATACCGTGACTGTACCGACATCACCTTCCGCCAGTTCATGAACGGCGCGTTGAAGGGCCAGATTGCCGAGTGGGAACCGAACCTGGGTGACTGGACTAACCACCTCTCGACCCTGTTCCCGGATGTGCGCCTGAAGCGCTTCCTGGAAATGCGTGGTGCAGACGGTGGCCCATGGCGCCGCATCTGTGCCCTGCCCGCCTATTGGGTCGGTCTCCTCTACGATGACAGCGCCCTTACCGCTGCCGATGAGCTGACGGCGGACTGGACAGTTGAAGACGTCGTCGCCATGCGCGACACAGTCCCGGTCCAAGGCCTCAAAGCCACCGTGGCTGGTCGCTCCGTGATGGATGTGGCGCGTGAAACCGTGTCCATCTCCCGCGACGGACTGCGCAACCGCAAGCGTCTGAATGAAGAGGGCCAGGACGAGAGCGTGTTCCTCAACCCGTTGGAAGAGGTTTTGGCCAAGAAAGCAACTCTGGCCGAGGACCTGCTGGCCGCCTACAATGGTCGCTGGAACCAGTCTGTCCTGCCGGTCTTCGACGAATATCAATACTAAAAGTGACGCACAAAAAAGCCCGGTGCAGCGCAAGCGCAGACACCGGGCAAAGGCAGGGTTATTGGCAATCACCCTGCGGGGAAACTGTCGAGCCGCCGCTAGAGGGCTTTTGCGGCAGCCGTTCTGGCGCAATGGGCCAGCCGCGTGGTTGGGTCCGAAGTGAGACCCGCGTCGAATGCATTTTTCAGATCACTGCGTGTCAGGCCGATATCGGCCAGTTGATGGTCATCCATCTCATTGAGCCTGTTAGCGGCGATGCGGTTGGCAATGCGGCGCAGAAACGTGCGGAATCCTTTGGCCACGCTGGCAACGACCACTTCAAGGGTCGCAGCCCGAGGTGCGAATAAGCCCAGTTCCATCTTCCGTACTGCCGTGCGCATAACACTATCCTTCATTCAGGCACGATGAGACAAAGCCTGCACACCCATGTGTGGAGGCCGCCGGTTCGATCATCCTTGGATGACCATTTGGTTGATTGATGTTTCTGGCGTCAAAATGTCGCAAGACTATTGATCAGTCCAACGAATGTTTCTAATGTCAGACATCAATCATTCTTATGGATGGCACGCGATGTCCGCACCCCTCGATATTGACCAGTTGCACACATTCATTGCCATCATCGATGCGGGTAGTTTCACCAAGGCAGCCGACCGGGTTTTCAAGACGCAATCGGCTGTCTCCATGCAGATGCGGCGCCTGGAGGAGCGGCTGGGCAAGCAGCTTTTTGCCAAGGATGGACGCGGCAACCGGCTGACCGCAGAGGGTGAAAAGCTGATGCATTATGCGCGCCGTATCATTCGCCTCAACAACGAGGCCGTCGCTGCCTTTGACGACAACCGGCTCGAAGGCACGCTGCGCATCGGCACACCAGATGACTATGCAGACCGGTATATGCCGGAAATCATTGGCCGCTTTGCCAAGACCCATCCCAATGTCGAGCTTTACATTGTCTGCGAGCCATCGGTCAGCCTTGCAGAAAAGATGGCGCGTGGTGAGTTGGATATAGCGCTGGTGACCCACAATCCCCGCGCCCGCACGTCTGATATCGTGCGCACCGAGCCGCTGTGCTGGGTCGCGTCCGCCAACCACCCTCTGCGTGACGACGTGCCTGTGCCGCTTGCCGTAGGACGCCGCGATTGCCATTGGCGGCAATTGGCTGCTTCGGCACTGGATGCCGATGGCCGTGATTATCAGGTGTTGTTTACGAGCTGGTCATCCACCGTCATTGCGTCAGCCGTTCTGGCGGGCATGGCCGTCTCGGTGCTGCCGGAATCCACTCTCAGAACCGGCATGAAGGTACTGACAGCTGCCGATGGCTTCCCGCCCCTGCCGCCTGTCCAGATCGGCTTGATGAAGCGCCCCGGCCTTTCGCCTTCCCTCATCAATGCCATCACAGATCACATCACGGCCTGCCTGGACAACATCTCGCCAGCCAGCGCCGCTGAGGATCTCGACAGCGATGGCAAGGCCTTTGGCCGCGCTACGCCACGCCTGCGCACCGCGCAGCTTATGCCCGGCTGGTAGCGTCACCAGCCGGCACTTTAATCAAGCCAGCGTCTTGGTGAAAAACGACACCGTGCGGCTCCAGGCAAGATCGGCTGCCGCCTTGTCGTAGCGCGCTGAGGACGTATCGTTGTTGAAGGCGTGGTTGACGCCGTCATAGACAAAGATCTCGAATGTCTTGCCATTGGCTTCCAGCGCCTTGCGGTAGGCATCGATCCCGGCATTGATCCGCTCATCCATTCCGGCATAGTGCAGAAGCAGCGGCGCGGTGATGGCCGGAACGTCTTCCACCGGCGGCTGCGAACCATAATAGGCAACGCCTGCATTCAAACCGCTGGACTTGGTCGAAAGACGGTTGACGAGGCCACCGCCCCAGCAAAAGCCCATGGCACCCGTCTTGCCGTTAGATGCCGCACGCTTCGTCAGCCACAGCCGGGTGGCTTCTGCATTGGCGACAGTCGCATTCATATCCATGCCCGAAAACAGCGCCCGCGCCTTTTCCTCATCCGCGGGCGTTCCGCCCTGCGATGACAGAAAATCTGGCGAGAGAGCAACAAACCCTTCTAGCGCCATGCGGCGGGCAACATCGCGGATATGGGCATTCAGCCCCCGGTTTTCGTGAATGACTATGACCGAGCCGAGTGGCTTGGAGACATCTTTCGGCGTGACCAGGTAGCCCTTCATCTCGCCATCAGCACCGGGATAGGTAATGTCTTCGGCTAAGATGCGCTCGTCCGTCTCAGCAACCATGGCAGCCTGAGCGCCGGAGGCGGCCAGCATGGGCGCTATGGCTGCGGCGGCTGCACCAGAGCCTGCCAGAAGCGTCAGCTTTTCCATGAACTTGCGTCGGTCGAGGCTGAGATGCGTGTACTCGTCGTATGCATCGATCATCGCCTGCGAAATCTTCGGGCCATCGGTCATCGTATGCTCCAATCTAGCTTTGCTGGAGCATGACACTTAACGGAAATACGCAATGAATGATGCAGTCTCAGGGCGGTCAGAAAAACAACTTTTCGCGATCTGCGAGACAGGCCTTATACGCCTATTCCAGCGCAAGCCAGATGCCGAGCCAGCCCCACATGAGGATCAACGCGAGAAAACTGATGGCAAAGGCCGGTGCGCGGTAACGCAGGCGGTTGCTTGTTACATGCACGTAGGAATGGATGTAACGGGCAGCGATGAAAATCCAGGCGAGGATGATGGTGGCGATGTTGTCGGCATCGGTAATGTAAAGCAAAAGACACGCCGCATGAAACAGCATCGGCAGTTCGAACTGGTTGGCGAGGTTCTTGTTCACCACCCGGCTTTGATCCGCCTCTTCCCCAGCATCCCGAAAGCGCTTGAACGATTCCTTGTTGGAGAATGTATATTTTTTTCTACGAATAAAAAGAAGCACATAGAGACCGAAGACCAGAACCGCATGCGCAATCATGGGCCAGAACATGGCAGTCGTTGGTGACATTGTCGGGCTTCCTTTTATAGAAAAACGCTCCCCGAACGTTGTGCGTTCGGAGAGCGTGCGTTGTCAGATGGATCAGACTGCGCCGGGATAGTTCGGGCTTTCGCGGGTGATCGTCACATCATGGGCGTGGCTTTCACGAAGACCCGCACCGGAAATGCGAACGAAGGTTGCGCGCTCCTGGAAGTCCTTGATGGTGCCGCCGCCGACATAGCCCATGGCAGCCTTCAGGCCGCCAGCAAGCTGGTGCAGCACGCCTGAGACCGGACCCTTGTATGGCACCTGACCTTCGATGCCTTCCGGCACCAGCTTCAGCGTATCACGCACTTCCGCCTGGAAGTAACGGTCTGCCGAACCACGGGCCATGGCACCGACAGAGCCCATGCCGCGATAGGCTTTGAAAGAGCGGCCCTGATAGAGGAACACTTCGCCCGGGCTTTCATCCGTGCCAGCCAGCAGAGAGCCGATCATGACCGCAGATGCACCGGCGGCAATGGCCTTGGCAAAGTCGCCGGAGAACTTGATGCCGCCATCGGCGATCACAGGAATGTCCTCAGCCTGCGCCGCCTCAACGGCGGACATGATGGCAGCCAGCTGTGGAACGCCAACGCCGGCCACGATGCGTGTGGTGCAAATGGAGCCCGGGCCAATACCGACCTTGACGGCATCCGCACCCGCATCGATCAGCGCCTTCGTGCCATCTGCTGTCGCCACGTTGCCAGCGATAATGCGAATCGCGTTCGACATCTTCTTGACCTCGGTCACCGCATCCAGAACGCGCTGGGAGTGACCATGGGCCGTGTCGATAACCAGAAGGTCGACACCTGCGGCGATCAGGCGCTCGGCGCGCTCGATGGCATCTGCACCGACGCTGATGGCAGCGGCAGCGCGAAGACGGCCCTGCGCGTCTTTGGTGGCATTCGGGTTCAGCTGCGACTTTTCGATATCCTTGACCGTGATGAGGCCAACGCAATTGCCGGCGCTATCAACCACCAGCAGCTTCTCAATGCGGTGCTTGTGCAGAAGGCGGCGCGCTTCCTGCTGATCGACGCTGCTTTCCTTGACCGTGATCAAGTTTTCACGGGTCATCAGCTCATAGATTTTCTGGCTTGGATCAGACGCAAAGCGCACATCGCGGTTGGTCAGAATGCCGACGAGGCGGCCTGTCTTGTGGCCGCCGGAGCCACCGTTTTCAACGACCGGAATACCGGAAATGCTGTAGGTCTTCATCAGTGCCTGCGCTTCGGCAAGCGTTGCATCCGGGCCGATCGTGACAGGGTTCACCACCATGCCGCTTTCGAACTTCTTGACCTGACGTACCTCTTCGGCCTGTTCGACCGGGGATAGGTTGCGGTGAATGACGCCGATGCCGCCAGCCTGTGCCATGGCAATGGCCAGACGACCTTCGGTGACGGTGTCCATGGCAGAAGACAGGATTGGCAGGTTGAGTTCGATATCACGGGCAATACGCGTGGAGATATTCGTCTGGCCGGGCATGACTTCGGAGTGCCCCGGCTGAAGCAGCACGTCATCGAATGTAAGGGCATCGAGACCGGTGGGGGTTTGAATAATGCGAGCCATGGCCAAATTCCTAATTTGAAAATGCATGGCCGTCCCGGAACGAATGTTCACCCCGGCGCCCTGCAAAGGATTGCTTGGAAGTTGGCGAGGGCTGGTAACACGTTCATGACAGGAAGGGAATAGAAAAAACCCGGAAACACGTTCCGGGTCTTGGTGTTGCACCTATGCAGCAGGTGTCAGATGTCGAACTGGTAGGACTTCGGAACGAAGCGATAGCCGACATCCTGGCGCTCTGCATAACCCACAGAAGGGAACGGCATGTGGTAACCAAGGAACGCCAATCTGTCGGTCGCGACCATGTCGAACACCTTCTTGCGGCTGGCGGCAGCGGCTGCCTTGTCCATGTCGAAGCGCACTTCCCATTCAGGCCGCTGAAGCGACAGAACGAAGTGGTTGGCCGTATCCGCAGTCAAAACGAGGTGCTTTCCTTCCGACTCGACGTGGAAAATCATATGGCCGGGCGAGTGGCCGAATGCGGCGGCGCTGGTAATGCCGGATACGACAGTTGCGCCGTCACCGATGAAGGTGGCCTTTTCCGCAAGTGGCTTGACGTTGGCGAGCACCGCCTTATGGCCGCCTTCTGCCGGTGACCCCACGCGCTTGGTGTCGGTCCAGAAGTCATATTCAGCCTGGCCCATGACATATCTGGCATTTGCGAAAGCAGGAGCACCCTTTTCCATGAGGCCACCAATATGGTCACCATGCATGTGGGTGAGAACCACGACAGTCACGTCTTCCGGCTTGAAGCCTGCGGCAGCAAGGCCTTCCATCAAGCGACCATTTCCTGCGCCACGACCGCTCTCACCAAAGCCCGTATCGAACAGAACGAGGTCGGAACCGGTATTGATGAGCGCAGGCGAGAAGCTGTTGACGAACTGGTCCGTCGGCAGGAAATTTTCCTGCAGCAGGGCGCCAATGGTTTCGGCATTCTGGTTGGTGCCGAAGGTCTCACCGGGCTTACCGGATGGTCTTGCACCGTCTTTGACGACGAGAACTTCGAAATTTCCAAGTTTGAAGCGATTTGTTTCAGGTGGCATGGCGTGATCGACCTTCATGGACGTTTGCGGTTGGGTTGCCTGCGCAAAGGCAGTGCCACGCAGAACGAAGGGAGCTGCGAGCACTCCGAGCCCTGCGGTGGCAAACAGGTTGCGTCTGTTCATCGTCAATAAATTTCTCATGAAATCCTCCAGATATATTCGCCTCAGCGCCATAGCTTTAACATCGCTCAACGTCAGGATTGAGTAGAAAGATCCGTCTCACACAGACGTGATGGAATTTTCGAATGAAGGAATGTTTAGTTGGCAAATCATGCGCGCAGGCGTAGGTAACAGGCAACGACCCTATCAGGATGCGGTCTTGCCGCAATCACCCCATGAACCGCGTCATTCCGCTTATACTCGCCGTCGCTCTTTTCATGGAGCAGATGGATTCCACAGTCATCGCGACATCCCTGCCCGCGATTGCCGCGGATCTCAATGTCGGGCCGATCACGCTCAAGCTGGCGCTGACGTCCTACATGGTCGCGCTCGCCATCTTCATTCCCATCAGCGGCTGGATGGCGGATAAATTCGGCGCGAAGAAAATCTTCCGCATCGCCATTGCCATCTTCGTCATCGGCTCAATCTTCTGCGCGGTGTCATCCTCGGTGGTCGAATTCGTCGTTTCCCGCTTCCTGCAGGGCATGGGTGGCGCGATGATGACGCCGGTCGGACGGCTGGTGCTGCTGCGCACCACAAAACGCTCCGATCTCGTCTCCGCCATGGCGCTCTTGACGATCCCCGGCCTTGTGGGTCCGCTCACCGGCCCACCCATTGGCGGCTTCATCACCACCTACTTCTCGTGGCACTGGATCTTTCTGATCAATGTGCCGATTGGCCTTATCGGCATCTGGCTGGCGACGATCTATCTGCCTGAAATCGAAACCACCAATCCGCCGCCCATGGATACCAAGGGCTTTATTCTCTCGGGCATCGCGGCATCGGGCGTCGTCTTCGGCGTCTCGGTCGTCAGCCTCCCCGCGCTTCCGCCTTCAGTCGGCATCGCGACGACGATCATCGGTTTTATCTGTGGCTACTGGTATGTCCGGCATGCCAGATCTCACCCCGCCCCGATCCTCGATTTCAAAATTTTCCGCAATGCCACGTTTCGCGCCGCTTCGGTCAGCGGAACCCTGTTCCGCATTTCAACGGGTGCCATTCCATTCCTCATGCCGCTCATGCTGCAAATCGGCTTCGGGCTCAATCCGTTTCAATCCGGCATGATCACCTTTGCAGGTGCCATCGGTGCCATCACCACCAAGTTCGTGGCACGGCGCGTGTTCGCGGCAACGGGCTTCCGAACCATCCTGATCGGTGCGGGCATCGTCGGCGCGTTCACCACCGCCGCCAACGCGTTCTTCACGCCGTTAACGCCCTATCCGCTGATCATGATCTGTCTTGTCACCGCTGGCTTTGCCCGGTCGTTCTTCTTCACCGGTACCAACGCGCTCGGCTATGCCGATATCGAGGATGCGCAGGCAAGCCAGGCAACGTCGATGTCATCGGTGTTGCAGCAGATCAGCCTGGCGCTCGGCGTCGCCTTTGCCGCCACCATTCTGGAAGCCAGCAGCTATCTATCGGGCGAACACCTGCAGCTCGCAGATTTCCACACGGCCTTCACAATCGTGGCTGTCGTCTCGCTGCTTGCCATCCTGCCGCTGATTGCGATGGACAGGAGTGCTGGCTCTGCCGTTTCGGGGCATAGGGACAAGGCGTCACAGCCAGCGGAGTAGATGATATGCGCTGGTTTCAGCGCATATCCATGTCATCGTAGTCATCTTCTCGTGGGTCGAACGCAAGTTCCCGCGTGTCGCGTTCGAGATCCTCTTCCCGGCTCGTGCGGTCGCCGGGCTTTCTTCCCTTGAAGTGCTTGGCCAGCAGGAACATTTCCACCGACTCCGAGCGCGACGATGCAGGCTTGATGTGAATGACCTGCTTGAAGTTCTTCTTGAGCATATCCAGCAGTGCCCGCTCCGTGCCGCCCTGGAAGGTCTTGGCCAAGAAGTGACCGCCTTCGGCCAGAACCTGCACGGCAAAATCCGCCGCCACTTCGCACAGATGCATCGTGCGTATATGGTCTGTCTTCTGGTGGCCCGTCGTAGGTGCTGCCATATCCGACAGGACCAGATCCGGCGTTCCGCCCACAGACTCGATCAACAGATCGGGCGCACTCGGATCCAGAAAGTCGAGATGCAGGATCTTCACACCCGGAATGGGGTCGACGTCCAGAAAGTCGATGGCCGCAACGCGGATATCGTCTTCGGTCGAATCGGTGACCTTGGCGGCGATCTGCGACCAGCTTCCCGGTGCGGCACCAAGGTCGATGATCCGGCGCGCATCTTTCAAAATCTGATGTTTGTCGTTGATTTCCAGCAGCTTGAATGCCGCGCGGGCGCGGTAGCCTTCAAGCTTCGCGCGCTGCACATATGGATCATTGATGTGACGCTCGATCCAGGCGCGTGATGAAGGCTTCAACTTTGCCTTCTTCACCTTCTGGCCAATCTTGCGTCCGGTACGGTTTGTACTCGTGGGCGCTTTGCTCATATCAAGCCTTCCGTTCCGGTTTGCCCTGCGTAGCCGCACGGCGGATCTTGTTGCGGCGCCATGCGCCATCGTCTGCCATCATATCCGTCAATATTCCTTCGCGAAGCCCTCTATCGGCAACACGCATGCGCCGGGAAGGCCAACGTTTGCGGATGGCCTCGAGAATGGCACAGCCAGCCAGAACGAGATCAGCCCGGTCAGGCCCAATGCAGGCATTGGCAGCTCGCCCTGCAAAATCCCAGGCGAGCAACTTATCCTGCATGGCCGTAACTTCATCGTCAGACAGCCAAAGCCCATCCACTTTTCTACGATCATAGCGCGGCAGGTCAAGATGCACGCCCGCCAGCGTGGTGACCGTTCCCGATGTTCCGATCAGGTGGAAGTCATCATTCGGCATATCTTCGCCGGGTGCAGGGCAATCAAACCCATTCAGCAAGCCTTCGACTTCCGCCACCATCGCCGCAAAAACCTCTGGCGATACGTCGCGTCCGCCATGACGCTCGGACAGCGTCACGACACCCACCGGCAGCGAGGTCCAATGCGTGATGTGGTTTGCCAAGCGGCTGGAGCGGTTTTCGCCAACCTTGATGACGGCAATTTCGGATGACCCGCCGCCAATATCGAACAGCACGACAGAGCGCGCTTCACGACCGACAAGCGACGAGCAGCCTGAAACGGCGAGCCGGGCCTCGGTCTCGCGGCTGATGATCTCCAGCGTCAGCCCCGTTTCGCGGGTTACACGCTCAAGAAACTGTTCGCCGTTCACCGCAGCACGGCAGGCCTCGGTCGCGATCAGCCGCATGCGCCGGATAGGTCGGCCCGAAAGCTTGGAGGCGCAGACACGCAAGGCCTCGACAGCCCTGTCCATCGCGTCATCGGAAAGGCGTCCCGTCGAGACCAGACCTTCGCCGAGCCGAACGATGCGGGAAAATGCATCGACAACACGAAACTGACCGGGGCGAGTCGGTTGCGCAATCAGCAGGCGGCAATTGTTGGTGCCGAGATCAAGCGCCGCATACATGTCGGCGCCGACGTCATGCCCAGCATCACGGTAATGGCCTTGCGACCGGCCATGTGAGCGCCCCTGATGATCGGAAGGAGACGGAGCATGTGAGGGAGATGCCCCACCGTTCTGACGGGCGGAGGGCTTGGGCGCATGGGTGGGAACCAAGGGCCTGCCCTGCGGTCCACGATGTGTGTGCTTGCCACCCCGGGCCCTGCGCTTTTCATGCGGAGATTGCGGCTTGGCGGCGCTCGAAACATCACCTGCCGAAGCAGAAGCTGTTTCGCCATGCTCGGCTCCTTGCGATGGCTGTCCGCCGCCTTGGCCGCGCGAACGTCTGCGGCGCTTGCGCTTGCGTGGCTCGGAGTCATGCTCCGCATTGCCGTTGCTTGGGGAATCCGCGCGGGAATCGGCAATATGAGGCTGCGACAAAACAGAGGCGTCACGGGGCTTCCCGCTACGCCTGCTCTTGCCACGACGGGAACGCTTTGCATTCCCTTTTTCCACCGCCGACGCCCCCGATTCCGACGGCTTTATGCCGTTACCGGGGTCAGTCACTGTTTTATCCATTCCGCCGCGCGAAAGCTTGAAGCGATGCTGCTGGCGTCCATAAAGTTACGTTGTCGCAATCATAACAGTGCACGACATTTTAGCCAACCGATTTTTGACAACAGCATTTGAACAGCCGGAACGTATCGGCGATGTCATGTCCCCTCGCGACTGAGAGCCTACGCGGAAAACTGCACCGCCAGGATAAATGGAATTCCTGACTGACTTCAGCTTAGATGCATGCAGGATGCGAGAACTTTATAATTTCGGGGAGCATCTGTGGAAGAAATGGTACGGTTGGCTGGAATCGAACCAGCGACCTCAGGATCCACAAACCTGCGCTCTAACCAACTGAGCTACAACCGCACATCACGGACGCCGCTTCGGCGCCACGGGGGCTCACATACGGGGAGTTTTTCCGTTTTGCAAGTCCTTCGATGATTTTTACGAAAAAAGGATGAGAAAGCAAGCGCGTTTCGGTTGATGGACGTGAAGGCAGAAAAAAGCCTATGGACGAATGATAGCAAAGTCCAATTGGCGATTGCATTTAGACCTGTGCCGACACACATTGAATATGATGTGCAGTTCTGATCCTAAAAGCTTGGCGCATTAACTGTAATTGGCAATTCCCCTTACAGATGATGGACCGAATGACCCTGTCAAGTTATTTAAGATTCTGTTAACATCGGGCCGATGCAGGCCGTATGCCCCTCATGATGAGGTTTTGCGGTTGCGTGAGGTCAGGTCATGCCAGAATAGGTATCCACATGCCCGCCGTACAATATCCGTTTATAGACATTGCAGTACATGAGCGCGTTCGTGACCATTTCGGTCGCGGCGAAGCCATGGCCCTATTCTCGATGAATTTGCAGACGGCGCTCTGGGCAAACGGCCGTGGTGCAGCCTTGTTCGGCACGCCCATGATCTATGATTTTCTGGAACGCGGGCCAAAGCAGCAGGATGTGACGTTCCGGCAATTTTCGGCGACGGCGGCGCGCCTTGCAAAAAGCGGCGACAGCGGGCAGTTCAATATCCGCATTCATTCCGGCTTCAAAAGCGTTTCGGTTATGGCAACGGCCCAGATCATCGAACCCGAACCCGGCCAGCCCGCAATTCTCTTTACCGCGCCAATCGACGCCGTTGTCCCTTCGCTTCAGGAGCGGGCGCGCCGGATGATCGAGGGTTTCGATGACCCAGACATTCACCTGGCAGTGCTGGATGCAGACAGCAAGGTCCTCGCGGCGTCGCAAGGCTTTTCTGCGCTAGGCATTACGCCGGTGACGACGCGCACGCTTGTGGTCATGGCCTCTGGTCAACCCGGCAAGCTGGTCAAGAGGCCGGTGCCTGCGGGTAAGGGTTATCTTCCCGCCGCCGCCGGGCAACTGTCACAAGACCCGCAGCTCAACCTCCTTTTCGTCGTTGAAACGGTCATCGGCACGCTTGATCCTTCCGCTGAATTCACCCAGACCAGGGTGGAGCCAGCGACCCAACCAAATGGCAGCCTTCCGGCAGTTGCCTTGAAGGAAGACGTTGTGGAGGAGCCTATCTCCGTCGATGCAGTCAACTCAGCTGTCGACGTTGCGCCTGAAATGACCGACCTTGAGCCAGCGCTAGAGCCGCAAGCGCTTGATGATGCCGACACAACCATCCCGGAAACGGACATCGTCGAAGCTGAGGCGGACGTCGATGTCATGCCCTCCGAAGAGGAAATCACACCTGTAGAAGCCGTCCAGACAGAAACGACTGTCTCGGACAAGGCTGAAACAGAGATCGCCGACCTTGAGCCTGATCAGGTCGCCGATGCAGTCGAGCTGGAAGATGCCGTGACATCGCCTGTTGAGGATAAGGCAGGATTCACATTCGATCCAAGTCGGCGTGCATCCCGCTTCGTCTGGAAGATCGATGCAGCTGGGCGGTTCAGCTCCGTATCGCATGAATTTGCTGATGCTGTAGGGCCGAAGGCTGCCAATGTCGAAGGCATGAGCTTTGCCGATCTGGCCGCCCTGTTCAACCTTGACTCCGATGGCAAGATCACCGAGCTTTTGAACCGACGCGACACGTGGTCCGGTAAGACGATCTATTGGCCTGTCGAAGGCACATCATTGATGGTTCCCATCGATCTTGCCGCCCTGCCAACCTATACGCGGTCGCGTGAGTTTGATGGCTTCCGTGGTTTCGGCATTGTCCGCATCACGGATGCGGTGGAAGATCCGAACGCTGTAGGCCTCGCCCTTGCATGTGAAGAGAAGCCAGCAGATGACGAACTGGCCGAAACAGTCGCGGATAATGTCGCCGTTACGGCGGTTTCGCCTGAAGACGTTAAGGAAGACGCGCCCGCTACCTTGCAGGCGGTGAACGAGAATATTGCCGAGGACGAACGCCCACAGGCGCAGCGCAGCTTCGATCCACCAGAAACCGAAGTCCCTGTTCTTGAGATCACCGAGACGCCGAACCGTCGTTTTTCCGACAAGGTCGTTCAGTTTGAAAGTCACCGCGCCAACAACCGCGAGGGCTTGAGCGCGAGCGAGCAGGCTGCCTTCCAGGAAATCGGCCGCGCCCTTACGCCGGTTGTTGCGGATGAGAAGGGCGAGCACGACGAAACGGTTTCGCCCGAGCCTATCGATGATGCGACATCGGATGCCGAACCCGTCAATTCGGACGAAGCATTACAGCAGGAGCTGTTCACTGCTGACAGTGAACAGTATCCCGACGTATCCTCTCATGATGATGACGACGATTTCGCTGCCTACACGCGCGGCGATGAAAATGTCACCTTCATAGCTCCACAGAGCGTGGCCCGTACCTCTGATGCAGATACCCCCGTTGAGGCGCACAACGCGCCCCGCACGATTGCTGCGCTGAATGCCGACACGGTCGACCAGATGCCGGTCGCGCTTCTGATTCATAGCGGCGACCGGCTGATCCATGCCAATCCGGAATTTCTGCGTCTGACAGGCTATGGCACCATCGAGGAACTGGCCGAGGTTGGCGGCCTTGATGCGCTGTTGCAGCGTGACGATCTCGACGCCGTGTCGCAGCGTTCAGGCGGTTTGGTGGCCGTAAGCGCCGAAAACGAACTCATCCCGGTCAAGGCACGCCTGCAATCCGTGAGCTGGGACGAGGCCGGCGCTTTGATGCTGTCTCTCATCCCGATGCAGGAGCCTGCTGCAAATCCCCTGCCCGCCAACGAGAATGACGTTCAACAACCCGCATCCGATGAAACGGATGCCGAGGTATCCGGGCTGAAAGGCCAGGTCGAGGAGTTGCATTCGATACTCGAAACAGCAACGGACGGTGTCGTTCTGCTGGACGAAGGCGGTACGATCAGGTCGCTGAACCGCTCCGCCAATGCCTTGTTCAATTACGACAATGATGAAATCTCCGGCAAACCCTTCGTCATGCTGTTTGCCCATGAGAGCCAGCGTGCGGTGCTTGATTATCTCTCGGGCCTTGCCAATAATGGCGTTGCCAGCGTGTTGAACGATGGCCGCGAAGTGATTGGTCGCGAGGCATCCGGCGGTTTCCTGCCACTGTTCATGACCATCGGCAGGCTGAAATCATCCAATGGCTACTGCGCTGTTATTCGCGATATTACGCAGTGGAAACGCACGGAAGAAGATTTGCGCAACGCCAAGCGCGCCGCAGAGACAGCAAACGCGCACAAGACCGATTTCCTAGCCCGCGTCAGCCATGAAATTCGCACGCCCTTGAATGCCATTATCGGCTTTGCAGAGCTGATGGCCACGGAGCGTTTCGGCCCGGTTGGCCACCCGCGTTATGTGGAATATTCCAACGACATTGGTCGCTCCGGCAGGCATGTGCTCGATATCGTCAACGATCTCCTGGATATTTCCAAGATCGAGGCGGGGCAGATGGATGTGGACTTCAAAGCCGTGGCTTTGAACGACACCATCGCCGAGGCCGTGTCCATCGTGCAGCCGCAGGCGAACAATCAGCGGGTCATCATTCGCACTGCGCTGTCGCAATCTGTGCCGCAGATCGTTGCGGATCTTCGCTCGATCAAGCAGATCATGCTCAACGTCCTGTCGAATGCCATCAAGTTCACGCCATCGGGCGGTCAGATCGTTGTGTCGACGGCCTATGAAGCCAATGGCAGCGTTGTTTTGCGCATTCGTGATACCGGCATCGGCATGACCCGCACGGAGCTGGAACATGCCATGAAACCATTCCGTCAGGTTTCCGCATCCAGCAACCGCGTTCGTGGCGATGGCACGGGCCTTGGCCTGCCGCTGACAAAGGCGATGGTGGATGCCAACCGTGCCAACTTCTCGATCACATCGGCGCCCAACGAGGGAACGCTGGTGGAAATCAGCTTTCCTTCGCAGCGCGTGCTTGCGAACTGAACCCTTCCGGGATTAGCAATGTCTGCGAGGCTGTTTCCTCCAGACATTTTTAGATCGACGCATCGGCTTTAGCCGATGTCGGAAGGGATAAAGCAATTGGCGTCATCACGGATGTTCTCTTCCCGCATATTTCGGCCAAAAGCGGGCGTCTCAGGGCTGTCCATCGCCACGTTGACGCTGGCGGCAATGGTCTCCATGCCGTTGATCGCCATCTTCTGCATTGCTGCCACAGGCGGCATAGATGGCTGGCATCATCTGCTGGTCAATGTTCTGCCGCGTGTGGGTGTGCAAACGCTAGCGCTTCTTGTCATAACCGGGCTTACCTGCGCCATCTTCGGCATCATCGCCGCATGGCTGGTCAGCAGCTTTGAGTTTCCGCTGCGCCGTCTGGTTTCCTTTGCGCTGGTCCTGCCACTTGCCATTCCTTCCTATCTGGCCGCCTATGCATTTGGTGAATTCCTGGATTTCACAGGCCCTGTGCAAACGGCATTGCGCTCGCTCTTGGGTTATCAATCCATCAAAGAATACTGGTTCCCGGATATCCGCTCGCTCGGCGGCGCGGTGCTGGTGCTGAGTTCGGTGCTTTACCCCTATGTCTATCTGTCTGTGCGGGCGGCTTTTGGTCTGCAAGGCAGGCTGGCCACGGAGGCCGCCAGAACGCTCGGCGCAAGCCCTTTGCGAATATTCCTCACCGTGCAACTGCCCATGGCCAGACCTGCCATCATTATAGGTCTCGCTCTTGTGATGATGGAGACGCTCAACGATATCGGAGCGGTCGAATATCTGGGCGTCCGCACCCTGACATTCGCCATTTATGAGACATGGCTCAACCGGGGAAATCTTGCAGGCGCAACCCAGATCGCCTCGATGCTCATCCTCATTGTCGTGGCGCTCATCATCACCGAAAGAAAGGCGCGCAGTCGCCAACGGTTTGCCGCCGCCAAATCCACGGCCATGAAGCAGCGCTTTGCATTGAAGGCACTTCCAGCAGCAACTGGCTGGGCGGCGACGGCCTTCTGCCTGCTGCCCGTGCTCTGCGGATTTGCCATACCGGTTCTGGTGCTGGGCGGCTATGCCCTCAAACGGCTAGGTGCACTTGCCGATCCGAAACTCATCAAGGCGCTGGCCCACAGTCTGGAAGTATCGATCTGCGCCGCTGTCATCACCCTCATCTTTGGCTTTCTCTTTGCCTATGTCCAGCGCATCAACGCATCACCCTTTGCCCGTTTTGCCAGTCGCTTAGGCTCACTTGGCTATGGCATTCCAGGAACGGTGCTGGCCATCGGGGTGTTGTTGCCGCTTTCAGCCTTTGACAATGCGCTCGATGGCCTCTTGCGGGCTCACCTCAACATTTCGACCGGCCTTCTGCTTTCGGGAACGGCATTTGCCATCATCTATGCCCATAGTGTGCGGTTCGTGACGCTTTCGGAGGGCACGATCGATGCGGGCTTTCAGAAACTTTCGCCGCATGTCGATATGGCTGCCAGAACGCTCGGGCGCACACGCTCCCGCACGTTGATCGACGTGCTGTTACCCAACATCCGCCCGGCCGCCGTGACCGCCGCACTGCTGGTTTTCATCGAATCCCTGAAAGAACTGCCCGCCACCATCATGCTGCGACCGTTCAATTTCAACACGCTCGCCACATTGGTTTATGAGAATGCGTCCCGCTCCAAGGTACAGGATGCCTCCATACCGGCTCTCATCATCATCGCGGCAGGGCTTATTCCCGTACTTTTCGTTTCCCGGTCGCTCGACCACGGATCGGATATACATTAGCGAAAAAAAAGGCAGCGAATGCTGCCTTTAAAAGTTTGTGCTAATAACGAGAGTAGGAATAAACAAACATCATGTCTTTGGGTCACCGACCCGGCCACCCTCTCATTGAGTGCACCCACGTTAATCACCATTTGAGACATTGCCCTTTAACAAAGTGTTAAAAGCACACTACACCATTTAGGGACAACGAAATCCTAATAGGCTCTTTCGCGTTCAACGGCCAAGTGGCAGATCAGCCTGTCAGCCTTTCGCCGCAACGTGCTGATCACGCATCCGCTGCAATTCCGAACGCTTGGTGGCAAGCGACGCGCAGATGACGCCAACGGTGACGAAGGCGATCAGGATCGTGCAGATGGCATTGATTTCAGGCGTGACGCCCAAGCGCACCTGCGAATAGATCTTGATCGGCAGCGTTGTTGCGCCCGGCCCCGTGGTAAAGCTTGCAATGACCAGATCGTCCAATGACAACGTAAACGCCAGCATCCAGCCCGCAACGACACCCGGCAGAATAAGCGGAAGGGTGATACGGAAGAAGGTCTTGACGGGCGGGCAGCCAAGATCGAGCGCCGCCTCTTCCAGACTACGGTCAAAGGTCAGCAGGCGCGACTGCACCACGATGGCCACATAACACATGGTGAAGGTCGTGTGAGCGATGATGACGGTCCAGAAACCGCGATCCACCCCGATGGAGACGAACAGCAGCAGCAAGGAGAGGCCGGTGATAACCTCGGGCATGACGAGCGGCGCGTAGATCATGCCGGAAAACAGCATCCGCCCCGGGAACCGGGTGAAGCGGGTCAGTGACAGAGCCGCCAGCGTTCCCATGATCGTGCCGATGGTCGCACTCAAAAGCGCCACCCGCAGCGTGATCCATGCCGCATCCATCAGGCTCTCATTGCTCCACATGGACCGATACCATTGCAGCGAGAACCCGCCCCAAACCGTGACGAGCTTGGAAGCATTGAAGGAATAGATCACCAGAATGAGGATCGGAATATAGAGGAAGGCAAAGCAGAGCGTGAGGATGGTGGTGTCGAATTTACCGCGCTTCATGGCTCAGGTCACCTTCTTCTGCTGGTTCTGGAAGATGGCGATGGGAACGACAAGCACGAGCAGCAGCAACACGGCAACGGCCGAGGCTAGCGGCCAGTCTCTATTGCTGAAGAATTCCGTCCACAACGTCTTGCCGATCATTAGCGTTTCAGCGCCGCCCAGAAGATCTGGAATCACGAATTCACCGGTAATGGGAATGAAGCAGATCATCGATCCGGCTATAACGCCGGGCAGAGACAGCGGGAAGGTGATTTTCCAGAAGGCCTTCCAGGGTGGGCAACCCAGATCGGCTGCGGCTTCCAGCAACGTGTTATCGAGCTTTTCAAGGGCAGCGTAGAGCGGCAGCACCATGAAGGGCAGGTAGGAATAGACGATACCGATAAAGACCGCCGTGTCCGTACGGAAAATATCGACCTGCTGGTCCGGCCCCAAAATGCCGATGGACTGGAAGAGAACCGTCAGCAGACCCTCCGGCTTCAAAATGCCGATCCATGCGTAAACACGGATGAGAAACGACGTCCAGAACGGCAGAATGACCAGCATGACCAGAGTTGGCCTGATGGTCGCTGGCGCACGCGCCATGGCCAGCGCCATCGGATAACCGATCAACAGCAGCAGGGCCGTGGAAATCAGCGCGATCCGCAGCGACGAAAGATAGGCTTCAACGTAAAGCGGGTCCTGCGTCAGGAACAGATAATTCTCGAAATCCAGCTGCGACAGGAAATCGCCAATGGCGCTGAAGCCGTCAAACACCGGCACATAGGGCGGCATGGCGATGGCCGTATCGGACAGCGAAATCTTGACGATGATCAGAAACGGCGCGGTGAAAAACAGCGCAAGCCAGATATAGGGCACGGCAACAATCAGCCACCGCATGGGGCTTTGCCGGTTTTCAGGAGACGAGATAGCCATATGTCACCTCCTTTAGCGGGTGAGAACCAAACCGGAATCGGCTTTCCACGTCAACCAGACCATATCCTCGAAGGTGATGGGCCGGTCAACGAGGCGTGACACGTTGGCCTGTGCCGCCCGCATGATACGACCGTCATCCAGCTTGACGATGAAGATCGAGAAATCTCCGAGATAGCCAATATCCCAGACCTCGCCATGGCCCACATTGACGGAACGATCGGCGGGCGGATCAAGCGAAATGCCGACCTTTTCCGGGCGAATGGCAAAGGCGACCTTGCTGCCGACCGAAACGGCGCAGTCCTGCTCCACCACCACGGGCAGACCTTCGCAGTCCAGGCGGATATTGGCCGGGGCTCCCTCACGCGGGGCGATTTCCTTGACCTCGGCTTCGAAAATATTGATGTCGCCAATGAAATCCGCGACGTAGCGGCTGTTGGGCGCTTCGTAGATTTCGGCAGGCGTTGCCACCTGCACGACGGTGCCCTTGTCCATCACGGCAATGCGATCCGAGACAGTCATGGCCTCTTCCTGATCGTGCGTCACGATGAGAAAGGTCAGGCCAAGCGTCTGCTGCAAATCCATGATTTCGAACTGGGTTTCTTCGCGCAGCTTTCGATCCAGCGCACCCAAGGGCTCATCCAGCAGCAGCACTTTCGGACGTTTTGCCAGAGAGCGGGCAAGCGCCACGCGCTGGCGTTGGCCGCCAGAAAGCTGGCTCGGTTTGCGCTTGGCAAATTCGGTGAGCTTGACGAGGCGCAGCATTTCCTCGACACGGGTGGCGATCTCGGCTTTTGGAAGATTATCCTGCTCCAGTCCGAAAGCGATGTTCTTTTCGACCGACATATGTGGGAAAAGCGCGTAGGACTGGAACATCATATTGGTGGGTCGCTTGTAGGGCGGCACACCTGAAATATCCTTGCCCTGCAGCAGGATACGGCCCTCGGTGGGCTCTTCGAAACCGGCCAGCATGCGCATCAACGTCGTCTTGCCGCAGCCGGATGGTCCAAGCAGGGAAAAGAACTCGCGCTCGTAAATATCCAGCGTCAGATTATCAACAGCGACGTAATCACCAAATCTCTTGGTCACATTCTCAAACCGTATGAACGGCACCGAAGCCGGGTCTGTCCATGGAGAGAATTTGCGCTTCACCGGACCAAGAGATTTAGCCATGTATTATCCCACTTGTTTATGTGCCTGAACAAGAAAGGGGCAGGTATACGCCCGCCCCTCTTTCCAATACCGGTCAGCTGCCGGTTTTTATCTGTGTCCAGACGCGGTTGAGAACGCGCTGTTCTTTCGGGCCATAGGGCGAGATGGTGAAGAGCTTCTTCATCGTCTCCGCATCCGGGTAAACACCGGGATTTTTAGACACGGCTTCGTCCATCAGTGCCTGCGATGCCAGATTGCCGTTGGCATATTGCACGTAGTCGGATGCCTTGGCAGCGACATCGGGCTTCATCATGAAGTTGATGAATGCGTGGGCCGCATCGACATTTTTGGCGTCTGCCGGAATGGCAAAGGAATCCATCCAGATATAGGTGCCTTCCTTGGGAATGACGTAGTTCACTTCAACGCCATTCTTGGCTTCTTCGGCGCGAGCCTTGGCCTGAAGGATATCGCCCGACCAGCCGATGGTGATGCAGCTGTCGCCATTGGCCAGCTCATCAATGTAAGCCGAGGAATTGAAGGTCTTCACCGAAGGACGGATGGCCTTGTAAACATCGCCGCCTGCTTCCAGATCGGCAGTTGCCTTGCTGTCCGGGTTTTTGCCGATGTAGTTCATGGCGATGGCGAAGGTTTCGTCAGAGGCATCGAGGATGTTGATGCCGCAGGACTTCAGCTTCGCAGCATTTTCAGGCTTGAAGATAACATCCCAGCTATCGATCTTCACGTCGCCCAGTGCAGCCTTGACCTTGGCCACGTTGTAACCGATGCCGGTGGTGCCCCACATGTAGTTGACGGCATATTCATTGCCGGGATCGTACTGCGCCAGACGAGTGGTGATCTCAGGCCACATGTTCTTGAGGTTCGGCAGCTTGGACTTGTCCAACTTCTGGTAAACGCCGGCCTTGATCTGACGGGCAAGGAATGGTGACGTTGGCGCAACCACGTCATAACCGGAGTTTCCGGCCAAAAGCTTGGTTTCCAGAACCTCGTTGCCATCATAAACGTCGTAAACGACCTTGATGCCGGTTTCCTTGGTGAATTCTTCCAGAAGTGAGGGCTCGATATAGTCGGACCAGTTGTAAACGTGGACGACCTTTTCCTGCGCGTAGGCCGTGCCGGCGGCGAGTGCCGCGGCCACGACAGCAAGGCTGAAACGAAGCGAACGATGTTTCATGATAACTCCTGTTTGAACGCGCCATGGGAAAGCGCGTGATCCCCTTGTTTTGCCAGAGACTAGAAAGGAAAACTTGCCGCCGCAAGCGGGAAATGTGCAACGCGGCATTTTCAAACAATTGTCTTCAAATGCTTCACTGAAAATCGAAAACGCTGAGGCCTGTCACCATTTCATCCAGCCCCAGAGGCCGCGTCAGCGGCGCCTCGGCACGCGCGAGGCAACCCTGCCTCTCGCACAGACGACAGGACGGGCCAATGGCAACCCTCAAGGCTGCGCTTCCAACCGCATCGCCATAAACCGTTTCTCGGGCCAGCGCGGCATCACAGGCGATCATGACTGTGGTGCGGCGAAGACGCTCCCCAAAGCCCGCCTGCGGCCCCTCCAGCGTGCGCGCAATGGTCAGATAGGCCCCGCCATCCGGCATCTCGACCTGTTCGGCGAGAACCTGGCCAGGCTGCGAAAATGCGGCGTGGACATTGAGCTTGGGACAGAGCCCACCAAAGCGGGCCTGCGGAAAGCCAAGCGCCCCCGCCTTGCGAAACCGGTTTCCGGCACTGTCGATTTCCATGAGAAAGAACGGAATGCCGCTGGCACCGGGCCGCACCAGAGTGACGAGGCGGCTTGCCGCCTGCTCGAATGATACATTGAAGCGCCCGCGCAGGATGTCGATATCGTAACGCGCCCGCTGTGCGGCGGCGAGATAGGCACCATAGGGCATCATCAGTGCATGGGCGGCGTAACGCGCAAGCTCGAAACGGGCGATGCGCTTTGCCTCTTCGCTGGAAAGCGGCAGGCTGGCAAGCTCAACCCCAATCTCCTGCGTCAGCGCCAGAAGACAGGCTTCCATAGCCATCTCACGCAACTGGTCCTGCGGAGACAGGCGCTCGGACAGGAAAAGTCGCATGGAGTGGCGGTCATAGCGTCTTCGCAGGTTCGGCATGGCGTGCACCGGCATGGTGCGCACAACGATGCCGTGGTTTTTCTGAAGCCAGCCTTTCAGCGCCTGCGCCAGATCGTCTCCCGGCTTCAGCGCCGCGTGGAACGCTTCCGCCGCTGTGTCCAGTTCAGCGAAATAGGCAGGGCGCCGTTCAAAGATTTCCCGCACCTCGTCAATGGGCAGGCGCGTTGCTGAAAGTGTGGTCTGGTGCCCTTCCCGCGCCAGAAGATCCGAGAGATCGCTGAGGCGCTGCGCCTGCTCGCGATAGGCACGGTAGAGTTTGTTGATACCAGCCGCCACATTGGGGGCCGCTTCCGCCACCTCGACAAGCTCCTGCCCCGACGGCACCTCACCCGCCAGCAGCGGATCGGCGAACACTTCCCGCAACTGGCTGGATACGCCGCCGCTCTCGCCCTGCAGATCATCCAGATCGACCTTGTAGACGGATGAGAGTTTCAGCAGAAGCTGCACGGTCAGCGGGCGCTGGTTGCGTTCGATGAGGTTGAGATAAGACGGCGAGATCGACAGCGCCTCCGCCATCGCCGTCTGCGTCAAGCCCAGTCCGTTGCGCACACGGCGCACGCGTGCGCCTGCGAAAATCTTTGCTTCCACCAACGCCTCCCAGCAAGTGATGCAGACAGAATAACCCAGCCGGTCATTTTTACAAGATTTACAATTTTACAAAACTCATTGTCAAAGTTGCTACAGCGTGACCTCTTTCAAGTCACTGATATTACTTTCGAACTGGCAATGAAGCGAAGTAAATTGTAAACATTTCCACATCGGATCAATGCTGATCGGGAGTGGATCAGCCAGGAGATTGTGACAAAGGGAGAGAGACATGACGGATTTTTACAAGCTAGTACCGAATGCCCCGCAGGGTCGTTTTGATGGGATCGAGCGGACCTATACGGCAGCGGATGTGGAGAAGCTGCGCGGCTCTGTCGAGATCCGTTATTCGCTGGCGGAAATGGGAGCGAACCGGCTCTGGCAGCTCATCAATGAGGAGAGCTACATCAATGCGCTCGGCGCGCTTTCCGGCAATCAGGCCATGCAGATGGTTCGCGCCGGTCTGAAGGCGATCTACCTGTCCGGCTGGCAGGTTGCGGCAGATGCCAACACCGCCTCTTCCATGTATCCCGACCAGTCGCTATACCCGGCCAATGCCGCACCGGAACTGGCAAAGCGCATCAACAAGACCTTGCAGCGCGCCGACCAGATAGAGACCGCCGAAGGCAAAGGCCTGTCTGTCGATACGTGGTTTGCGCCCATCGTTGCCGATGCCGAGGCAGGGTTCGGTGGCCCGCTCAATGCGTTCGAAATCATGAAGGCCTTCATCGAGGCGGGTGCTGCCGGTGTTCACTATGAAGACCAGCTAGCATCGGAAAAGAAGTGCGGCCATCTGGGTGGCAAGGTTCTTATCCCGACTGCGGCGCACATTCGCAACCTGACGGCGGCGCGGCTGGCAGCAGACGTCATGGGCACACCGACACTCGTCATCGCCCGCACGGATGCGGAAGCCGCAAAGCTTTTGACCTCCGATATCGATGAGCGTGACCGGCCCTTCGTGGATTATGATGCCGGACGCACGGTCGAAGGCTTCTATCAGGTGAAAAATGGGCTGGAGCCCTGCATCGCCCGCGCCAATGCCTATGCGCCTTTTTGCGATCTGATCTGGTGCGAAACATCCAAGCCGGATCTGGAGCAGGCGAAGCGCTTTGCCGAAGGCGTCCACAAGGTGCATCCGGGCAAGAAGCTCGCCTATAATTGCTCGCCGTCCTTCAACTGGAAAAAACATCTTGATGATGCCACCATTGCAAAGTTCCAGCGCGAGCTGGGGGCGATGGGCTACAAGTTCCAGTTCATCACCCTTGCCGGTTTCCACCAACTCAATTACGGCATGTTTGAACTGGCACGCGGTTACAAGGACCGGCAGATGGCCGCCTATTCGGAGCTTCAGGAAGCGGAATTCGCCGCCGAAATCAACGGCTACACCGCCACCAAGCACCAGCGCGAAGTCGGCACCGGCTATTTCGATGCGGTCTCGGTCGCCATTTCAGGCGGCACATCATCCACAACGGCGATGAAGGAATCGACCGAACACGACCAGTTCCGCCCTGCTGCGGAATAAGCAACAAGCTTCAAGCCCATTGAACGGAGGATCAAACAATGGCTTCGATTTCGAGAGTTAAGGAACGCAGCGAGGAGCAATCCTCATCCATGAGCCAGGATCAGCAAAGCGCCATTCGCATGCTGGCCAACGATTTGCACCGCCTCAATCAGGCGGTCATGAATGCCGTTGAGGCAGGCGTTTCGGTAGAGCTCGTCCGCTCCGCCCGCCACCACGGGGGCGACGGCAACTGGGGAGACCTGCTCATCCCCGTCATCGTGGCGCAGGGCAAGGCTGCGGCTTGACGCAAGTGTTAGGCCGGACGGTAATGCCCTCCGGCAAAAAGATCAGAATGCCCTTTGATCAATTTCACCATACGATCCGCCACCGTCCTGATATCGCGACGGTGGCGGTCTTCGTTGTTCATGACAATCCATTGCTTATGGCGCAGCTCTTCTATGGCCTCGCCCTCGCGCACCAGCCGCGCATTGGCATCACCAATGAAACAGGGCAGCACTGCAACGCCCGCGCCAGCCAGCGCCAGATCAAGCAAGGCCATCGGGCGATTGACCGTGACGACGATGTTCCCGGTCCTGTTTTCATGCGGCCATCGCAGATAGGCTGAAATCGCGCTGTCAGTGGAAACGGCCACCCATCGATCACTGATGGAGGCCGCCGCATTGCGCAATCGATAGGCCGCATAGGCAACGTCGCCGGTTTTGATGGCGGCAAGATTGCGTTCTTCCGGTTCGAAAGCTCTGATACCGATATCGTTTTCGCGGTGGGAGAGGCTGGCACGCTGTTCCGCCACGAAGAGATCGACGCGAAACTCATCTCGCTCATTGCAAATCGCTGAAAAATTGGTGGTCAGCAGATGCGCGTTCCACGTGCCTGCGGCGATGCGCACCAGTGATGTGGCGGCACCGGACTTGCGCCAACCATCGATATTGCGGGCAGCATTTTCCATGGTCTGAAGCTGATCGAGCAGCGCCCGCCCATCGGCAGTAAGCACGTAGCCGGTCTGGCTTCGAATGAAGAGGGATTTGCCGAGCGTCTGCTCCAGCTCCAGCATCCGCCGCCCGATGGTCGCAGCACTGAGGCCGGACGTTGAAGTCGCGCCAGTGAGGCCACCGCTGCGGGCGACATCGAGGAAAATCTGAAATGCTGCCCAGCCTATGTTTTTCATCAGTGAAAAACATAGGGCATTCTCGGCTGCATATAAATCAAAAAATATCGCTCATGCTCAAACCTCAAACATTGAGGAAATTATGCAAGAGCTTTATGCAGCACTGGCTTTGTTGAAAATCACCCGCCCGGACAAGCCACGAAATGCGAGGGAGGAAGAGGACAAGTTTTACGCAGATGCCGCGAAAGCGTCAGAGCGATGGCAACTGACCAAAGCCGTGCTCATGCGTTGCGGCAGTGCTTTGAAAAAGCTAGTGCAACAGCACCAGAAACGCCGCAATCGCACCAGCCGAGATCAGGCTGAGGCGGAAGGCATAAACTGCGTTTTCATTGGCGGTGCGAGCAATCGCGATAGCGCGGGCAGGTTTTCTGGACGTCATCATGAGCGGCTTCCTGAACGAGAAACATAACCGATCGATGCCGGGTTCCGGCGTCCAGCGGGACATCATGTATCAACTTGCGTTGTGCTGGCATTCGATCAGCATGACTCCGCGTCTCTTAATATGGCATTAAGATGTCGAAGCTTCACACAGATTCTCCAGCCGCGTGGCCGGATGCCCATGCCCACTGGAAATTATAGCCGCCCAGCCAACCCGTAACGTCAACACATTCGCCGATGAAATAGAGGCACGGCACGGCCTTCGCCTGCATGGTCCTGGAATCGAGATGGGTGGTATCGACGCCGCCCAATGTGACCTCAGCGGTGCGATATCCTTCAGACCCTGATGGTTTTATGGACCATTCCTGCACGGCGGCAGCCAGCGCCCCCAAAGTCTTGTCCGACATATCTCCCAGATTGCCAGTAACCCCTGCTCGCTCGGTAACATGCTGCGCCAGACGCTTGGGCAGAATATCTCCCAATGCCGTCTGGGCGGACTGGCGGCCATTCGTCTTTTTCGCGGCCTTCAGATGGCCGATGACGTCAAGTTCCGGCTCCATCTTGAGGCTAATCTCGTCACCCTCGCGCCAGAAGGATGAGATTTGCAGAATTGCGGGGCCGCTCAGGCCTCGATGCGTGAACAGCAGCGCCTCTTTGAACGATGTCTTTCCATGCGAAAGCTCGGCAGGAACAGCAATGCCTGACAGTGGTGCGAGCTTTTCCAGCGCGGCCGGATCAAGCGTTAGCGGCACAAGGCCAGGTCGTGTTTCAATGATAGGCAATCCGAACTGTTCGGCCACGCGGTAGGCAAAGCCGGTCGCGCCCATTTTCGGAATGGATTTTCCGCCGGTGGCGATGACCAGACTATCCGCTTCGATCACTCCCGCCGATGTTGAAACCCTGAAGCCCCCGGTGCCGATGGCTTCCACCGAGGAGATCTCGGTTTGCAGCCTAAGCTTTGCACCAACCGCCTGCATTTCACCAAGCAGCATGCGGATGATATCCTTGGCACTGTCATCGCAAAACAATTGGCCTAGCGCCTTTTCATGGAAGGCAATGCGATGTTTCTCCACAAGGCCTATGAAATCGCGCGGCGTGTAGCGCGCCAGCGCGGATTTGGCGAAATGCGGATTGCTGGACAGATAGTTCTTCGGGCTGGTGTGCACATTGGTAAAGTTGCAGCGCCCGCCGCCAGAAATGCGGATTTTCTCGCCCGGCGCCTTGGCGTGATCGATGAGAATGACGGAGCGACCACGCTGACCGGCACGGATGGCACACATCATGCCAGCTGCCCCCGCACCCAATATCAGCACGTTACATTTTTCCGTCATGGAGTTTCCCTAGTTTCGGTGTACTTCCTCTTTTCGAAGTCAGGCCTGATGTCAATGGCGCTTTACCCTTTTGCCAATTGCCAAAGTCTGGCTATGATAGTGCCAATCGAAACACAAAGCCGGTGATTTATGCCTTCCAAGAAAACCATGCTCCGTCCCAAAAAACCGGCAACCATGGCAAAGAAGATACCCGTTGACGTCTCGCCCACACGTGGTTGCGCCACATGGCGGGAAGCTGCGCAATGGCTGAAAGCCCGTGGCATCGAGGACATCGAGTGCATCACGCCCGACCTTGCAGGCGTTCCGCGCGGCAAGATGATGCCGACATCCAAGTTCACCGGCGATACATCGCTGGCGCTGCCATCCGCCCTTTACCGTCACACGATTTCTGGCGAATATCCTGACGAAACGGCAAACTTCCGTTATGAGCCGCGCGATAGCGACCTGAAGCTGGTGCCCGATCTTTCCACGCTCTGCGTCGTGCCGTGGGAAAGTGACCCCACCGCGCAGGTCATCTGCGATGTCGTGGATCAGGAAGGCAATTTCGTTCCCTACACGCCGCGCAACGTGCTGAGAAACGTGCTCGACCTTTACAAGGAAAAGGGCTGGAAGCCGGTCGTTGCCCCAGAAATCGAGTTCTATCTGGTCGCCATGAATGACGACCCCGATTATCCGCTGCATCCGCCAAAGGGTCGCTCGGGCCGTTCCATCGTCGGCGGCCAGAGCTATTCGATTGCCGGCATCAACGAATTCGACGAATTGATCGACGATATCTATCACTTCTCGGAAAAGCAGGGGCTGGAGATCGATACGCTGATCCATGAAGAAGGTCCGGCGCAGCTGGAAATCAACCTTCGCCATGGCGACCCCATCGAGCTTGCGGATCAGGTCTTCCTGTTCAAGCGCACCATTCGTGAAGCGGCGTTGAAACACGGCATCTATGCCACCTTTATGGCAAAGCCCATGCAGGGCATGCCCGGCTCCGCCATGCACATTCACCAGTCGGTGGTGGATATCGAGACTGGTGACAATGTGTTTTCCAACAAGGATGGCAGCCCATCCAAGGAATTCTTCTCCTTCGTCGGCGGCATGCAGCGTTATGTGCCAAACGCGCTGGTCATGCTGGCGCCTTACGTGAACTCCTACCGCCGCCTGACGCCAGACATGGCCTGCCCGGTCAACAATGCCTGGGGCTATGATAACCGCACGACCGCATTTCGCGTTCCGATATCAGGCCCTTCGGCGCGGCGCGTGGAAAACCGTCTGCCCAGCTCCGATGCCAACCCCTATCTGGCCATCGCGGCATCGCTTGCCTGCGGCTGGCTTGGCATCATGAACAATATTGAGCCGACCGAGCCGACCTATGAGACAGCCAACGAAGGCTCCATCGAACTGCCGCGCGGCCTGTTGGAGGCGGTGGCGTTGCTGGAAGGCGAGCCACAGCTGGAGCGGGTCTTCGGGCATGAGTTCGTGGGGCTTTACGCCGGTCTGAAGCGTGGCGAGTTCGAGACCTTCATGCAGGTGATCAGCCCTTGGGAGCGGGAATTCCTGCTGTTGAACGTATGAGGGTTTGCGCATGACATGGCAAAGCCCGATAGCGCCCGGCATGTCCTGGTATCAGGATAGCCTTGGCGAAAGGCCGCAATATCCAGCCATGGATGGTTCCCGCACGGTGGATTGTGCCGTCATCGGCGGCGGTTTCACCGGACTGCAAGCCGCCTATAATCTGGCCAAGGCGGGCATTTCCGTAGTGCTTGTGGAAGGGTGCCGCTTTGGTGATGGCGCTTCCGGGCGCAATGGCGGCCAGTTCGGCAGCGGGCAGCGGGCCTGGCCGGACGAGATGGAAAAGCAGGTCGGCTTCGAGCGTTCCAAGGCGCTGTTCGACATTGCCGAAGGTGCAAAACATTACGTGCTGGATTTTGCCCGCGACCATGGCATCGACATGGAGTTTCTACCGGGACAGCTGAATGTCCTGCACAAGAAAAGCTATGAAAAGACCTATCGCGACAGCGTCGAGGCCATGCGCAGTCGCTATGGCTACGCCCAAGTTTCCTTCATGGAAAAGGCCGAGACAGAGCAGAGGCTGGGTTCCGATCATTACCATTTTGGCGTTCGCGACACCGGCACTGGCCACATCCATCCGCTGAAGCTCATCGCGGGTCTGGCCAAGGCAGCTCATGCTGCGGGCGCGCAGATTTTCGAGATGACGCCTGCCAAATCCATCAAGCAGACGGGCGGCAAGACGCTGATCGAAACGCCATCCGGCACGATCACCGCAAGCCGGGTTCTCATCGCAACCAATGCCCATATCGGCAATCTGGAGCCGGTGACGGCAGCCCACGTCATGCCCATCCGCTCCTTCATCGGCGCGACGGTGCCGCTGGATGAATTTCCTGATATCATTCCGGGGAAAGAAGCCGTCGCGGACAGTCGTTTCGTGGTGCGTTATTTCCGCAAGACGCCGGATAATCGCCTGCTGTTTGGCGGACGGGAGGCCTATACGGCCGATTCCCCGCGGGACATCTCCAGGCATATTCGCAAGCAGATCGCGGAAATCTATCCAGCCCTTGATGCTATCGAGATGACGCATGCCTGGGGTGGGTCCGTTGGTATCACGCTCAATCGTCAGCCCTTCGTGCGCGAAGTCATGCCCGGCGTGATGTCCATCGGCGGTTATTCCGGCCATGGTGTGATGCTGTCGAATTATTGCGGCAAGCTCTATGCGGATATGGTCGTCTCTAAAGACCGGGCGCTGGAGCAGTTCTCGTCGCTCGACGTGCCGTCATTTCCGGGCGGCTCGGCAATGCGGGCACCGCTGCTGTTTCTGGCGCTTTCGTGGTACGCATTGCGAGACAGGTTCTGATGCAGCAAGCGGGAAATATTGGCGCGGCGAAGGTTAACGCAGCATAAACAACGTCTTAAAAGCAAAAACCATATTTTTTTCCAACACATCTGGCATTTTTAAATCGATTAGATTATGGATGCCTTCAACACATGAGAGATCGAGAGAATCGGTATGAGCAGTCAAATCATTCCAGTAGAGCCCTTCGATTGCGTCGTTTTTGGCGGCACTGGCGACCTGGCCGAGCGTAAGCTTTTGCCAGCTCTCTACCACCGGCAGGTGGAAAACCAGCTGTCAGAGCCAACACGCATCATCGGTGCTTCCCGTTCGGTAATGACCCATGACGAATACCGCAAATTCGCTCAGGATGCTCTCAAGGAGCATTTGAAGAAGGGCGAATATGATGACGAGCAGGTCGCGAAATTCTGCGCCCGCCTGTTCTATATTCCTGTCGATGCCAAGTCTGATGGTGGCTGGGACAAGCTGAAAAAGCTTCTGGACGAAGGCAAGGACCGTATCCGCGCTTTCTATCTGGCCGTTGCTCCCGGCATTTTCGGCGATATCGCCTTCAAGATTCGTGACCACAAGCTGATTACCAAGTCCACGCGCATCGTCGTTGAAAAGCCGATTGGCCGCGATCTGGCTTCCGCGCTTGAACTCAACGACACGCTGGGCAACGTCTTCAAGGAAGAGCAGATCTTCCGTATCGACCACTATCTCGGCAAGGAAACCGTGCAGAACCTAATGGTGCTGCGCTTTGCCAATGCGCTCTATGAGCCTCTGTGGAACTCCGCCCATATCGATCATGTGCAGATCACTGTTGCCGAATCCGTCGGGCTTGAAGGCCGCGCTGGATATTACGACAAGGCCGGTGCGCTGCGTGATATGGTCCAGAACCATATTCTACAATTGCTGTGCCTGGTTGCAATGGAACCCCCCTCCTCCATGGATGCGGAAGCCGTGCGTGACGAGAAGGTGAAAGTTCTTCGTTCGCTGAAACTGATCGACCAGTCCAATGTCGAGAAGCTGACCGTGCGCGGCCAGTACCGCGCGGGTGCGTCTGCTGGCGGTCCAGTGAAGGGCTATCTGGAAGAGCTCGAAGGCGGCGTTTCCAACACGGAAACCTTCGTTGCCATCAAGGCTGAAATCGCCAATTGGCGCTGGGCGGGCGTGCCCTTCTACATCCGCACCGGCAAGCGTCTGGCCTCGCGTGTGTCTGAAATCGTCGTCACCTTCAAGCAGATCCCGCATTCGATTTTCGATGATGCGGCAGGCAAGATCGAAGCCAACAAGCTGGTCATTCGCCTGCAACCGGATGAAGGCGTCAAGCAGTCGCTTCTCATCAAGGATCCGGGTCCGGGCGGCATGCGCCTGCGTCAGGTTTCGCTGGATATGAGCTTTGCGCAAGCGTTTAACGTGCGCAGCCCAGACGCTTATGAGCGCCTATTGATGGATACGATCCGCTCCAATCAGGCGCTGTTCATGCGCCGCGATGAAGTGGAAGCGGCATGGAAATGGGTCGATCCTATTCTCAAAAGCTGGGAAGCCGTCAATCAGGGCGTACAGGGCTACACGTCGGGCACATGGGGACCAAGCGGTTCCATCGCGCTGATCGAGCGTGACGGCCGCACATGGCACGAAGCCGATTAAGGGGATATGCAATGATCGCACAGGAGCATATCTTCGCAAACGGCCGTGAACTGGCGCAAACGCTGGCAAAGGATGTGGCCGAGCGTCTGGAGCGCGGGCTTTCCGAGCGTGGGACGGCAAGTATTGCCCTCTCCGGCGGCTCGACACCCAAGCTGTTCTTTCAGGAACTGTCCAAGCATGAGCTGGACTGGAAGAACATCAGCGTAACGCTGGTGGACGAGCGGTTCGTGCCACCGGAAAGCGACCGTTCCAACCACAAGCTGGTGGCAGACCACCTGCTGCAGAACGCCGCGACCTACGCCTATTTCGTGCCGCTCTATCAATTCTTCGCCACGCCGGAAGACGCTGCAACGCTTGCAACGGTGAAGACAGAAGCGATCTGCGATCCCTTCGACGTTGTCGTCCTCGGCATGGGTACGGATGGCCACACGGCTTCGTTTTTCCCCGGCGGAGACAATCTGGAAGAGGCGCTCGATCTCGATGAAGAGCGTTCGGTTCTGCCAATGAGCGCAGAAACTGCCGGTGAAGAGCGCCTGACGTTCAATCTTTCGGCACTTCACGACGCACGCTTGCTCGTGCTGCACATCGAAGGTGCGGCAAAGAAGGAAACGCTCGACAAGGCAAAGTCCGATCTGGACGAGGAAGACATGCCTGTGCGGGCCGTGCTCAACCGCGCGGAATCGCCCGTTCAGATCTACTGGGCGCCATAAGCCCCACGCTTGAAACAGCAACATGAACACCGGCTGGCATTCCCAGGTGCCTGGCCGATGTTCCACTAAAGGACAGGATACACGCCCATGGCTGCCGACCCGCGTATTCAGGCAATTACAGCCCGTATCGTCGAGCGCTCGAAACCTTACCGCGAGATCTATCTCGAAAGGCTTCGTCTCCAGCTAACCAAGGGTGTGCACCGTTCCGTTCTGTCCTGCGCCAATCTTGCGCACGGATTTGCAGTCTGTTCCCCCGCCGACAAGGATATCCTTGCCGGCGACCGGGTTGGAAATCTGGGCATCATCACCGCTTACAACGACATGCTGTCGGCGCATCAGCCCTTCGAGATCTACCCGTCCATCATCCGCGATGCGGCCAAGGAAGCGGGTGGCATTGCGCAGGTTGCCGGTGCGGTGCCAGCCATGTGCGATGGCGTGACGCAAGGTCAGCCAGGCATGGAGCTGTCGCTGTTTTCGCGCGATGCGATTGCCATGTCGGCGGGTATCGGCCTCTCGCACAACATGTTCGATGCCGCCGTGTTTCTCGGTGTCTGTGACAAGATCGTCCCAGGCCTCGTCATTGCGGCGCTCTCTTTCGGTCATCTGCCCTCCATCTTCATTCCAGCTGGACCGATGACATCTGGTCTGCCGAATGACGAGAAGTCTCGCATTCGCCAGCTTTATGCCGAAGGCAAGGTCGGCCGCGCTGAACTGCTGGAGGCAGAGTCCAAATCCTACCACGGCCCCGGCACCTGCACCTTCTATGGCACGGCCAATTCCAACCAGATGCTGATGGAAATCATGGGCTTCCACATGCCCGGATCGTCCTTCATCAATCCGGGTACGCCTCTGCGCGACGCGCTGACGCGTGAAGCGACCAAGCGGGCGCTGGCAATCACTGCGCAGGGCAACGAGTTCACGCCAGCGGGCGAAATGATCGATGAGCGTTCAGTGGTCAACGGCGTCGTCGGTCTGCACGCCACCGGAGGCTCCACCAACCACACGCTGCACCTCATCGCCATGGCGCGTGCCGCAGGCATCGTGCTGACATGGCAGGATATTTCCGACCTCTCAGACGTGGTGCCGCTTCTGGCCCGCGTTTACCCCAATGGTCTGGCGGATGTGAACCACTTCCACGCAGCCGGTGGCATGGGCTTCCTCATCAAGCAGCTGCTGAAGCAGGGCTTGGTGCATGATGATGTCCGCACCGTCTTCGGTCAGGGGCTTGAAGCCTACACGATCGAGCCGACGCTGGATGAGAAGGGCGGCGTGACGCGCAGCCCATCACCTGATGTCAGCCATGACCCAAAGGTTCTCGCCAGCGTCGAAACGCCTTTCCAGCCAAGCGGCGGCCTGAAAATGCTGACCGGCAATCTCGGTAAGGCCGTCATCAAGATCTCGGCAGTCAAGCCGGAACGGCATATCATCGAAGCACCGGCGATCATCTTCCATGATCAGCAGAGCCTGCAAACGGCGTTCAAGGAAGGCAAGCTGAACCGCGATTTCGTGGCTGTGGTGCGCTTCCAGGGCCCGAAGGCCAATGGCATGCCGGAGCTGCACCAGCTGACGCCACCGCTCGGCGTGTTGCAGGACCGCGGCTTCAAGGTGGCCTTGGTCACAGACGGTCGCATGTCCGGCGCGTCAGGCAAGGTGCCCGCCGCCATTCACATGACCCCTGAGGCTGTCGATTGTGGACCGATTTCCCGCATCAAGGATGGCGATATCATCCGGCTCGACGCCATTACAGGCACCATTCAGGTTCTGGTATCGGATGCAGAGCTTTCGGCCCGTGAGCCCGCGACGGCCGATCTCTCCGAGAATGAATGGGGCATGGGCCGCGAGCTGTTCGCGCCATTCCGTCGCAGTGTCGGCCCGGCTGACCAGGGTGCTAGCGTGTTCGCGAGCTGACAATGGTAGACCCGACAGAGGTCGCCTATCCAGTTCAGATGCAGCTGGAGGCGTATAATGCGCGTGACATTGACGCCTTCATGCCGTGGTGGGCAGACGATTGCCACTACTACCTGTTTCCCGATATGCTTTTGGCCAAAACGGCTGACGAGATCCGTGAACGACATGTGGAGCGGTTCAAGGAGCCGAACCTGAATGGCAGGTTGCTCCACCGCATGGTGCTCGGCAACACGGTTATCGACCATGAAACAGTGACACGCACCTTCCCCGTTGGTCCCGGAGAGCTTGACGTCATCTGTATCTATGAAATTTCGGAAGGCAAGATTGCCAAGGCGTGGTTCAAAATCGGCACGCCTCGCCTATACGGCTGATATCAGCCTTAGGATACTGGCGTTACCAGGCCCGGATATCGAGCTTGCGGTCACGGTGCTGCGGATGCGTGCTGAAGACGAAAATCCGGTCCATATCCTTCTTGCTCAGAATATGCAGGAAGCGAACGTGGATCGTGTTGTTGGGATTGACCTTCAACAACACGCAACCAATCTTGGTGATGCGGGCGTCGGGAATATCGAGATAGAATTGCTGGGGCAGATTGTACTGGGTTAGAAGCGCCAGCACGGCTTCGGACTGGGAAATCTTGACGACATCGCACCGGCGTGAGGCCATATTCATCACGGCTTTTTCGGTATATTCGATGCGTGCAGCATTCATCGTATCTTCCATCTTAAACCGCCCCTCGCGGTCGTACATGAAAGATTCTTCCTTGCTGAGATAGCTCGGTTTGCCGATGTCTGCCCGGGCGTTCAATTTCGTCATCCCTTTTCATTATTTGAGAAAAAAGACTAGCCAGAAGGTCTTAAGAATTTATCTCCTCGTTTCGATATGAAACACATGTCGTTTGCGGCTGTGGACAAGCCAAGGCAAGCTTTAAAAGGACGATCTCAAGCATATCAAACTATTGATAGCAATGTATTTTCATAAGCATGAAAATACAAATGTATGATTGAGCGCCCTCTTTCTATGATTAAGAAGGCGTTTCAGAAGCCCATTCAGCGGCGATATGTCTGGCCTTGCGCATCAAACAGATGCAACTTTTCAAGCGGTGCCGAGAAGCGCAAAAGCTGACCTTTTTTGGCCTGGGCAATGCCCGGAATTTTCACGATAATCGGCTCCTGACCATCAGGGGCTTCGAGGTAAAGCAGGGTCACTTCGCCGAGTGCCTCGACGATGGAAACCTTGCCCTCAAACAGGTAATCGTCACCCGTGACAACGGACAAATCCTCCGGTCGCACGCCGAAGGATGCCGCTTTGCCGTCCTCACCAGTCGGGGTCGAAATATTGACCGAAAGCGTCTTTCCACCAACAAGCTCAATGGCCGTCTGTGCGCCCGAGTTTTTGATGGTTGCGGGGATGATGTTCATGGCTGGAGATCCGATGAACTTCGCCACGAAGAGATTGCCGGGGTTTTCATAGAGATCCAGCGGTGCGCCCACCTGCTCCACACGGCCGCCGTTGAGAACAACGATACGGTCGGCCAGCGTCATGGCTTCGACCTGGTCATGGGTGACATAGATCATCGTCGTATCCGCCATCTGCTCGCCAAGCTTGGCGATTTCGATACGGGTGGCCACACGCAGGGCCGCATCGAGGTTGGACAGCGGCTCATCGAACAGGAAGACCTTGGGGTTGCGGCAGATGGCGCGACCGATGGCAACGCGCTGGCGCTGGCCACCGGACAAGGCTTTGGGCAGACGCTCCAGATATTGCGTCAATTGCAGAATGTCGGCCGCAGCACGGACGCGACGGTCGATTTCCTGCTTGTTCTCCTTAGCGATCCGCATACCGAAGGCCATGTTGTCGTAAACCGTCATGTGCGGATAAAGAGCATAGGACTGGAAGACCATGGCGATGCCCCGCCGCGAAGGCGGGATTTCGTTGACCAGTTGCCCGTCAATATACATCTCGCCGCCAGTGATCTCCTCCAACCCGGCAATCATGCGCAGCAGCGTGGATTTACCGCAGCCGGAAGGGCCGACGAAAACAATGAATTCGCCTTGTTTGATCTCCAGATCAATGCCGTGCAGGACTTTGACCTGGCCATAGGCCTTGCGGATATCCTTGAGAACGAGACCAGTCATGCGGTGTTCCTCCCTCGTATGATGTCAGGCGTAACGGGCGAAGAATGCGCCCCATGCCGGTAGTGCAACGGTCTTGCCATCAAGTTCAGCCGAGAAGCCATGGCCCTCGAGAACCTCCCAGTTGCCATCCGGCAGCTGTGCTGTGGATGGTTCTGCGGAAAGGTTGAACAGGCAGACCACGGTCTCGTTGCCCAGCGTGCGCGTGTAGCTGGAAACGGTTCCCTCAACCGGCTGAAACGCAATGCTTCCCTTGGCAAAGGCCGGGTGCTGTTTGCGGAAGGCAAGGAAGCGGCGGTAGTGCTCCAGCACCGATGTCTCATCACCCTGCTGGGCGCTGACGGCACGCTGCTTGTGCTCAGGGGGAATCGGAAGCCAGCCCTTATCGGCTGTCGAGAAACCTGCCAGCGCATGGCCCGCATCCCAGACCATCGGCGTGCGGCAACCGTCGCGCCCCTTGAACTCCGGCCAGAACTGAATGCCGTAGGGATCCTGCAGATCGTCGAATGCGATATCGGCTTCGGTCAGGCCGAGCTCTTCGCCCTCGTAAATGCAGACCGATCCGCGCTGCGTCATCAACAGTGCAGCCAGCACCTTGGCGAAAGCATCCTTGTCTTCCACCACATCGCCCCAGCGGCTGACATGGCGCACGACGTCATGATTGGAAAAGGCCCAGCAAGCCCAGCCCTCTGGCGCGGCGCGGGCAAAATCTGCCTGCACATCGGCCACACGCTGCGGCGTCAGCGCATCCGGCGCCAGAAACTCGAAGGCGTAGCACATCTGCATCTTGTCATCGCCGGACGTATATTCACCGACGATCTCAAGCCCGCGCTGGCTATCACCCACCTCGCCCACGGCTGCGATATCCGGGAACTCATCGAGGACAGCGCGGAAGCGCTTCAGGAATGCGATGTTTTCCGGGCGGTTCTTGTCGTAGATGTGTTCCTGAAAATTATAGGGATTCACGGCTGGGGCGGTCGAGGCATTGCGGCGTTCCGGTGCGAGCGCCGGATTGTTGCGCAGTTCCTTGTCGTGGAAATAGAAGTTGATCGTATCCAGACGGAAGCCATCGACACCACGCTCCAGCCAGAAGCGGGTGATGTTCAGCAACTCCTGCTGCACATCTTCATTGTGCAGATTGAGATCAGGCTGCGATGTGAGGAAGTTGTGCATGTAATATTGCATGCGCGTCGGATCCCACTGCCAGCCGGAGCCCCCGAAAATGGAGAGCCAGTTGTTGGGCGGCGTGCCATCCGGCTTGCCATCGCTCCAGACATACCAGTCAGCCTTCGGGTTCTGGCGGCTGGAACGGCTTTGCACGAACCACGGATGCTGATCCGACGTGTGCGACAAAACGAGGTCGATCATGACGCGGATACCAAGACGGTGCGCCTCGGCGATCAGCCCGTCGAAATCCGCCAGCGTGCCGAACATCGGGTCGACATCGACATAGTTGGACACGTCGTAGCCGAAATCCTTCATCGGAGAGGTGAAGAACGGAGAAATCCAGATCGCATCTGCGCCGAGCTTTGAAATGTGCTCCAGGCGCGATGTGATGCCCTTGAGATCGCCAATGCCATCGCCGTTGCTGTCCTGATAGGAGCGCGGATAGATCTGGTAGATCACGGCACCGCGCCACCAATCCTTGTCGCGCACGAGAGTAGAAGTCGTCATTTCAGTATCCTGTTTGGTATGGGCAGTCATGTTAATCAGCCTCCCTTGACCGAGCCGGAAAGCAGCCCGCGCACAAGGTAGCGTTGGAGAGCGAAGAAAACGCAGAGCGGCACGACGATGGTTACGAAGGCCGAGGCGGTAAGGATTTCCCAGTTGCCGCCGCGAGAGCCCAGCAGAGCATTGAGCGCGCCCGTCAGCACCAGCTCGTCCTTCTGCGTTCCCAGGAAGACCATGGCAACCAGAAGGTCGTTCCATGTCCAGAGGAACTGGAAGATCGAGAAGGATGCAAGCGCCGGGAAGGACAGCGGCAAGATGATCTTGACGAAGATTTCAAAATCACTGGCACCATCCACACGCGCACTTTCGATGATTTCCTTCGGCAGACCGGAAATGTAGTTGCGCAGCAGATAGATGGCGAGCGGCAGACCAAAGGCCGTGTGCGCCAGCCAGATGCCCGCATAGGTCTTGGATGGCACGCCGAAGACGTTGCCGATCCAGTTATACAGCTGCAACAGCGGGATGAGCGACATCTGCAACGGCACGACGATCAGGCCGACGACCATGGCAATGATAAGGGAGCGGCCCGAAAACTTCATCCATGACAGCGCATAGGCCGCGAAAGCCGCAATCAGGATGGGGATGACTGTGGCGGGAATGGCAACCGTCAGCGAGTTGACGAAGGCCTGACCGATGCCCTCAGAGGCAAGCACGGTGCGATAGTTATCAAGCGTAAAGATGGGCGGTGTCGAAACGGCCAGATAGACGCGCTTGGCGCGCGAGCCCTCAAAGCTCGCAGTCTTGCTATACTCGTAGGTGCCGTCCTCGTTGATGAGGAGGCTTTCGCCCTCACCCAGATCGGCTGTCTCCCCTGCCGGAAAGGCTTCGGGCTCTTGCACTCTGACACCGAACGCGGAAATCTTGCCGCCAGCGCCATCGAACACATTGCCGGAGATGATGAAACGATCACCCTCCTGCCTTTGCGTTGCAGGGTCGGCAAGGCGAGTGGCCTGCGTCTGGCTTGAGCTGGAAAAGGCGGTCCACCAGCCGGATACAACAAGCTGGTCCTTGTCTCGCAGCGAGCTGACCAGAATGCCGAGCGTTGGCAAAAGCCACAGCAGAACGACGAAGAGGACGCTGATGTGAACGATCAGGCGTGGCAGGCCGATGCGGCGAATACGCGTTGCTATGCTCATCTCAGCGACCCTCCATCTCACGGTTTGCCTGGCGAATGTTCCAGATCATGATCGGCGTGACCGCCGCCATGATGATGAGCGCGATGACGGCACTGCGCCCGCTGTCTCCACCACCTCTGAACATCCAGTCGAACATGAGGTTGGCTAGAACCATGGTGTTCCATTGGCCGTTGGTCATCGTCAGAACGATATCGAAGACCTTGAGAACAAGGATGGTAATGGTGGTCCAGACAACGGCAATGGTGCCCCATATCTGCGGAACGAGAATCTTCCAGAAGATCTGCCAGCCATTGGCCCCATCGATCACAGCGGCTTCCACGGTCTCTTCGGAAATGCCGCGAAGCGCTGCCGAGAGAATGACCATGGCAAAGCCGGTCTGGATCCAGATGAGGATGACCATGAGGAAGAAATTGTTCCAGAACGGCATGGAAATCCATACCTCCGGAGAGCCGCCGAAATATTCGACAATGGCGTTGAGCAAGCCGATCTGCGTCTGCCCCTCGCCGCGATATTCATAGACGAACTTCCAGATAACGGACGCGCCGACGAAGGAGATGGCCATCGGCATGAAGACGATGGATTTGGCTATATTGCCCCACCAGATGCGGTCGGTCATGACGGCAATCACGAGGCCGAAGAAGGTGCAGGCGGCGGGCACGACAGCCAGCCACAGGATATTGTTGAAAATGGACTGGCGGAAACCATCATCATAGATGGCCCAGCGGTAGTTGTTGAGCCCGACGAAATTGTCACCGGTCCGGTCATAGAAAGACAGGATGAAGGTGGCGACCACGGGGTAAACCAGATAGACGATGAGCAACAAAAGTGCGGGGCCGACGAAGAGCCAGGGGCGGACGGCTGCGCGCCGGTTGAGGTTGCGCGACGCATGGATCACATCGCCGTCTTTCACCGGAAAAATGAACTGTAGCGCCTTGTCGGACAGCCAGTAATAGGCCGCACAGGCAAAAACGCCGACAATCATCACGCCGAGCGCCGAAACGATCTGGGTCATCATATTCCCTCCCCGTTATTTCGTTTTCATACCCGGCCAGACAGCGTTACCCCGTAGCGGCAGAGACATGCGAGAGAAACGACCCGGCAGCGGGTGAGCGCCGCCGGGTGGAGTTTTCGATTACTTGAGGCCGTCCCAGGCCTTCTGGATGTCGTCGGCAACCTGCTGGGCAGACTTGCCACCGACATAATCGACCATGCCCGTCCAGAACGCGCCAGCACCGATCTTGCCGGGCATCAGGTCCGAACCATCAAAGCCGAAGCTGGTGGCCGTGGTCAGGATTTCGCCCTGACGCTTGGTCTGCTCGCTGGCATAGGTGTCGAGGTTCACACCCTTGTAAGGTGTGAGGAAGCCGGACTGCGCCATCCAGACTTCATGAGCAATCGGCGTCTTCAGGAATTCCACAAAAGCACGGGAGGCCTTGGAGTCCTTGGTGATCGTGAACAGCGTTCCGGCACCCAGAACCGGCGTGCCGAGATCAGGCTTGGAGGCAAATGTCGGCATGTAGAAGAAGTCCACATCCGTTCCAACCTTGGTGCCCTCCGGGAAGAAGGATGGAATGAAGGATGCCTGGCGGTGCAGGTAGCACTTCGGTGGAATGTCGAACAGGCCCTTGGGGCTATCGCGGAAGTCGGTGGAGGCAACGGCGGCAGCGCCACCGCTCACATATTTGTCGTTCTTGGCAAATTTGCCGAATTCCTCGATGGCGGCAACAACGCGCGGATCGTTGAACTTGACGTCGTTGGTCGTCCACTTCTGGTAGACATCCAGCGGCTGAGTGCGCAGCATGAAGTCTTCAACCCAGTCCGTGGCTGGCCAGCCGGTCGCACCACCTGAACCAAGACCGATGCACCATGGCGTACCACCATCTGCCACGATCTTGTCGCTGAGCTTGACGAGGTCTTCCACGCTTTTCGGAACCTCGTAGCCTGCTTCTTCAAAGTTTTCAGGCACGTACCAGACCAGCGATTTCAGGTCGGCCTTGAATGGAAATGCGAAATAAGCCTTCTGTCCGTTCTTGCCGGGATAAATACCCAGATCCACCCAGGACTGGCCCGCGCCGTAGTTTTCCTTCACCCAATTGGCTGTCTCATCGCCAAGCGGCGTCAGCAGGCCCTTCGCGGCAAGGTCGGCCAACAGGCCGGGCTGCGGCAGAATGGCGACATTAGGAGGGGAACCGGCTTGCGTATCGATAACGATCTGCTGCTCGTAATTTTCCGATGAGGAGTAACGTACATTCACGCCCGTCGCCTCGGTGAAATAAGCCAGCACCGATTGGAACAGCGCCTCGTCCTCGCCGCGCCATGGTCCGAAAATCGTCAGCGTTTCGCCCTTCAGGCTGGCATTGGCGGCCTTGAAATCCTCATAGCTTTTCCAGTTGAATTTGGCATCGCCACCGGGCTGGAACTTCAGCTCCGCAGCGAAAGCTGCCCCCGACAGAAACGTGGCCACGGCCACGGTCGTCCAGAAAGTCTTTTTCATGTGATCTACCTCCCATCACATTGTCAGGCGCAATAGCCTGAAAAGATACTCAAAGCGCTTTGGCTAACCATTCATCTCACTGAGATGGAAGATGAGTCAAGTCCCTGCTACGACGATTAGGTTTCAATAACCATCTTGCGCTGCAGCATAAGCGAAAACCTGGGCATTTCCGCAGTTTCCAATTGTGGCTGGAAGCGACAGTTGGTAGGGTCCAAAGCGGTTTGGGAAAGCGGAGGCTGGATGATATGAACCTAAAACAGCTTTCGCAAATGCTCGGCATTTCGCAGACGACTATCAGCCGTGCGCTGAACGGTTATCCTGAAGTGAAAGCCGAGACACGACGCAAGATCATCGAAGCAGCGCAGGCCACGGGCTATAGACCAAACGCTGCGGCACAACGTCTGGCCACGGGCAAGATGGGCTCCATCGGGCTGGTCATGCCCACAGGGGCGGAGCATCAGTCCGATGTGCATTTCGCGGAATTTCTCAACGGCCTGGGCGAGGTGTCGGCACGCAACGGCTTCCATCTTGTCATCATGCCCAGCCCGCCTACCCATGAGCAGGAAGCCCTGCGGGAGCTTGCCGCCAGCGGCAGCGTCGATGGCATCTATCTCGCCTATATGAAAAAGAACGATCCCCGTATCGAGATGATGAAGAGCCTGTCCATTCCCTTCATCGTTCACGGTCGCTCATGGGGCGTGGAGACGGATTACCCGTTTCTGGATGTGGACAACGAAACAGCGTTTAACGATGCAACATCGCTCCTGCTCCAGCTTGGCCATCGCAACATTGCCTTGATGAACGGACCTGAAGGCTACGACTTCACCTTTCGCCGCCACCGGGGCGTCGAGGCGGCGCTGGCCGCGCAAGGCTATGCGCTGAACCCGGCCAATGTCAGCCACAGCGTCATGAATGACGAGGCGGGTTTTTCGATTATGGAAAGGCTGCTATCTCAGGCTGATCGCCCGACAGCGGTCATCTGTGCATCGACTGCGCTGGCGCTGGGCGCAGTGCGCTCGCTCAATCTGCGGGCGCTGAAACCGGGAAAAGACATTTCCATCATCGCGCATGACGATGTTCTGCCGCTGTTGAAACCGGTGAATTTCTCGGTGCCGCTGACAACCACCCGGTCATCGCTTCGTGAGGCGGGATCGCGCATCGCCGAGCGGTTGATCGATCAGATCAAGACCGGCAAGGCTGATACATCCGAAGAACTTTGGAAGGCAGAGCTTGTGGTGCGCGGATCGACCGGACCTGCGCACCTTTAGAAAGCGCTCAGAACTTCGGTGCGGTTTTTCCGAGCGCCCGGTGGGCTGCAATGACAGTGTTTGCCATCAGCATCGCGATTGTCATCGGGCCAACACCACCGGGAACAGGCGTAATGGCGGCAGCAACGGCGCTTGCCTCATCATAGGCCACATCGCCCACCAGCCGTGACTTGCCCTCGCCCTTTTCAGGTGCTGGCACGCGGTTGATGCCGACATCGATGACAGTTGCACCGGGCTTGACCCAATCGCCCTTGACCATCTGCGCGCGACCAACGGCAGCAACGAGAATATCAGCGGTCTTGCAGACGGCAGCCAGATCCTTGGTGCGCGAATGGGCCATGGTCACGGTCGCATTGGCATTGAGCAGCAATTGCCCCATCGGCTTACCAAACAGGTTGGAGCGACCGATAACGACGGCGTTGAGACCGGAGAGGTCATCGCCGTGAATGCTGCGCACCAGCAAAAGCGCCCCTGCTGGCGTGCAGGAAATCAGACCGGTTTCGAGGTCGCCGGATGCCAGCTTGCCAGCATTGAGAACGCTCAAGCCGTCAACATCCTTTTCGGGCAGAATGGACTGAATGACGGGATCGGAATTGAGGTGCTTCGGCAAGGGCAGTTGCACCAGAATGCCGTGAATGGCGGCATCCGCGTTCAAGGTCGCGACCAGTGCTTCGAGATCCGCCTGCGTGGTGTCTTCCGGCAGCGTATGCTGGACGGAATTGAACCCGCATTCCTTGGCTGTCTTGCTCTTGGAGTTGACATAGGCGTGGCTTGCGGGGTCATTGCCGACGATGACAACGGCAAGCCCGGGCTTGACGCCGGTCTGCTGTTCCAGTTGCTCCGCCGCCTCTCGCACGGCCATCGTTACCGATGCCGCCTTTGCCTTGCCGTCGATTACCGTCGCCATATGCCTGCCTCCTGCCAACGCGATAGCTCTCCAGCCCTAATGCTGTGCAGTACCGTGGAATGCAAGGAAAATCGCTGTCTCAAAGCAGCAAATCAGGCCCGGCGGCTGCCGCGCTCTTCGTCCGCTAGCCTTTGGAGGCGCTCGCGCAGGACAACGAGTTCCTGACGCAGCGCATGCAGTTCCTCGGTCTCAGCCTGCGGGTGCTCGGCCTCCCCTGCCAAAGCCGCAGCGAGCAAGGGCGGAAGCTTGAAGACGGGCGCTTCGCGCTGCGTCTGCTCAAGCGGAACAGCATTGCGCATCAACACCTGCCGCACCCTTTGATCCAGGGGCATGTCGTTGGCGGGCTCATCATGAACGGTCAGACCATCATCCCCACCCTCCTGCACCACCGCCTGGCTGACAGGCTTCGCATCAGAATGCGCGGCGATGGGTGCATCGATTTCAGGCTCTTGTTCATCCCGAGTGATCATGACGTCGTCGAAAATACCAGGCTCGATCTCGATCGCTTGAGAGGCGGCAAGCTCAATCTCTTCCGGCGTCTCGGCCAACTCCTGCTCCACCGCGTCTGGAAGCACGGCCTGCTCACTCTCATCGTCACGTTTGCGCCGGAAGCTCAGGACCAGAAGAGACATCAACAATCCAGCCGCTCCACCGGCCAGAGCCATGCTCTTGGCGGTAAAGCTGTCGTAATTTGCGAGACCCGGCGCAGCCGTCTGCGCAATGGCGGCGCTTGGACGAGGTGCAGGTGAAAATGTGCCAGCGGTATCGGTGGAACGGATATAGGTGCTGCGGGCTTCTTCCAGCGCCGTTTCCAGCCTTGCCAGATTGGCCGGTGCGTCACCCATCTCCTGCAACTGCCGGTCCAGCTCAGCCCGTGCAGTTTGCTGTCTGCTCAAAGCCGCAGCGATCTTTGCCTGCTCGCTCGCAATAGCCTCACGCACACGGCGAAGAGCCGGCATAGCGGCGGCACGGGCAGCGTCCAGCGTCGTTTGAGCCGCGATTGTGCGCGGATGTTTCGGTCCGTGGTCGACGCTGACCTCGGCCAATGCGAGTTTGGCGGCGGTATAATTTTGCCTGATATCATCAAGAGCCGCAAAGGCCGGTATTGCCGGCAAGGTCGCGCTTAGTACATCGTCCAGCTTCATGGAGGCAGCAGAGGCGATGGCGTCGGCCAGCTGTGTGTTTCTGGAGACCAGCTCTTCCGTCTGCGCATCATCCTCGCGAATTTTCTGTTGCAGATCCTGTATGCGTGACACGGCATCATTTCCATGCCGCATCTGAAACCCGGTCAAAGCCGCCTCGGCACTATCGAGCGCAAGCCGCGCCGTATCGACGGCCTGAAGTTGCGGATCGTGCCGCTCGGCCCCTATGTCCCGGACCACGCGGCTGGCCAGATAATCGGCTATGCGCTGCGATGCCTCGGGCGTGGCGGCGGTGACGCGGATATCGATCTCGTTGCTCGCTGGCTCTGAAGTGATGGCAACAGCGTCCTTCAGAGCTGTCTCGGCTGCGCCCACTACGGCAACCCCATCCTGCCCACCACCTGCAAGCAGGTCCAGCAAAACAGACAGATGTCCTGATGTCTCGACGCCGGTCAGATCCCCGGCCTTGAGCTTCATGTCAGACACCATCAGACCCAAGGCAACCGGAGACAGGAGTGTCTCGCGCAGTTGCGCGGCCATGCGCTGCACGCCCTGTGTGCCCGCACGGGAATTGGCAATCTTGACGCTGGTATCCGACACATAGCCCTTGAGGCCTGGGTTCAGAAGCATGCCCGGCAAAAGGAAGCCGCCTGCGGAAAGCGATATGACGACAAAGCCTGAAAGGAGAAAATCCCGCAACGATGCTGCGCCGCGCCTTGGGTGAAGCGCGTTCCAGTTTCGCAATGCCTGTCTGTCGCTCTCAAAAACCATCGAAAACCCAAGGGGTTACAGAATTCCGGCTGGAACCCAGCTGGTAAAAATATAAACGAACCCTAAAGCGACAAGGCAAATAAATGGTTAATGGAGGCCGGAACAGCACGTTCTCGGCTGTTTTCGGGATTGCTTACACAAAGCCATCGCCCGCAAGTCCCGCGCAAGATTGTCGGCCTAAACCGGAGACAAGTTAAACACGGAGAATTGTCATGCAGCCGATTCAGCTTTTTGCGCTGGCATCCCGGCAGGCCGAATGGCTTTCTGTGCGTCAAGAAGTCGTCGCCAGCAACATCGCGAATGCCAACACACCAAAGTTCAGCGCAAAGGACGTCGTGCCTTTCGATACGCAACTTCAATCCGTTGGCATGCAGATGGCACGCACAAATTCAGCGCATATGGAGATGGCAGTGGCAGGTGGCGGCAAGGTCGCCATGACCGATGCACCGCTTGCCAACGAAATCGGCATGCAGGAATCCGGCAACTCCGTTTCCCTTTCGACAGAAATGGCCAAAACGGGCGAGATCAAGCGGCAGTACGACCTGAACACGCAACTCGTTCGCTCCTTTCACAACATGATGTTGACCGCGGTGGGCAAGTAAAATGGACTCTCTATCGTCTTCCTTGAAAATTGCAGGCAGCGGGATGGAAGCGCAGGCCACGCGCCTTCGCATCGTCTCGGAAAACATCGCCAACTCGCGCACGACGGGCGATACCCCTGGTGCAGATCCCTATCGCCGCAAGACCATCACTTTTGCGACGGAAATGGACCGCGCCAGCCAGACAAACCTCGTTGAGGTCAAGAAACTTGGCGTCGACCGTTCAGACTTTACCCAGGAATACGATCCCGACAGCCCGGCCGCCGATGAAAAAGGCATGGTCAAGTTGCCGAACGTCAACATGCTGATTGAGATGGCCGACCTTCGGGAAGCCAACCGCAGCTACGATGCCAACCTTCAGGTCATCAAGCAGACCCGCGACCTGATCAGCTCAACCATCGACTTATTGAAGGGTCAGTGATCATGATCGACGCCATCAGCAGCCTGAAATCACTGACGAGCAATTCCGCAACCGACAGCCTGAAAGAGGTCACATCCGGCCTCGGTTCGCTGGCCGGAAGCGCCATCTCCACGGCGGCAACCGCTGCCACCGGCCCTACCTTCGCCAGCGTTCTGGGCGGCGTCGCAACCGATGCAGTCGAGTCCCTGAAGAAGGGTGAAGCCATGTCGTTTGCAGGCATTCAGGGCAAGGCCAATACGCGAGAAGTCGTTGATGCCGTCATGCAGGCGGACCAGACGCTCAAGACCGCCGTGGCTCTGCGCGACAAGATCGTCTCGGCCTATCTCGACATCGTGAAAATGCAGATTTGACGCTTAAGGATATAGAAAATGAGAGCACTAGCTATCGCAGCGACGGGCATGGATGCCCAGCAGACAAACCTTGAGGTCATCGCGAACAACATCGCGAACATCAACACGACCGCCTTCAAGCGTGGCCGCGCGGAGTTCACCGACCTTTTGTACCAGACAGAGCGGGCACAGGGCGTGATGAACCGTGCCAACCAGTCCGTAGTTCCAGAAGGCGCCAATATCGGCCTGGGTGTTCAGACATCCGCCGTCAGAAAACTCCACCTTCAGGGTGAAATCTCCCAGACCGGCAACGATCTGGATCTTGCCATTGTCGGCAAGGGCTGGCTTCAGGTCGATGGACCGGAAGGCACCACGCTCTATACAAGAGCTGGCGCTCTCAACAGGGATTCGGCTGGCCGACTGGTCACGATCGACGGCTTCGGCGTTCAGCCAAACATCACCATTCCAATCGACGCTACGGAAGTCACAATCAGCACGGATGGTATCGTTTCGGCGCGCATCGGAACGGAACCGAACCTCACCGAACTTGGTCAGCTCAGCCTGAGCAACTTTGCCAACGAAGCGGGCCTCAAGCCGCTTGGTGACAACCTCTTCTCGCAGACGGAAGCGTCTGGGGATCCGGTGACGGCATCTCCTGAGTCTGTAGGCTTCGGCTATATCAAGCAGCACTATCTTGAAAGCTCGAACGTCGATTCCGTCAAGGAAATCACCGACCTCATTTCTGCGCAGCGCGCCTATGAAATGAACTCCAAGGTCATCACCACTGCAGATGAGATGGCGACAATCGTCAGTCAAAACCTGAAGTAACGCAAAGGTAGGGTAACATGAAGTTTCGCCCGAAATTCGTGCCTGGCAGTCTCTGCACAACGGCGCTGGCGCTCATGGTTGGTCTTGTGGCGCTCGCGCCGCAGGCTGCCCATTCGCAGCAAAGACACGCCGTTGTTCCAACAGGCACTATTTTCCCTGGCGATATCATTACCCATGAGCGTGTGACCGAAGTTCCCGTGACCAACCCCAACATCGCTCCGGGCTTTGCGGAAACGACTGACGTTGTGGTGGGCAAGGTTTCCAAGCGCACTCTCGTTGCCGGCCGCACCATTCAGGTGGGCGATCTGCGTGATCCTTTCGCCGTCCAGCGCGGAGCGACGATCAGGATCGTCTATAGTGTTGGGGGCATGCACCTTTCAGCATCCGGCACCGCCATTGAAGATGGCATGGCGGGTGAAGTCGTGCGTGTTCGCAACCGCGACACCGGCGTCACAGTCAGCGGCACGGCCCTGCAGGACGGAACCGTGGAGGTTTTCCAAAAATGAGTTTTCGTAAGGGCCTGATCGCTGTCACTGTGATGGTCGCCACATTGTTGGCAACCACACCCGTTGCTTATTCCCAGACCAATGCACGTGTCAAAGACATCGCCTCCTTGCAGGCTGGCCGTGAAAACCAGCTGATCGGCTATGGTCTTGTCGTCGGCCTTCAGGGGTCCGGCGACAGCATGCGTTCCTCGCCCTTCACCGAGCAATCGATGCGTGCGATGTTGCAGAACCTCGGCATTTCCATGCAGGGCAACCAGAGCGGCTCGAAAAACGTCGCCGCCGTCATGGTCACCGCCAATCTTCCGCCATTTGCAAGCCCCGGAAGCCGGCTAGACGTCAATGTCAGCTCGTTGGGCGATGCATCGTCCTTGCGCGGTGGCACGCTCGTCATGACATCCATGTCGGGCGCCGATGGCCAGATCTACGCTGTGGCGCAGGGCTCGGTCATTGTTTCGGGCTTCAACGCCGAAGGCCAGGCCGCGCAGCTGACACAGGGCGTGACGACCGCCGGACGCGTTCCAAGCGGCGCGATCATCGAGCGCGAACTGCCCTCACAGTTCAAGGATTCCGTCAATCTGGTCCTGCAGCTGCGCAACCCCGATTTTTCGACCTCGACACGCATTGCCGACGCCATCAATGGGTACGCCCGCACAGCGTTTGGCGAACCGATTGCGGAGGCACGCGACAGCCAGGTGGTTTTCATCCAGAAACCGAGAACGGCTGATCTGACCCGCCTGATGGCGAGCATTGAAAACCTTGCCGTGGAAACCGATACGCCCGCCAAGGTCGTGATCAACGAGCGCACGGGCACCATCGTGATCGGTGCAGATGTTCGCATTTCACAGGTCGCCGTCAGCTACGGAACGCTGACCGTTCAGGTGACCGAAACGCCACAGGTTATCCAGCCGGAGCCATTTTCACGCGGAGAGACCGCCGTTCAGCCGCAGACCGACATTGCGGCACAGGCAACCGGCGGCCCGGTCGCCATCCTCAATGGGCCCAATCTGCGCTCGCTGGTGGCGGGTCTGAACAATATCGGTGTCAAGCCTGATGGCATCATCGCCATTCTTCAGGGCATAAAATCAGCGGGTGCGCTGCAAGCAGAACTGGTGTTGCAATGATGCTGAAAGTCTCTGAAATTTTCACCCCGCAGCGCACGATCCTTGCCGTGTTTCTCATGGTCGCGTCGCTTCCTTCCGCCCGCGCCCAGGAACAGGTGCGGGTGACGACGGGCGATACGAGCGGCCAGGAAATCCAGCAATATTGCACCAATGTCATCGATCAGGCGCGTGACCAGCGCTATGTGCTGCAAAAGCAGGATCTGGAAAAGCTGCAACAGGATGTCGATAACCGCATCGCCGTCATGGAAGCGCGCAAGGCCGAGTATGAAGACTGGTTGAAGCGCCGCAACGATTTTCTGACTCAGGCAGAAGCGAACCTCGTCAACATTTACAAGACAATGAAGGCCGATGCTGCGGCACCGCAATTGGAAGAGATCGATGCCGGCATCGCCGCTGCGATCATCATGAAGCTTCCGCCTCGCCAGTCCGGCCTGATCCTTGCTGAAATGGACGCCAAGAAGGCCGCCATCGTTGCATCGATCATGTCCAGCGCGACCGACAAAACAACATCAAGAGATCCGTCATGAACAAAGCGCTCATTCTCGTTCTTTCTGCCGCAAGTGTTCTGAGCGGTTGCTCCAGCATTACCCAGAACCAGACACTGAAGGAAATCGGCAATGCGCCGGCCATGAGCCCGATTGGCAGCGGCCTGCAATTCAGTCAGGCACCGCAACTGGCATCCTACCCCAAGCAGCCATTGCGCTCGGCCAGCGGTTACTCGCTGTGGAGCGACAGCAAGGCAGCCCTGTTCAAGGATGCGCGTGCGTTGAACATTGGTGACATTCTGACCGTCAACATCCAGATCAACGACAAGGCGACGTTCGACAACGAGACCGACCGCACCAAGAAGAACAATCGTGAGACGGGCTGGAAAGCAGACGCCGAAATTCTCGGCTGGAAGCCGCAGGCCGATTCGTCGCTCAGCTTCGACAATACCAGCGAATCCAACGGCAAAGGCTCCATCAGCCGCGCCGAAAAGCTGACCTTGCTGGTGGCCGCCGTTGTGACCGGGATATTGGAAAACGGCAACCTGTTGATCAGCGGATCGCAGGAAGTGCGCGTCAACCACGAGGTCCGTATCCTCAACGTGGCGGGTATCGTGCGGCCGCAGGACGTCAATTCCGAAAACACCATCTCCTACGAGAAGATTGCCGAAGCGCGCATTTCCTACGGCGGTCGCGGGCGCATCACGGAAATCCAGCAGCCACCGGTTGGCCAGCAGATCGCCGATATGTTCTCACCGATCTGACGCGAAACACCGCATAAGACTAACCTACGGTCCATTGCATTCCGCACGGGCTGCTCTCCGAGACAGACGTAAGAAGCGATCATGAGCCTCACCACAACCGAACCCGAAGCCCCAAAGAAACCGTCGATCATCGTGACCGCAGGTGCCATTGCAGTGCTTTCGCTTCTCGGGCTGGGAGGCGGATGGTTCGTGGGCAACGCCCTGTTTGTGCCGGCCGCGCCGGTTGAGGCAACACCTGCCCCAGCCGCACCGGAGGAACATGCAGCGGAGCCGGCAGGGGCAGAGGGCGAGCATGGCGCGCCGGCTGCGGAGGGCGGAAAAGGTCCGGCGGGGCCGAGCCTGATCGCCCTCGATCCGATCGTGACCAATCTCGGCTATCCAAACGACAAGTGGATCAGGCTGGAACTTGCCCTGCAATTTAACGGCCCCGGCGACGTGCCGTTGAGCCAGGAATTGCATCAGGAATTGATGTCCTATCTCAGGACTGTCTCCCTTCAGCAGATCCAGGGCCCTCGTGGCTTTCAATATCTTAGGGATGACCTCAGAGAAATCGTTGACGTTAGATCAAAAGGGCGCGTATCCAAGGTTCTCTTCAGAACCTTTGTGATCGAATGATTCGAAACCTTGTCCTACTGCTGGCCCTTGTCCTGACCCCAGGGCTTGCGCTTGCCCAGCAAACACCGGCTGATCTGCTGAACCTGCCACTGGACGGGTCTGCGGCATCTTGGATCATTCGCACCTTCGGGCTTCTCACGGTTCTGTCCATCGCGCCCGGCATCCTCATCATGGTGACGAGCTTTCCGCGCTTCATCATTGCCTTTTCCATCCTGCGCTCCGGCATGGGTTTGGGTACAACCCCATCGACGATGATCCTGACCAGCATGGCGATGTTCATGACCTTCTACGTCATGGCTCCGACATTCGAGCGTTCGTGGCAGGATGGCATTCAGCCGCTCTTGCAGAACCAGATCACGGAAGCCGTCGCAATCGAGCGGGGCGCAGAGCCGTTTCGCACTTTCATGATCGGCAATACCCGCCCCAAGGATCTTGCCCTCTTCGTGGATCTGGCCAATGAGCGTGGACAGGAGACGATGAACGGCGACGTGCCGCAATATCGCGTTCTCGTGCCCGCCTTCATGCTCTCGGAAATCCGCCGCGGCTTTGAAATCGGCTTTTTGATCATTCTGCCCTTCCTTGTCATCGACATGGTCGTGGCCACCATCACCATGGCGATGGGTATGATGATGCTGCCGCCGACCTCGATCTCCCTGCCCTTCAAGATCCTGTTCTTTGTCTTGATTGATGGCTGGAACCTGCTGGTCGGCTCACTCGTCAGATCTTTCTACTGAGCGATCGGCGCTTACCGGGGCCATGAGCGTGCGATGCTCATACAATTGCCTTCTCATCTCATCTGCGCTGCCTGAGCTTCGAGCCTTTGGCCACATCGCAAAGCGTTGCCGGGTCTGGGGCCTTGGCGCCCTGAAACATGCCATGGCGCAAACGCAAAACCGCCCGGACTGACGAAGCAGACCGGGCGGCTTAGCGGGAGAAAGATCAGTGTGCGGCCTTGGCAGGCTCGGCTGGCTTTGGCGGTGGCGGATCGGTATTGACCACGATTTTCTGAGGTTTGCGACCGGGGTCTCTCGCCTCGATTTCCTCTTTGGAGATGAAATCCATCTGCTCGATCAGAACCTGCTTCACAAACGGCTTTTCCATGCGGGCATTCAACCCATCCATGATCGTCGTCTTGAAAGCGGCCACATCGAATTTGCCAGCGTTCTTCACGTCGACAAGCTTGTTACCCACCAGCAGCGTGTAGAGCTCGTCCGTCAGATAGGTCGGCACGGGGACATGAACGTCCTTCATTGCCTCTTCATCGATCTGAAGGCTGGCGCGAACGAGGAAGTACCCGCTCACCTGGCCATCTGTTACCACCGGGAGGGTCACGGTTTCGCTCTGAACGAAGTGCGGCGGACGAACGACCTCAACGGTCTTCTCGCTGTCCTTCTTTCCGAGCGTCACGGCGGCATAGACGCCGCCGAGCGTTACGACGAGAACCCATATCCCGGTCGCGATCAGCTTGATCATTGCGCCCCGCTTGCGAACTGTTGCAGCGAGTAGGTGCCGTCATCATCAGCGCGTCTGGCTGCGTTCTTCAGCAGATCGACCACGGCTTTCACCGCATGGAGATTGGCATCGACGCGGCGCAGGTTGATCGCGAGCTTTGCCTTGATGTCCAGGATCTGGCGCTTGTGCGCGGCAGCAATCTTGGCGCCATCGACATCGCGCAGCAACATGCTGAGCTCATAGAGGCAGCGGCTCTTATGGGCGTTCGACAATTTGAAATCGAAATCGGGATCCTTGCCGATCCGCTGGTTTTCGTTATCGATAACGGTTTCGAGACGCCCCAGAATAGCCTGGGTTCTATAATCGTTGTTTACGATATCCATAATGTATCAGCACTCCGCCGCTTAGAGCTTTTCCGGTGAACACGGTTCACCTTCAACGCTCTATCTGTTTGTTTTAAGCAATTCCGGTCTCAAAACCGGTTCCCACTTTTGCTGGAATTGCTTTAGCTTTCAGTCTTGTTGGTTTCGGCTACAGAAAATATGCGCCGCTGGAAGTCCGTTACCATGCTGACGGCAAGGCTCTTGTCGTCCTCATTCATCTTCGTGGGTGTCTCAGAATTGCGCACCCGCTGCATGGCCTGACCGTAGGCCTGTTCGGCAATGCCGATGCCGCCGCGCTTGGAAACGGCATCCGCCATCTGCTCGGCCATCATGCTTTGCCAGAATTCACCGGCCGAACCCTTGCCGTAAACCTCTTCGCTGTCCTTCGGCATCATGTTCTGGAGCATGGTCGTCAGAACGCTTGCCTCGAACTTGCGGTAGGTTTCGGGGATTTTTTCATCGGATTTGATGTGGTGGATGTTGCCGACGCCCGCCTTGCCCGCAGCCGTGTCGATGCTGTTGATGGCAGATTCAAAGCCCGCATTGCTGGCTGTCAGCACCGATGCTTCGCGTGTTGCGCTCACCGAGCGCAGTTTTTCCCGTGCCGCCATGACCTGTGTCGGGTCAGCTGCGTTCACAACATCAAGCACAAGATCGCTTGGAGGAGAAATGGCCAACGTCGTCATCCTTTTTACGTTTATCGGATGACGCTATATCTCTAACCTTGCTGGAGGCTGGTGTCTTTCAGGCTCATCTGCAAATCAATGAGCTCATAGACGCTGTTATCCTCGCGCACGCGCGCCTCGTCTGCACGGGCATCATTGCGTTTGTCCTCGAGACGTTCGCCCTTCTTCGTCTCTTTTACCACCTGCTGTTCCTGCGCCTTCTCGATGGATTCGAGTCTGACGTCACGCGAGGTCAACCGGCCATGCCGGGTTGCGTAGTGCTTGAGCATGTGTTGGTGCAGCGGGTCGAGCGATGTCAGATAGCCCGTCAGCGTGTCGAGCTTTTCGGCCAGTTCGTTGCGCTCGCGCGTGGTGATCGCCAGCTCGTTTTCGGCCATCTGCTTCAAATGTCCCTGGACCTTGACGAGCCTGCCGAGCTTTTTGGATTTGCTGTCGTCCATGATTGCCCCTCACATATTTGCAAAGACGCGAAAGAACCCGGTGACGAACTGGTTGACCACCGCTGCTATGCCAAAATACAGCAACAGCAGGCCCCCGCCAAGCGCGTAAGGGGTCGAGATGAAATAGACCGGTATCTGCGGTGCCATCTTGTTGATGAGGCCAATCGCCATGTTGAACAGAAATCCGTAGAGAATAAATGGACTGGCGACACGAAGGGCAATGTTCATCGAGGCGACCAGCGTGTCGGTCAGCGATATCAGCATTCGCTGCACACTCATGGCACCGCCGAGCGGAATGGATGTGTAGGATTCCACGATGGCGCGGAAAATCACGTGATGAAAATCGAGAATGAACAGCAACAACAACACGCCATAGGACAACATGCTGGCCAACTGATTTTCAGAGGTGTCCTCCAGCACATCCTGCACCGGCGGGCCGGTGAAGGCGATGGCCATGCCCATGGCGGTCGCGGCAAACTGCATGCCCAGCACATAGAGATGGGCGATCATTCCAAAGGTCGCGCCAATCAGTGATTCGAAGAACATGAACTTCAGAAGGGTGATGGCATCGGTCGTCACCACGGGATAGATCGTGTTCCACATCAAAGGTAAAATGGCCATGGCGAGAGCCATGGCCGTCAGCAGTCGGATTTGCATGGGAAGGCGCGCCGAGGAAAATCCCGGCATCACCATCAAGCAGGCACCTATCCGGCAAAATGCCAGAAACAGTGCGACAACCGTTCCCTGCGGGTCTGAGATCATGAGATCGAGCCGAGTATCTTTATTTCCGTGCCCTTGGCCAATTCGACATGCGAGAGGACTGGCAGTGTGCTGAAGAGGCGTTCCGTAATCATGCGCACATAAGACCGGGTTTCCGGCAAGGTAACAAGTACGAAAGGCAGCCCGACATCCATGTATTCACGGATTACTTTGCTTGCCTCGTTCGAGAACTCTTCCACCTGACGCGGATCGATATCGAATTCGATCACTTCACCCTTCTGATCGCGCTTGATGGCCTGCTGGAACACGACGTCCCACTTGGTGCCAAGTCTCAAGACACGCAGCACGCCATTGTCCGAAAGATCGCCGCAAATCTGCTGCGCCATACGAATGCGGACATGCTCGACGATCTGCTCTGTTCTGCGAAGATGCGGCGCAAGCTCTGCCACGGCTTCGAGAATGAGGTGGAGATTGCGGATGGAAACGCGCTCTGCCAGCAACAGCTTGAGAATGGCCTGCAGACCGGAATAGGACATGTGCGACGAGCAGATTTCGTCCGCCAGTTTCTTGTATTCTGGGTCAAGGCGATCAATCAGCACCTTGACGTCCTTGTAGGACAGCAGCATCGGCAGATTGTTGCGAATGACTTCGCTGACATGGGTCAGAAGCGCCGAGATGTTGTCGATCGGGTGGAAGCCCTCGCGCTTGAGGTCTTCCACGAAGTTTTCAAGCACGGAAACGGCCGGCATGCCGAACGCTGGTTCCCGAACCTCGTCGCCCGGAACAGACGGTCTACGACCCTTGCCGGTGATGACGAGAACTTCGCCAACGCGCAAGGTGCTGGCGGCAACCGTCGTGCCGTGAATGCGGATCTGGTAAGACTTGTCGGGAATGGCGATGTCGTCCGTGACCTTGATTTCCGGCACGACGAAACCGTACTGGGTCGCGAATTTCTTGCGCATCTTTCCGACGCGGAAGCCAAGCTCCTGGTGTGCGCCGAGCAATCTTGGCGAAACCTGCTTGCCAAGCGCAAGCTCGATTTCGGTTGTGCGCAGAGAATTCTTGACGGTGTCCTTTTCGGCGTCCTGGGCCTTGCTCGTCTGCTGTTCTTCGGCCACGCGTTCGGCGTCTTTCTCCTGCGCCAGCTGGCGCGGGATGATCCAGGCACCGAAGGCAAGCATCCCACCCAGCGACATGAACGGCAGGAATGGCAAGCCGGGAACAAGCGAGAGAACCATCATCAGCCCGGCAGCAACGCCAAGAGCCTTCGGGTATCCGCTCAGCTGGTTGAGAACCGCGGTGTCTGTGGAGCCCTTGGCACCGCCACGGGTAATGATAAGGCCGGCAGCCAGCGAAACGATGAGGGCCGGCACCTGCGAAACGATACCGTCACCCACGGAGAGCTTGACGAAAACGTCAGCGGCTTCACCGATGGCCATGCCGTGGCGGAAAACACCGATGATGATCCCGCCGCAAATGTTAATGCCGGTAATCATGAGGCCCGCGACAGCGTCACCGCGCACGAACTTGGACGCACCGTCCATGGCACCGTAGAAGGCGCTTTCTTCTTCCAGCTCGAGACGACGCAGCTGGGCTTCTTTTTCATTGATGATACCGGCGGACAAGTCGGCATCGATCGACATCTGCTTGCCGGGAATGGCGTCGAGGGTGAAGCGCGCGCCGACTTCCGCGATACGCGTTGCACCCTTGGTGATGACGATGAAGTTCACCACGATGAGGATGAGGAAGACGATCAGACCGATCACGAAATCGCCCGACATCACAAGGCTGGAGAAGCCAGCGATAACACCGCCGGCTGCTTCGTGGCCCTGGTTGCCATGGGACAGAATAACACGCGTCGTGGCGATGTTCAGCGCCAGACGGATCATGGTCGAGATCAGAAGGATGGTCGGGAAAGACGAGAAATCCAGCGGGCGCTGGATCCACAGGGACACCATCAGGATGAGGACGGAGAAGGCAATCGAGAATGCCAGACCCATGTCGATCATGAAAACCGGGATCGGCAGGAACAGGATGCACAGAATGGACACGATGCCCACCGCAAACCCGATATCGCGCCCACGCGCCGCGACTTTCGGAAGGGGCAATATGCTTGGAGGCGTTGCCATTCTAACTCCATCTCTTGATGAGAACTGTAGAAGTGTCCCGGCCTTGCCCTCATGGAAAAGCCTGCCGACCCAATGGACAGAGATCGACGTCGCAGCATTATGGGATCAAGCTTGCGCGAGAATGGACAAAACCGCGAGGTAAGGTCGCAGATCTGCTTTTTAATCGCCCGCTATATTTAGGCTTTGGTTCAGACTATTTCTGTAATATATTCGTCAGGCACTTCGCGCGATGATAGCGTGCACACTGGCCATGACCCTCAAAGGCCAAACCCTGCAAGGCTATCCATGTCGACTGTATCCACCTATACCAGTTACCTCAACGTAAACCGGGATATTAAATCCTCGCTGGAGACAGTTGCCAGCAAGGCTTCGGTCGCGCGTGAAACCGCCTATTACGAAGAAAACATCGGCAAGGTCTCAACAGTCGATGAGTTTCTGGGCGATTATCGCCTCTATTCCTATGCCATGAAGTCCTACGGTCTGGAGGATATGACCTACGGCAAAGCCTTCATGCGCAAGGTTCTGGAGAGCGATCTCAGCGATAGCACCAGCTTCGCCAATTCCATGACCGACAAGCGATACCTGCAATTTGCTGAGGCCTTCAACTTCAAGGGCGATACCAAGACTGTTCAGAACACCCAACAGGCCAGCAACCTGACGGATGCCTACAAGGCGTCGTTCACAGCCGAGGAAACATCGCTCAAAGCCGAATCCACCTATTTCGCTGCGCAGATTGGCAAGGTCACCAGTCTCGACGGCCTCGTCAACAATGAGCGCCTGCGCACCTATATGCTCGATGCGGTCGGCCTTGATTCGAAATATACGTCCAAGTCCTATCTGAAGCAGGTTTTGACCAGCAATCTCAATGATCCAGCGAGCGTCGCCAACCAGGCCAAGGACCCTGCGTGGAAAAAGCTTGCCGAAGCATTCAACTTCAACACGGACGGCACCATCAATGGCAGCGTGCAGACGGCTGACCAGACCGAAGATCTGAAGCTGGACTACATCTACAACCAGTCGACATTCCCATCCGATACCCTGGCCGATGCCAACAAGCGTTACTGGGAAAAGAACGTCGCCACGGTGGCAACGGCCACCGAGCTCGTTGCCGATCCTCGGATGCTGGATTACGTCAAAACGGCGTTCGACCTGAACCCGACGATCATGGCCAGCAGCGTGGCGAGCCTCATGTCCAGCGAGAACTTTGCCACGACCTATGGCAACACCAAGCTGCTGGACAGTTTCAATTTCGAAACGGATGGCACGCTGGCGTCCGGCAACACGGCACAGAACGCTCTCCAGACCATCGACATCAACAAGAAATACAAGACCGCGTTTTTGGAAGACCAGTCCAAAGCGTCGGATGAAGCCATTGCCAACTATAAAGCACGGGTCGGCGCCTTTACCAGCATCGAGGACTTCTTCGTCTCGAACAAGAAAGACGATGACAAGAAAAATGACAGCGTTACCGAAGTCTGGGACGTGGCACTCAGGGCCTTTGGCATCGATCCTGATGAGGTCAGCCAGTCGGAGCTGAAACGTGTTTTGACAAGTGATGTCAATGACAAGAAAAGCTACGTCAACACCCTGAAGGACGAGCGCTTCGTTGAGCTGAATAAGGCGTTCAACTTCACCTCCGATGGCTCGCTGAAGGCTCCTGTTCTGGCGCAATCGGAAAGCATGACGGAGAGATTTGCAGGCGATTACGAGAGCGCGAAGCTGAGATCGCTAACCGGGGCAGAAAAAGAGGCGGCTGGCAAGAAAGCGGACGCCGAGATCGAATATTACAAATCGCAAATGCAATCGATCACCTCTGTGAAAGAGTTGCTTGCCGATAGCCGCCTGACGAACTTCATTTTCGAAGCCAATGGCATAGACCCCAAAAGCGTCGAACCGGCAGACCTGAAGAAGATGTTCACGTCCGACCTGTCGGACCCGAAAAGCTACGTCAATTCGCTGGATGACAACAAATTCGCCGAGATTGTCGCATCGTTCAACTTCGACACTGAGGGCAAACTGACCACAGAGGCAGTTGGTGGAGCGCAGCAGCGGGGCGCCATTCTGGAAACAACCAACCAGTATGTGCGACAGACGATGGAAGAAGACCAGGGCGAATCCAATGCGGGCGTTCGGCTTGCGCTGTATTTCGAGCGCATGGCGCCCACCATTTCAAGCGCCTATGGCTTCCTCAGCGATGACGCGCTGTTCCAGTTCTTCAAGACCGCCTATAACCTGCCAACCTCTGTCGGCAACATGGATGTGACCAAGCAGGCGGATCTGGTGAACACCTATATCGACATCACCAAATTGCAGGACCCGGATTACGTCGGAAAGATGCTGAAGCGGTTTACCGCCCTTTACGATGTTCAGAACAATAACAGCTCTTCGACCCTGTCGATCCTGAGTGGCGCGACATCCATCAGCGCCGATACGCTTCTGGCCGTGGCGCAGCTGAAATCAGGTTAGTAGAACGCAATTCGTTTCGACCAACGAAAACGCCGTAAATCCGAGGGATTTACGGCGTTTTTCATAGATAGCCATGTTTCCTGGCTTAATATTCTTCGTCGCTGCGGCGCTGTGCGACACCTTCTTCATCCGGATTGCTTTCATCATCTGCAACGGGAATGGCGTAGGAGCCTTTCAGCCAGCGCGAAAGGTCCAGAGACCGACAGCGATCCGAGCAGAAAGGATAGTCTTCGCGCGTGGAGGGCCGTTTGCACTCCGGGCAAGGCTGCGCCTTTCGCAGCGGTGTGACAGTCGGTTTGTTGGATGGATCGGTCACTGGGATCAGCCTTCTTGCCAGGAGGAAGCCACCTCAAAGCCTTCACCAGCCAGAAGTGACACCGTTTCATAGAGCGGTAGCCCGACGACATTGGTGTAGGATCCGGTCAGCTTCTGCACGAAACAACCGGCAATGCCCTGAATGCCGTAAGCACCCGCCTTGCCGCGCCATTGGCCTGACGCGATGTAGCTTTCGATTTCATCCTGCGACAGGCGCTTGAAGCGCACCTTGGTTTCAACCACCTTCTGGCGCACCTTGCCGCTGGGTGTCACAAGGCAGACGCCCGTATAGACCCAGTGGCTGCGGCCAGACAGAAGGTGAAGTGCTGCCGAAGCCTCTTCGATAAACTCAGCCTTGCCGACAATGCGGCGGCCCACGGCCACTACCGTATCGGAGCCCAGCACGTAGGCGCCCTTCCAGGCAAGCTCGCCCTTCACCGCCTTGTAAGCAGCCTCGGCCTTCTGCAAGGACAGGCGGCGGCATAGCGTGCGGGGATGTTCGAGCCGGGCTGGCGTCTCGTCTATATCCATCGGCATCAGACGTGCGGGCTCAATGCCCACCTGATGCAACAGCTCAAGACGGCGTGGCGACCCGGAAGCCAGAATCAGCTTTTGTTTTGCGTCTGTCATGCTCTGCCAGTCGTCCGGTCAGCCGGGCGATTACTTGAAACGATAGGTGATGCGACCCTTGGTCAGGTCATATGGTGTCATTTCGACAAGCACCTTGTCGCCCGCCAGAACGCGGATACGGTTCTTGCGCATGCGGCCGGCTGTGTGGGCGATGATTTCGTGTTCGTTTTCCAGCTTCACGCGAAACGTGGCATTCGGCAAAAGTTCGGTTACGACGCCCGGGAATTCGAGGACTTCTTCTTTGGTCATATAGAGTTTTTCTTCCTGTTGATAATGCCGGACCAAGCAGTCCGGGAAAATTGCGCGGAAACTACACAATCGCCGCACATTTGTGAACCTAAATTGTCAATCGTTTTAAAGTGTCTCGGAAAACAGCCTCGGCCGCTGCGGCAGGCGCTCCGAAATCAGCTTTTTGAGATGCTCGCGCACCTCGCGATAGGCTTCCAGAATCTGTTCCCGCGTGCCTGTCGCCACCGTTGGATCCATGGTTGGCCAGTAGACGACATCAAGGGCGTTCGATCTGGTCAGCTCAAGGGCGGCATGATGCGCTTCCGGCGTCAACGTAATGATAAGATCAAAGAAATCATCCTCGATTTCATCAAGCGTTCGCGGTTTGTGTTTTCCAAGCGTCAGACCCGCCTCATCCAGCACCGCATCCACGAAAGGGTCGCGCTCACCTGCGCGCACGCCTGCCGATTGAATGTAGATGCCGGGAGCAACGATCTGTTTGGCAATGACTTCGGCCATGGGTGAGCGAATGGAGTTCATGCCGCACATGAACAATATGGCGCGCGGGGGCTTGTCTTTCAAGTCGATGCTCGCCGGGTCCTGCACGCCTACCCCCGCCAATAGAGCACACAGACCAGCGTAAACAGACGTCTTGCCGTATCGAAATCGACCTTTATCTTGCCGGACAACCGGTCCATCAGCGTTTGCGAACCATCATTGTGAATGCCGCGCCGCCCCATGTCGATGGCCTCGATCTGGCTGGGCGTGGAAGAACGGATCGCTTCGTAATAGCTTTCGCAGATCATGAAGTAGTCTTTGATGATCCGCCGAAATGGCGTCAACGAGAGGATGTGGGTGGCAACAGCCTGCTCGTCTTGCGTCCTGATGGTGAAAACCAGCTTCGTATCGACAAGCGAAATATTGAGCTTGTAAGGCCCACCCGGATGGCCATTCGGCTCAAAACTGTTTTCCTCGATGAGATCGAAAATTGCGACGGCGCGTTCATGCTCCACGTCGGGTGTGGACCGGCCGATGCTCTCGTCCAGTACCACATCGCAGAGCCTGAAAGCGCCTGTCTCCATCTCTTAACCCTCTAGATTGAGACGGATGGCAACGGAGCGCGCGTGGGCGTCCAACCCTTCGGAATGGGCCAGTGTGATGGCCGCTGGCGCAAGTTGCCGCAACTGATCCGGCCCAAGCCTCAGGATCGACGTGCGCTTGACGAAATCCAGAACCGACAGACCCGACGAGAAACGCGCAGACCGCGCCGTCGGAAGCACGTGGTTGGAGCCGCCGACGTAATCGCCGATGACTTCCGGCGTGTGTCGTCCAACAAAGATCGCACCGGCATTGCGTATGCCCGCCATCAGCGCGTCGGGATCATCAACGGCGAGTTCCAGATGCTCTGCCGCGATGCGGTTGGCCAGCGGAACCGAGGCGGCGAGGTCATCGACCAGAATGATCGCGCCGAAATCGCGCCAGCTTGCAGTCGCCGTCTTTTCGCGTGACAAAAGCTTCAACTGGCGTTCAACGGACTGCTCCACGGCCTTGCCCAATTCCCGATCATCGGTGATCAGAATGGATTGCGCCCCCTCGTCATGCTCGGCCTGCGCCAGAAGATCGGCAGCCAGCCATTCGGGATTGTTGTTTTTGTCGGCAATCACGAGCACTTCAGAAGGTCCGGCAATCATGTCGATGCCGACGGTGCCGAAGACATGGCGCTTGGCCGCTGCCACATAGGCATTGCCCGGGCCGACGATCTTGGCCACCGGCGCGATCGTCTGTGTGCCATAGGCGAGTGCCGCCACAGCCTGTGCGCCGCCAATGCGGTATATTTCCTCAACGCCAGCGATGCGCGCTGCCGCCAGCACCGCCGGGTTGATGACACCGCCATTGGCCGGAACGACCATCACGACGCGCTCAACACCGGCAACCCGCGCCGGAACCGCATTCATCAGCACCGAGCTTGGATAGCTCGCCGTGCCGCCTGGAACGTAAAGTCCCACAGCCTCGATGGCCGTCCAGCGGGAGCCGAGGCCCACACCGATATCGTCCTCGTAAATATCGTCCTTCGGCATTTGCCGGGCATGGTGCTTTTCAATTCGCGCGGCCGCAAGCTTCAGCGCGTCCAGCACGGCAGGATCGACCTGCGCAATCGCTGCATCGATTTCCTCAGCGGTCACGCGCATGGATGTCTTGGTAAAATCCAGGCCATCGAATTTCAGAGAATAATGGGCGAGCGCCTCATCGCCACGGGTGCGAACATCATGAATGATATCGCGCACGACAAGATTGACGTTCTCGGAGACTTCTCTCTTCGTCGTCAGGAATGTCGCGAATGCCTGTTCGAAATCTTGAGACGACTGTTCCAGCCAGATTGCCACGTCACTTACCCTCTTGATGCCCCATCACTCAAACCACGGGGCGAATGCTTTGCCTGCACACTTCACTCAACGCAGCGCGCCTTCCTTTCGGAAGGCGAAATGCTCCAGGGTATGTGGCATAAATTAAAACAGGCGAGCAAGGCAATTCACCCTGCCCCGGCTTTATAAGATCAGTCTAACGAATGTTGCGGTTGCGATGCCGTTTCCCAGCCACCGCTGACATCGGCCAGTTGCGCCTCGATGCATTCGACATCCAGCGCAATCGCACCGCCACCGGACAGTGTCAGCTCCACCGTTCCATCGGGGCCTTCGCCATTCTGGGTGAACTGCACGGCCAGCAGCGACAGGACCTGATCCTTGTTGTCGCGGTTGAAACCGTAAGAGCGCACATTGCCCACACGCTTCAAAGCCAGCACGCTGCGGCAACGCTCGGGTGACTGGCCTTTTTTGGTCGTGTGTTCCCAGACAAAGCGGTTGGCAGACAGAACGAACTGGCCGTGCTTTCGATCAAAGGACGCATCTTTCAGCTTGAAGACGCTGTCCTGCATGTGTGTCGAGATAATGGAGAGGTCTTCTCCATCCAGCGCCATCAATTTAAGGCCACTCATCGTATCTATGCCCTCCGTGTGCGGCCAGAGCCGCTCAAATTCCATTGTGACTCGGAGATAGGCAGTCGAGGCCCGATCTGCAACCGGCGGGCCTCGATGACGGGGCAGTATTAGTCGCTGACGCGCTCAACCTGCGCACCGCAGCGGTTGAGCTTTTCTTCCAGACGCTCGAAACCACGGTCGAGGTGATAGACGCGGGAAACCATCGTCTCGCCTTCAGCAACCAGACCGGCAATGACGAGCGAGACGGATGCACGAAGGTCGGTCGCCATGACAGGCGCGCCCTTGAGGCGAGAAACGCCTTCGATGCGGGCCATCTGGCCGGAGAGCGAGATCTTAGCACCCAGACGCGCTAGTTCCTGCACGTGCATGAAGCGGTTTTCGAAGATCGTCTCGGTGATGTGCGAAACGCCCTGCGCCCGCGTCATCAGCGCCATGAACTGCGCCTGAAGATCCGTTGGGAAGCCGGGGAAAGGCTCGGTCACGACATCCACGGGGTGAATACCATTGCCATTGCGCACAACGCGAAGGCCGGTTTCCGTTTCGGTGATGGTCGCGCCGGCAAGCTTCAATGTTTCCAGTGCGTTGTCGAGCAACGAAGCCCTGGTGCCTTCCAGCAAAACATCGCCACCCGCCATGGCAACGGCCATGGCATAGGTGCCGGTTTCAATGCGGTCTGGAAGCACGCGGTGGCGAGCACCGTGCAGCGATGTGACGCCTTCGATTGTGATGGTTGAGGTGCCTGCGCCCTCGATCTTCGCACCCATTGCCTTCAAGCAATCGGCAAGATCGACCACTTCAGGCTCACGCGCCGCATTGTGAATGACTGTTGTGCCACGCGCCAGAGACGCGGCCATGAGCATAACATGGGTAGCGCCCACAGAAACCTTGGGGAAGGTATACGTCGCGCCGATCAAACCACCCGCCGGAGCTGTCGCATTGATGTAACCGCTGTCGATTTCCATCTTCGCGCCCAGCGCCTCCAGCCCCTCGATGAACAGGTCAACCGGGCGCGTGCCGATGGCGCAGCCGCCGGGCAAGGACACACGGGCCTTACCATCACGCGCCAGAAGCGGGCCGATGACCCAGAAGCTTGCGCGCATCTTGGACACCAGTTCGTAAGGTGCCGTCGTATCGACAATCGTGCGGCAGGTGAAATGAACCGTGCGCGAATAGCCCTCGCCCTGGCTTTCACGTCGTCCGTTGACCGATACGTCCACACCGTGGTTACCGAGAATGCGGACGAGCTGCTCGACATCGGCCAGATGAGGCACGTTTTCCAGCGTCAGAGTGTCACTCGTCAGCAAGGAAGCGATCATCAAGGGCAAAGCTGCATTCTTTGCGCCGGAAATCGGGATGATGCCGTTAAGTTCGTTGCCGCCGATGATTCTGATGCGATCCATACGTAACTACGAGCGATGCGCTCGCCTTTCCTGAGTGCTTGCAACGGAAAGGCGCCGCGCCATCCGTGGTGTGATATCCGGTCTAAGATCGGTTTTGAGAGCGGGCCTGCCGCATAATTCGTCAGGCTACGCAGTAAAGGAAACTCAGCGCCAATTCAATTTTCCGATGAATATTTTATGTCAGCACGATTCGTCCGTTTTTGCGGCGGGCAGACCATTTGTTTCGTCCGCCTCTCCAGCGCGCCGTGCCCGGGCCTGCTGCTTGCGCCGCGCCAGGTTTTCCCGCAGCTTCTGCGCCGCACGCGCCTTGCGCTCGGCCTCCTGCCGCTTGGCCCGGTCGCCGGGTCCATTTTGCCCCGAAGGAGGCTCAGGCTTATCCGCCAGATTTTCGTGATGATCGTCCATGGGCGCACCCATAGCCGAATTCACGGCTTTTCAACAGCCCCCACCGGTTTTTGCACTGTTGAACGACGAAGTCTGTATTTGCGGCTTGCGCTCGTCATAAACCTATGGCAATAGGCCCCAACTTGATGTGAAGCACCTGCTTCGGCGTCAGATGCTGCGGTAGCTCAGTGGTAGAGCACTCCCTTGGTAAGGGAGAGGTCGAGAGTTCAATCCTCTTTCGCAGCACCATTTCCCAAATTCTCATTATTTTTGAAATAGATCGCTAGCACAGCTGCGTCAGCACGCGCCTATTGGCCGCGAACTTACGCCGCCGCTTTGGGAATGATGTTCTTTTGAAAAGTTGGTGCAGGCCGCGATCGACGCATTGAAAAAACAAGCCAGCACGACAGCGCACAGTGGCTGCCACCTGCTCGCCTCACACGCAGGCGCGGCTTTTAAAGGCAGGCGCGGACATACCTGCTAAAAATCGCATCGTTCTAACTGCGTTTAAAACCCGGATTGCACGCGGGAGAAGACCATGTTTGTGAACATGCCGATCTGAGCACCGACAAAGGGTGCGGACACGCCAACTGCCACCATGACCGCAATGATCTTGGGAACGAAGGTCAGCGTTGTTTCCTGAATCTGGGTCAGGGCTTGAATCAACGCAATGACGATCCCGACGATCATCGCTGCACTTACAGCAGGGCCAGATGCAATCAGGACAGTCCAGATCGCATTCTGCATAATATCAAGAGCGTCGGCCTCGTTCATCTCGGCGGCTCGATTCACTCGGCGTCACGAAGCCGAATTGAGACATGAAATTTTGTGACGCCGTTACCGTCAGGCAAGAGCGATAGATGATTCGCGCCCCGCCGTTAAGCCGGGGTCTGCGCTATTTTGATGCCCTGGGTAATGGCAATGGTGGCACCAGAGGTGGTCGTTGCCGTAAGGCCCTCTGCTGTGACCTTGATGGAGGCCACGACGCCGCTTGTCTTTTCATCCGCGCTGGTAATTGTCTTGCCGATATAGGAAGACGCATTCGAAAGCGTGGAATTCGACAGCAGGCTTTCAAGATTGGTATTGGTCTTGATCTGCTGCTCCACCTGGGAGAAGGTCGCAAGCTGCGATACCTGCTCGGTGGCGTCCATCGGGTCCGTCGGATCCTGGTTCTTCATCTGCGTGATGAGGAGCTGCAGGAAGTTGTTGTAGTCGAGCGTCGCCTTAGCGGAGTCCTGTTTGGACGCCGCTGCGGTGGTGGCCGTGGATGCGGCTGTGGACGAGGTGACTGCGTCTACCATGGTGCAATTTCCCGTCTCAGTTCACTGACCACGGCAGGCGTGATCTCGTGGCTGTTGAGAATGGCTTCTTCCTTGGCATAGAGGCCGCGGATTGTCTTGAGGGCATCGAAAGGCCGACCTGACGAAACTGTTGCATCAACCCGCTTCAATTCGGAACGAATTTCTTCGTTCTTGAAGGTTGTCAGAAGCATGGTGATGGACTTGCGGAACAGTGAAAGCGACTGATCCTTGCCTTCGGGGTTGATCAGCATCATCTGAACGATGAAGTAGAGCTGCCGCAAAGGTGTTGTCGTGTCTTCAAGTTGCAACACGTGGTTTTCCAGAAGGAATGTCACGTCGTTGAGAAATTCCAGAGACACTTTCCGGTCAACACGCAGAACAGCGCCGTTGATGAAAATCTTTTCCCCAGACTTCAGAGAGATCCGCAGTGTACTTTTCATTTTAATCCATCCTTGATGATGGTTGTAACGTCGATAATGCCCTGATAATTCTTCGAAGTACGCTTGCGTATCAGCTCACACTCTCGCAGAATCCAGATAGCGATGGAGATCAGGTTGGCTTTCAGTTCAACGGGAAGCTCATTTTCCGATTGCTTAAGATCGTCTATGAGCCTTGTCCAAACGCGTCTTGTGTAAAAAATTGCCTCGATGCCGTCCTTGCCGTAATTATCCTGGCCCTTGGCCACGGTAAGAAGTTCGATCGATCTCTCTAGGACCTGTCTTTCCCTATCCCGGGCGATATTGGGGTCATCCTCCATTATCTCCGCATATGAAAACTGGAACATTCATCTTTCCTTCATGGTCTCAACCGGCACCCGTCATAGGCGTTTTCTGTTTTCGTCAGAGATAGTTCACCAGGCTCAGGCCCTGGATTTTTGAAGTGATCGAGTACGATGTCTCGACCTGGTTCAGAAGGGTCGTCAGGCGCGTCGAAGCTTCGTACGTGTCGACGCCAATAAGGTTGGTGAGCTGCGTATCGATGATGGTCTTCTGGGCGCTCATGTAAGTATTCGCCTTTTCCACGCGTTCCTGGGAAAGTCCGATCTTCGAGCGCTGGGTATCGATGCCGGAAATTGCCGACCCGGCTAGGCTGGTGGTGGTGTCGTTGACAACGGCCAGCGCACTCGCGTTCAATCCTGAATTTACCAGTTGTGACGATATCACACTTGCAAGAACAAGGTTTTTAAAACCATCGGAGTTGGCCGTCGTGGATGTAGATACGGTTTCCGAAGTACTAATACGGCTGCTCATTGTGGCTTCGGAAGCGCCTGTCCAGACCGACCAATCGAGATTGTCCTGGTAGTCGGTGAGGAATGTCTCCATTTCGTCAGCCGTGACGGCAGACGGGTCAGGGAACTCCAGATCGAAGGCATCCTTGAAGTCCGTCGTAAAATCCGTGATGAACGTATCGCTCAGCGTCTGGACATCGGTATTGATGCCGGAGAACAGGAACTCGCCGTTGACAGCCGTGTTGGAGTAGCTGACGAAATTCTCAAGCGTCGACATGGCCGTCGTCTGGGCAACGCTCAAGCTGCTGGCATCCGTGTTGCCGCTCAGTGCGATCGTCGAGTTCAGCAGGCTCTGGGCCGAAGCGGACATGTTTTCCATGGCCAGCTGAGAGGCGTCCATTCGCTGCTCGGCAATGGAATTTGCATCCATGATGGACTGGAGACGACTGCTTTCGCGGGTGTAGTCCACACTTGTCGATGTGCGTGTTCCAAGTTCCAGACCCACATCAGCGTAGGTGCCGGTCACAGCCTCGGTTTGCAGCTTGGTGATTTCCGTCTGCGCGGTCGCGACAGTCAGCTGCATGGCATTGGTGATGGAGAGGGATGAGATCGGTGTGGTTTTCATGTTAGCCTGCGGCCTCCAACAGCGTCTTCAAAAGGTCATCAATGGTCGACATGAGTTTTGCCGCAGCTTTGTAGGACTGCTCGATATCCAACATCTGGATGAGTTCCTCGTCCAGATTGACGCCTGTCGAGTTGGAGTAGGCCTCTGTTGATTTGTTCAACATGGCGGATGTGCTTTCCGCAGCCGTCGTCGCATTGCTACGATATTCTTCCACGAACCCTACCGAGTCCGAGGCGAAGCTGAGCAGCGTCACTTTGGTCGAAATGCCTGCATTCGGGTCGAACTCAACCTGAGTGTTCAACGCGGCTGCATATTGATACAGCAGATCCGAGTAACCGGACGAGCCGTCCACATTTGGCGTATCCCCGGCAATATTGCCATCACGCAGCTTGATGGGCGAGGCAAGGGCATCAGGAGATATGGTGATCAGCCCGGCCAGACCAGGTATCAGTTCCGCTGTCTCAAAATCGACGGTGGAGCCGTCCTTGGTGGTGAACAATCCGGCGACGGCATCGCCGCCAGCATCAGTTTCCGCAAAAGCTCCGATGACCGTGCGTGCGATTTCATCGAGCTGCGCCTGGTAGGTCGGGTAGACCTCATCACGCAATTGCAGAAGCGCCGGAAGGCTGCCCTTAGCGTTGGTGTTGCTGCCAGAGCTCGTCTTGACCGCGACGCCATCGATATAGATGCTACCGCCCGTGGAGCTGGCATCGTAGGCCGCTTGCGGCTCGAACGAGACTTTGCGCGCCGTCGTTTCGAACAGGGTGGTGCCGTCAGAGGTATAGATCACCATGTCGTTGTTGGAACGCGTGGCGGTGGAAATGCCTACGATGGCCGAAATCTGCTTGAGAAGACCTTCGCGCTGGTCGAGCGAATTGTTCGGGTCCCCGCCTGCCGCCGTTGCGGAGCTGACCGCATTGTTGGCCTGCTCGAAATCGGCCAGAAGCTGGTTTAGCTTCTGGATCGTCGTGTCGATCTCGCTATCGGCGTCCGCTCGCAACTGCTGCACAGCCTGGGTCGAGGTGTTCAGGGAGCTGGACACATCGCCTGCTGCGCTGATGGCGGCAGCTGCCAGCGTCACGTCACCGGGTGACGCGGCGTAGGTCTGTATGGCTTCCTGCATTGCGGAGAGATAGGTGGAAGGTGCTGCCGTGTATTCTTCGCCGCCAAGCAGGACGCTCAGCGAATTCATGCCATCGAGGAATGTCTGCTTGCCGGCATCGTCGGAGGTTGCCGCCAGCGTCTGCTTCAAAAGAGCGGTATCTTCGGTACGCTCGATCTTGACCGTGATTGCGCCGGTGGACGCATTCGTTGTCGTAATCGCCGTGCGGCGATTGTAATCCGCAGTGCTGGCATTCGAAATGTTATTCGAAACGACACCCGTCTGAACAGCCGTGTTGCTCAGAGTTGCCTTTGTCGTATTAAGCGCCGATGCCAGAGACATTCACTCGTCCTTTAAAGCGTTACCGTACCAGATTGATGAGAACGTCCATCAGATCGGAACCGGTCTGGAAGACTTTGGAATTGGCCGTGTAGCTGCGCTGCGCCTGGATCATTTCCGTCAGCTCAGTCGCGATATCGACGTTGGACGATTCCAGCTGCTTGGAAGCGATGGAGCCAAATCCGGTCTGACCTGCAAAGCCGAGCGTCACGACGCCGGACTCGGAGCTGGTCTGGAACACATTGCCGGACAGTACCGTGAGATTGTCAGGGCTTGCCACGTCAGCCAGAGGGATCTGGAAAAGTGCGCGTGCTGCGGATTTCGCATAGGTCGCGTAGACAGTGCCGTCGGCGTTGATCGAGATCGACTGCACCTCTTCGGCCGGGTTACCATTGACGCCACCCTTGGAGATGGTCGATTTTTCGGCTGCCAGCTGGGTCATGCCGGAAAGATCGACTGTGATCTGCGTGTTGTTGTTCGCATCGTCGATCAGAATCGTCTTAGGGTCATTGAGCATCTTGCCCAGATCGTCGTAACTCAGTGACTCCGGGCCAGCAACAGGTGCTTCCGTGTATGGGAAACCACCAGGAGCCGTCGCGAATTTCGCGTCGTAGACGGTCACTTCCCACTCACCTTCATCCGTCTTTGCGAAGTAGAAATCATACTTGATTTCGTTGCCGAGAGGATCGTAGCCGGTGACAGAGGTCTTCAGGACACTGATCTGATCAACAACCACATCAGCTGTGTTGTCTCCTGGAAGATCAGTCGCAACCGGTGCTGAATCGCTGAGGTTACCCGTCAGGGAGCCTGTTGTGGAAGCCGTTGCCGTCATGCCGTTTGCCGAGACGTTGACCGGGACCAGGCCATCATAACTGTTGATGACCGTTGTCGGCGTCTGGCCGGTATATTCGTATCCGAGAAGCGTGAAGCCTGCGTCGTTGACGAGGAAGCCGTCCTCGTCAGCCGTGAATGAACCCGAACGCGTCAGGAAAACGTTGCCTGCCGGGTCTTGCACGACGAAGAACCCGTCGCCATCGATCGCAAGGTCCGTCGATGACTGCGTGGACTGAAGTGCGCCCTGCTGTGAAATCGAGTAGTTGACGCTCGTCATAACGCCGCCGGAATTGTAATTTCCACCCGTCGAGGAAAGGACAAGCGAAGAAAAGGCTGTCGAAGCGCTTTTGTAGCCGGTGGTGCCGGAATTAGCGATGTTGTCGCCGACTGTGCCGAGCTTGTTTGCCTGGGCACCCATGCCGGATACGGCGGTTTTCATCGTTCCAAAAAGGCTCATCTCGAATCCTCTGCTCTAACTGTCTCGACGTTAGGATGCGGGCCTTGCGTGAAGCTGTCTGTTTTTTCCGCTGGTTGAAAAAGATATTCAAAAAATAACATATTAGGCGGAACTAATTGGCGAGAGCGCCGTTATGTGATCTATAAGTTACAAAAATCGAATATAGGCCGGTAAAAACGCTGAAACGAAAAAACGCCGCGGGCTGTATGAACCCACGGCGTGTCAGGGATAGGCTTGCATGTGTTTTCTCCAAATACCTTTTTCAAGGATCTCCGGGGGGTGAACCTGCTTAGCTCCAGTCGATGCAGTAACCGAGAAATCTCTTGGAATCGATCGGGTCGAAACCGAGCTTCTTCCGAAGCTTTTTACGCAATTTGCTGATGTGGCTCTCGACGACGTTCTCTTCGACTTCCTCGTCGAAAATGCCATAGATCGCGTTGAAAATCTGGGACTTGGAAACGCGACGACCGCGATTTGCGATTAGGTATTCCAGAATACGGCGCTCGCGACGCGGCAATGCGAAAAGCTCGCCATTGACCTCGGGATCGCGTCCATCCGAAAACACTCTGATCGGACCTACATCCGTGAAATTCGTCAGAACCGACAAGCGGCGACGAATGGCAGCCGCACGCGCCAGAATTTCTCTGGGATGTACTGGCTTGCGCACGACATCGTCCACGCCACAATCAAACAGCGCGAGCGTTGCGTCCAGGGAGTGATGATCGCTGACTGCGATCACAGGTGCCTGCGAGCGATCTCTGATCGCGCGTGGCAATTCTTGCGTCATCTCGGCCTGTCCAATCAGGAACGCCTCGATTGCAGCGACGTCAGAGTCCGCTGCTGTGGTCACCCACTCACCAAATTCAACGGGGTCAAACCCGGTCGAGGGAATACCCTCTCGCCCAAACAGGGCTGTATAGCCGTCCTTAACAAGCTTCCGCTCATCAACTACCACGATCATTCGTCCGCCTCCGAATCAGTGTAGCCAATCTACAAGCTGAGGTGTACGAATCGTGGGAATCTCTCACAACTACAAAAAAGCACAGGCATTAATTAATAATTGATTAACCATATTGTCCCGATTTGATCTATATCTAGTAGGCCTCACGAAAAATTGGGATATTTTTTCGGGGGAAAAGTGCGAGTCAAGCTACTTAGTGCTTGCGTGCCTTTTTTTGGGTTAATCCTGCCACATTTGTTTTTCGGGCTCCTCAAGGGAGCTTATGCAACCAAAGATTGCTCAGCTAAGGCAGAAATTTCTCGCATTGGCAGTCCACTGACCATAGCCGGTGGCGATCAGATTGGTGATGACACGGCAGACGTACCGCTGTTGGGCGGGGTCATTATTGGGTCCAGCGTGGTAGCGCGCGACCGCCATCGTCCATGTCTCGTGTCGGTCGTGAAGCCTTTTCAGGAACTGCGCGGCATAGGCAACGTTCTTTGCGGGGTCGAACATTTCGGCAACAGAGGCAAATTCGCTGCCGTGAAAATGGACGTTGATCTGCATGCAGCCGATGTCGATCAGCTTCGCGCCGCCGCGTCTCGCATCCTCCACAAGCTTGTAAGCGTCAGGCATGGTGGCAGGAAAATAGGCCTTGCCTTCGATGTTGATGGCATAGGGGCTGAGAGACCCCTTGCGGCCTGTCTCCGTCAAACCGACCGAATAGAGGATGCCTTCCGGTATCCCATAATGCCCTGCGGCGGCCTGTATCTGGCGTTCGCAATCTGCTTTAGAGGCTGCCTGGGAGGCCTCACAGATAGACGTGGTCAGGACGAGTGCCGACGCCGCGAACAGCAGTTTCAGGCTGCAAAATGCTCTCATTGATAGTGGTCTCCTCGCGGCCGCTTTGCCCTGGCTGCCGGTAAAACTGTTCCTGCGATTTGTCACCATCACCACGCTGGCCCTGCTGCGCGCCGTTCTGGCTTGCATCGTTTGGCTGGCGGTTGCCGGTGGCGCTATCCTGCCGGTCTGCATTGCTCGCCAGTGTCACCGTCACCTGGTCAACGTTGAAACCCTGTGCCTTCAGGGCATCCATGATCTCGGAGCTGTCTTTCTGCAGCTCGCTATAGCCCTTGAGCGTATGGGCGGTCAGCTGCACGCTGAGCTCGTCGCCCACCAGCTTCATCGCTGCGGTCACGTGCCCAAGCTCAACCGGGCTCATCTGGATCTTCAACACGTGAACAACCTGTCCTGTGCTGGAGATCATCGGGGAGTTGCCGGTCTGCCCGGCCATGGAGGCCGCCCAATCGGGATCAGCTGCCATAGCACTGCTGATGACTGTCGCATTGGAGGCAGCAGCCATCCCGACAAAACGCCGGCTTTCCACGACCTGCACAATATCGGTAACATCGCCCGCAGCTTTCGCCACATCAATCGTAGCGGAACCGTCTTCGCTGGTTTCAATGTGGAAATCGATGCCCGGCGTGTCCTGCTTTTGCAGCCTGACCACGGTCGATGTTGTCGCTTCACTGTCAGGAAGTGCCGGATCAGCCGTCGTCGCGCCCAATAGGCCAGCCTGTTGCGCCATCGCATTTTGCGCTTCTGGAGCGGTGTTCTGGTTGACAGGCATGATTGTCGAGGACAGCAGGGACAGAAGGTCCATGTTGTCGCCAGCGCCTTCCAGGGGCTCTGCCTCTACCTCACCCTCGCCAGTCGTGTCTTCCCCGCTATCGCCCGCTTCATCTGTCTTTCCAGAGACAGGCGATGAGACAAGATTGGTCAAAGCGGTCACCAGCGCTGCAAGGTCGCTCTCGGGAAGAGCCGCAACATCGACATCGGTCAAAGGCTTGATGACGTTGGCAGCATCCGGCTGCTTGCCCGCCTCTGTGGCGGCCAGCGCCGTCTCCAGGCTTAGGTCTTGCTGAACAGGCAGCACGGGCTGCTCGATGACGATTGGAGCTGACGCGACAGAATTGGCGTTGGAAACTTGGGCCTGCGCTCCCGAAACGGGCGCCGCGACTGGCGCGGGTGCCGCTTCGGATCCAGCCGGTTGGACCGGCGCCTCGTTTAACGAGGCAGCACTTGTATCCGTGGATGGTGTTCTTGCAGGTGAGGGAGATGAGCTTTGCGGCGGCGATTTGCTTTTTTCAAACGATCCCAGCGTATCGGAAAAACCCGTCCCTCCCCTCTTGGACGCGCTTTCTTTATTCTGCCGGTTAGACTGGCTAACGGAGTCGGCCATACCCGGAATAACAGCCTGTGCAACGTTCATGCTATCTCTCCTCCTGCTCCAACAGAGAGTCGATCTCGGACAGCCGAGCTCTGCTCTTGTTGAAAAATTCGTTCAAAGGCGCTCCTGCTACGTCCTGCGCCGATGGCTCGGCAGGCACGCTAGCGCCGCCTGCGGCCGGTGCAGCCGCTTTTTCAGGGGAATCTGGTGCACCATCGGCGCTGACTGGCGGTGTCCCAACGGCAGGTTCTCTTACAATCTGTTCGGCAATTGTCTTTGCAGCGTCGCGCAGTGCGATATCGCGCGGTGACAATTCTTCATTCGGTATGCTGGCCAGAGCTTCACTTGCGCTGAGAACGTCTTGCCCCGGCACACCCGCAAGGCCTGAATAGAGCTTGGACAGTGGTGCGCGAGACTCGCCGGTCTGCGATGTCAGCGCTGCCGCCTCACCGGTCGCAAAGCTGGCCAGTTTCACCTCGCCCCGTAGCGAAGCCTGGCGCGCGATCCGAAGATAAATTTCTTCCGCGCGGTCTGGGTCCATCAACTGCGCAATCTCGGCAATCTTCTCATGGGAGACGCCACCATTGCTCTCGACAACGAAGCTGACGAAGAGATCCGCAAATTGCGATGCGTAGGGCGAATGCAGGAACCTGACTGCGTATTTACGGATATATTCGAATGTCTTGTCCGGCTGCTTGGCTTGCATCGTCGCGATGATGGACCGCCGAAGAGCAGCTTCCTCGATAATCGAACCGGGTGCGGTCAACCGCGCATCGTCAAAAAAAGCGAGTGAGGCAACAGGGTCTCTGTTGACCGCGATGTTGCCGGCAATCAGCATGAGGTATGGCCCAAGGACGCCGTTGCGATATTCGGGAAGAATATCGGCGATGACCTTTTCAGCCTGCTGGCCACGACCGTTGAAATACTTCTGAAGCACGTTGATGACACGCGAGTCGAAGTTGCCCTGTACGTCTCGCGCCACCAGATATTCCAGCGTCTGCGGGTTGCCGCCACTCATGATATAGGCAAGCGCCGCGTCTGCATTGTGCTCATCCTCAAAGACCGACGCATCGGAGGTGCGAAGCGTTGTGTCCATGGTCTCGAGAAGATATTTCTGCATCTCACGTGCGGCGTGATCACCCATCACCACCGAGTCCTGAACGAACTGTAGGGAACGCAGGATCTTGGCAGGTGGCAAGTCGCTCTGCGCATGTCCGTAACCGGCACTGGCCAGCCACGGAATGCCAACGAACAGAACAGCTAGGCGGGTCGCTTTCATCATCCGCTGCCTCAACTATCCTCTAGCAAAATTTCGATGCGACGGTTTGCACCATCCAGCGGATCTTGCGTGGTCTGCAAGCGACGGTCGGCAAAGCCGGAAAGCTGCTTGATGCGTGTTTCGTCCAGGCCACCGCGCGACAGCATGAAATAGGCAGCATGGGCGCGGTCCATCGAAAGTGACCAGTTGTCTTTTCCGCCGCTGTTGTAGGGACGCGCATCCGTATGACCGCGAATGACGATGGCGCCCTTCTGCTTGCTCAAGACCGAGCCGATCTTTTCCATCGCCAGAACGAGATCCTTTTCCGGAACCGCTGATCCAACGTTGAACATGGCCGTATCGGCTTTTTCTGAAATCGTGATGAGCGTGCCACCTTCGGCTGGCGTCACGACGATGCCTTCGGCCAGTTTGCCCGCAACACCACCAAGCTGCTTTGCAATCTCATCGCGCAGTTTGTCGGCGGCTTTTGCCTCGGCTGCGGTTGCAGGTTCTGGCTTTGCCTGTGCCTTGGCGTTGGCCTTTGGCGGGCTTGGCTCTGTGGAGACTTCGCCGATTTCATCATCCGCAGCGGGATCGACCTTTTTGGCGTTCGCTTCGACCGGCTTCAGAGGATCGGTAAGACCGGAGTCCTCAATGACACTTGCCATGTCCTGCGCCGCGACAACGGGTTTCGGATCAGTTTTCTTCTGCGCTTTTTCAGGCAGAGCCGTGTCCTGAACCGTCATGCCGCCCTGATCAGGGCGCACTTCGACCTGCTTGCTCCAGAAATCCGGATCGAAAGGATCACGGTAGGCCTCGCCGCCGGAAGCACCCGTGGATGGACCGGACTGGCCGGCACCGCCCTCACCCTTCACGCTCACATTGGCCTGCTGGCCAACTTCCTGGGCGATCTCGGCCAGAACGGCATAGGGATTTTCAAACAGCGCCGCTTCTGAATAGGCAGTCTTGTCGCCAGACGAGGAGGTCATGTCTTCACCGCTGGCTGCGGCTGCGGCATCCTGAGGTTTTTCAGACTTTGTGTCGGATGTCTGCTGCGTCTGCTCGCCCTTGGCGGTTTTCGCAGGCTGCTTCATGCCCCGGTCAGCCGGCTTTTCATCCGTCAGCTTGATGGGGTTGAAATAGCTGGCAACCGAGGCTTTGGTTTCCTCGTTCGACGCATTAACCAGCCACATGACCAGAAAGAAGGCCATCATGGCGGTCATGAAGTCGGCAAAAGCGATTTTCCAGGCGCCACCATGCGCACCATCGTGACCGCCCTTGTGACGCTTGACGATGATGATCTCGTTCTTGCCGTGATGGTGATTTTCGCCTTCACTCATCGGCTAGACCTCTTGTGTTCTGGAAAAACTCCGAAAGTCTTGTCATCAAGATTGAATTATCCATTTGAACTTTAATATCGATATCGTCAGACACATCGTAATCGACCTGATTGTCGACATCGCCCAGCGTCTCGCGCACGCGTGACAGAAGGCGTTCGGGTCCGGTGATCTTGATCGTGCCAGCAAAACCACCCTCGATCTCGCGCGTAATTTCGGCTGAAATCCCGGTGGCTGCTGCCAAAGCGAGGTCTCGCTCCATCACCGCCGAGAACAGGCGCAAACACGCAGACTCGACATTTGCGGCAATGGCCTGCTTCATCGTTGTGACCGATGTGGCGAGATGCGTTGCGATTTCGTCTTCGTATTTTTTCCGCATTGCCTCGAGTTCATCGGCGTGGCTCACACGCAATGCCTCGATGTCTGCCTCATGGATCATGCGCTGTTCTTGTCCGCCTGCCTCCTGGCCTTCGGCAAAAGCCTTGCGCTTCTCCTCGTCCAGATCAACGACGTCTTCGGGTTCATCCGCCCAATCGCTTTGAAAGTCTGACGCCGGAGCTTCGAAGTCGAATGCACTCGGTGCCGGGGCTGGGGCTGGGGCAGGCTCGCCGAAATCCTTGAGATATTTTGCCAGTGCTCCGCTCACAGCTTCACCTCGCCCAGTAACGTGCTTGTCGTTTCGATGGAGAAGAAAATCATGAAATCATCCGCAAGGCATTCAGAGAGGGCCAGCAGGATCGGGTCGTTTGCTCAACACCCAAGAAAATCCGGCAGCAATTCAGTTTTCTAAAATAGAGGTTCAAACTTGTGCGAGGATGAACCCCCAGGCGTCATCAGCCAAGAAGGCCTGCGAGACTTTTTTCATGATTATTGGCCATGGATACGACTTCGACGGCCAGATCGCGCTGGGTCTTGTAGGCCGTCAATCGTGTCGACTCCTCTTCCATGTTGGCATCCACCAGCCGGCTGACGCTCTTGTCCATGGAATCCTTCAATGCGCTGATGAAGTCCGTCTGCTGGTCCATCCGGTTCGACATCGTGCCAATAGATGCGCCCAGACGATTGAGATTGCTTGATATCTCGCTGACCACATAGACCATGTCGTCGAGTTCATCCTTGGTCGTTTCATTCGTAATCTTGATTTCAGTTCCAGCCGCCGCATTCGTGGAGTTGGCGTTGAGCAGGTAATATTCACGCGGCGCCGAAGGAACGTCGGGGTTGCGCGCGCTCGCGTCCATGGCTTTGGTCATCAATCCGCGCTGGGCATCGCTCGTGTCCACCATCGTCGTCTGAGACGTTTGAACATCGAGATATTGCAGCGAAATGGCGCCCGTCGTGCTCTTGTTGAAAGCAAATGGCACAGATTTGACCGATGGAAGCAGCTCACTCGTACTGAACAGCCAGTTGTCGCCGGAGAAGGTCGCCGCCTGGGCAACAGAAAAAAGGTTGTTCTTGAGAGCATCGATCGCATTGTTGATCTGGGCTCGGTCGGTGCCGGTTTCATAGGCGGTGGTCAATTGGGTCATGATCTGGTCGACAACATCAATCATCGACGTCACAGCCTCATAGGCAGTGTCAGCCTTGGACGCACCGAGATCCAGCGCGTCGCTGACGCTGGACAGAACGCCGCGATCTGATCTCAAATTGGTGGCTGTGGACCAGTAGCCTGAATTATCCGCCGCACTGGCAATCTTCAGTCCCGATGTCACACGCTGCTGCGTCTTCTGGAGCGTATCGTCGCTGAACAGAAGCGTTTGAAGCGCACTTTGCACGGTGTTGGAAGAGAGAATCTTGGTCATGGCACCTACTTCAGGCAGGGAGAAACGGAACATGCCAGCATCCACTGGCGCAAAGCCGCACTCTCATCATGAAGAGGCTTGGGTTGAGCAAAACATGCGCAACGCACGGCTTGAAAGATTAACGAAAGGATAAACCTGTGACAAGTCATGTATATGCCGAAGCTATGGCGAAGCTTGCGCAATGGGCGGCGCACGACAAAAAATGATGCGTTTTGAATTGCTTGTCGGCAAAAACGAAAAACCGCGCCTCCTTTTCAGAGGGCGCGGTTTTGATGTGAAGGAGCAGAAAATTACTGCTGGAAGAGAGACATGATGTTCTGTGCGCTGGAGTTCGCAATCGACAGGGACTGGATCGCGAGCTGCTGTTGCGTCTGCAATGCCGAGAGCTTGGCCGATTCCTCTTCCATGTCCGCATCCACCAGACGGCTAACACCGGCTTCCATCGCGTCAGACAATTTCGCGGAATAGGCATCCTGCAGATCGATACGGGTCTGAAGAGCGCCGATAGCTGCAGCGGAGTCTGTGAGGCCGCTCAATGCAGATTCGACGATGTTCATGAAGGCGTCGATGTCACCCTGGGTAGAAAGGCTGGTCAGCTGGACGCTCATGACGCTTCCGAGGATACCACCTTCGCCAACGCCGTCGGCGTTGATGGTTGAGAACATGGCGTAGGATGCAATGTTGAATTTCGCGGTTGTCACGCTCACACCGCCGCTGGATGTACGGATGAAACCGTCAACGACGCTTGCTTCGGTGGAGTCGCCCAGGACCATCCAGTTTTCGCCGGAGAAGGACGCACCCTGAGCGATTGCCGAGAGCTGTTCCTGAAGCTTGCCGATTTCGAGCTGAATCTGCGCCTTGTCAGTTGACTGCTCGCTGGCTGTAACAAGCTTGGCCTTGATTTCATCGACGGCGCTGATGGCGCTTTCCATGGCGGCATAGGCAGTATCAACCTTTGCGGCACCAACACCCAGCGCGTCAGACGCGGCATTGAGCGCCTTATTGTCGGAATTCATGGTCGTGGAGATGGACCAGTAAGCGACGTTGTCCTTGGCCTGACCTACCCGGTAACCAGACGAGACGCGATCTTGTGTATTGGAGAGGTCCATGTTGATCGAGCGCAGCGTCTGGAGGGCAGACATTGCAGAGGTGTTTGTCAGAATACTTGTCATCTTCAGGTCGCCCCTTTGGCAAATTCTTTAAGAAGGGACATTCCGGTCAAGCCGGGAAACGCAGCAGGCAGCTTCATGCTTACCGATTAAGAGTTCGGTGCGCTGTTTCGATGACCACAGAAAACAGGTTTTTGGTTAACAAAGATTTAATCGTAGGAAAGCTTTTACCTTATTGAAGAAAGCATTAAGATCGAAAAAGCCGGTTAATCATCAATAAGATATTGTTAATTATAAAGAATTTTCATTTTGAATAGTTATTATTTTTTATAAAAAAAAGCCGCGCTGAGAGCGCGGCTTTCTGTTTTAGATGGTGAAACGACTATCTGAAGAGAGTCATGATGTTTTCGGAGCTGGAGTTGGCAATCGAGAGCGACTGCACTGCCAGCTGCTGCTGGGTCTGCAGGGCCGAGAGGCGCGCAGATTCTTCTTCCATGTCAGCGTCAACCAGGCGGCTCACACCTGCTTCGATCGCGTCGCTAAGCTTGGCAGAATAGTCGTCCTGCATGTCGATACGGGAAGACAAGGCACCAAGTGCAGCGGCACCATCTGTCAGGGTATCAAGAGCGCTCTGAACAGTCGTCAGGAATGCGTCGATATCGCCCTGGGTCGTTACGCTCGTCAACGAGATCGTCATAACGGCAGAGAGGATACCGTTGCTGCCCACGCCATCAGCGATCGTGTCGAACAGAGCATAGGAGCCAGCGTTGAACGTAGCCGTTGTTACCTTGACGGTGCCGTCGGCGCTACGGATGAAGCCATCCACAACCGTTGTGGAAGAAGCATTGCCCTGGATTGCCCAGTTCTCACCGTTGAAGGATGCTGCCTGGCCGATGGCTGTCAGCTGTTCCTGAAGCTTGGTGATTTCGAGCTGAACCTGATCCTTGTTAACCGAAGTTTCGCTGGCTGTTGTCAGCTTTGCCTTGATTTCATTAACGACGTCGATCGCGCTGTCCATGGCGGCATAAGCCGTGTCGACTTTTGCAGCACCAACACCCAGAGCGTCGGTCGCAGCGCCGAGCGCCTTGTTGTCCGAGTTCATGGTTGTGGAGATCGACCAGTAGGCAACGTTGTCGGCAGCCTTGCCGACCTTTTCACCAGACGAAACGCGGTCCTGCGTTGTGGAAAGGTCGCTGTTGATTGAGCGGAGAGTCTGCAGTGCAGACATAGCAGAAGTGTTGGTCAGGATACTGGTCATAGTATTAATTGCCCCTTTGGCAAGTAAATTGAAGGGACATTCCGGCCTTTACCGGTAAACGACGATCAGCATCATGCCTGCCGAGCAATATAGTTAACATTCGGCCGCCGTTTCGATAGACCGATCTAACCCCATTAAGGTTAAGGACTTCCAAATAATCTATAAATAATTAGTTAATTTTAAAAATAATTTCGTAATACTTTGTTAACCAAGCAACGAAAAAGGCCGGACCTCGCGGTCCGACCTTCGTATTTCAGAGCTGAAACCCGTCTTAACGGAAGAGTGTAAGCAGGCTGTCCGAGCTGGAGTTGGCAATCGAGAGCGACTGAATTGCCAGCTGCTGCTGGGTCTGCAGGGCAGAAAGACGTGCAGACTCTTCTTCCATGTCGGCGTCGACAAGACGGCTCACACCGGCTTCCATCGCGTCGCTCAGTTTGCTGGAATACGCATCCTGAATATCGATACGGGATGACAGAGCACCGAGAGCCGCTGCGCCATCGGTCAGCGTGCTGAGCGCTGTTTCAACGGTCGTCAGGAATTCGTCGATGTCGCCCTGTGTCATGACGCTGGTGAGAGCGATTGTCATAACAGCGCCGAGTACGCCACCAGTGCCGGCACCATCTTCAATCGAGCTGAACATGGCATAGGAACCGGAATTGAACGAGGCGCTCGTGACCTTCACGGTGCCGTCGGAATTGCGGATGAAGCCATCCACGACCGTTGTCGTCGAAGCGGTAGCGGACTGAACTGCCCAGTTTTCGCCGTTGAAGGATGCTGCCTGGCCGATGGCTGTCAGCTGTTCCTGCAGCTTGGCGATTTCGAGCTGAACCTGGTCCTTGTTGACAGAGCTTTCGCTGGCGGTTGTCAGCTTTGCCTTGATTTCATTGACGACGTCAATCGCGCTGTCCATGGCGGCATAGGCCGTATCGACCTTGGCTGCACCGATGCCGAGTGCATCCGATGCTGCGCCGAGCGCCTTGTTGTCAGACTTCATCGTGGTCGCGATGGACCAGTAAGCGGCACCATCGGAAGCGTCGCCAATCTTGAGACCTGTCGAAACACGGTCCTGTGTCTTGCCGAGGTTGTTGTTGATGCTGCGCAGCGTCTGGAGTGCGTTGCTGGCGGAAGAGTTGAAGTTGATGCTAGACATAAGTTGCCCCTTAAAAACGCGGTACAAGAGAGGGACATGCCGGATTTCACGTACCGGCGCGAACGGTTCGGCATCATGCCACTCGGTTCCATTTCGTGGACACCAAACCCGTCACGCAGGATTGAAAATGCGCGGCAAGCATTTCCAAGTCCTTAATTTCGCCGGTAGACCAATAGCTGTCGATTCTGATGGTTAATTATAGGCAAACGGCCATGGGCAAGATTGCCCGATTTGGAATGAGCAACGTCCTCGCAAAGTCCTGTTTCAAGCAAGCTTCAGAGCGTATCGTCTATTAGAAATTTGGAATCGGCTACATCTGTGTCCGCCATGGGCTAACGCCTGCAGCCACGATGGCAAGAGGATCGAACAAGAAAAATGTTGAACGAAATCAGCTACTCCGCTGCGTCCAAGCACTTCAAGACAGGGCAGTATACGCAGGCACTGGCCACGCTGAACCGGCTGATCGATACCAAGCGCGACGCACGGACCTATGCCCTGCTGGCAAAGACTTGTCTGCAAATCGGCATGCCGGAGCAAGCCGCGACTTCCTATGAGCTTGCGTCCGAGCAGGGCGGCATGGATGCCGAGAGCTATCTCGTTGAGGCCATCAAGCTCTACTTCGACGGGGGCCAGAAGGAAAAGGCGCTTGCCCTGTCCAACAGGATCATCCACCGCTTCCACAAGTACCCCGACATCACCTACATCGTTGGAACGATCCTGCTGGAGCGCGGCGAGCCGAGAATTGCCCGTGCGCTGAAAAGCATTCTGATGAAGAGCGACAAGATCGATCACATCAAGCTGGGCGCGCGCATCGCCATTACGACGTGGGATTTGTTCGACCCGCGCGATATCGATACCGCTCGCCTGCTTCTTGCGAAACTGCCGCGCCAGCAGGCCGTGCGTCTGATGTACCTCGTATTCTGCCGCGAACACAGCAAGTACGACGCAATCGAGCTTCATCAGCCCATCATCGATGCAGCCGTGGCCGCCGGAGAGACCGATTTCATCGCGCTCGATGGCACGTTCTTCAATCTGCACTGGAGCGGTGACGAGCACATCAACCAGATAGCCCGCAGCAACACCCCTGCTTTCAGCCCTGAATTGACCACCAAGCGGCACCAGATGCCGCACACATGGGGCGACAAGATCCGAATCGGCTACCTCTCCTCCGACCTTTTCGACAAGCATGCGACCATGAAGCTCATCCGTCGCGTGCTGGAACTGCACGACCGTGACCGCTTCGAGGTCACGCTGTTTTGCCACTCAGACCCGGATCTCTTGCAAACGAACGTGGCCGACCGCAGTCTGTGGGGCGACGTCGTGACCATCAGAGACATGACCAATGAAGAGTCGCTGGCCGCCATCAAGGCCCGCAACATCGATATTCTGGTCGACCTCAAGGGTCACACGGCGGGCAACCGCACATCCATTCTCAACATGGGCGCAGCACCCGTTCAGGTTGCGTGGATTGGCTTTCCGGGCTCCACCGTCAATGTGGACCTCGATTACGTGATCGGTGACCACTACGTTTTGCCAGATAGCTCGAAACCGCATTACTACGAGAAATTCGTGCGGTTGCCGGATACCTACCAGCCCAACGACCCCGTCAACCGTCCGCTGGCAAAGAAGATCAGCCGTGCCGATGTCGGTCTGCCGGAAGATGCCTTCGTTTACGCATCCTTCAATGCGAACCGAAAAATTACCCCGAAAACGATCGATATTTGGGGCAGGATCCTGAAGCGGACGCCCAACAGCGTCATCTGGATTCTGCACAACAGCCAGGACAGCAAAAAGAATATCCTCGCCAAGTTCCTGGAGATGAACATTCCAGCAAAGCGGGTGTTCTTCATGGGCAAGCTGGAGTTCGAACTTCACCTCAACCGTATCACGGTTGCCGATCTCGGCCTCGACACCTTCCCCGTCAATGGCCATACGACAACGTCCGAGCAGCTCTGGTCCGGCCTGCCGGTGCTGACGATGAGGGGCACGAACTTCGCCTCCCGCGTGAGCGAGAGCCTGTTGCATGCCATTGGAGCACCGGAACTGATCGCAGAAGATGAAGAGGCCTATGCAGACATGGCCGTTGACTTCGCGCAGGATCCCGAAGCGCTGAAGGACATCAGAGCCCGCATCGATGCGAACCGTTTTGTAAAACCGCTTTTCGACGCGGAACGGTATTGCCGCCATCTGGAGACGGCCTATCAGATGATGGCCGACAGGGCGAAATCAGGCAACGCTCCCGACCATTTCGACGTACCCGCCCTTCCTCCCCGGACTGGCCCATTCGACGACAGATGATGAAAGATCGGCCTGATGTCTCGGGGACATCAGGCCGATGAAGCAGAATGGTGAGCACCGCGTTAACACACGCCGCATGTTGCGCGTGAGCGCGGCCGAAGCGATTTCTAAGCGTCCTAGTGGATGTAACCCATCCGGATCGCCTTCGCGATCGCCTGGATGCGGTTGACGGAATCCAGCTTGATCGTGGCCGATCCGAGATAGGCGTTGACGGTGTGAACCGACAGGCCGAGCTTGACGGCGATCTCTTCGCTGATGCGACCATCACCTGCAAGTTGCAGGCAGGCCACTTCCCGTTCGCTGAGCGATTCCGCCGGAGTGACGCGCCGTTCATCGAGCGCCAGCAAATCCACCATGATCTCGGTGCATTTTATGTGCTGCTCAAGAACGATTTCGTTGTCCAGCAGCAGGTTCGTTCCGCAAAACACGACATACCCGTTGCCGATCGTCCCCAGGCGCACCGGAAGGGCCAATCCTGCATAGGACAGCTCTTCGTTAAGAAGCCGAACCATGAGTGCAGGCACATCGGGAATATCGGCAAAGCCGCCGCCTCGGTCACTTTTCCAGGTCACGGGCAGCAATGATCGCTCCAGATGATCCAGAAGACGATCTCCCATGGCGTGAACGAGGCGTGCGCTTTGTTCACTGGCGCTGATGCCCCAGTTTTCCATCTCGCAAAACAGCTTGCGCTTGTTGGGAAAGCCCGATGCGACGGCTCGAACCACAACGAAATTCTTCGCGCCCAGAACGCGCTGGATGGCAACCAGCCTGGGAAACAGATCAGACCGGCTGGCAGACGGGCCTGTGCGTGGCGGCAAAACAACATCTGCGGCGCCGTCGGAACCCTTGTAATACCCCATCTGATGCGCCCCTATACCAGATTGTTGCGGACCGCATAGGCAATGGCCTCGGAGCGGGTCTTGGTTGCAGTTTTGCGCATGACACTGGTGATGTAGTTGTTGATCGTGTTGCGGGAAATTCCCAAAATCGTCGCCATTTCATCGCTGGTCTTGCCCTCGGCAATCCAGAAAAGGCACTCAAGCTCACGCTCGGTCAGATCGATATCACGTGCGACCCGAGATTCTGCGACGACACCCGAGCTGGCGAAATAACCTGCCAGCATGCCCGCCTCCCGCAGCCGATCATCCACTGGCACACTGTCCTCAGCAAACAGCAGCAGAAGCGAGAACCTGACGCGTCCAACACAGAAGGTGATTGCGCAATATTTCGGGTCCACGCCATGGGGAATGACAGCGTCTTCGGGAAGGAAAAGCATCCTTGGCTTCAAAAGCGCCAGGCATTTTTCCATTTCGCTGACACGGTTCTGGTTGTTGGTCAGCTCCAGGCTCAGCCTGCGCACCAGATCGAACGGCCAATCGGACGTAATGATGAAATTGAGGCCAGCTTCCTGCAACAGATCTTCACGCGCCAGCAGATAGTGAGCCGCCCCGGCGAAGGACGCCAGCATCTCGACCGCAGCTGTAACGTTGCTGTCTGCGGCCGCAAGAGCGAGGTTCCTCACCAGCTGATCGCGCGGCAATGGCTTCACCGACCTGTCAAACGGCACAGCAGAGAGCCTGCGAACATCAAAATCCACCTTCAATAGCCTACGCCCTCTTACTCTCCGTTACGGAGACATCTCAACCGGGATGGAAATCATTTCCATTCAGAAGCACAACCACAAACTGTGAATTGCACCCCTGGCGACCGAATCACTATATTTTAGAAGACGCTACGGGAAAAACCATTGCCTGCGGCCTGCATCCCCGTTTTTATCTCCTCAAACTCTCGCTGAAATCATATTCATGTTCTGCGCGTCGCACAGATCTGATTTCGTTATTCCAAGGTAAAGTATCGCACTAGTTAACCAATTATAAACGTCGTGCCAAAGCAGAACATGAGTGCCGATTTGATGCAAGTGATAAAACGGCAGAAGGCCGGTGGGGTACCGGCCTTCCTGTTTATGCTGCTTTTTCGATTGCCCATTTGCGCAGAATCTTGGCGGCGCGTTCTTCGCTGATTTCCACCATGCGCGAGAGGCGGCGCTCTGGTCCTTCGCGAACCTTGCGGTTGTAGTCGCCGCCACCGTCTCCGTCTCCCGAGAGAAGGTCGTCCGCACTGTCGAAACCAAAGTCCGAACCGAAGCCGTCCATGAGGCCGCCACCGCTGGATTCGCCGATGCCTGGAGAGAAGTCAGGCAGTTCCAGGCCGCCGCCTGCGTCCTGGGCAAGCTCTGCCGTAGATGAGCTTCCACCGGAGATCGAGCGAACCATCGGACGGACACCCAGCCAGACCACGAGGAAGGCGACGATGACGAAGGCAACCGAGTTGATGATGCCAGCCGAGTTGCGGCTGAGAACTTCCATCACGCCCGGTCCGGCAATCGCCTGGTCCAGAAGCTGTGTTTCGAGGAAGTCCATGGCGGTGATGGTGACGATGTCGCCTCGATCGGTCGAGATACCGGCTGCAGACGCAACGATCTTCTGCATTTCAGCCAGATAGGCATCGACCTTGGCCTGATCGGAGGGTTCGCCAATCATCTTGGCAAGGCGGCCCTTGTTGACCACGACAGCGATGGAGACCTTGTTGACCGTGTAGCCGTTACGAACCGTGGCGGTCGTCTTCGAGTTGATCTCGTAGTTGGTCTGCTCTTCTTTCTTGGCTGATTCGTCGGAAGACTTGGGACCACCGCCGCCGCCCTGTGGTGCAGCTTGCGGCACGTTCTGCTCGACCGTTGCAGCCGAATCCGGTGTCGTTTCCTGGGACTTCTGGTCTTCCTTGGTCGTGCGCACGGAGCGTTCGACGCGTGACTCGGGATCGAAGACCGTTTCCTGGATCTGCTGGCTGTCCGTGTTCAGCTCGGCCGTCACCGTAGAGCGGAAGTTGTCCATGCCGAGGAATGGCGCAAGCGCCTTGTCGATTTTCGTTTCGAGTTCCTGCTGCACGTTCTGTGCCAGCGTCAGCGAGCGGTTCAGCGCGCCGTTGCCGACATCATCGCCGGAGGCGAGAAGCTGGCCTGTGGAATCGAGCAGCGTCACATCATCGACTTCAAGGCCGGGAACAGCCGAGGCAACGAGGTGGCGAATGGAAGATGCAGCCTTGCGGCCTGCGGTGGCGCTGGCACGGATCATAACAGAAGCGGTTGGCTTCTGCTCTCCACGGCGGAAATTGCCGACATCCGGCATGACAATATGCACGCGCGCTGCGGCAACGCCGTCAATCTGCTGAATGGAGCGGCCAATTTCGCCTTCAAGCGCGCGAACCCGGGTCACTTCCTGCATGAAGGATGTGAGGCCGAGTGAGCCGACGCTGTCGAAAAGCTCGTAGCCTGCATTGGCGCTATCAGGCAGACCGCGCTCGGCCAGCAGCAACCGAGCCTTGCTGGTCATGCCAACGGGAACCTGAAGGCTCGTGCCATCGCTACCAACCTGAAAATCAACGTTCGATTCGGCGAGAGCGATGCTGATCTTGTTCAGATCCATCGTTTCAAGGCCAACATAGAGCGTTTCATAGGCAGGTTTGTTTACGTAGAGCGCAGCCGCGAGGACGATTGCCATGGACAAAACGCCCACACCACCCAGCATCAAAAGCCGCGTCTGCCCAAGGGCCGCGAAGTTTTTTAAAACCTGTGGAAATTGATTTAACAGATTCATTCTGTCCGCACCGTCATTCGAAGAACCGAGACCTTCTGGCCTCGATAGCAAACTAGACGGCGAAGCTTGCGCGAGCGTTTCCCGGATGGCTGTTAAAGATATCGCTCACGCGTTTCTTCATGCGGCAATATAGGAGCCGATAATCGCGGAAACCTGGGTCGGCGTCAGTGCACCCATATGCGTGTTCAACAGCGTATCGATCTGCTGGCTAGACAGGCTGACCAGTGTGTCTGTGGAAAGACCTGCCACCCCGGCCGAGCTGAAGGCCGCGATATCTGCGGTGGAGAACTTCGCAATGTTGTCCTTCGACAGACTTCCGACCTGGGACGCCGTCAGCGCACCCACCTGTGCCGGCGTCAGGGCCTCGCTCTGCGCAGTGGTCAGCGCTGCGATGACGCTTGTTGCCAGCCCCGAGACCCCGCTGGTGCCAAGAGCCGCGATGTCTTCGGTCGTGAACAAGGCGATATCGTCGGTTCCCAGCGCCGCTGTCTGGATGGCGTTCAGCGCACCCAGCTGCGTCGTGGAAAGAGCATCCACCTGCGCCGTGGTCAATGTCGCGACCTGGTTGTAACCCAGCCCGCCGACCTGAGCAGGCGTCAGCACCTTGATATCGTCTGTTGTCAGGCCCGCAATGATCGCGGTCTTCAGACCCCGGATGGCGGATGGCGCAATGGCTGCAATATCTGCCGTCGAGAAGGTCGCAATACCCTCGGTTGTCAGTCCGGAAATGCCATCGGCGCTCAGCGCCGCGATTTGTGCGGTAGACAGTCCTTCGAGTTGATGGGAGCTGAGGCTGGCAACCTGCTGGGCCGTCAGGCCAGCAATGCCGCCCGTTCCCATGGCCGAGATCTCTGCGGCCGAAAGCCCTGATATGAAGCCCGTCGCAAGTCCAGCGATGGCCAAGGAGCTCATGGCAGAGATCTGCGCCGCGCTCATGGTTTCGAGTTCTTCCGCCGTCAGTCCGGCAATCGCCGTGGAGGTCAAGGCTCCGACCTGCGCGGTCGTTAGAATATGAACTTGCTCCAACGTCATCGCCCCCACCTGCGCGCTCGACAGACCAGCAATACCGCCGGTGCTGAGAGCCGCAATCTGGCCCGTGGAGAGGGCGACGATGTCAGCGGTTTCGAGAGCGGCCACCTGCTGCGACGTGAAGGCAGCCACCTGCGCCGTTGACAGAACGCTGATCTGATCGACGGTCAGCGCCGTAACCTGCGCGGCAGAGAGGCCGGGAATGGCAGCTGCACCCAGCGCACTGATCATGTCGGTTGGCAGCGCTACAAGCGTTGCGGTTGAAATGCCACCGATCGCAGCCGCGCTGATGGCAGCAAGGTCGGTCGGAGAGAAGGTCTTCAGGTCATCGATATCAAGTGCGGCAAGCTGCCGGGACGTGAGCGCCGCCACCTGATCGCTGGTGAATGCTTCCACCTGATCCGGGCTGAGCGCCAAAATCTGGCCGCTGGTCAGCCCTGAGACGCCAGCGGGGCTCAAAATGGCAATGCGCGCCGGTGTCATGGCGGCCAGTGCTACGGTGGATAGTCCCTGAATGACATGGGCGGGCAACGCCGCAAGATCTTCGTTGGAAAGAACATCGATGTCGTCAATGCCAAAGGCCGAGAGTTGTGTGGAAGACAACGCTGCGACCTGGGCAGCCGTCAGGGCCTCCACCTTGTCGGTTGTCATCGCATCGATCTGGCCGGTGGAAAGCCCGGCAATGGCCGCGGTGCTCAGAGCCATGACCTGTGCGGCCGACAGGGTCTGAACGCCTGATGTTCCAAGAGCGCCGACCTGTCTGGAGCCGAGGGCGGCAATCTGCGCCGTGCTCAAGGCCTCGATCTGCGCCGTCGTCAGCGCAGCAATCTGTACGGTGGAGAGGCCGGAAATGCTGGCAGTTCCGAGGACTGCAACCCGCTCTGTGGCAAGACCGGCCAGCGTTAGCGTCGATATCCCCTGAATGGCGCTCGACGTCAAAGCGCCAAGCTCCGCAGTAGAGATGGCGGCGAGGTCATCGGCACCCAGTGCGCCCACCTGTGCGGAGGTCAGTGCGGAAACCTGGATAGAATCGAGCGCTTCGATCTGCAATGTCGACAAGGCCGCGATCTGATCCGTCGTAAGCCCGGCGATACCAGCTGTGCTCAAGGCGGCAATCTGGCTCGTGGTCAGCGCCCCCGCCCCTGCTGTACCGAGTGCTGCCACCTGTCTGGAGCCAAGCGATGCGAGCTGCGCCGTGGTCAAGCCCGCCAGCTGTGCCGAGCTCAAAGATCCGATCTGTATTGTTGAAAGGCCCGAGACACTCGCCGTCCCTAAAACCGCAATACGGTCACTGGAAAGTGCGGCCAATGTCGCGGAGGATAGACCAAGAATAGCGCCGGAGCTCAAGACGGCAAGTTCCGCCGTGGAGAATACGCCGAGATCGGCGGCATCCAGTCCCGCCACCTGCGTTGCGGTCAAGACCGCCACCTGCTCGGATTTGAGAGCCTCGATCTGATCGGTAGACAGCGCCGTGACCTGCGCTGCCGAGAGGCCGGGTATGCCGACGGTGCTCAAAGCCGCAATCTGCGACGTGGTCAGCGCTGCAACACCGCTCGTTCCCAGCGCCGCGACCTGCCTTGAGCTCAAGGCTGCAACCTGAGCCGTAGAAAGCGCGGCAATCTGGCCCGAAGTCAGGGCTGCAACCTGCGTCGTGGAGAGCCCCGGAATACTGGTCGCTGCCAGAGACGCGATAATGCTTGGGTCAAGAGCCGCCAGCGTGTCGGCGGAGAGGCCCACAACTGCACCGCTGGACAAAGCCAGAATGTCCTTGGAGGAAAATACGGCCAGGTCATCCGCGTCAAGTGCAGCCACCTGGGCGGAACTGAGGGCAGCCACCTGAGCCGTGGTCAGTGCTTCGGTCTGTAGCGTGGTCAACGCCGCGATCTGGGTAGCAGACAAACCAGCCACACCGGTTGAACTCAGTGCCGCGACCTGTTGGGTATCAAGCGAAGCGATACCAGCAGTGCCTAAAGCCGCCACTTGGCCCGAGGTCAAAGCGGCAATCTGCTTGGTCAAAAGCGCATCGATCTGTGTCGATGACAGCTTCGCCACCTGCCCCGTCGATAGGCCGGCGATGGCCGCCGTGCTGAGTGCTGCAAGCGTTTCATTGGTGAGAGCCGCGACGGTTGATGTCGACAGGCCAACAATGGCGGCTGAACTAATCGCACCAATAGCCGCCGTGGACATGGATTCAAAATTCACAGGGGCAAAAGCACCCAGCTGCTGAGAGGTCAGCGCGCCGACCTGCTTGGTCGAAAGGGCGGCTATCTGGCCAGTGCTGAGCGCGGCAATCTGGGCGCTCGTCAGGCTTGCGATGGCCGCCGTGCTCAGCGAGGCGATATGGTCCGTCGTCAGACCTGCAATCGTGGCTGTCGGCAAGCTGTCAATGATGGCGCCATTGATGGCTCCGATCTCGGCATTGGTGAATTTTGCGATGCCCGCTGCGCCGATGACGCCGATCTGGGCGGAGTTCAACGCACCCACCTGGACAGCAGTCAAGGCTTCGATCTGCGCGGTGTCGAGAACCGCGATCTGGGCCGTGGTCAGGCCGGAAACACCGGCCGCGCTCAGGGCCGCCACCTGCGCTGTCGTCAGCGCGTCAATGTCCTGGCTGCGCAGCACTCCAACCTGCTCGGCGGTCAGCGCAGCAACCTGCTTGGTCGTCATCGCAGCGACCTGAGTTGATGTCAAAGATGTGACCTGCCTGGTGGTAAGGCCAGCGACACCGCCCGCACTCAAGGCTGCAATGGTTGCGCTTGTCAGTGATGAGAGCACGCTCGTCGATATGCCCGACACTGCGGTGGAACTGATGACCGACATCTCCTTTGTGGAGAATTTCCCGATATCGTCGGCTCCAAATCCTTCCATCTGTTCGCCCGTCATCGCGGCAATCTGGGTGCTTGTCAGTGCTTCGGCCTGATCGGCGGAAAGAGCAGCGATCTGCCTGCTCGAAAGACCTGCAATGCCGGATGTACTCAGCGCTGCGATCTGCTTGTCGGTCAGAGCGCCAATCTGCGCCGTGCTCATCACGGAAACCTGTGTCGAGGTCAAGCCGGCAATCTGTGAGCTGGAAAGAGCAGAAACCTGCGCGGGCGTCAGTGCAACCAGCTGCGTATCGCTCAGGTTGGTCACTGCGGCGGGACGCAGGGCTGCCAGCTGCGTGGGCGTCAGTGACGCCATCAGCGTCGGGCTGAGCGCGGCAATCTGGGTAGAGGTCAGAGCTGCGATCTGCTCGGTCTTGAAAGCTGCCAGCTGCACAGAACCCAGCGCATCGATCTGGTCCGGCGTCAGGCTTGCGACCGCCGCCGTGGACAGGGCTTTGACGTTATCGGTCGTCAATCCAGCGATGTTGGCGGTGCTCAATCCCGCGATGCCTTTACCGCTCAGCGCCGCTATCTCACCCGTGGAGAAAGTTGCAAGGTCATCGTCGCCGAGCGCCGCTACCTGTGTTGATTTCAGGCCCGCGATCTGGCGTGTCGTCAAGGCATCGACCTGTACGGTCGAAAGCGCGGCAATCTGGTCGGACGTCAGGGCGCCGACAGCGCTGACACTCAAGGCCGCAAGCTTTTCGGTTGTCAGGGCGGCGATGACATCGGATGACAATCCGGCGGCACCGCTGGCGCTCATCGACTGAAATCCAGTGACGGATATCGCCGCAATGTCTTCCACTTTCAGCCCCGCCAGCTGGGCGGATGTCAGTGTGGCTATTTGCTGTGGGGTCAGGGCCGCAATCTGCGTAGTCGTCAGATCGGTGATCTGCTCTGCGCCCAAACCAGCAAGCGCCTTGGTGGCCAGTGCCGGGATCTGGATTGATGAAAGGGCCGCGATGGATTCCGACGACAGGGCCGCGATCTGGGTGGATGTCAGAACCTTGATTTGCCCGGTAGACAGTGCGGCAACCTGATCTGCCGTCAGCACGGAAATCTGATCACTGCTCAGTGTCGCAACAGCACTGGCGCTCAAAGCTGTGACCTGCGCAGCCGACAACGCCGCAATGGATGCGGTCGAAAGACCGGAAATTGCTTTGGTGGTGAAGGCTCCTACCGCTGCTGCCTTCAATGCAGCGATATCAGCGGGCTCCAGCGCGCCCAATTGGGCTGATGTCAACATACCTGCCTGCGTGGCCGTTAAACTGCCAAGCTGCACAGATGTCAGAGCCCCAACCTGATCTGTCGTCAGGCTCGCGACCGCAGCTCCACTCAAGGCACCGATCTTGTCTGAGGTCAGGGCGGCCAACACGTCGGGCGTAATACCCGGAACGGCTTTCGCGCTTAAGGCGGACATATCTGATGTCGAGAATGTCGCAATATCGTCTGCGTCAAGCACTGCCAATTGCGCTGACGTGAGCGCCTTGACCTGCGCCGGCGTCAATGCCTCCAGCTGAAGTGTCGTCAAGGCATCGATCTGCGCTGTCGACAGACCAGCAATCGCCGCAGTGCCCAGAGACGCGATCTGGTCAGTCGTCAGCGAAGAGAGATATTCTGTAGTCAGCGACTTGATCTGTGCCGCCTTGATCGCGCTTAGCTGCTTGGGCGTCAGAGCCGCCAGTTGGTCGCCTGTCAGCGCACTAAACTGCTCGGAGGAAAACACGGAGACTGCTGCGGTGGTCAGCGCCTTGATTTGATCGTCTGTCAGCGCGGCAACAGCAGCCGTGCTCAGGCCCGCAATAGCCTTGGTGGATATGGCGGCAATGTCGGCGACTGAAAACGTCTTGATACCATCGGCACTCAGAGCGCCTATCTGCGTAGAGGAAAGCACCTTGACCTGCGCCGAGGTCAACGCCTCGACCTGGTCTGCCGAAAGCGCGGCCACCTGTTCGGTGGTCAACTTGGCGATCGCACCTGTCGCCAGAGCGGCGATCTGCGCTGGTGTGAGTTCTGAAATCGTATCTGCGCTGAAACCGACGATGGCTTTTCCAGAGAGCGCGCCGAGAGCAGCGGTCGAAAGCTGCACCACATCAGCAGATGATAGTGCCGCCGCCTGAGTGGACGTCAATGCTGCAAGCTGGCGGGAGGTCAAGGCCGAAAGCTGCCCGGTGTTCAGCGCCGTAATCTGGTCCGTCGTCAATTTGGCAAAGGCGCTTGTGCTGAGCGCGGCAACCTGTGCATCGGAGAGAGATTGGACAATCAAGGTGCTCAAGCCCTCGGCACCCGCTGCAGTGATCGCAGCAATATCCGCCGTCGAGAAGGCGGCGATATCTTCCGCCTCAAGCTTTGCGATCTGGTCTGAGCTCAACGCCTTGACCTGCGCCGGTGTCAGTGCCGCGGCTTGCGCGATAGTCAGCGCCTCGATCTGGTCGCCGCTTAGAGCGGCAATCGACTTGGTGCTCAAGGCGGCAATTTGCGCCGTCGTCAGAGCCGTAAAGCCAGTAGACGACAGGGCGGTGATCTGGGTCGATTTGAGTGAGCTGACCTGTTTCGTGGTCAGGGCTGCAATCTGGTCGTCGGAAAGGGCCGCAACCTGCTCTGTCGACATGCTGGCAATGGCCGTCGTGCTTAATCCCGTGATACCAGCTGGCGAAAGATTGGCAATGTAGTCTGCTCCCAGCGCACCGATCTGAACGGCCTTCAGGGCCGCGACCTGGGCAGAGGTGAATGTGCCGATCTGCGCCGAGCTGAGACTGCCGAGCTGGTCGGATGTCAGTTTCGAGATTGCTGCCGTGCTGAGCGCAGCAAGTTGTTCGTCGGTCAGTGCCGTGAACGTATCTGTGCCCATGCCGGAAATGGCGTTGGCGTTCAGGGCCGCGACCTGCGTCGTGGACAGGAAGCGGATGGCCGTCGTGTTCAGGCCCGCAATGCCATTGCTGGAGAGGGCTGCCATGTCTGCCGTCGAAAAAGTCTCCAGATCTTCGTAGTCCAGCGCCGCAATCTGCTCGGAGCTCATGGCTGCGATCTGCGATGGCGTCAGCGCCTCAGCCTGATCGGTTGTCAGCTTAGCCACCTGCTCGGCCGACAGAGCGGCAACCTGGGCAGAACCGAAGCCGGCAACGGAAAGCTTGTCCAGAACCGCAATATGATCCAGCGAAAGACCAACCACAGCGTTCGCAGAAATCGCGCTCAGCTGTTTGGGAGACATTGCACCCAGATCTTCCACCTCCATGGCGGCAATCTGCTCTGACGTCAGGACGTTGATCTGCTTGGAGGAAAGAGCCTTGACCTGTTCGGTGGAGAGAGCCTCCATATCCTCTGACGACCAGGCCGAAACCTGGGTCGTCGAAATTTTCGCGATCTGGCTTGGCGATAGTGAGGGTATGATCGACGTCATGTGCAAGCCTTGATCGCGAGTTCAAATTTCGAGGACGAATTGCGGAGCTGGAAACCCCGCAGGCGCCATCCTGAACGGACGCAAGACGGCATTCGACGTCGATGACCCTAGCTTTCGTTGCTTGCGCGAGGCTTTCAGTCTTTTAAAAATGAAGAGACGCATTTTTCAGCGCCAGAAACGCAAAACGCCCCCGCTCCCGCGTGAGGAAGAGAGGGCGCTTGATGAACCGAACCGGCTGGCTCAGAGCGGCGGGTTGAGGAAGGAGGGCATCGCGTCTTGCGTCTGGGATAGCGAGAGGAAAAGGCGGGCGGTGTCGAGCGCTTCGCGGATGGTGACATCCATATCCAGATACCGGTAGGTGCCGAGCCTTCCCACGAAGGTCACGGCCTTTTCGTCCTTTGCCAGCGAGACATATTGCGCGAGCTGCTCCTTTTCCTCGACCAGCCGGATGGGGTAATAAGGAACATCATCGGGGCCGCATTCGCGGGAAAACTCGCGGTAGCAGACGGAGCTATCGTGCTTTTCCCACGGCGAAAAATGCTTGTGCTCGGTAATGCGGGTGAAAGGCACGGAAACCTCTCCGTAATTCATCACCGCGCAGCCCTGATAGTCTCCCGCATAGGTAAAGCGTTCGAAGTCGAGCGTGCGGTAGCCCAGCCTGCCATTGGCGTAATCGAAATAACCATCCAGAGAGCCGGAATAGAAAGTGTGGTCATAACGGCCCGTATCAGCGCGGCCAAAATCGCTGGTCAGATGCATGCGAATGCCGGGCTGATCGAGAATGCGCTCCACCATGGGCGTGTAGCCTGTTTCCGGCATGCCCTGATACTTGTGGAAGAAATAATCGTCATCATAGTTGAAGCGCACCGGCAGCCGCTTGAGAATGGAGGCGGGCAAGGCCGTGGGCGAGCAACCCCATTGCTTCTGGGTGTAGCCCTGAAAGAAAGCCTCGTAGAGGTCACGGCCAACAAAGCGCAGCGCCTGCTCTTCAAAGGTCTGCGGGTCCTCGATGGTCTTGTCGGCCTGCTCTTCGATGAAAGCCTTGGCCTCATCGGGACGGAAGGTCTTGCCGAAGAACTGGTTGATCGTGTGCAGATTGACCGGCAGGGAGAACACTTGCCCCTGGCTCGTCGTTTTCACCCGGTTCTTGTAGGGCATGAAGGTCTGGAACGTGTTGACGTATTCCCAAACCTCGGCATCGTCTGTGTGGAAGATATGCGGGCCGTAAACATGGACCATCACACCGGTTTCGGCGTCCCGCTCAGTGTGGCAATTGCCAGCGATGTGATCGCGCCTGTCGAAAATATCGACCTCATGGCCCGCTTTCGCAAGCTCGCGGCCGATAACCGCACCGGAAAGACCGGCGCCGACGATTGCAATCTTTTTGGACTGTGCCACTGGGTCTGCCTTTTGTGATGTGGCGGGGCGCATCGCACGTCGCCAATGCGCCATGGGTGCCCCGCATGATACCAATATGGACCGGAATCAGTCGGGAATCGCGCCCGACCGTTCAGTTATCAAGCCGTAGCCGAGGCTTCGGCCGTCCACAACCGGTTGTCGGTGGGTATGGCGGAATAGTGGTGCCATTCGCGCAATCTTTCCAGATAACGCGCGCGGTAAGCCTGTTCATCGACATACTCAAGGTTTTCCATCACCAGATCTGTGCCGATTTCGTAGTAGACGTCCATGTTCGTGAAGTCGGGAACAGGCGTTTCTCCGCGTTCAGCCTCTCCCTGCATCTGCCAGAACAGTTCCTCCAAACGGCGTGCCAGACCGGGAATATCGCGCAGTGCACTTGTCTCGCGATTGGCCTGAAGCTTGTCCCGGACCAGTTTCAGCGAAGCCGGTGTCTTGGCAAAGGCAATTGCCTTGGCTACGTAATCGTCAGGGCCATCGCAGATCAATTCCGACACACCGGTTGCGGCAACAACGCTTGCGCAGAAGCGCGCGGCAAAGCTCTTTCCCGGGAATGTCAGCACCGGAAGACCAACGGTCAGCGAGTCCGCTGCCGTTGAGTGTGCGCCATAGGGGAACGTATCGAGGAAGAGGTCGGCCACTGCAATGCGGGCCAGGTGCTCGGCGTTGCCAGCCTTCGGCGCAAAGATGATCCGTTCCGACTCGATGCCGGCTTCTACGAACTTTTCGCGCAGTCGTTGATCAGCCTTGTCGTTGCCGCTCAACAGCCACATGATGCTGCCGGGTGTTGCCGCCAGAATGGTCTTCCAGCGCTCGAATGTATCAGGCGTTACCTTTTGCATACCGTTGAAGCAGGCAAATACGAAAGCGTCATCCGGCAGTCCAGCGGCTTGCCGGGTCGGCTTTTCGGCAATTGTGCGCTTGCGGTCAATCGGCTGGTTGCAGGCAATGCGCAGGACCTTTTCCGAATAGTAGATCTCGCTGGAAGGCGGCACAATCTCACCGTCGGCAATCATATACTGATGAAAAGGACTGCCGATTGAGCCTGGATAGCCGCAGAAGTTGACGATGACAGGTGCCGGACGATAGGCAAAAATCTTTGTCCGCGCATGTTTGGTATAGCCGTTCACATCGATCAGAATATCGATGCCGTCGCTGGCAATCTGGCGTGCCGCCTGCTCGTCGGACAGCGCACCGATTTCGTGCCAGGCATCGACAGCAGCCTTCATGCGCGTCTGAGTGGCATCATTTGAGACCGGATCGCCGCAGTAATAGGCGTGGATTTCCACATTGTTCTTGTCATGCAATTCAAGCACTTCACGAAGCGCGAAGCCAACCGCGTGGTCACGAAGATCGGAGGATACGTAGCCGACGCGCAGGCGCTGGCCCGTGCCAGATTTGTGCTTGACGGTCGGGCGAGGGAAATTCCTCACGTCCAGGCGCCCGACAAACGATTTGTTGTAGGTATAGGCGCGTGCCAGCTGGAACATGGGGTCGTCGGAATAGCAACCCAGCGTCAGAGGCGACATGGAGTCGATCATCTGGCGGCGGGTGACATGGCTTGACGGGCTGATGATTGGCCAGCTGCACAAACGCTGGCGGATCGCGCTCCAGTGCTGGCCAGTCTCGCTCTTTTCAGGACGCAGTTCCATGGCCTGCCAAAGCACGGTTTCGGCTTCTGCGAGCAGACCAGCATTTTCCATGACGCGGCCGATATGTTGCAGCGCCATTAGTCGGTAGGACACGCGGTCTGGCGTCATTTCTGCGGTGGCGTCGACAAAACTCTGCCACTGCTTGATCGCCAGAGGAGCTACCCCGCTATCCTCAAAGGCGCGGCCCAGATTGATATGCGCAGGGCCAAAGAGAGGATCGATCCTCAATGCAGCATCCATGGCATTGATCGAGCCAGCAATGTCGTTGGTGTTGCGCAGAAGGACGGAATAGTTGAAGTAGACCATCTGCTGGTTAGGGTGCGTCGGGTTGAATGCAAGCCAGGTTTTGTACAATGCCACCGCATCGTCCTTGCGGCCTTCGGCGCTGAATTTCTCAGCGAATGTGATCGCATCCGACAAGGCAAGACGTTGGTTTTTTGCCAACTCCAGCAGATTGAGAAAAAGCGAGTTGGTAGAACGACCGTCTACAGCACTGTTCATGTATCAAAACCCCGGCGTTGGCATGGCGCAGGCCCACATGCCACTCTTTGTTATAATCGGGGTTCAGATTAATACTTGTAAGCTTGCGCGACGCTTTACATGTAAAAGCAGCACAGATTTGCAGGTGATGGACGATAATATTACATGTATATTTCAACGATCCGCCAACTGTCAGGCGGGCACACGTCTTGCCCGGCACGACATGCCGGACGGCAACGTTGGTCTTAGAGGGTTTTCCGGTTCAATGAACGCGTACTAAAACAGGTCGCAGTCGCCGGATGTCTTGTCGAGCGGCTGGGAATGTCCGTGGCGCATGCCGGCACCGAGTGCCTTCTGCATTTCGGCAAGCTTTACAAGGCTGAGCGCCGTGGAAACATCCACTGCCCATTCGAGCGGAATAGACCCGGTGATCGTATCGATGAATTCGGCAAGGCCGCGTGTCTTCTGAACAGCAAGGTCAATACCCTGCATAAGCCGCATGCCTTCGACCGTCATCGCGCCATCTGTCGCCTCGAGCAACTCGGGCTCGATGCGCTCGATCAGATAGGCAACATCATGAAGTTCGGAAACCACCCGCATCAGAACTTCAGGAAGTGCCTCTTCGAACATGGGAAGCTGGGCATAGTCGGCGATCTGCATTAATAGCTCCGTGATCAGGGCGTCGGACCGCAAATATGTTGCCGGTTCGATGCTGAAACAAAATGAAGAAACGACGCGGCGATCTGCCTGTGCTTTGTCGCCTCAGAAAAATTCGATATCGTCTGCCACTGGCTTTGGAGCCACCACTGGTTTTCTTTCCAGAGCAACCGTCGACTGCGCTTCGGCACCGCTGAGCGGTATTTGGCGCGCGCGACCCGAGACCGGCCAAAACTCGATCTTTCGGCCTGAATCTCCTCCGGTCGACTGACCGAGAAGACGAATGCCTTCATCCCTTAAAAACTGAACCGCAAATGCAGCGTTTTGCTCGCCGACATTCGAGAAGGTGGCAATGGTTTTTGCGCCGCCAAAAATCTTTGCCTCGAGGCGATCACGGCGCGCTCCTTTCTTGAGCAAGCCGTTGATCAGCAACTCCATGAGATGCACCCCGTAACGGGTTGCATCTCCACCCCCAGCGCCCCCTGTCCCCGGCAACAGGAAGTGGTTCATGCCGCCGACGCCCGCAACAGGGTCTCTTAGACATGCAGCCACGCACGAACCGAGAATGGTCGTAAGAACCACATCGGGATCGCTAGCGATTTTGTATTCGCCCTGGATAATGTGTACGCGCTTGGCTGCAGTTTCAATCATTTTAAGGATCCAAATACGGCTTCGATGGCCGCTTTCATCTTGTCGATGGAAAATGGCTTGGCGAGAACGTTGTTGGCACCCAGCTGGGCGGCCTTCTGCACCAATGCACGGTCACCCTGCGCCGTCAGAATGATGAAGGCTGCTTTCTTGGTGGTGGGGTTCGTGCGAACCGCCTGCAAGAAACCAAGTCCATCCATCTTCGGCATGTTGAAGTCGGAAATGACGAGATGATGGGGCTGCTGCTCCATGATCTTCATTCCCTGCTCGCCATCGCCAGCGGAGGTGATCTGCTTGAAGCCTAGCTGCGTCAGTGCATCACTGAGAAGCAGGCGGCTGGTAACCTGATCATCCACGATCAGAACTTTGATTTTTTCTGCAAGAGACATTAGTCGGAACCTTCTTTTCGGGCAGCAGTAAGTTTCAGAATTTCGTCGCCGATTGCGTTCAGCGGAAATTGTTGTTCGACAGCGCCGAGTTCGTAAGCGACCCTCGGCATGCCATAGACCACACAGGATTTTTCGTTCTGGCCAATGGTGCGAGCACCGGCATGGCGCATTTTCAAAAGTCCGGCGGCTCCGTCGCGTCCCATCCCTGTCAGGATGACACCAACGGCGTTTCGTCCAGCCAGTTCTGCAACGGAATCGAAGAGAACATCCACGGACGGTCGGTGGCCATTAACAGGTTCCTTGTCCAAAAGCCTGCAAGTTGGCGCGGAATGATTAACGACCTGCAAATGTCGTTCACCGCCCGGCGCAAGGTATATTTTCCCTGTCTGGAGACGCGCCCCATCCGTTGCTTCTTCCACCGCAGGCGCGCACAGCCGGTTCAGACGCTCTGCGAAACTTTTGGTAAACGTCGCCGGCATGTGTTGTGTAATGACCGTGGGCGGGCAGTTGGCCGGGAATTTCTGCAAGACAGTAATCAAGGCCTCCACACCACCGGTCGAGGAACCGATAGCGACGATTTTGCGGCCACCACGATAATCGCTCACGGCCATGGGCGGAGCGACGACGGGCCTTTCGACCACCACTACATCGCGGTAGCTCTGGTTTTGCGAACGTGCGGCGGCCTTGACCTTTTCGGCCAGATCGCTGAACGGCCTGCTGTCTCCAGGTGCTGGCTTGCCCACGCAATCGAAAGCGCCGATTTCAAGGGCGGCCAACGAGGCGCCAGCGCCGCGATTGGTGAGCGTCGAAACCATGATGACAGGCATGGGCCGAAGCCGCATGATCTTTTCCAGGAATTCGAGACCGTTCATTTCCGGCATCTCGATATCCAGCGTCACGACGTCAGGATTGAGTTCCTTGATCGCTGCACGCGCTTCCATGGCGTTTCCGGCCTGACCAACGACGTGGACATCGGGATCGGCTTTCAACACGGCCGTAATCAGGCCGCGCATGGTCGCGGAATCATCGACGACGAGAACTCTGGCGGGTCCTGTCATGCTTTCCTCCCGCCTGATTTGCCGATGTAGCGGTAGGTCGTGATGCCGGTATTGTCGAACAGCGCCTTCGGATCGCCCGAGACGCGCTCGGAGTGACCGATATACAAGTGTCCGCCTTCCGGCAGAAGACCAGCAAAGCGCGCCCAGATTTTCACCTGTGTCGGCTCGTCGAAATAGATCACCACATTGCGGCAGAAGATCACGTCGAAACCGCCCTTGAAGGGCCATTGCGTCATGAGGTTCAACTCATTGAAGGTGATCAACTTCTTGACCTTGTCGCTGATCTGGTGCTTGCGACGGCCCCCGACTTCGACGTCCTGGAACCATTGCTTGCGCATGGCAGGCGTAACAGTTTCCAGTGCGTTGTCGTCATAGACCCCGGCTCTGGCCTGCGCCAGAATCTTGGGGTCGATATCCGTTGCCAGAATACGGAAGTCATAGTCAGCAGCGTTGGGAAACAGGCCCAGAACCGTCAGTGCAATGGAGTATGGCTCCTGCCCATCGGAGCAGGCGGCAGACCAGATGCGCACACGGCCACCTGCTTTTGCCCTGTTGATGAGCCCCGGCAAAACCTCATCCCGAAGATTTTCGAAATGGTGGTTTTCACGGAAGAACCGCGTGAAGTTCGTCGTGAGATGCGAGAGCATCTCCCGTCGTTCAGGGGCGCCCTGTTCGGACGATACAAGCGCGCAATATTCCGGGAACCCGGAAATACCCAGGTTTCGGATGTGCTTGGACAATCGCGAGTAAACGAGCGACGCCTTGGTGTCGTTCAGATAAATGCCTGCATCGGCATAGATCATCGCGGCTATTTCGGAGAGGTCGCGGCGCGTCAGCGGATATTCTCCGCTGGCGAGCACTTCATCCGGGGATAGGCGTGTATCGTTAAACTTGAGCGCTGTCATTCATCACTACTTTCAACCGGCTGCCGCAAGAGACATCTCTTGCTTGAGCGACTGGCCACGAGACGCACCAACAACCGCATCCACATCCAGAATGAGGGCTACGCGGCCATCACCAAGGATGGTTGCGGCAGCAATGCCCGGAACATGGGTGTAGTTGGCTTCGAGCGACTTGATAACGACCTGGCGCTGACCCTGGATGGCGTCGACCATCAAGGCACGCTGGCCGCCACCTTCCGATTCCACCAGAAGCGCTACGCCGTCGACCGGGTTTGCCTGGGTGTTGCGGAAGTTGAGAATGCGACCCACGTCCACCAGTGGGCAAAACGAGTTGCGGATCGAAATCAGGCGCTGGTTGGAGCCGAAGGAGTGAATGTTCACGGCTTCCGGCTGCAGGGTTTCGACGATAGCCGTCAAAGGCACGACGAGCGTCTGACCGGCCACCGTCACCACCATGCCGTCAAGAACGGCAAGCGTCAGCGGCAAGCTCATGGTGAATGTAGAGCCAAGGCCCGGACGCGACGTAATGCTGATACGACCGCCGAGTGCCTGGATCGAACGCTTGACCACGTCCATGCCCACGCCACGACCCGAAATGTCGGAAATCTTGTCGGCGGTGGAGAAGCCCGGCGCGAAGATCAGGTTGTCGATTTCCTCATCCGTCAGGTTGCTGTCGGCAGCGATCAGATCGTTGTCGATGGCCTTCTGGCGAACGCGTTCGCGGTTGATACCCGCGCCGTCATCGGACAATTCGATGAGAATGCGGCCCGAACGGTGCTTCGCCGTCAGCTTGACGGTGCCTTCAGGGTTCTTGCCAGCAGCTTCGCGCTTTTCAGGTGTCTCGATGCCGTGGTCGACGGCATTACGGATCATGTGCGTCAAAGGCTCGGCCAGCTTGTCGATGACCGTCTTGTCCACTTCGGTGTTTTCACCCTCGGTGATCAGGCGGATCTGCTTGCCGATCATATCGGCGACTTCACGCACGATACGCGACATGCGCTGGAAGACCGGCTTCACCGGCTGCGCGCGGATAGCCATAACGCTGTCCTGGATTTCGCGCGTCAGCTGCTGAAGTTCGTCCAGGCCCATATTGACGGCAGATGTGCCAGTCGTGTCGTTTTCGATAACGCTCTGCGACAACATCGCCTGGTTGATGACGAGTTCGCCGACCAGGTTGATGAGGCGGTCGACGCGGTCCAGATCGACGCGGATCGTCTGGCCGGCGCTTGCGTTGGCGGCATTGGCTGCAGCGGCTGCGGCAGCTGGTGCTTCCTTCTTTTCGGCAGCGGCGGAAACGGTGCGGGTCACTTCGGTTGCGGCAACGGCTGTTGAGACTGTTTTTGCAGCCACGGTTTCCTCGGCGTCAGCCGACTGCACAGCAGGCTCGTCCACCGTATCGTCGAGAACCGACAGATCGAAAGGAACCGGGATCATCGGAAGTTCTTCTTCGGGCGGTGTTTCCGCCACGATTTCCGTGATTTCGAGATCGCAATCCCACTCGGCGAATTCAAACACGGTGCGAATGCCAGCGGCACCCTTGTCCGTCTTGATCGTGATCTTCCACTGGAAGTAGGCGGTCTCTGGCTCGATGTTTTCGAGCGCAGGCAGGGCGCCCATGTCGCAGTTGATGCTCATCTCGCCAATGCGGGAGAGGTCGCGCAGCAACAGGGCGGCTTCGTTGCCCTTGGTGTAAAGCGATGTCTGTGGCTTGAACACGACATTGAACGATGGGGTTTCCATCATCGGCGTCACGTCATCCTCGAACTCGCCGAAGGAGAAGGCAACGGGCTGGAAACCGCTGTCATCGGTTGGCGCAGGCGCTGCGGCGGCTGCCGGTGCTGCTGCCTTCGGTGCTGCCGCTTTGGGCGCTGCCGGTTCCGAGGAGGACCCGCCGGATGGCATTTCGCCATTGGCCAGTGCTTCCAGTTCCTTGACGAGACCGCGCGTTCGGCTGTCTTCCACGCCGCTGCCATCACGGGCGGCGTTGGTCAGATCCGCCAGAACGTCAGCCGATTTCAGCATGACCTTCAGGACGTCCTGGTTCGGTTCGAGCTTGTTCGAGCGAACGCAGTCCAGTGTCGTTTCGAAAACGTGGGCAAATGCCACGAGATCTTCCAGACCGAACGCGCCCGCACCACCCTTGATGGAATGAACGGCACGAAACACAGCATTCACGGTTTCCGGGTCGCGGTCGCCGTCATTTAATTTCAGAAGACCTGATTCCAGCTCTGCGAGTTGCTCCTCGCACTCCTGGAAGAAGATTTCTTTGATTTCGTTCATATCCATCGTATGTGGTCCCGTATCAAGCAGTTACGCGTTCAATGGCATCGATCAGCTTTGCAGGGTCGAACGGCTTGACGATCCAGCCGGTAGCGCCTGCCTGGCGGGCGCGGTTCTTCTTCTCGGCGTCACTTTCAGTGGTGAGCACGAGGATGGGAATTGCGCGGTATTTTTCGTTGCGACGAACGCCTTCGATAAAGCCGAAGCCATCGAGACGGGGCATGTTGATATCGGTGACGATAACGTCAGGATGACAACCTTCGAGAACTTCAAGTCCTTCGATACCGTCTTCTGCCTGGATCGTTTCAAAACCGGCATTGTTCAGTGTCAACAGGAGCATATTCCGGATCGTTCTGGAATCGTCGACCGTCAGAACTTTCTTCTTCATTTCTGCTTCTCCTTCGGGAGGATATGATCGATGTCCACGCCGATCAGTTTAAGGGTTTTCTCAAATGCGTCCGATGCTTTTGAAAATGTGAATGCCTTGCCGTCAGTCTCCCAGGCCTTGACACCGCCCATTAAGACCTGGGCGCATTGTACGCCCACGCGCTCGACCTCGGAGGCATCCACCGCAAGCGGGGCACCCCTCATCTCCATCAGTTTTCCGTGCAACACGGATGCCTGATTGAGGTCCAGCACCGGTGACAGTTTCAATGTCGACTGCGCTGCTTTCCTGCCTGCCATCAAATCACTCCTTGGCGTCTGAATTGTTGATGCTCGTAGCCATAGTCCACGAGCTCTTCGCGCATGGTCGCCACGGTCTGCTGATAGCGTCTCGAAACCGGCTCTGCTGCCGCATCGGCCTGTCGGGCGATGCGGAATTCCCGCACGGTCCGGCCCAGTTCGAGAATAACGGTGTGCAGGTCGTCGGCGTCCTGCGCTGCCCCTGTCAGGCGGTTGGCGGAACGGTCCGTTTCTGCGCCGATGGAACCGAGTTCCACAGCAACGCCCTGCAAGCTGCTGACATTTTCGCCGGTGCGGCGTGCCACATCGCCGATCATATCGCTGACACCGGAAACCTGGCGAACGACGCCGCCAATGGCTTCCTGGGTGCGGTTGACCATGCGAACACCCTCGACCACCTGGGTCTTGGTGCCGTTGACGAGGTTCTTGATTTCCCGCGCCGCATCGGCAGAACGCTGTGCAAGCGCACGCACTTCCTGAGCCACCACGGCAAAACCGCGTCCGCTGTCGCCAGCGCGGGCCGCTTCGATCCCTGCGTTGAGGGCCAGAAGGTTGGTCTGGAAGGCGATTTCATCGATGGAGCCGATGATTTTACCGATCTGTTCGGCAGAATGCTCGATACCGGCCATGGCGCTTATGGCCTCGCCAACGGCTGTGCCGCTTTCGGTTGCGGCGGTGCGAGCCTGCTTCATCGCAGCTTCTGCAGCCTGAATCCTCTCGCTGCTGGTGCGAACGTCGTTGATAACGGTTCCAAGCGTGTCGGATGCACCGGTGAATCTCTGCGCCTGCTCGGAGGACTGCGAAGCCATGGTCCGCCCCTCGCCTGCCATGCGCTCGGTCGCGGTCTGCGCATCACGCACACCGGCCTGGGCGGCGGCCAGAGAAGCTTCTATCTTTTCCAGTGCGCCATTGAAGGCGTCCGCCAGCTCACGATAAGCGTCTGGAATGTCACCGGTAATGCGTGCCGTCAGATCGCCAGCGGCGAATGCGTTCAAGGCATCACCCAGAAGGCGCTTGGCATCGGCCTGATCGGTTTCGCGCTGCTTGGCCAATTCCTGGGTGTGGCGCAGGCGCAATTCGTTGAAGCGCAGGGAAACCGCGATCTCAGTATCGACCATGACGAGGCGAACAACGGCCTTAACGGCCTCGGCCAATTCACGGTGGCGCTTGCTGTTGCCCGGCAGGAAAGAGCGCGGCGCGTGCTGCGAAATCAATCCGCCCAAAAGGTTTTCAAGAACAACGGCATGTCCGGCCACATGCCAGCGCGGGTCGAGACCCATACGGCTTTCGGTATCGGACAGAACCTTGACGCGCTCGGCATAGACAGCATCGAACCTTGCATCCGTCAGCACGGTCCAGTGCGCGGTCTGAAGATCATGCAGCCTGTCGAGCTGGTTTTCGCTTTCAAAGGATGGAGAACAGTCGGGCATGGACTGGAAGCGAACCATCAGGTCGCGCAGGCCTGCCTTGACATGGGGCTCGAGCATGACGCGGTAGCGGCGCAACAGATCGCACTGGTCCTGGTCAAGACCGGCAAAACGCAGACGGCCGCCCAGGCTGCTGCCCGTGGCCTTTCTCGTTTGATCTGTTGGCAATTCCTGCCCCAAGCGACGTCCCCAAAAAGCTACGCCGGATCACACCGGCCAATGACCGATTGAGAATCCCAGTATCCGGGGGGATAATTATCCAGGACGGATAATTTACGAGTGTGCGCACCATGAATGGGTCGCACCGACGCGCTGAGCCTTCTGCAATCAACTGAATACCGGATCGACCCGGTACGGCAGGGCGGCGTCATGCCTGGAAGAAGATCTGTGTCGATCCTCGTTCCGCCGTAAAATACGTCCAATCTTTATGGTTAATTCGTTGATTGAACGTTAAGAAAACCCAATATGACTCAAAGTTGCTAAAATTAGCTGAATCATTTACCTGTCGTTACGTTAGCACAGCAGTAGTTTGTGCTGGAATCGTTAATATTGGAAAAGATTTCTTATTTTTCCCGCAGCGCGCTGGACAACGGCAACACCGTTCCCCTAAAACGAAAAGACACGATATTCGCTTCCATGGTGATGTTTTAACGAAACGCTGACGACGACGGAGGAGATACGATTTGCCATCGATGGGGAACCGCCTTTGCGCCTCTCGTCCCTCAAATCGGCTGATCGATCTTTTTGTTGCGGGCATGCTCGTCTTCATGGGGCTTCAGGCTGCTGCCAACGGCGCGCCTGTTCTCAAACCGAACCGTCTCGAGCGTTCACAACTTCCACCGCAGGACATCGCCTCCGCCACGGCCGCGAAAACCAAGGGTTGCACAGCGATTGTCGATCTCTGCCTGAAATCGGCAGATCACGGCTTTGTCCATCATCATCTGCCGGTGCAGAGAGCGGTTGAGGCGCAAGTCAATATCCCGATCGGCTTTGATAATCAGCACGCGAAAATACCGGGCTTTCATCTTCTTGGAGCTGCTTCTCCTCGCGGCCCACCGGAAACGGTTTCCTAGCCGTCGCTGCCGATTTTCCCCTTCGTGCGGGATTGGCGAAGCTGACGGGCATATGCACCGCCAACCGCAACGCCAGAGAAATTGCCAGCCTGTATGAGCCTTGAAATCCTTCTTCCCATTCTGATTGCCCTGCCCTTCATTGGCAGCATCATCACCACGATGATGCCGCGATACGGGGCGGTGCGCGCGCCTGCCGCCGTTGCTGGCAGCATTGCGCTGTTTGGCCTCGTTTCCGCGATTTTTCTGTATGCCAGCGTCAAGGGCGGAGCGGTCATCAAATATGATGTGGAATGGCTGCCGCAACTTGGCCTCAACTTCAAGTTGAGGATGGATGCTTTCGCCTGGATGTTCATCATCCTCATCACAGGTATCGGCTTTCTGGTGGTGCTTTACGCCCGCTACTACATGTCGGCGGAAGACCCGATTCCGCGCTTCTTTGCGTTCTTTCTGTCCTTCATGGGCTCGATGCTGGGCATCGTGCTGTCAGGCAACGTCATTCTGCTGTCGATCTTCTGGGAATTGACCAGTATCTTCTCGTTCCTGCTGATCGGCTATTGGCACCAGAACGCCACGGCCCGCGATGGTGCGCGCATGGCGCTGACCGTGACCGGCATTGGCGGCTTCTGCCTTCTCGCGGGACTTCTGATCCTCGGTCATATGGCGGGCAGCTATGATCTGGATGATATTCTGGCCAAGGGCGCAGAGATCCGCGCCCATGTGCTCTATGTTCCCGCGCTGGTTCTCATTCTCATCGGTGCCCTGACCAAGAGCGCGCAATTCCCGTTCCACTTCTGGCTTCCCAATGCCATGGCCGCACCCACGCCGGTCTCGGCCTATCTGCATTCCGCCACCATGGTAAAGGCGGGCGTTTTCCTTCTGGTGCGCCTCTGGCCTGTGCTCGCCGGCACGCAGGAATGGTTCTGGCTGGTCGGCTTTGCCGGGATCACCACTTTGCTGCTCGGCGCTTATTTTGCGATGTTCCAGCAGGATCTGAAAGGGCTGCTGGCCTATTCCACCATCAGCCACCTCGGCCTCATCACCACGCTTTTGAGCCTTGGCAGCCCACTCGCAGCGGTTGCGGCAATTTTCCACATGATGAACCACGCCACCTTCAAGGCGTCGCTGTTCATGGCGGCTGGCATCATCGACCACGAGACCGGCACCCGCGATATGCGACGCTTGAGCGGGCTTTATCGCTTCATGCCCGCCACCGCCACGCTGGCCATGGCGGCCAGTGCGGCCATGGCCGGTGTTCCCCTGTTCAACGGCTTTCTGTCCAAGGAAATGTTCTTCGCGGAATCGGTTGAAACCCATGCGGATTCGTTGCTGGACAAGGCACTTCCCTATGTCGCGACGCTGTCGGGAGCCTTTGCGGTTGCCTATTCGTTGCGCTTCATCCACACCGTGTTTTTCGGCCCGGCGCCACAGGATATTCCCAACCCCAAGCCCCATGAGCCGCCGCGCTGGATGCGCTTCCCCATCGAATTGCTGGTCGTTGCCTGCCTCATCGTCGGTATCGTACCAAGCCTGTCCATCGGCCCGTTCCTGCATTCCGCCGTTTTGTCGGTGCTTGGCCCGCAGACACCTGCCTACAGCCTTTCGATCTGGCACGGCTTCAATCTGCCTTTGATGATGAGCCTTGTCGCGCTCATCGGCGGCGTGGCGATCTATGCTGCGCTCGGCGGCTATTTCGCCCGGTGTGAAGACGGCCCTCCGGTGTTTCGTCACCTGCGCGGGCAGCGCATATTCGAGCGCATTATCGTCACCGTATCATGGAAATGGGCCCGTTGGCTGGAAAGCACACTCGGCACGCGCCGCCTGCAACCGCAATTGCGCATGCTGATACTGGTCGCGTTGATTGCGGGCTTCTCGCCCGTAGCATCATCGCAATTTACGCTGACGCTCCCCAGCGTCACGACATTCGACCCCATCTTCGCCATTTTGTGGGGCATCGGCATGATTTCGGCGATGGGTGCCGCCTGGCAGGCCAAGTATCATCGGCTTGCCGCTCTGGTCATGCTCGGCGTCTCGGGCCTCGTCACCTGCCTCACCTTCGTGTGGCTGTCGGCACCGGATCTGGCAATCACGCAGTTGCTGGTCGAGATCGTCACCATGGTTCTCATTCTCCTTGGCCTGCGCTGGCTTCCCAAGCGCGAAGTCAAGGTGGACAATAACAGCGAACTTCCCGCACAGCTTCGTCGCGGACGGGATTTCATGCTGGCCGTGTTCTGCGGCATCGGCATGAGCATCATTGCCTTTGCGGTGATGACGCTGCCCGTGCCCAATACTATCGCGAATTACTTCCTGGAAAATGCCTATACACAGGGCGGCGGCACCAATGTCGTCAACGTCATCCTGGTGGATTTCCGCGGCTTCGATACATTTGGGGAAATTGCGGTTCTGGCCATTGTCGGCCTCACCGTGTTCTCGCTTCTGCGCCGTTTCCGTCCTGCCCATGAAAGCATCGGTCTGCCGGAACAGCAGCGCATACAGAACGCGTTTGATGCCGACAATCCGGATCGCAGCAAGGGCGATACGGTCCGCGATTATCTCCTGGTGCCCTCCATCATCATGCAGTGGATGTTCCCGGTCATCGTCACCTTCTCGTTCTTCCTGTTCATTCGCGGCCATGATCTGCCCGGCGGCGGGTTTTCGGCTGGCATCACCATGGCCATCGCCTTCCTGCTGCAATATCTGGCGGGCGGCACGCGCTGGGCGGAAGACCGTATCCGCATTCTGCCGCTGCGGTGGATGGGCTTTGGCCTGTTGCTGGCGGCGTTAACCGGCATGGGATCGTGGTTCTTCGGGCACCCGTTCCTCACCTCCTATTTCCAGTATACGGACCTGCCCTATATCGGAAAAATGCCAACGGCGACGGCGCTTCTCTTCGACCTTGGCGTCTTTGCCCTCGTTGTCGGCGCCACCGTTCTCATACTCATAGCATTGGCGCACCAATCGCTGCGTAATTACAAGGTACGTACGCCCGACGCCGCAAAAGCGGAGGACGCGTAAATGGAACTCATTCTCGCCATCGGTATCGGTGTCATGACGGGATCGGGCGTCTGGCTCATCCTGCGCCCGCGCACCTATCAGGTCATTGTCGGGCTGTCGCTTCTGTCTTACGCCGTCAATCTGTTCATCTTCGGCGTCGGCGGCATCAAGACCAACGCACCACCCTTGCTGCTGGATGGCGTCATCACCTCCACCCTGACGGACCCCGTTCCGCAGGCTCTGGTACTGACGGCCATCGTCATCGGCTTTGCCACCACCGCCCTCTTCCTCGTCGTGCTGCTTGCCGCACGCGGCCTGACCGGCACTGACCATGTCGACGGGAGGGAAACGAAATGAACGCCTTCCCCGTCCATATTGTCATCGCACCCATTCTGGTGCCGTTGATTATTGGTGCCCTCTTGCTGTTCATCGATGAGCGCAAGCGCACCACCAAGGCTATTCTCAGCGTCATCGGCACCCTTGTTTCGCTGGGCGTTGCCGTCGCACTGTTCCTTGAGGTCAATTCCACCATCAACACGGAAGTTGCCGCCGTCATCTCGACCGGCGTTTACCTGCTGGGCAACTGGCCAGCTCCCTTCGGCATCGTTCTGGTGGCAGATCGCTTGTCAGGGCTCATGGTGTTGCTGGTGTCGCTTCTGGCCATACCGTCGCTTGTCTATTCTCTGGCGAAGTGGCACCGGGCCGGATCGCATTTCCATTCGCTGTTCCATCTGATGTTGATGGGCGTGAATGGTGCGTTTCTGACCGGCGACCTCTTCAACCTCTTCGTCTTTTTCGAAGTCATGCTGGCCGCGTCCTATGGTCTGCTTTTGCACGGCTCCGGGCAGTTGCGCGTCAAGGCAGGGCTGCATTACATCGCCATCAACCTTGTCGCTGCCCTGTTCTTCCTCATTGGCGTCAGCCTGATTTATGGGGTCACGGGCACGCTCAACATGGGCGATCTGGCCCAGCGCATTGCCGGTCTCAATCCCGATCAGCGCATGCTGCTGGAAACCGGCGCGGCCGTGCTTGGCATCGCCTTTCTGGTGAAGGCGGGCATGTGGCCGCTCAACTTCTGGCTTCCTTCCGCCTATACCGCAGCATCGGCACCCGTGGCGGCTCTCTTTGCCATCATGAGCAAGGTCGGCATTTACGTCATCGCGCGCCTGTCATTTCTGCTTTTCGGGGAAACCGCAGGCGCGTCCGCAGGCTTTGGCCATGATGCGCTTCTGGTCGGTGGCATCGCCACCATCGTCTTCGGGACGATCGGCGTGCTCGCCTCGCAGGCGCTTGGGCGGCTTGCCGGCTTTTCCGTGCTTGTCTCATCCGGCACGCTTCTGGCCGCCATGGGCACCGGCAACCCAACGGTTGCCGCAGGTGCGCTTTTCTACCTCGTCTCCTCGACACTCACCATCAGCGCCTTCTTCCTGTTGATCGAGCTTGTGGAGCGCGGGCAGGATGCCGGTGCCAACGTTCTGGCCGTGACCATGGAGGCCTATGGTGATGGCGAGGACGACGAGCCTGAAGACGAGGTTGGCGTCACCATGCCCGGCACAATGGCCGTGCTCGGCACCTGCTTTGCGGCCTGTGGCATTCTTCTTGCCGGTCTGCCTCCGCTCTCGGGCTTCATCGCCAAGTTCTCGATGCTGTCGGCCATCCTCAACCCGTCGGGGCTTGGCGCAAACGATACGGTCTCGACCCTGTCCTGGTGGCTGGTGTTTCTTATCGTATTCTCAGGCCTTGCCTCACTGATTTCAATGACGCGTGCGGGCATTCGCACCTTCTGGGGTTCGCTGGAAGGGACCGTGCCGCGTGTTCTCGTCATCGAGATCGCGCCGATCCTGCTGCTTTTGGGCATGACCCTTGCCATGACGGTCGCTGCCGGTCCGATCATGCGTTACATGCAGGAAACCGCACGCATCAGCGGGCTTCCGCAAAGCTATATACAGGGCGTGATGACCGCACCCAGAGCAGCACCAAGCACGGAGGTCGCACCATGATCTCGCGCTTTTTGCCCTATCCGCTGCTCACCCTGTCGCTGATCGTTTTCTGGATGACGATCAACGCCTTTTCCCCGGGCCATCTACTTTTGGGAACGGGAGTGGCGCTGGTGGCCTCCTGGGCCATGGCGTCGCTGCGCCCGCCAAAGCCGCGCATCCGCAACTGGCATCTGGTGGTCAAGCTCGTCGGCATCGTGTTGTATGACATTATCCGGTCCAACATCTCCGTCGCGGTCATCATCATCTTGAACCGCAGACGCCGCGCCAATGCAGGCTTCATCACCATACCGCTGGAACTGCGGGATCCCATGGGCCTTGCGGTGCTGGCCATCGTGTTGACGGCGACACCCGGAAGCGCATGGCTGGAGTATAATTCATCGCAGGGAACATTGCTCATCCACGTTCTGGATGAGGTCAGCGAGGCCCATTGGCAAAACCTCATCAAAAGCCGATATGAGAAATTACTGATGGAGATATTCGAATGAGTTCGGTTATCCTTTTCTGGTCGTTTTTTATCGCCCAGCTGTTTCTAGCCATCGCCATGGCGATTTCCGTCTATCGCATCGCCATTGGCCCGCGCGCGCAGGACCGGGTTCTGGGTGTGGATACGCTTTACGTCAACGCCATGCTGCTGGTCCTCGTCTTCGGGCTTCGCACCGGCAACGATGTCTATTTCGCAGCCTCTTTGCTGATCGCGATCCTCGGCTTCGTCTCCACCGTTGCGCTGTCCAAATTCATGATGCGCGGGGAGGTCATCGAATGAGCAACGCCGCCGAATTCCCACTATGGGCTGCCATCCTCGTCGCGTTCTTCGTGCTCTTAGGCTCGTCGCTGGCGCTCATTGGCACCATCGGCTTTGCGCGGCTGCAAAGCTTCTATGAGCGCCTGCATGCGCCAACCCTTGGCACCAGCTGGGGTACAGGCGGCGTCGTCATGGCCTCGGTCATCTATTTCTCGGTTTCCGGCCAGCGGCCTGTGTTCCATGAAATCTTCATTGGCCTGTTCATGACCATCACGACACCGGTCTCGCTCATGCTGCTCGGCCGCGCAGCACTTTACCGGGACCGCGCCGAGCAGAACCCAGAAACGCGGCAAAGTCTCTAAGCGACGAGAACTAACTTAAAACCGAATGTCTGTTGATTTTTTTTGAAAGGCTGCAAGACAGATTTCATCGCCCTTTGATTGTTTTTTCTAAATAAGGCAATGAAATCCGTTGTTTGACGTTCATCAAAATCACCTAATTCTCTAATGTTATCGCTATGTTACACGCGCAAAAATTCCCTGAATTTTAACGGTTTTCCCGCATCATGGCGGAATTCAGTCTGTTTCGGGGTATTTTATGGCGCGCTTTCTTCCAAAATCGATAGTGGTGCAGATCGTCTGCCTGACGATCTCACTTATCTTCATGGGCATCCTCGCCGTCGGCACGACAACCTATATGCGGTTGAAGGAAGACGTGATGCAAAGCGCCCAGATCGATACCCAGCGAGCCATCAGAAACATGGCCATGCTTTATGAGTTGAAGATCGGCGGTGTTCAGCTCGCCATGGAAAATGGCGATTTGAAATCCATCAGCAGACCGAGCATCGGCACAATGCGGGATTTCGATCTTGTGGACCGTACGGGTCTGGCCAATGGTGGTGTCGCAACTGTGTTCCAGGCTGAAGGATCCGACTTCGTGCGTATCTCGACCAACCTGAAGAACGAGAAGGGCGAGCGGGCGATGGGCACCAAGCTGGCACTCACTCACCCCGCCTACGCAAGCATTACGAAAGGCCAGGCCTATTTCGGCCAAGCCACTCTGTTCGGCACGGATTATATGACGGGTTACGTACCGGTTTTGTCGAAGACCGGTGCCGCTGTCGGCATTCTCTTCGTCGGCGTACCAATGACGGTCTACCAGGCCCATATGAATGGTCTTCGTGATATCGTCCTGCTGTGCGGCGCAGGCGTCATGCTGGTCTTCGGCTTTTTGGGATATTTCCTCATCAATCGCACGCTGCGCCCGCTCGGCATACTCACAAACGCGGTCAGGTCCCTGTCCCAGGGCAAACTGGATACGAACATTCCCTACGCGCAAAGCGGCAACGAATTCGGCAATATTGCCCGCGCGCTGGAAGTCTTCCGCGACAACGCCCATGAGAAACTCATCATCGAAGGACGCAGCGCGGAAGAACGTGCCGAGGCCGAAGCCGAACGGAGCCGTAACGACGCCGAAAAGCGCGAGACGGATCGCCAGATCGATTACGCCGTCAACCAGCTGGCCGGTGGCCTTGCCCGCCTGTCGCAGGGTGATCTGACCCAGACCATCGACACGCCCTTCTCCGGTCGTCTGGAGCAGCTGCGCAACGACTTCAACAACTCGCTCTCCAATCTGAAGGATGTTCTGGCGCAGATCCGCGATAGAACTCTGGTTATTCAGAACAATGGCATTGAAATGCGCGAATCCTCCAACGACCTGTCGCGCCGCACGGAATCGCAGGCAGCGTCTCTGGAAGAAACCGCTGCCGCCGTTGAAGAGATCACCGTCACCGTGAAGTCTTCGGCCGAGCGCGCCCGTGAAGCCAACGAGGCCGTTCGCATCACCCAGAAAAGCGCCGATAGTTCCGGCACGGTCGTCAAGAACGCCATCGACGCGATGGGTCGTATCGAAGATGCATCCAAGAAAATCGAACAGATCATCGAAGTCATCGATGAAATCGCCTTCCAGACCAACCTTCTGGCCTTGAATGCCGGTATTGAAGCGGCACGTGCCGGTGACGCGGGCAAGGGCTTTGCCGTGGTGGCGCAGGAAGTGCGTGAGCTTGCACAGCGTTCGGCAGATGCTGCACGCGAAATCAAGGCACTGATCAACCAGTCCACCAACGAGGTCGGCACCGGCGCGCTTCTGGTGCAGGAAGCCGGACAGGTTCTGTCCGATATTAGCCAGCAGATCGTGGTCGTCAGCAAGCACGTTGAAACCATCGCAACAGCCACCGCCGACCAGTCATCGGCGCTGCATGAGGTCAACGGCTCCGTCAACCAGATGGACCAGATGACCCAGCAGAACGCGGCAATGGCGGAAGAATCGAGCGCCGCAACGCAGATGCTGTCTGAAGAAGTCGAAGCTCTGCTCGGTCTCGTCGAACGCTTCCAGATCGGCGAGCCAGTCCAGCAGCAGGGTCGCTACAACCGCGCTGCCTAAAGCAAGCGCACCCTTTTAGCCAAACCATATGCGGGCCGTCTGAATCTCAGACGGCCCGTTTGCGTTTGTCACTCCGCCGCTGCCCGGGTGACGCTGAAAACCTGGTTGATATAGGCCCGCAGCGCGGCTGGACGCACGGGCTTGTGCTGCACGGCAATGCCTTCCTTCTCGGCCTGCGCGCGCACCTCCAAGGTTCTGTCGGCGGTAATCAGAAGCGCCGGAATGTCCTTGGCATAGACCTGCCTTAAACGAAGAACCGCATCTATGCCGTTTCCATCATCCAGATGATAATCGGCAATGACAAGATCGGGAGCACGGGCTTCTATATCGGTCCATTGACCAATCTCGGCAAAGGAGCCCGCCTGGCTGACCTCGCAGCCCCAGCCAGACATCAGCAAGCGCATGCCTTCCAGTATCTTCGGCTCGTTGTCGATGCACAGCACGCGAAAGCCGTGCAGCTGTTGCGCGATAGGCGTTGGTGCATCACGCTCCACCAATCGGGCGGCGCGGCCCTGCGTCATCTCACGCGGCAGGTGTACCCGAAAAGACGTGCCCCTGCCCTGCACCGAAGACAGATGGACCGGGTGATGTAGAATGCGCGAGAGACGGTCAACGATCGAAAGACCAAGCCCCAGTCCAGCCGCCGTCTTTGCCCCCTCATCCAGCCGCGCAAACTCCTTGAAAATGGTGCGAAACTTGGATGAGGGAATGCCGATGCCGGAATCGACCACCTGAATGACAGCCTCCTTGCCCCGGCGGCGCACACCGACAATGACCTTGCCGGACAGGGTGTATTTGATGGCGTTGGAAACGAGGTTCTGCACCAGACGCCGCAGCAGGTTGATGTCGGATTTCACGGTCAGCGATGTGGGCATGACGATGAGTTCAAGGTTTCTCTCGCGGGCCATGGGCGCGAAATCCGTCTCGATGCGCTTGAACAGATCATTGAGCGGCACCGACGCCATGCGCGGCTTCATCGAGCCGGTGTCGAGGCGCGAAATATCCAGCACGGCACCCAGAATGGTCTCTACCGATTCCAGTGCCGAGTCGATGTTGAGCGCCAGCGCGCCATTTTCGGTTTCCCCGACACGCTCGACCAGCGCCGAAGAATAGAGCCGTGCCGCATTCAGCGGCTGGAGAATATCGTGACCGGCGGCGGCGAAAAAGCGGGTCTTGCCCACATTGGCCTCATCCGCCGCCGCCCGCGCTTCGGCCAGTTCGTGGTTTACGCGGGTCAGCTCTCCGGTGCGCTGTTCCACCCGCTGCTCCAGCGTTTCATTGGCCTGCTTCAACGCCTGGTCGCTTGCCACGCGCTGGGTAATATCGGTGAAGGTTGCAACGATGCCCTTGTCCGGCATGGCATTGGAGCGAACCTCGATGATGCGCGCCCCACCCGCCAGCACCAGCGAAAACGGCATATCCATCCTCAGAAACAGCTCGATGGTCTGGCTCTGCTGGCCGGGCGCAATATCGCCGCGCTCTTCCAGCATGCCGACAATGTCGGAGAGAGGCAGGCCGACCCGTCCGAACTGCTCCGGCAGATCCAGCAGGGTGCGGAAGCGCCGGTTCCAGATGGTCAGTTGCTGGGAGCTGTCGAAAACCGCAATGCCCTGATCCATCTGCGCAAGCGCTGTCTGCAGCATGTCCTGATTGTATTGCAGCGCCTCACTGGCCTGATCCAGCAGCCACACGGTGTCGGCACTGGTATCCTCCGTCTTTTGCAGGATGAGCGACAGCACCAGCCTTGCCGAAGAGGAGCCGATGGCGCTGCCCAGCAATTGCTCGGAAAAATGCACGAGCGCCATATCGGCGGGTTGGTCGTCCTCCAGCTTGCGGCCAGCGGTTTTCTCATAGGCTGCCAGCGAGCGCAGCATCCTTTCCTCGCCGAGATAGCGCCCTACGGCCGCCTTCAGATCACCCACACTCACCCGTGTTTTCCAGCCGCGAGTCGCGAATTGCGATTTGGAGTGGCGCTTCACGAAAATGCCGGACTGGATGCGCTCAGCCGGTCTTGGGTTGCGCGATAGCGAACCCAGCACAAAGGCCACACAATTGACCAGCAGACTCAAGGTCACGGCATTGACGAGCGGGTCCGCCCCCGGCCCGCTGAAGACAACAGCGCCGGGAAACAGGAAGCTGAGAACCGTTGCAGCCACATGAGAATTATCCGGTCCGCCAAGGCTTGGAAGAAACAGCAGATAGGCCCAGATGATGAAGCCGGAACTTAAGCCCGCAATAGCGCCGCGCGCATTGGCCCGCCTCCAGACCAGCCCACCCAGAAGTGAGGGTGCCATTTGTGCGATGGCTGCAAAGGCCAGCAGGCCGATGGAGGCAAGGCCGGACGCGCTGTCTGCCGCGCGGTAATAGGCATAGCCCAGAAACAGAACCGCGAAGATGGCGGTGCGGCGAATGTTGAGAAGGGTTCGGGCAAAATCATCGCGGTGCGCTGTGCGGTTCAGCAGTTTTTGTCGCAGGAAAATCGGCATGACGATATCGTTCGACACCATGATGGACAGCGCCACCGAGGCGACGATGACCATGGCCGTGGCTGCCGAAAACCCGCCGATGAAAGTAATGAGTGACACGACCGGCATCTGGTTGACCAGCGGCAATTGCAGCACATAAAGGTCGGCATTGCCATTGCTGCCCAGCGTCAGAAGCCCGGCAATGGCGATGGGCAGCACGAAGATGTTGATGGCGATGAGGTAGAGCGGGAACAGGAACTTCGCCGTGCGCAACTCGTTCGGCGTGCGGTTTTCAACCACCGTGACATGAAACTGGCGCGGCAGCAGAATGATGGCGAAGGCAGATAGCAGCGTCAGCACGATCCAGCGACTGATCGGCGTCTGGTAGGACATGGCCTGCATGACCTGCGTATTCTCAGATGCCAGCCGCCAGAGCTGCGCCGGGCCATCGAACAGGAAAAATACGACATAGACACCCGCCGTGCAGATGGCCACGAGCTTGACCACCGATTCCATGGAGATGGCGAGAATGAGCCCATCCTGATGCTCGGTCGCATCCGTGTGGCGGGTGCCGAACATGACGGCGAAACCGGCCATGATGACCGTGACCAGAAGCGGGAGATCCAGAAAATAGAGGTTGCCGCTTCCAATGCCGTAAGCGGTCGGGTCCACCATGGCGGCAACCGAATTGGAAACGGATTTGAGCTGAAGGGCGATGTAGGGAATGGCGCCCACCAGCGCGATGACCGACACCAGCGTGGCGACTGCCGGGTTCTTGCCGTATCTGGCCGCAATGAAGTCTGCGACCGAGGTCAGTTTTTCGGCTTTGGCCAGCTCCACGATGCGACGCAGAATGGGCATACCCAGCGTGAAGGCGAGGATTGGGCCGGTATAGATACCAAGAAATTCCAGCCCTCGCTCCGATGCCAGACCGACACCGCCGAAATAGGTCCAGGATGTGCAATAGATGGCAAGGCTCAGCGCATAGACAACCGGCCTGCCCTTGTTGGAGACGGGTTTCTGACGGCTCTTGCGGTCACCATAGCTTGCCACTGCAAAGAGCAGCAGAATATAGGCGAACGCCGATACGAATATAATCCACCCCGGAAGCACTGGCTGTTCTCCCCACCATCCTCAGGCCAAGCATAAGCCAGTTCCGGGGCAATGAGAATTGGCTCTTGCCTTGGCATAAAGTTTAACATGGTGAAACTGCTGGTTTTTCGCAGCACATATCTGCACATTCGAAATTTGAGATGTTATCAATGAACACCCATTCCAAAGATTTGGGTCGAGAGGGCTTGAGAGAGGGATATCTGGAATGCTGAACGAGTTTAAAACTTTCATCGCACGCGGCAATGTCATGGACCTTGCCGTGGGTGTCATCATCGGCGCGGCGTTCAGCAAGATCGTCGAATCCGTGGTCAACGACCTAATCATGCCCATCGTGGGCGCGGTGTTCGGCGGCTTTGATTTTGCCAATTACTTCCTGCCGCTCAGTTCAAAGGTCACGGCGGATTCGCTGACTGCCGCCCGCGAACAGGGCGCGGTGTTCGCCTATGGCAACTTTCTGACTGTCGTCATCAACTTCGTCATCCTGGCCTGGATCATCTTCCTGATGGTGAAGGGTGTGAACAAGCTGCGCGCCTCTGTCGAGCGCCAGAAGGTCGAGGAGAAGAAGGCACCGGCCCCACCACCGGAAGACGTGCGGCTGCTCACAGAAATCCGCGATCTGTTGAAGACCCGCTGATAGCCAAGATAGTCCGGTGTGGATGATCCATCATAAAAATCCGTGATGTCTTCACACAATATCATGCACGCCGGGTGCTCCATGCGCTAAGAAGGCACTTCCATTGGAGTGCCTTCATGTCTGTTCTGAAAAGTCTAAGTGCCCGCTCTCTCTCGACGCCCGAAAGCGGCATCGTCGAGGTCAAGAAATACGCCCATGCCCGCGAAAATCTCCTGCCACTCTGGGTGGGTGAAGGCGATCTACCCACGCCAGCCTTCATTGCGCAGGCCGCGGCAGACGCGCTGACGGGCGGAGAAACCTTCTACACCTGGCAGCGCGGCATTCCTGAGCTGCGCGAGGCGCTCGGTCGCTATTACCAGCGCCATTTCGCCGCCGAGCTTTCATCCGACCATTTCTATGTCACCGGCTCCGGCATGCAGGCCATCGTCCTTGCGGTGCAGGCCCTCACCTCCCCCGGCGACGAAATGATCTATCTGACGCCAACCTGGCCCAATATTGTCGCGGCCATCGGTGTTGCCGGTGCCAAGGCCGTTCCCGTCGGCATCGATTTCACCCATGGCAAATGGGATATCGACATCGCCAAGCTGGAGCAGGCCATCACGCCGAAGACGAAGGCGCTCTTCATCAACACCCCATCCAACCCGACCGGATGGACGGCAACGCTGGATAATCTGCGCGAGATTCTGGCGCTTGCCCGCAAGCACGGCCTCTGGATCATCGCTGACGAGATTTACGCGCTCTACCATTATGCCGGGCAGCGTGCGCCGTCGTTCCTCGACATCATGGACGAGGGTGATCGCATCGTCTTCGCCAATTCCTTCTCCAAGAACTGGTCGATGACGGGCTGGCGTGTGGGCTGGCTGGTGGCGCCGCCGGAAATCGGTCAGGTCATCGAAAACCTCATCCAGTATTCCACATCAGGCGTGGCCCAGTTCATGCAGCGCGGTGCCATTGCCGCACTCGATCAGGGTGATGACTTCATCAAACAGAATTTTGCCCGCGCCGCCAAATCGCGTGACATTCTCTGTGACGCGCTGATTGCCACCAACAGGGTGGAGACATTGAAGCCCGATGGCGCACTCTACGCCTTCCTCAAGATCGATGGCGTGACGGACAGCCGTGCGGCAGCCTTCGACATTGTTGACAAGGTCGGCGTCGGCCTTGCACCCGGCAAAGCCTTTGGCGCGGGCGGAGAGCTGTTTCTGCGCGCCTGCTTCCTGCGCAATCCGACGCAGATCGAGGACGCGGCAGACCGGCTATCGAGCTATATTCTGGATAAAACGCGCTGACCGACGACAAGCGGCAAGGACAATCAGAGGATTGCCCTTGCCGTTCCATATTTCATGTCGTGGAGGTCGGTGCCGCCTTAAAGACGCTTAATGCGCTGTGCTGGTGGGAGCAGCTTCGCGGGTCCGGTAAAAGGTCGCGTGGCGTAAACTATCGGCCAGAAACGCGGTATTTTCGTTCGGATCGCTCGATGGATTCTGGAAATTGATATGGTTGATGTTGATGCCGGCGTGGTCCTTGCCCAGCTGTAGCTGCGCGTAGATGGTGACGCCTTTCGGCTTGATTTCCAGGTCCAGAGTGATGGACGGATAAGTGTCCCAGTCCAGCTTGTAGTCTCCACCAATGCCGAAATAGACAGTGCCTGGATGGAAATAGAGCTCAGCCGCCGAATCCACGAGATCCGACAGGCTGCTGTAATATTCGAATTTAAGAAGGGAGATCAGATCTCCCGCATCGATTAAACGAAGCTCGGCTGCCACAGGACCAATCGCACGAGCCAAGATTTCTTCCCGTTCAGCCGAATATGCGCATTTTTTCATATTGATCAGTTTACCCGTCTTTTGTTTTGGCGCGCTGCGTAGACCTTGTGAATCAGTTCCGCAACCGCCTTATAAAATACTGACGGGATGACACTATCGACCGAGACTTGCGCAAACATGGAGCGGGCAAGCGGCGGGTCTTCAAAAATGGGGATTCCGTTCTCCGTGGCGATCTCTCTGATCCTTAATGCGATCAGATCCTGCCCCTTTGCAACCACGACGGGCGCATCGCTCTCATCCTTCACGTAGCGCAATGCAATCGCGTAGTGAGTCGGGTTGGTGATAACAAGTGTCGCTCTTGGAACACCGTCCATCATTCTGCGGCGGGCGCGATCGCGGGCGATGGAGCGCTGACGGGCCTTGACCACCGGGTCACCCTGCGACTGCTTGTACTCGTCCTTCACTTCCTGCTTGGTCATGCGCTGCTGGCTGTGCCAGCGGTAATTGGTCCAGAAGTAGTCGGCCACCGCCAGAATGCCCGTCGAAAACAGGACAATGACGACCATCTTTTTCAGGATGTTATAGCCGGTCTGCATGATGCTGTGGGGATCGGTAACCAGCGCGTTGAGCAGATTGTAATAATCGTTCGTCAGCATCGTCACCACGATGATGCCGACGATGACGACCTTGAACAGGGATTTGCCGAAGTTGACGAGGCCATCGACACTGTAAATGCGGGTAAAGCCTTTGACGGGCGATATTCGCGATATTTGCGGTGAGATCCGGTCCAGCACGAATTGCGGCAGGTTCTGCGCGAAGGACTGCCCAAGGCCCAGCACGATGAACAGCACGGCTGCCGGCAGAAGCAGCGCCGCGATTTCCTTGGACAGATGCAGGCCGAGCGACACCATGTCGGTCGCCGTGTTCAGCCGCCACTGCTCCGGCCGCTCGATAATGTCTCCGAGCGTTTCACCCAGTCTCTTGATGCCATCGGGCATGAAAAAAACGAGGTAGAGATAGAAGGCGAGCATCGAAGAAAACAACGCCGCTTCCTGGGATGAGGGCACATTTCCCTTCTCCTCCGCATCGCGTAGTTTTTTCTCTGTTGGTTCTTCTGTTTTACTGTCTTTGTCTTCGCCGTCTGACAAGACACGTCCCCTGAATGAAAAAGGCCCGCCGGTACAGGCAGGCCGTTATTCTCAAGGTATAGAGGGCAGACGTCCCTCGCAAGGCGCGCGCGCCCACCCCACAGCTTTTATCGGCGCGCCTGGCCTTATGCGGCGGCTGCTCCGTCGGCAGGGGCCGCTTCTTTCAGCACGATCTGGCCAGAATTGGCCAGACGAATGGCTTCCTGCGCAACCGCGCGGCGGGCGATGGCCACTTCGCGGGTGTTGAGCGATGCGGTCGGCACGGACAGATCCGATTCGATCATGCGGCGCTGGCGCGGGCTGATGCAGGACAGCACACATTCCTTGATCTCGTTCGTGGCACCGCGAAGCGCCATTGTGAGAATGTCGGCCGAGACGTCGTTGAGAAGCGAAACGCGGCTGCGCTGCGGCATGTAGAGAAGGTCTTCGAACAGGAAGATCTTCGGCTTGACCTTGTTGGCAGATTCCTTGCTGAGCGTTTCCAGAGAGCTGAGCAGGGTATCGACCTGCGGCTTTTCCAGTTCGTTCATAAGATCGGCAACCTTTGCCGAACCTGCTGCATTGCGCTCGGCTTCCAGTTCGGTAATCAGCGCCATGACGCGCTTTTCGATGATCTGGGCGGCGGCAGGGCTGACTTCCTTCATGTTGACCGTGCGGTTCATGATGTCGGCGCGCTGCTCGTCGGGAATGGTCAGAAGAACCTTGGCACCGAAAGAGGATGGCAGCATGGTGAGGATATAGGCGATGGTCTGAGGATGTTCGCGAAGCAGGAACTTGCCGATGAACTGGGGGTCTGCGTCCTGCAGCTGATCCCAGATAGAGGTTTCGAAAGCCTGGAAGGCGGTCCGCCGACCTAAAAGACCATCCACCTCTTCAGGTGTCAGGCCTTCTTCGAGAATGCTCTCGATGGCCTTGGCGTTGTCCATCAGGCCTGTGCCTTCGGTGAACAGGTCTTCGAATTCCGCCACGATGATGGCGAGCTCGTCTGGCGGAATCACGCGAAGTGTCTGTGCCGAATTGATAATGGTCTGCAACTCGGCCTGGGTAAAAAACTTGAGGAGTTTTCCGGCCACGCCTTTTCCCATCGCCAAGAGTACGGCGGCGGCTTTGTCTGCCTGAGACAACGGCTTCCCAGCAATTGGGTTGCCGAAATCCTCAAAGTCCATCATGGTCTTTCCTCTCCGTCCCCACAGGGATTAGGCTTTCTTGGTACTCAACACTTCAATCAGCTTTACACCAAAGCGTGTATCGTCGTCTTCCAGTACGGTGATCTCGCCCCGTGCGATGCAGCGGCCGTTCACCATGATTTCGACAGGTTCACCGATTCGCCGCTCAAGCGCAATGGTTGCACCTTCTTCCAGTCCCATCAGACCGGAAACCAGCATACGGCTGGTGCCAAGCACGATCTGAACATCGATGGGAATATCCATGATCAGATCGAAATTATCCGTCAGGCCGCTGCCCAGTGGCGAGGGCGATGCGGCAAGCGGGGCTGAGCTGGAGCCGAAATCGGACGTGCCGAAGCTGTCCATTCCACCACCAAATGCCGGGAGATCGTCGCCTGCCGGTTCAGCGTCAACTGAGCCAAAGTCTCCGAAATCGCCGAAATCCGATAGCGCTCCATCCGAATCGCTTTTCAGTACACCGCGCAGATCACCGATTGCCTGGTCCAGATCGCCCGTATCATCGAGCGAAGGCAGGAAATCGTCTTCGGTTTTGGGTGTCTTTTTCGTAGCCATGCGCTAATTATTCCCTTTGAAACTTGCGTCAAGCTGCCCACGCCTCTCAAAGAGGCATGTCGGGCGTTTTAACCCATCAAATGTCTAAGAATTTCGTCGTCCGTGCTCACATTGTTCTTCACGCGAACCGTGTATTTGTCTCCCGCACGACCAAACTCACAATTGTACATATTCGCCCCATTGGCGCTGACTTCGACGCAAATGTCGTCCTGCCTGATATCACGGAAGGGAATGACATCGCCTGGCACCAGACGAGAGATCGTCTTCAGCGTCAGGCTCTGCAATCGTATCTTGGCTTCCAGCGTTACTTGTGAACGCTTCACCTGTTCGGAGATCATCTCCATCCATTCTTCCTGCTTCTTCATTGCCTGTGCCGATGCCTTCGGCGCCAGAATGGTCGTCTTCAGCAGCGCGCGCTGCGGAATGACCAATGCGAATTCGGAAGCAACCTTGCCGATCTGCACCTTGAGGCGGATCAGAATGCCGTATTGGGCCGTAATAGCCTCTTCGAAAATGGTCTTGCCATTGCCGTTGAAGGGGGGATCGATCGTGGGTTCAAAACCGCCCGGCGCATTGATCGACGAGCGAAGCACTTCACCCAGACGCCCAAGCACGAGCGCGGCCAGATCAAGCTCGATATGCGACAATGCCCGGACTTCCGGTTCCATGATCGTATCGGGGGCAGCACCCAGCATGCGCTCCATCAAAGCCATGATAAAGGCCGTGCCGGTTGCCATCAGGAAATTTGGGCACCAGTTGCGCAGTGAACAATCGGCAACGGCAAAGTCCTTGCCAAGCTTGCTGACCAAATCGGTCATGAGCCCGGATTCGCAACCGACATAATCCACCTCGATGGCGATGCCTGTCTCGCTGTGGAACGTATCCGGCAGGAAGTTGCCGTAGATCTGCCCGATGTCGGCACCGATCTTGGCCACCTTCTTGCTGTCTCCCAGGCCACCCGTCAGCTTTGCCAGCAGCGCGGGTTCCATGGGTGTGACATTCGATTGTACAGCATTCGCCATCATCAAGCCGCCTTCTGGTCGCCGCCCGGGTTCATCATTTCCTGTTCCACGGCATCGATAGACGGACGCTCATGGTTGGAAATCGTCTTGCGTCCATATTCGAGCGCAACCTGAGGAACCGAGCCATTCATGTAGGCCAGCAATGTCTGCTTGACGATGATGTAGAGGCGGTGCTGCTTGGAGCGGACGATTTTTACCTGCGATGCCAACGGGTTACAGATGGAGTAGGACAGAATGATACCCAACATCGTGCCCACGAGCGCCGCACCGATGAGGCCACCGAGAATCGCGGGCGGTTCGTTGATCTTACCCATGGCCTTGATAACGCCGAGAACCGCGGCCACGATACCGATGGCGGGGAAGGAGTCACCCATGGCGGTGATGGCGTGATAGGGCTTCATCTTGTCGTAGAGGATGGTTTCGATTTCCTCGTCCATCAGCGCCTCGATCTCATGGCTGCGAGCATTGCCGATGATGATGAGGCGAACATAGTCGCAGATGAAGGATGTGAGTTCCTTGTTTTTCAGAACAGATGGCGCGATCTGGAAAATCGAGGATTCTTCCGGATTGTCGATGTGAGCTTCAATTTCGTTGCGGGATTTGGTGCGAAGGTCGCGCATCAGCGAATAGAGCACGCCCAGAACATCCAGATAGTGGCGCTCTTTCGGCACGGCATATTTGAATGCTTCGCCAAGCGCCTTACCGCTGTCTTTGACCACCTTCATCGGGTTGGCCATGATGAAGCCGCCGAGACCAGCGCCACCGATGATGACGAGCTCGAATGGCTGGAACAACACGTCCAGATGGCCGCCCATGGCCATGTATCCGCCAAGGATACAGCCAAAAGTAATCACTAATCCGATAACAATATTCATCTGAAGCTCGCGTCTGATGCCAATTTCGCATCTCAGGGATAGGGGACATGCCTTGTGCGAGGCTGGCTGGTCTCGCAGTTTGTTGCGGCCGTTCACCCAAATGATGATCGCCTTATCGCGCCTGTGCCGCCGCTCTCCTTTATAAGCAGTCATTCAAAAGCTTCGCGCAAGCCAGTGTCCGTATCTCAGTAAACAGAAGGTTGCGATGTAGAAGCCGCGCCTTTTCTTGAAGTAATGGACAGGAGACAGGCATGCAGTCTGGTATTTACGTAGGCATATCCTCCCAGATCGCCCTGGAACGTCGTCTCACGACCATTGCGGACAACATTGCCAACATGAACACGGTCGGGTTTCGCGGCACGGAGGTCAAATTCGACCAGGTGATGAGCCAGACGCGCAACGACCTGAAGGCCGACATCGCATTCGTCACGCAGGGCAGCGACTACTTGTCCACCCGCAACGGCGAAATGATCCAGACCGGCAATCCCTTCGACTTCGCGGTCAAGGGCGATGGCTGGTTTGCCATCGACACACCCGCAGGTCAGGTCATGACCCGCGACGGCCGCTTCTCCATGGGCACAACAGGCGAACTCGTCTCCACGCAGGGCTATCCGGTTCTCGACGCAGGCGGCGCACCGATCCAGCTCAACCCGGCAGCTGGCGAGCCGACCGTCGGCTCCGATGGCCGCATTCTGCAAAACGGCACGACGGTTGCACAGCTGGGAATTTTCACCGCAGACGCCAATAAGGGCTTCGTGCGCCATGAAAACAGCGGCGTCATCTTTTCCGAAGCTCCGCAGCCAGCTGTCGACACCGGCTCTATCGGCGTGATCCAGGGCTATGTCGAACAGTCCAACATCAACGCCATCAGCCAGATGACACAGCTCGTGCAGGTCAACCGCGCCTTTGAGGGCATTTCTTCGCTGATGAAATCGACCGAGGATTCCTTTTCACAGGCTATCCGCACCCTCGGCGGCGGCCAGTAAGCGGCGCGTGGCATAAATGGAAACCGAGATCGACACAGAGCTCAAGACTGAAATTGGCACCGGGAGTGATAGTCCCGCGTCAGCGCCTCCAAGCATTTTCACCCGGCTCGAAACGCTTGCGCAGCTTTTGGAAACGCAGATCGCATCCGGTGCATCCCTGTCTCGCGGTGGGCGTGTCAAAACCATCGCGGCCGGGCATTATACGGTCAGCGGTCTTTCCGAACATGTGCGTCTTGGCGAATTCGTCGTCCACAAAAGCGAATCAAGCCTGCATCTGGGTGAAGTTGTGCGGGTGGAGCCGGACCTGATCTATGTCTGCCCCATCGAACCGGGCGACCCCATCGGCGTCAACGACGTTGTCTTGCGCGAAGGCGAGTTCCGCGTCGAGCCTGATGACACATGGTGCGGCCGCACCATCAACTCGCTCTGCAAGCCCATCGACAACAAGGGACCGCTGGTCAGGGGAGCCCGGAAGCGGTCTGTTCTGGCCCTGCCGCCGCCATCCATGACGCGAAGCCGTGTTGTTACCGGCTTTCGCACAGGCGTCAAAGCCATCGATATCTTCACGCCGCTGTGCCTTGGCCAGCGTCTTGGCATTTTCGCAGGCTCTGGTGTGGGCAAATCCACGCTTTTGTCCATGCTGGCGCGGGCCGATGCCTTTGACAAGGTTGTCATCGCTCTCGTGGGTGAACGTGGCCGCGAAGTGCGTGAATTCATCGAGGACACGCTCGGCGACAACATGAAGAAATCCATCGCGATCGTTGCGACGAGTGACGAAAGCCCGATGCTGCGCAAGATGGCGCCGCTTGTGGCCATGACGGTTGCGGAACATTTTCGCGACAAGGGCGAAAACGTCCTGTTCATTGCCGATAGTATCACCCGCTTTGCCCATGCCATTCGCGAAGTTGCGATTGCCGCTGGCGAGCCGCCGATTGCGCGTGGCTATCCGGCATCGGTCTTTACCGAACTGCCACGCCTTCTCGAGCGCGCCGGACCTGGCCCTGAGGGTACCGGTACGATCACGGCCATCATCTCCATTCTCGTGGATGGCGACAACCACAATGACCCGATTGCCGATGCGACACGCGGCATTCTGGATGGTCACATCGTGCTGGACCGTTCGCTTGCGGATGAGGGTAGATACCCCCCGATCAATCCCCTCGCCTCGATTTCGCGCCTGTCACACAAGGCATGGACGCCCGACCAGCAGAAGCTGGTGTCCCGGTTGAAGTCATTGATCCACAATTTCGAGGAAACCAAGGACTTGCGCCTGATCGGCGGATACCGCCCAGGCGTCGACGCCGAACTCGACATGGCGGTCAAGCAAGTGCCGTTCATTTACGACGTGCTCAAGCAATCGCCGGGAGATCGCACGGTCATTGACGCCTATGCAGAACTGGCAAATGCCCTGCGAAATGCGCCCGTTAACAACCAGCCAGCACCGATCCAGCGACGGGGGCCATGATGTTGAAACTGATGAGACAAGAACGACAGGATAATCCGGACCGCGATGCGCGTCAGCGACGCTCGATCCGTGACTTCGACCGCATGCTGACCGGCGGCCTCATTGTTGTGGCGGCAACGGCTGCGGCTTTGCCTTGGTATGTGTTCTTCAACCCGGAAAAATTCGGGATCAGCGGCGCTGGCTGGGAAGCTTTGACAGATGTGCCGCAACGCGAAGGCGGCGGCTCAATCGCGGTGATGCCGCACGTGGAAGAAGATCCGACCACGGAGGCACAGACCGACCTGATGCCTGATCTGGACTCGCTGACCACCGCAACGGTGCCGACGGACGCTGGCGGTCAGGCCGCAAATGAAGACGGCAAAGCCCAGCCCTTCCCCGGCGGCACGCGCTTCAAACTGCTCCACGTCTCGAACGGCCGCGCCCTCATCGAAGACAAGTCCGGCATGTTCCTCGTCCAGATCGGCTCCATCCTTCCCGACGAAAGCCGCTTGATCTCGATGAATAACATCGACGGAAAATGGCAGATCATCACATCCGCCGGCGAGCTCTATACGGAATAAAGGCGTGCCAGTGTGTCTCGTGACACCTGCAAAACACGCAACAGCGGCCTGTGAATAGCGGTATAGGGGTACCGATTGAGCCCCGTATATCAGGCGTGGGCGAAGAGAATTTTCAGGAAAATTTGGCCGTCGGACAGTTACCGACCGTCTGCCTGTGGAGTCCGCCCCATCAACCAAAAGTGGCTGATGGGGATTTGACTGGAGTCAACAGACGAAGCTTAAGCGCTGTGGATCACGCCTTTTGACTAACGATATCATGCACCTAACGAATAAACATGTCTAGTTATTTTTTGACATTCTAAATTAGAAAAACCCGGCATCGCTGCCGGGTTTTCTTTTACTAACCGAAGTTAGAGGTATTAGAACGAACGCTGAAGGCGAACGAAACCGTTGACTTCGTCGTCACCACCATCAACGTCGAAGTAGTTAACTGCAACCTTGGTGGAAAGACCCTGTGTGATCTGGTAATCAACAGTCACGCCAGCCTGCCAAGCGTCATCATTTGTGAAGTCGTTGGTGATGATGCCAGTTCCAATTGCAGCGCCACCGATGCCATCAAGGATCGTAGCAGAAGCAGACACGTTACCGAAGTACTGTGCGCCGGGCGTAATCGTCAGCTTGTCAGTTGCCTTGATTGCGTATTCAGCAGCAACAGCCCATTCAGATTCTGCATAGTAAGCGTTTGCGCCAGAAGCCCAAACACCAGCAAGACCGAGTGCGCCAGGACCGAAGTCAGCTGTTGCGATCAGGCGAACAGCGCCTTCTTCCTGGTCGATATCATAGCCACCGATCAACTGAAGTGTAGCCGCACCGAGCTTTGCGCCCATGCCGAGAGCAACGCCAACGTTGTTGTCAGCTTCCTGTGTACCAAGGATGTCGCCCGTTACCGGGTCGATTGCTGTGATCGTCACGAACTGGCTGTTTGTGCCTTCAAGTTCGTCAACCGAAACGCCTGCCCAGAAAGATCCAGCATCATATGTGTAGCGAACGGAGTTGAAGAGCGCGTTGGTGGAGAGAACGTCAGCTTCGCCAGAAAGGCCATCGTCCCACCAGCTGTAGAACTTACCGACCTTCAGGCCGCCGAGTTCGATGAATGCCTGGTCAACGAATACGCCAGAACCCTGGTTACCAGACGTGCCGGCAGTAGCGCCACCAACGCCGGAGTCAGCATTGCCGCGGAAACCGATGAAGCCGCGCAGAGCGCCGAGTTCAGTGTCTGTGCGTGTGTCAACTTCGAACTGAGCGCGTGTGAACGAATCCCAGTCAGACGAACCAGAACGGTCACGACCAACTTCTGTCTGGAAGCGAACGTAGCCGCCGAACTTCAGGCAGGTTTCTGTGCCAGGAATGTAGAAGAAGCCTGTGCCGAAAGCGTCGCAAACGCGAACGTATTCGAGTGCTTCTGGCTCAGCTGCGACGATTGCGTCTGCAGCCTGTGCGCCGGATACTGCTGCGAGAGCGGCAGCGGAGCCGATCAAAAGGCTCTTGATGTTCATAATGACCTCCAGTCATGTTTCGTTGCAAAAGCGGAACAGTCTTGGAGACGCCCCCCGCTTCTGGTTCGAATAGACAGAAAGTGTCGGACCATCGCAACCCGGAACCATTGATTTTCCTAATACAACAGGTGCTTCTACTATAAGCCTGTGATATTTTAGCGACAACTCACGTTACTGTAGGCAGCTTTTGGTGCGCTTTTGTTAAGGTATCGGTAACGTTTGTAGGCCCGCCGAACCGCACATTGCGTTGCGAGAGGAAAGGCCACACGCAGTTTGCGACGACTCAAGTGCTACGCGATTCTACGACATCAGAGGCGGCTTGCCCCGCCTCGACCATGAAGCACGCTCCTTGGTCAAAAACTGCAAACGCGGATATGCAAATCCGCCAACGAGGCAGACGATTGCAAAAGGGGCTTTCGGAATAAGAACAAGCAAGTGGCAAACAAAATAGACGCGTCACGTCGTTGACACCAAACTCTGAACTTATTGATTTCTCTGAGGGAAGAATGGTGCCCGAAGGCGGATTTGAACCACCGACACGCGGATTTTCAATCCGCTGCTCTACCAACTGAGCTATTCGGGCACTAAAGGCTCTAGGTGAACCTTCGCTTTGGTCTGCGCCGGAGAAGCTTGCTGCCCCGGAAGTGAGCGGGGTTGTAACATATTGTTCGGCCATGGCAAGCGCCTCTCTGAACTTTTTTGACAGTTTTTTGGCGGTCCCTGTGGATGACGCGGGAAAGGCCTGGAGTCGTGGGCTTTAGGTGAATCGTTCTGCGGGGAAACCGATGTCTTTTTGATAAAAACGCGCAGGCTTCGCCAACCACGTGGCGCGGGCGCGCGTGGTTGGCGGTTATGCTGAGCCCTGAGACGACACGCGGATGCGGGATCTCTGGTAAGGTTTTAATGGGCGTGCGCATCCGCGTGGCCTCATATATCCGGGAAAATCGCTTTTCCCTTCTTTCTGGTCATTCGCTACCACCAAAGAAGCGCACCCTGCCCCGATCGTTTGAACCACGGGGATTGCGCGCGCTTTACTGGCCCATCAGAACGGAGCATCCGGGTTCCTTCAGGGATAACCGGTCGATCCGCCTTGAGACCCTGTTGCCTGTCCGCACGTTACAGGCAGACAACCCGGTCCCAGCCCCGTCGGCCCGCCATGTCTCGCGAACACATTTTGGCGACGATGCGAGGCAGATTTTGCGCTCTGCTTCAGCGACATTGGGAAAGTTGCGGAAATTTCTTTTTGATTTTTTTGTTTTCTGGACAGATCATTGATTTTCAATGATTTTTTTCGGTCAGGTCCTGATGACCGTGGAGATGGCGGCCCGCATTGAGCGGGCCGCACTCAAAAAACCTACTTCGAGCCAGCCGACAGGCCAAGCGCAAAGGGGACTGCAGCAACCAACAGCGCCATGATGGGCGAGGATGCGAAGATACGGCCTGCCAGTGATGTGATGGCAACGGAACGGACGACGGGAAGCCAGTTGGAAATATCAGAGCCGTGGGAGCCTCTGTTTCCGGACACAGCAGCCTGCAACTGTTCGACATCGCTTCGGATGGCCGCCATCTCGCGCCTGATATCGTTGATCTGCTCATGCAGGGAAACATCAGAGGAGGACAGTCCAGATGCTCTTGCACCTGTGTTCGCGCTGTCTCTTGTCGCGCCTGCGTCATCATCCAGTTGGGAAAGTTCATCTTCAAGGTCTGACGGCTTGTCAAAGCCATGCGAACGGATCGGCGCCCTCATGTCGTATTCCTCTCATATGCGCGTCTGGCTGCGATAGGTGCAGGCAGCTCGGGGATATCCGGCAAACGCGGGAGGACGCAAAAGGATGCACGCCGGTGGTGGTGACAGGGCGCAAGACAGGCATTGCAGCGCCCGAGATGATGAGGGCGCTGCAATGGTGATTGCTATTTAACCGGCTTGAGCGACTGCAGAATGCTGACCAGCGTCTCGCTGTGAGCGTCCTGCGTGGCCTTTGTGCCCCAATAAGTCACGACCAGCATCTTGCCTTCCTTGGGCGAGGCGAAGCCGAGGGAGACTTCCACCGGGCCATCTGCATCGACGCCGTCGAATTCGATGCTTCCAAACGTCATGCCGTTGATTTCGACATCGCCGGAATCACTCTGGCTTTTCGCATCAATCTCCACGCCATTGTCGACGAGGAATTTGATGGCATCTTCGATGACCTTATCCATGCTTTTGTCGCTGGCGACATCGATGGAGAAATAGATGGCGGTATCAGGCGATGTGGCGTCGATGCCGGTTTCGGTTTCTTTCGGACCCCAGTCATCGGGAATTTTCACCGATGCGATGGGCGCATCACTCGGAAATTTTAGTGTTTCAGCCTGGGCAAAGAAGGGGGCGAGAGCGATGGCAGCAGCAAACAGTATTCTTTTCATGGATAAATCCTCCGGGATCAGGGCGCGACTTCTGACGCAGCAATGGCTGCATTATTCGCCTTTAATTTCGATATAAGTGCAATTTTATTGTCTGGAAATTGAATAATACGAAGTACTGAATAATAATATTAGCGCGGTTAATGAGATTAACGAGAATATCGATCACGCATTTCTGTTGATAGCCATTATTGGTGGGCCTCGATACAGCATCCTGCATCTGAAAACAAAAACAGGCCCCGGAGGGCCTGTCGATTTGCAGTATCAGTGCGGCATTATGCGGCTTGCGCGGCAAGTCCATAGGGGTCGAAGCGGCCATAGAAGGTTTCGCCCTTGGCGGCCATATCCTGAAGCAGCGGGGTTGGCTTGAAGTGCGGGCCATAGGTCTGCGACAGCTTCTCTGCCAGCGCCACGAAGGTCTTCACGCCCATGCCATCGATATAGGAGAGCGCGCCGCCCGTGTAAGGCGCAAAGCCGAAGCCGAGAATGGAGCCGACATCGGCTTCACGGGGATCGGTCACGATGCCCTCTTCAACCGTGCGGGCGGCTTCCAGCGCGATGGTGACGAGGAAACGCTGTTTTAGCACTTCCATATCAACATCTTCAGGCTTTTTCTGCGCATAGAGGTCTTTCAGGCCGGGCCAGAGAGACTTCTTGGCGGGCTTTGCCGGATAGTCATAAAAGCCCTTGGCGTTCTTCCGGCCAAAGCGGCCCTCGCCTTCGACCATCTTCTTGACCAGTTCCATATGTCTGACATCCACCGCCTTGTCGCCCAGATCTGCAACGGTGGCTTTGAGGATCTTGTAGGACAGATCGATGGCGACTTCATCGTTGAGGGCGAGAGGGCCAACCGGCATGCCGGCGAATTTCGCGGCATTCTCGATCATGGCGGCGGGTACGCCTTCTATCAGCATTTCATAGCTTTCGGCCATGTAACGCAGCACGCAGCGATTGACGAAGAAACCGCGCGTATCATTGACGACAATCGGCGTCTTCTTGATCTTTGCGACATAATCCAGCGCGACGGCCAGAGCCTTGTCGCCTGTTTCCTTCCCGAGGATGACCTCGGTCAGCATCATCTTCTCGACCGGCGAGAAGAAGTGGATGCCGATGAAATCGTTCGGGCGCTTGGAGTTCTGCGCAAGACCGGTGATGGGCAGGGTTGACGTGTTGGAAGCGAAGATCGCACCTTCTGGCAGAACGGCTTCGACCGCCTCGATCACGCCCTTCTTCACGTCGCGGTCTTCAAAGACGGCTTCGATCACAAGATTTGCGGTTTTGAGCGAGGCATAGTCAGAGCTTGGCGTGATGCGAGCGAGGATGGCGGCACCCTCTTCCTGCGTCATGCGGCCCTTGGTGACGCTATCCTTCACCAGACCTTCGCAGGTTGTCTTACCCTTGGCGGCTGCTTCGTCGTCACGGTCGATGAGGGTGACATCCAGACCGGCAACGGCTGTGACATAGGCGATGGATGCGCCCATGAAACCGGCACCGACAACGCCCACGTGGCTGAGATCACTCTTGGGCTGACCGGCGGGGCGGCGTGCGCCCTTGCCCAGTTCCTGCATGGAGATAAACAGCGAGCGGATCATCGCAAAGGCTTCCTTCGAGCGAAGGATTTCCGTGAAATAACGCTGCTCGACCTTCAAGGCGGTGTCGAAGGGCAATTGCAGGCCTTCATAGACGCATTTGAGAATGGCAAGTGCTGCCGGATAGTTGCCAGCGCTTTCGCGGCGCAAAATGGCAGGGGCTGCGGGCCAGAGCTGGGCGGCAGCGGGCGTCCAGATGCCGCCACCGGGGGCCTTGAAGCCCTTCTCATCCCACGGGGCAACGGGCTTCAGCCCATCCTTGATCATCTGCTTGGCCGCGGGGATCAGTTGATCCGGCTCCACCACCTGATGAACGAGGTTCATGGCCTTGGCGCGGCTTGGCGTGAGAGACTGGCCTGTCGTCATCATCTGAAGTGCGGACTGCGCGTCGGTGAGGCGCGAGACGCGCTGCGTGCCGCCGGCACCGGGGAAAATGCCGACCTTGATTTCCGGCAGCGCCAACTTGACGCTCTTGGCATTGGAAACCACACGGCCATGGCAGGCCAGCGACAGTTCCAGCGCGCCACCCATGCAGGTGCCGTTGATGGCCGAGACCCATGGCTTGCCGTTGGTTTCCAGCTTGCGGTACAGCCAGTTCATCTTGCCGACGAGATCAAACAGCTTCTTGGCGGCTTCATCCGGGTTCTTTTCCTTCTCCTCATGGTAAAAGGAGAACATGGACTTGATCATCGACAGGTCTGCGCCGCCTGAGAATGTGGCTTTGCCTGATGTGAAGACCACGCCTTCGACGCTCGCATCCGCAACCGTGGCGTCGATGACGGCGTCCAGTTCTTCCAGCACCTGGGCTGTGAAGACGTTCATGGATTTTTCCGGCATATCCCAGGTGACGAGCGCGATGCCATCTGCATCTGTCTCGAGGGTGAAATTGGTATAGGTGCTCATATGGGGATTCCTCTTCCCTGAATTTCTGTGGCCGCTCCGCTCACCTCCTCAACCCTTGGGCTGACGGAGGGATCGTTTCGGCCTCGACCGCGACGTTTCAAACCCGCTCGATAACCGTTGCCGTGCCCATGCCCGCGCCAATGCAGAGCGTGACCAGTGCGGTGTTGAGATCGCGGCGTTCCAGCTCATCCAGAACTGTGCCGAGGATCATCGCGCCGGTGGCACCCAGCGGGTGACCCATGGCGATCGCTCCGCCGTTCACGTTCATCTTGTCGTGGCTGATGTCGAAGGCCTGGAGATAGCGCAGCACCACGGCGGCGAAGGCTTCGTTGAGTTCGAAGAGGTCGATATCGGCAATCGACATGCCGGTCTTGGCCAGAAGCTTTTCAGTGACATCGACAGGTCCGGTCAGCATCAGCGCCGGGTCGGAGCCGATATTGGCGAAGGAGCGGATGCGCGCGCGGGGCTTCAGCCCCATGCTCTCGCCGCCCGCCTTGGAGCCAACCAGAACAGCCGCTGCACCGTCGACGATGCCGGAAGAGTTGCCCGCATGGTGGACATAGGTGATGCGCTCCACTTCTGGGTGCGCCATGATGCCAACAGCTTCAAAGCCACCCATTTCGCCCGGCATCTGGAAGGATGCGTTGAGCGAGGCAAGCGTCTGCATATCCGTGCCGGGACGCATATGCTCATCGCGGTCGAGGATGGTGATGCCGTTCTGGTCCTTCACCGGAATGACGGAGTTCTTGAAGTATCCGTTTTCCCATGCATGCGCGGCGCGCTTCTGGCTTTCGACAGCAAAGGCGTCCACGTCATCACGGGTAAAGCCGTATTTGGTGGCGATGAGATCGGCAGACACGCCCTGCGGCATGAAATAGGCTGGGAAGCTGACGGATGGGTCCATGTACCAGGCACCGCCCGACATGCCCATGCCGACACGCGACATGCTTTCAACACCGCCCGCAATGACGATCTCATCGGCACCGGCGGCAATCTTGCCAGCCGCGAAATTGATGGCATCGAGACCCGACGCGCAAAAGCGCGAAATCTGCATGCCCGGTGCCTTGGTGGAATAACCGGCCTCGAAAGCCGCACCCTTGGCGATAACAGCGCCCGCATCCATGACCGGATCGACGCAGCCCATGATGATGTCATCGACGGTGGATGTGTCGAGCCCGTTGCGATCACGGATGGCTTCCAGCGTTTTGGCAGCAAGGCGAACGGACGGCACTTCGTGCAGCGATCCGTCCTTCTTGCCGCGTCCGCGCGGGGTGCGGACGTGATCGTAGATATAAACGTCAGTCATTTTCTCATCTCCCTGTCGGCATGTGCCTCTCGGCACGCGAATGCCGTAATTCTTAAAAGGCTTCCGCAGCCAGTTCCATCATCGTGTCGCTTCCTGCTTCGATGCGGGTCTTGCGCAGGGCCGTTTCCGGCATGAGGCGCTCCATGAAGAACTTCGCAGTGACCAGCTTGGTCTTGAGGAACACCTCGTCTGAGGCGGAACCGGAGGCCAAGGCCACCTGCGCTGCCTTGGCCATGCGGGCCTGCATGTAGCCCAGCACGACGAGGCCGAAGAGGTGCATGTAATCGGTAGAACCGGCACCGGCATTGTCTGGCTTTGCCATGGCATGCTGCATGAACCACATGGTGGCGGCCTGCAGGTCGTTCAGGCCTTTCTTGAGGCCCTTGGTGTAAAGCGTGAGGGCTTCATCAGCGCGGTTTTCCTCGCAGAAATCGCCGATTTCTTTGAACAGCGCCATGACGGCGCGGCCACCATTGAGGCCCAGCTTGCGACCGACGAGATCCAGAGCCTGAATGCCGTTGGCACCCTCATAGATCATGGTGATGCGGGCATCGCGCACATACTGGCTCATGCCGTGTTCTTCGATATAGCCGTGGCCGCCATAGACCTGCTGCGCCATGACCGCGTGGTCAAAGCCCTTGTCTGTCAGCACGCCCTTGAGGATCGGCGTCACGAGGCCGATCAGATCATCCGCCGCCTGACGTTCCTTTTCATCGCTCGAACGATGGGCGATATCCGATTGCAGAGCCGACCACAAAAGGAAGGCACGGCCAGCTTCGTTGAAGGCACGGATGGTCATGAGGGTGCGGCGAATATCGGGGTGAACGATAATCGGATCGGCTTTCTTTTCCGGTGCCTTGACGCCGGAGAGAGAGCGGCCCTGAATACGCTCGCGGGCATATTCCACGGCATTCTGATAGGCGATTTCGCTGACGGAAAGACCCTGAAGGCCAACGCCCAGACGTGCCTCGTTCATCATCACGAACATGGCCGAAAGGCCCTTGTTTTCTGCGCCGATGAGGTAGCCGGTCGCGTCATCATAGTTCATGACACAGGTGGCATTGCCGTGAATGCCCATCTTGTGCTCAAGCGCACCGCAGACCACACCGTTGCGGCTGCCGACCGAGCCATCATCATTGACGAGGAATTTCGGCACGATGAAGAGCGAAATACCCTTGGTGCCCTCAGGCGCGCCTTCGATGCGGGCGAGCACCAGATGGATGATATTGTCCGTCATGGAATGTTCGCCAGCCGAGATGAAGATCTTCTGGCCGGACAGCTTGTAGGAGCCATCGCCCTGCGGCACGGCCTTGGTGCGAAGCAGGCCCAGATCGGTGCCGCAATGGGGCTCCGTCAGGTTCATGGTGCCGGACCATGTGCCTTCTACCATCTTCGGCAGATAGGTCTGCTTCTGCGCATCCGAACCGTGCACGAGAATGGCGGCAATCGCGCCCTGCGTCAGGCCCGGATACATCATCAGCGACAGGTTGGCAGACGACATATATTCGCCGATTGCCGCGTGCAGCGTATAGGGAAGACCCTGCCCGCCATATTCCGGCGGCACGGCAAGACCCGTCCAGCCGCCTTCGCAATAGGCATCATAGGCCTGCTTGAAACCATCCGGCACCGAGACGGAACCATCTTCGGCGCGCTTGCAGCCCTGCTGATCGCCAGACCAGTTCAGAGGGAAAAGCTGCTCCTCGGCAAGCTTTGCCGCTTCGCCGGTGATAGCCTCGATCATGTCGGGCGTTGCGTCCTCGAAACCGGGGAGATTGTTGTAGCGCTCTATGCCGAGCACGTCGTTGAGTATGAAAAGCGTGTCTTTGACAGGGGCCTTGTATACAGGCATTCCGATGATCCTCCGCACCGCGCCGGAATATTCCGGCCAATTATGAGGTCACAATATTTGACGTGCGCGTAAACGTCAAATGACATTTTCATGCGTTTTGGAACGCGGATATCTCTACCTAGAGTATACAAAGCGCGCTCTGCGGCAAGCCCCGCGCAAGGCCAATACTAAAGAAACGGTTAAAACAGAAAAAACTAATTAACAAATTGTTAACCACAATTCGGCAATTGTTCATCCTCAGGGGCTGCTTCGAGAATCGCGCGGTTCCTGTAGCCAATACAATGACCACTGCACGCCCCCGCCAACTGGCCAAGGGACATGCAGATAACCGGGCAACGATGAAGCGGGCAGCAAGATGAACCGAGTGCGATCAAATTCCCAGGATCATAGTGACAGATCGTCTCTGGATGCGCTCAACCGCACAATTGAAGGCCTGGAAGCCCGGATTGAGGATCTTCTGGGTGCCAAGCCTGCGCGCCCATCTCATGAAAATCCTGCCTATGAGGCCACGAACCGTCGCGCTGACATGACCGGAAGCGGCGCAAGGCCTGAAAATCCGCGTTTCGACCCCGTTAATGAAATTCGCCAGCGCCAGAAGGCGCTCGATGCCCGTTGGGAGCGCCAGCAGGCCGAGGCGCCGCGCGGCGCGGATCTGCATGCAGAGCGCGACATGGACGTCCGTGATATGGCCCCTCGTGACGTGGATAGGCGCTACAGCGAGCGCGATTACCGTGCCTCGACAGCCATTCCGCCGCAGCGCCCGCGCCCGACCGCCCGTTACGAGCGCGCAATGCCGCAAGCCAATCAGGGCGATGCGGCCCTGCGTGAAGTGGCCGAGGCGCTGGTCAGCATGCGCCAGGAACTGAAGCACGAGATTTCCGAGGGCGTTGCCCGCGAAATGCAGGGTGTGCGTTCCGAGCTGCGCAATATCAGAACCTTTGCCGAAACACAGGATTTTGCCGAGGATATCCGTGAGGATGTCGCACGGCTGGCGGCCAGCATCGAGCGCATGGGCGAAACGACATCGCCCGATGGCGAGGCGCTGCGCAGCGAGTTTGAGGAATTGCGCAGCCTGATGGATCAGGTTGCCCGCGAAACCAGCATGCAGCGCATGGAACAGCGTTTCAACAGCGTGGATGACAGGCTGCGCGAATTCGATACCGCTCCGCTTCAGGATGAAATCGTATCGCTCGCCTACCGTCTGGATGACATCAAGACCCAGCTGGGTTCAATGGGCGGCCAGGGCAATATCCGTGCGCTGGAAGAAAAGCTTATCACCATCGCCGGTGCTGTCGAGCAGATGGGCAAGCACATGCTGCCGCCCAACCAGGCTTTGGGCGAGCATTTCTCCGGTCTTGATCAGCGTCTGGAAGAGATGAGCCGGGCTATTTCCGTTGCCGGAAGCCGCTCTGCCGCAGCCATCGACGCGACACTCACCGAGCGGCTGGAAAACCGCCTGAGCGCGCTATCGGCCCAGATCGACACATTGAAAGAAGACGCCGCCGAGCGGGCCAAGCCTTCCGACGCGCTGGGTGCGCGGCTGGACAAGCTGACAAGCCGCATCGAGGAACTGTCTACCGAGCGTAGCGTCTCGCAGCTGAGCGAGCGGCTGGACCAGCTTTCGCTGTTGATGGAACGCTCGCAGAGGCCATCCAGCCAGCCGGAACTGACCGCGTTTCTGACCGATATTTCCCGCAAGATCGATGAGCTGGGCAGCGGTGCCGTCAATGACAAGCTGGGCGAGCGGCTGGAGAAGATTGCGCGCCGCATCGAGCAGATCGAAACGCGGTCTTCTTCCGACCGGAACCCGTCCTACGACACGGCCTTCACACGGCTTGAAGAGCGTCTGGGCGAAATTGCCGCAAGGCTTGATGAGACCAAGGCTCCGGTAGCGTCCGACGCGACCGCCATGTCGCCGGAACTCGACCAGCGCATGTCGGCCATCGAAGACTATATGGCGTCGAGCGACGAATATATCATCGAAGCTGCCCGTCAGGCGGCGGAAGCTGTGCTGGAAGCGCATTCGCGCAACAATCTGGCGCAGACCGCCAGCAGTTCCGACATTGCCATTCTGACCGAGCTTGCCAACGACCTGCGCAAGCTGGAAGGTCTGAGCCGCAACACCGAAGAGCGCACACACCGCACCTTTGAAGCGCTGCATGAAACGCTGGTTCAGATTGCCGGTCGTCTCGACAATCTCGACAATCGCAGTGCACCGCGTTCGCCAGCCGCCCCTGCGACAGCGGATTCTGATCGCAACTGGGCAGACTATGACAGCATCGCGCAGATGCCAGCCGCCACCTTTCCAGAAGATGGCCTGATCAAGACTGAGCACAATGCGTTCGAGACCCAGTCTGGCCTGATGGCCGAGATGGGCCATGAGACAGAGACGCTGACGCCGCCGGAAGCTGCAAAGCCTGCCGATGAAGAGCCGCGCGGCCTTCTGGCTGGGTTGACGCGCCGTTTCCGCTCCAGTGCCGCCAAGACCGAGAAAGAGCCGCAGGCTTCCGCTCGCACACAGGTTGATCCCGCACCTGCCCTCGACCCGATCGACACGCTTCAGTCCGACATGGATACCGAGTTGCTTGAGCCAGGCTCCGGTGCGCCCGATATCAAGAAAATTCTGGAGCGCGTGCGCGCCAGCCAGACCGCCGCTGCCCGTTCCGGCACTGGCGACACCGACAGCCGCGCCGACTTTATCGCCGCCGCCCGGCGTGCAGCCCAGGCTGCCGCGCAGGAATCTGCGCCTGAGCGCGGTTCCGCCTCGCGCGCCCTGCGCGCCAAGCCATCCAGCGACAAGGCAGGTTCGGCTCTTTCGCGCTACCGCCGCCCGCTGCTTCTGGGCATAGGCGCTATTCTGCTGGCGATGATGGCCATGCCCGTTATCAAGTCTCTGGTCAGTGGCGACACCAAGCCCGCCACGGTTGCGACCGAAGCTGCGACCGGTGGCGAAGTCTCGGCCCTGACCGCCGCTCAGGAACAGCCGAAACCCTCCCTTGAAGCGCCAGCTGTTACCGTGCCATCCGATAGCGCGATGGATGAAAGCGCCCGCGCCGCTGGCGAACGGATGCAAGCCGATGCCGACAGGAACCCGCCTCTGATCGACACGCGCCCGATTGGCGGTGCGCCCCTGCCCGATGAAGCGCCAGCGGTGGAAGCACCCGCGCCATCTGCCGGAACCGATATCGCGGCGTTGTCGGCGCCTGAACAGGCACCCGCCGCACCACAGGCCGAGCCCCAGCAGCAGACCCTTGGCGAAGCCGCCATTGCCGTGCCTGCAGGCATTGCACCGCAATCTCTTGTCGATGCCGCCGCAAAGGGCGACAGGCAGGCATTGTTCGAGATCGGTGCTCGCTACACCGAAGGTCGCGGCGTTGCCACTAACCGTGTGGAAGCTGCAAAGTGGTACAAGCTTTCTGCCGACCGTGGCTTTGCGCTCGCGCAATACCGCCTGGGCAACATGTATGAGAAGGCAAACGGCGTAGACCGCAATCTGGGCGAGGCCAAGCGCTACTACCAGCTGGCCGCCAATCAGGGCAATGCGGGCGCCATGCACAACCTGGCCGTTCTGCTCGCATCCGACGCTGCCGGTGCCCCCGATATTACAGCGGCTGCCCATTGGTTCGTCGAAGCGTCGAACCTTGGCGTTCGTGACAGCCAGTTCAACCTCGCCATTCTCTACGCACGCGGCAGCGGCGTTCTGCAGAGCTTGCCGGAATCCTACAAGTGGTTTGCCATTGCCGCCCGTGATGGCGATGCCGATGCTGGCCAGAAGCGCGACGACGTGGCCAAGGCCATGCGTCCGGAGCAGCTGGCCGAAGCCAAGGCCAAGGTTGACGCGTGGAAGGTGACACCCCTGAACGACGACGCCAACACCGTGAACCTGCCAGCCGAATGGACCGGCGGACAAGAGGTGAAGACAGCGTCTGTGGACATGCAGAAGGCGATCCGCAACATTCAGGCCATTCTCAACAATAATGGCTTCAAGACGGGTGAACCTGACGGCAAGCTGGGCCCGGCCACAGTGACTGCCATCAAGTCCTTCCAGAAGTCCGTGGGCCAGACGCCGGACGGACGCATTACCGACGAACTGGTGACCGCGTTGCTGGCTCGCAACAAGTAAATCGGCTCTTTACCGATCTTTCCTAAATATCAACGTATTTGCCATTGAATGTTTGACAGTCATGCCCACCACGGGCATGACCGATGAAGGTCGCAGGGCTTGTAGCCTTCGCCATTTTTTGACAGATACCACCCATTCGTGGTGAAGCCCGCCTCTAGGCGGCTTTGCTGTTTTGCACGGAACCATGCCCGAGGTCCTGATGTGACTGTTTATCTGCCCATTGCAGAACTATCGGTGAATATTTTCATCATTCTCGGCATGGGCGCGGCCGTGGGCTTTTTGTCCGGCATGTTCGGCGTGGGTGGCGGTTTTCTCATCACGCCTCTTTTGATCTTTTACAACATTCCCCCCGTTGTTGCCGTGGCAACCGGCGCAAACCAGGTCGTAGCATCCTCCGTTTCCGGATCCATCAGCCATTTCAGGCGTGGAACGCTGGATATGAAGCTGGGCGGCATGTTGCTGATTGGCGGCCTGTGCGGGGCAACCGTTGGCGTGTGGCTGTTTACGCTGTTGCGCAGCATCGGCCAGCTCGATCTCATCATTTCGTTGCTTTACGTCATTTTGCTCAGCACCGTTGGTGTGCTGATGCTGAAGGAAAGCATCTCGGCCATACGCCGCGCCGCCCGAAACGAGACCGTGACGCTACGCCGCCCCGGCCATCACAACTGGGTGCACCGCCTGCCCTGGAAGATGCGCTTCAAGAAATCGAAGCTCTATCTCAGCGTCATTCCCATCATCGTCTTGGGTTTCGGCGTCGGTGTATTGACCTCGGTCATGGGTGTCGGCGGCGGCTTCATCATGGTTCCGGCCATGATCTATCTGCTGCGCGTGCCCACCAACGTGGTTGTCGGCACCTCGCTGTTCCAGATCATTTTCGTCACCGCCTATACAACCATCGTTCAGGCGGCGACGAATTTTTCCGTCGATATTGTGCTGGCCTTCATCCTGATGCTGGCGGGGGTTGTCGGTGCGCAATATGGCGTGCGGGTGGGCCAGAAACTGCGCGGCGAACAGCTGCGCGCGCTGCTGGCGCTGCTGGTTCTGGCTGTTGGCGTGCGGCTTGCGATTTCGCTGGTGCTGAAGCCGGATGATCTGTTTTCGGTGGCTGTTGGGGGGCTGGGATATTGATCCGCGCTGCCCTACTTGCTGCCGTTTTCGGCCTTTTCTGCACGCAGGCCTCAGCGCAGACGCCGCCGCTTGCCATTCTGCCGGATGCCAATGGGCAGGCGCGGACCTTGCAGGAAAATATCGAGATCGGCGCATCGACCTCGGAAATTTCCATCGCCTCGGATTTTCGCGGTGCTGATTTCACCATGTTCGGCGCGCTGAACAATGCCGACCAGCTGCTGCTGGCCATCGGCCAGTACGACATTGTGGTGACGCTGGAAGGCCCCAACGAATATTCCACCGTGCGCAAGAAAAGCCGGGTGGCTGGCATCTGGATCAACACCAGCGCCATTACCTTTGCGCCGCTGCCGGAATCCTATTCCATGGCCAGCACCCGAAGCATCGATAATATCGCAACGGCGGGAACGCTGAAGGCAATGGGCCTCGGCGTAGACCATCTGCCGCTGCGCAGCGCTGTGTTTTCCGGCGTGCCTGACAATGTCTTTGATTTTCAGGATGCCTATAGACGTCTGAAACTGTCGAGCGGCATTTATCGCAATGACACGACGGGGGTGCGGCTGGAACGCACCGGGCTGTTCTGGGCCACGCTGCGCCTGCCAGCCAACGTCCCGAACGGCGTCCACACCGCCCGCGCGTACCTCTTCAAAAGCGGCATGCCGATAGCGCAAAAGGAATTGCGGCTGCGCGTGGTCAAGACCGGCATGGAGCAGGCCATAACGGATGCCGCCCACCAGACGCCTGTCGTCTATGGCATTCTGTGCGTGCTTCTGGCCGTGATTACTGGCTGGGGTGCCAGTATTCTGTTCCGCAGGGATTAAGGCCTAACCCAGCAGGTTTCCGAACCGCACCGAGTAGATCCTGTCACGACCGAGCATATGCGCGACCAGCGCAGAATGGTCGAACAAGCCGTGCATGGCCTTGTGGCGCAGGTCCAGACCGCCGCTCAACACGCCGAAAGCCGGCATCAGCATGCGGGTGCCATCGGTGGCGAAGCAAGGTCGGCGCACCGACTTGTCGCGGCGGCGCACGGTGGCGGCGGGGTGGAGGTGACCGGCAATTTCACCGGGTGAAGCACCCAGCTTCGGCTCGTGCCGGAAGATGAGGTTGCCATAGACCATCTCATCGCTTGAAGAGCCTGGCAGATCGACAGTGCCATCAGGATCATGGTTGCCGTTGATCCAGACCCACTCGCGGCCCTTGGCCATATCCTTGATAACCTCGCGCAGGGACAAGGGCAGATGCGTTGATCCGATGCGATCATGGAAGTTATCGCCAAGGCTGACGACGATCTTCGGATCATAACGGGTAATCAGCGAAGACAGGATCTTGAGCGTGGCGATGGTGTCGTAGGGCGGCAGCATGCGGCCACGCCGGGCAAAGGCCGCACCCTTTTCCAGATGCAGATCCGAGACGACGAGCACCGACAGATCCGGCAGGTAAAGCCCGCCCAGCGGATCGCACCAGCCAGCAACACCGTTGATGACGGTTTCCGAGCCAAGGCATTCGAAGCCACTGGAAAATTTGTCGCTCAGGGCAAGTCGGCTCAGCACGTATCACTTACTTTCTATATCTAGGGCGCAATTCCGGACGCAAAACCGGTTCCCACTTTTGCTGGAATTGCTCTATGACATCGCATCGGCGATCAGTTCATCGGCGGCTTCGGCCAGCACGTCATCCATGGCCTGACCTGCAACCGTCTCGCGCCCGATTTCCATCATGACCGGTACGGCCAGCGGCGACACATGCTCCAGAGCGCAGTGGGTGGTATGGCCCTTGATTCGCCTTAGCATATCGCCAAGTCGGCCAATGTCCAAAAGTCCTGATGATGCATCGCGCCGCGTGGCTTCCAACAGGATGTGATCGGGCTCATGGCTGCGAAGAACGTCATAAATAAGATCGGCAGAGACCGTGACCTGCCGCCCGGTCTTTTCCTTGCCGGGGTGGCGGCGCTCGATAAGGCCTGAGATGATCGCGCAATTGCGGAAGGTGCGTTTCAGCATGAAGGATTCGTCCAGCCACGCCTCAAGATCATCGCCGAGCATGTCTTCATCCAGAAGATCGGTCAGCGACAGGCGGCGCGATTGCAGGCGCATGCCCAAATCTTCCAGCGCCCAGATGGCCAGCGAATAATCGGTGGCGACGAAGCCCATGGGTTTCGCGCCTGCCCGCTCCAGCCGCCGCGTCAACAGCATGCCCAGCGTCTGGTGGGCCAGCCGCCCCTCGAAGGGATACATGACCATGAAGAAGCGCTTGCGGAACGGAAATGTCTCGACCAGTAGCTCATCGCGCTTGGGGATGACGGACTTTTCCTTCTGGATGGCCAGCCAGTCGCGGACCTGATCCGGCAGGGCACCCCAGCGGGCCGGATCGGCCAGCATGGAGCGCACCTGATCAGCCAGATAGGTGGACAAAGGAAACCTGCCGCCCGCATAGGACGGGATTTTCGGGTCCATCGAGAACGCCTGGCTGACCAGACATTCGCTCTCACGGATCCCTTCGAACCGCAGCACCTTGCCCGCAAACAGAAACGTATCGCCCTGCACCAACTGCTCGAGGAAATATTCCTCGACCTTGCCCAGCGTCATGCCACCGCGCCCGATTGTGCCCTTGGCATTGCGCTTGACCATGCGCACATTCAGCTCGGCGGCCTCGACAATGGTGCCGAGATTGAGCCGGTACTGCATGGCGACCTGCGGGTTGGACACGCGCCACAACCCATCTTTCGTCTGGCGGATGCGGGCGTATCGCTCATAGGTGCGCAGCGCATAGCCGCCGGTTGCGGTGAAATCGACGATCCGGTCAAAGGTATCGCGTGGCAGCGATGCGTAGGGCGATGCGGTGGTGACTTCCCGGTACAGCTCGTCTGCATCGAAGGGTTCGGCGCAGGCCATGCCCAGCACGTGCTGGGCCAGCACATCCAGCGCACCCTCGGCAATGGGTGGCGTATCCTGCGCGCCGACATAATTGGCGTCCAGTGCTGCACGACATTCCATGACCTCGAATCGATTGGCCGGAACGAGGATGGCCTTGGAGGGCTCATCCATGCGGTGGTTGGCGCGGCCAATGCGCTGGGCAAGGCGGCTTGCGCCCTTGGGTGCGCCAATATGCACGACGAGATCGACATCGCCCCAGTCGATGCCGAGATCGAGCGTTGAGGTGGCGACGACGGCGCGCAGCTTGTTCTCCGCCATGGCGGCTTCCACCTTGCGCCGCTGGCCCGCATCTAGCGAGCCGTGATGCAGGGCAATGGGCAGGTTGTCGTCGTTGATCGTCCAGAGTTCCTGAAAGATGCGTTCAGCCTGCGAGCGGGTGTTGACGAAAATCAGCGTCGTCTTGTGGGCTTTCAGTGCCGGATAGAGATCCTGCGTGGCATAGCGCGCCGAATGACCGGACCAGGGAATGCGCTCTTCGGTGGTTAAAATGGCAATATCGGGCTTGGCCCCGCCATCCACGGTGATGAGGCCAGCGACGGGCTGGCCTTCCGCTTGCGGGCTGAGATAGCGCTGCAAATCCATGGGGTCGGCAACGGTGGCGGACAGGCCGATGGTGCGCATGGCGGGCGCGTGTTTGCGCACCCGCGCCAAGGCCAACGCCAGCAAATGCCCGCGCTTGGAGGTGACGAGCGAGTGCAGCTCATCCAGCACCACGAATTTCAGGTCCTTGAAGAAACGCTCCGCTTCCTTGCTGGCCAGCAGCAGCGAGACCTGTTCCGGTGTTGTCAGCAGGATATCCGGTGGCTTGACCTTCTGGCGCTGACGCTTGGACTGAGGCGTGTCGCCGGTGCGGGTTTCCACCGAAATCGGCAGGCCCATCTCCGACACCGGCTTCATCAGGTTGCGCTCGATATCGACAGCCAGCGCCTTCAGCGGTGAAATGTAGAGCGTGTGCACGCCGACAAAGGCAGAACCGGGCGGCACCTTGCCGCGCTCAGCCAAATCCGTCAGCGATGCCATGAAGCCGCCGAGCGTCTTGCCGGCACCCGTGGGCGCAATCAGCAGCATGTTTTCGCCGGCTCTGGCGCGGGCGGCAAGTTCCAACTGGTGGGCGCGGGGGCTCCAGCCCTTTTGCCCGAACCATGTCTGGAAAGCTAAAGGCAGGCTGCCGACATCTTGGCCGGACATGGGAGGCTCTATGTGTTTCACACCCCTAAAGTAGTGAAAGCCAGCCGAAAAAGAAGGGCCTCACACCGCGATATAACGGTCTTTCCGGTGGTTGATGGCGATAACCAAGTTCATGACCAGCGCACCGAGAATGGAGCAGACGATGATGAGCGGCGTCGCCACGAAGAACGAGCAGAACAGGACGGTGCAATCAAAGGCAAGCTGAACGAGACCGGCACGGACCCCGAAACGATCCTGAATGTAGAGCGCAACTATTCCAAAGCCGCCAAGGCTGGCGCGGTGGCGAAACAGCGCCATCATGCCCGCCGCAACCGTGAGCCCGCCGAAGAGCGCAGCGACGATGGGATTGACGCTTTGCAAGGGGATGAAATGCGGAAGATATTCCGATAGCAGTGCCGTCAGCGCCACGGCGCAGAAGGTTTTGAGCGTGAAGGCAAGGCCCAGACGTCGCAGCGCGATATAATAAAATGGCAGGTTGGCGAGGAAGAAGAGAAGGCCGAAGCTGATCTCGGTTGCGTAATGCAGCAGAAACGCGACGCCCACGACGCCACCCGTCAACAGCCCGCCGCCCGACAAAAGAATGACGCCGAGCGATATGAGCATGCTGCCTGAAACCACGCCCTGCGCGTCTTCCAGCGCGGAATGGCGCTCAGGGGTCGATGCCCAAAACCTCATTCGTTTTTGTTCTGCCGTGTCGCTCATCATGGTCCCCGCTTGGCGTTGCCACTCTTTGCGCAGAGTTCACAAAAAACTCAAGGGATCAGCGCACGACGATATAGCGATCCGAGCGGTGGTTGATGGCGAGGAAGAGGTTGAGAACGAAGGCACCGACGATGGAATAACCAACCGTTGCGGGATCGATGACGAAGAAGGCGGCGATCATGACGCAGCTATCGAAGGCAAGCTGGATGAGACCGGCGCGAATGCCGAAACGGTCCTGAATATAAATCGCCAGAATGCCGATGCCGCCAAGGCTTGCGCGGTGCCGGTAAAGCGCCAGAAGTCCGTAGCCCAGAAGCAGCCCACCCAGAAGTGCGGCCCAGAGCGGGTTGATGCTTTCAATCACCATCCAGCGGCTTTCGAGCTCCGTCAGCACCGAAACGAGACCGATGGCGATGAAGGTTTTGAGCGAGAAGGCCAGCCCAAGCCGCCGGAAGGACAGGTAATAGAAGGGCAGATTGACGAGGAAGAACATGAGGCCAAAGCTGATGCCGAAAGCGTAATGGATGAGAAAGGCCACGCCCGCCGTGCCGCCGGTGAGCAGCCCGACCTTGGCCAGCATATAGAAGCCGAGTGCCGAGACGATGCTGCCGGTGACGATGCCCTGAATATCTTCCAACGGTGCGTGCTTGGCCGGATCGGCACTCCACATGCCATAAACGCTTCTCGTGAATGCCATATGCGCTACCCCAAAATGGAACTGCATCGACGCGTCACGTATCCGCCGGATGGGTCGCTCGATGTAGGCCATTTTGCACCGCAATAGGCAGCGTTTCAATATCGATATGTAAGCAAGGCTGACCTATCGATCAAAAGGCAAGAAACGAAAAGATCAGGCGGGTTTTCTGGCAAGAAACAGAATGCCACCGAGGGGTTTTCCGGCATCCTTGCGAATGGTGGTTTTCTCAATAGTCAGAATTTCCAGCCCGGATGCTGCCAGCAGGCCGCAGACATAGGATTGCGAGTGGGCATAGCGCAGGGATGGCCGCAGCACAAAACCATCGGCATCTTCAGCATCCTCCACCGAAAAGGCAAAGGTACCTTCCGGCGCAAGCAGCTCCACCACCAGCGGCATGACCGTTTCCAGACTGCCCAGATACATCATGACATCGGCAGCAGCGACGAGGTCTGCACGGTGGCGCGGCAGATCATCGGCAAAGAGGCCCGAGGCTTCTGAGGCTAGCGAAAGATCGGCCTGCGCCAGATGGTGATAGATCGCTTTTTCATGTGCCTTGGCCAGCATGTTTGCGGAAATATCGAAGCCTTCCAGCCTTGCCGCCCATTGCCGGATTTCTACACCCAGAAGACCGGTGCCGCAGCCGATATCGACCACGCAGGCAAATTTGCCGCTTTGGGGTCTTGCCGTGTCGATCAAGGCCGCCAGCTTTTGCGGCACGCTATAGTCAAGCTTTTTCACCAGCGATGTTTCGAAACGCTCGGCATAATCATCGAACAGGCCTTCGACATAGGCGCTCGGCGGCTGTTCCGGTGTCTCTACAGCACCCAGCACCGCCAGTTTCAGAGGGGCTGCGAAAATGCCATCCGGATCCAGCCCGTCTACGGTCTGGTAGGCCGCAATGGCCTTGTCGATCTGGCCAGCCTTGTCGCAATAATCTCCCAGTTGCACCCAGCCCGCCGCCCATGAGGGCACCAGTTCCAACGCTTGCTCCATCAACTCTGCCGCAGCGGCGTGATCTCCGCTTTCGCCGAGCATCCGGGCGTAATCGGCGCGCCGGTCTGCGATGGCATCGCCGGACGAAAACTGGTTTGGGGCCATCAGCACTTTCCTGAAAGAGGTGGGCTGTCTTTCATCAGGCCACAAAAAAACTCAAGTCCTATTTCATGGCAAAGGCAATTATGGCGCAGAGACTGCGTCATCGCTTGCATAGTGGTGCCTGGCTTCATATGTCTTGGCTTAAGTTTAGGAGATTTGCTGATGGCTGGTGAAGTCGATAAGGTGCTGGGTGATAGTGTGGCGCGGACGATCATCAAATTGCTCGTCGTGTCGCTGATCGTGGGTTTCGTCATGGCGGTTTTCGGCCTGACGCCCTGGAACATCATCTCTGGCGTGCGCGATTTCATTCTCGACATCTGGCACAGCGGCTTCCGCGCTTTGGGCAGCATTGGCGACTACCTGCTGGCAGGCGCGGTCATCGTCATTCCTGTCTTCATCATCCTTCGCCTTTTGAGCTTCCGCCGCTAACATGACCCAACAATCTGTCTTTTCGCTTTCCCGGCGCGGCTTTGTGCTGGTTGGCGCCAGCGCCGCCCTTTCCGCCTGCGTTTCGCGGCCCACCAACAAGGGCATCGCCTCAGGTGCGCGGGATGAAACTGCAGCGGCGCTGCCCATGGTCAACGAGCTTCGCCGCTCCAAAGGCTTGGGAACGCTCAGTGCCAATAGTGCCGCGCAACAGGCCGCGCTCTATCAGGCCAGCCGCATGGTGAAGGCGCAGAAAATGGCGCATCTCATCGGTCTCACGGACAGTTTTCTCATTCGCATGAAAGAGGGCAATGTGCCCCTGCCTGCCGCTGAGAATGTGGCTGCGGGTCAGGATACGGTCGAGCGTGTCGTCAAAGCCTGGATCGGCTCTCCCCACCATCTGGAAAACATGCTGGGCAATTATGGCGGCCTTGGCGTTGCCGTTGCCTATGATGCCGCCGCCAGGAACCGCCCCTATTGGGCGATGGTGCTTTGCAGGTAATTATTAAAGGTTACGATCGGGCTTAAAGCGCCCGATCCGCCCATGTGTCGACAGTGCTATCGCGCAGGTCGCGGATATTGCTGACCCGATCACGCTCAACCAGAGTGGAAAGCCCGCGCACGATTCTACCGGGAAGCGCTGGGCCTCCATAGACCATGCTGGAATAAAGCTGCACCAGATCGGCACCCGCCTTGATCTTCTCCAATGCTGTTTCAGCCGATGACACGCCGCCAACCCCGATGATGGGCAGTGCGGGGCCGACGCGTTTGCGCATCTTGGCCAGCACCGTGGTCGAAAGGTCAAATAGCGGCTTGCCGGAAAGGCCGCCGGTTTCGTGGTTGTTCTGACCAGGCATGAGACCCGTGCGTGACAGCGTGGTGTTGGACACTATCAGGCCATCGAGATTATGGGCGAGAACCTCAGCGGCGATATCATCCAGCCCTTCTTCGGTCAGATCAGGCGCGATCTTGAGGAAGACGGGAATGGCGCGGTTCAGCTTTTGCGCTTCCGCGTCGCGCTTTTGAAGCACAGCCGCCAGAAGCGCCGACAGGCTTTCACGTGCCTGCAAATCGCGCAGGCCCGGCGTGTTGGGCGAGGAAATGTTGGCGGTGAAATAGGATGCCACGGACGAGAAGGCTTCGATGCCCTTCACATAGTCCAAAATCCGGTCGTCGCTGTCCTTGTTCGCCCCGATATTGACGCCGACAATGCCGCGCAGGTTGGCGGCAAACAGGCGCGCTAAGGCCGCCGCGTGGCCCTCATTGTTGAAGCCCAGACGATTGATGACGGCCTCGTTTTCCACCAGCCGGAAAATACGCGGTTTCGGGTTTCCCGATTGCGGATATGGCGTCACGGTTCCGATTTCGGTGAAACCAAAGCCGAGCTTCAAAAGAGGGCCCGGCACTTCTGCGTTCTTGTCATAACCCGCCGCCATGCCTAGCGGATTGGGGAAGACCAGCCCGGCCACCGTTTGTTGCAGGCGTGGATCATGCGGCACATGGCAGGTGGGAATGAAACCGCTGCGCAGCGCCGTGATCGACATGCCATGGGCCACTTCCGGGTCCATCAAAAACAGGCCGCGACGGCCAAGCTGGGAAAAAAATCCACTCATCATGCAATCTCCGGAAACTGGTGTGCGCCATCATCATCCAGCGTGAGCGGTGTTTCCCACAGGACGGCGCTGAAAGGCAGGGGTGCGTAGAGGTGCGGAAAGAGATCGCCGCCGCGCGAGGCTTCAAAGACGAGCTTATCGCCCAGCGCGCCACCATCGACCGCCACCAGAAGAAGATCGTCCTGACCGGCAAAATGGAGCTGCGCCGTTGTCTTGACCTGGGCTGCGGTGGAAAAATGGATGTAGCCATCCGTGAGATCTATGGCAGCACCCGTGAAAACACCCGCCTCCTTGGCCTCGCGCCAAAGGGCCGATGGCACGATTTTGTAAACGACGGGGCTATCGATATCAGGGGGCGTTTCAGACATGCAGCGTCTCCTTCATATGCGGGCGGTTTGCCGCAAATGCCCTTGCTTGTCCACAGTGCGGCACTGTTTTTTGCGGATTGTCAGAACCGGCTGGCATCACAACCCACAAGACCGTGCGTTGCGCCGAAATTTTACACAATCCTTGGTTTGTGGAGCTTGACGTTTGGCGAAACTCCCCCAACAATAAGGTTTACATGAAATGCTCTTGGGAGGGGGTAAGGCATGTCACAGCTCACCATCATCATTGCAGACGACCATCCTCTGTTTCGCGGCGCGTTGCGCCAGGCGGTCACAGGGCTTGAGGGCGACAATAAAATCATCGAAGCTGGCGATTTCGAGGCGGCCAAGCGCGCTGTGGAGCGCCAGCCCGATGCCGATCTTCTGCTGCTCGATCTTGCCATGCCGGGCGTTAGTGGGTTTTCCGGCCTGATGGCGCTGCGGGCGGAATTCGCCAGCCTGCCCATCATCATCGTTTCGGCCACGGACGACCCTTCGACCATGCGCCACGCCATTGAACTCGGCGCATCCGGCTTCATTTCCAAGTCCTGCGGCATTGAAGACATGCGCGCTGGTATTCGCGCTGTTCTGGAAGGCGATGTGTGGATACCGGCATCCTGTCAGTCCGGGCAGGATCAGGACCGCGATATGGCCGACCTCATCCACCGCTTAAGAACGCTGACGCCGCAGCAGAGCCGTGTGCTGGGCATGTTGGGGGAAGGCCTGCTGAACAAGCAGATCGCCTATGAGCTTGGCGTTTCCGAAGCAACGATCAAAGCCCATGTCTCCGCAATATTGCTGAAATTGAAGGTAGACAGCCGCACACAGGCGGTGATCCAGCTTTCGAAGATCAACACACCGACGATGGTGGCTTAGTTTACAAGGATTTTATTCCTTTTTCTACTTTACTCTTTGATCGTGTTTGGCTAAATTTCATTTGATAGTGAAGCGGGCAGCGTGACGCCGCCGCCCTATCCGGACCGTTCAAAATGCTGTCACACGATAATATCTGGACTGCGATCGATACGCTTGCGGACCGTAACCAGTTGACGCCTTCAGGCCTGGCGCGGAAGGCGGGCCTGGACCCGACATCGTTCAACAAATCCAAACGGGTGGGGCCGGACGGGCGCCAGCGCTGGCCATCCACGGAATCGATTGCAAAGGTTCTGGAAGCAACGGGCGCGAGTGTCGATCAGTTTTTTGGTTACGCCATGAACCATATGGGCAAGAATACGCTGCCCGATGGCAATTTTCCGCCCCAGACAGGTGCCATTCCGCTGCTGGGTTTTGCGCAGGCCGGTTCCGGCGGCTTCTTCGATGATGGCGGCTTTCCCGCAGGTCAGGGCTGGGACGTGGTCGATTTTCCCGCCTCCCCTGCAAGCCGTCCGGGCGTTTATGCGCTCGAAGTGCAGGGCGACAGCATGATGCCGCTTTATCGTGATGGCGATATGCTGATCGTGGAGCCGGGCGCGCAGGTGCGCCGGGGAGACCGCGTGGTGGTGAAAAGCAAGGATGGCGAGGTCATGGCCAAGGTGCTGGCGCGCCAGACCGCCAAGACCATCGAATTGTTTTCGCTGAACCCCGAACACCCCAATCGCAGCTTCGATCTTGCCGATGTGGAATGGATGGCCCGCATCATCTGGGCGAGCCAGTAATCTGCAGGATTAAAACAACCCGTACGGGAAATAGCGGCGGTAAATCTCTTCCAGCCGGCCGTTGCGCGACAGGGCGGCAAGGGCCTGATCGAAGGCGGGAACCAGCTTGTTTTCGGGGTCTACGGTCATGATCGACAAGCCCTCACCCAGGAAGCGATCCGACATATAGGGGCCATCGAACAGGGCGCAGCAACCGGCTGAAGCCGTGCCGGAAACCCAGAAGGGCAAACGCAGCCCATCGGCAAATACCGCATCGATCTTGCCGGATTTCAAGGCCTCATACATCGGCTCATAGCCATCGAAGCCGTTGACGACAACTGTCGGGAAGAATGCTTTCAGCATGGCCTCGTGCCGCGAATTGGTGACGACGCCTACCTTCCTGCCAGACAGCGCATTGGCCGATTGGCCCTCGAGCTTCGTCGTCTTGTTGATGGCGAAGCGGGCGGGCAGCAGGATATAAGGTCTTGTAAAGCTGAAGCTTTTGCGCAGATCCGCACTGGATGCGATGCCGGACATGACGGCCTCGCCCTCACCCATTTCCACGGCGGCTTCCAGCTCATCAAACGGCAGCGCCTGCACCTGGCATTTGCTTTCGACTTTCAGCTGCGCGCAGATTTCCCGGGCCAGATCGACGTGGAAACCCGCCAGGCGTCCATCCTGATCGGTGAAATTGAAGGGCGGGAAATCAACCGACATCAGGAACCGGACGCGGGGAACGGTGGAAAGATCCGCCCCCGGCAGACGCTCCTGGCTATCAAACAAAAGAGGCAGGCGACCGGCCTCCCCCAGAGTTTCGGAACGGGCAGGATGGGAACTTCCAAGGCCGATCGCGCAGACGAAAGCGGTGAAAATACCCATCAATTTTACGGGTGCAACTGGTAGGCGCATAGATATGATCCGCTCGGGGAATTTAGGGGCAACCACCTTACCGGTGGTTGATAGTGGCGTTGCGTTTTGATGAGTATACACAAGAATCGCGAAAAGCGATGCTTGTCAGGAGTGATATTGTTGTCAGTGACCGGTCCGAAGACGGTCTTTTATCCGGCATCGACAGCCATCAACCAGACAGTGCCGAAACCGAGTTTCTGAAGACGCTGGGGCTTGGAAAGCCCTATATCGAGACATTTTCCGCCCGCGCCCGGCGCAACGGCTCCACCTTCGAGGCGGAGGTGATCTCCAGTGGAATGGTGACGGAGGATTCCTATTTCGGCGCTTTCGCCCGCTATCTTCGTTTGCCGTTTGAACCACAGCTGGATGGGGCGCTGGTCGCCGATACGCCGTCCCTGGATGTTCAGCTGCTGGAGGCGCGCATGGTGCGCATGACGCCGCGCGACGCCGTACCATACATGGCCATCGTTCCCGATGTGAGCAGCATCGAGCGCTTGAAGCATGCGTTGGAAACGACGCCCGGTCTTTCTGCAGGTCTGGTTGTGACCACGCCGTCGGCCCTGCGAGACGCGGTTTGGCGTGCCGGAGCCGAACGGCGGACGCGCCAGACGGTGAATGCCCTGTTCGATGCGACACCGCATTTTTCGGCGCGCATCACCTTGCACGGCAAGCAGGGCTTTCTGCTTGGCGTCGGTGCCACACTTCTCATCGGCGCGCTGCTGCTCTCTCCCACAATGACGTTTCATCTTCTGCACATCGTGACTGCGGCACTCTATATGGCTGCGATCCTGTTTCGGCTTCTGCCGCTGCGATCTCAGCCGGACAGGCGCACACTGGCGTTGGTTGAGACATCTCGCGAGGAAGAGCTGCCCGTCTACACGATCCTTGTGGCGCTTTACCGTGAAGAGGCGGTTGTCGAACAGCTCGTGGCTGCACTGGACCGGATGGACTGGCCCCGATCCCGCCTCGACATCAAGCTTGTCTGCGAAGCGGATGACGAGGGCACGATTGCTGCGATACAGAAGATGCGCCCCGGCCCGCATTTCGAAATCGTCACCGTGCCGCCATCGCTGCCGCGCACGAAGCCGAAAGCCCTGACCTACGCGCTTTCAGGCGCGCGCGGCGAGTTTACTGCCATCTACGATGCCGAAGACAGACCGCACCCCAAGCAATTGCGCGAAGCCTATACGCGGTTTCGCAATGGTTCCGAGACCCTGGCGTGTCTTCAGGCACCGCTCATCATCAGCAATCCCGATGCATCCTGGATCACCTCATCTTTTTCTCTGGAATATTCAGCGCTGTTCCGGCGCATGTTGCCGACGCTTGCCCGGATGAAGATGCCTCTCCCGCTCGGCGGCACATCCAACCATTTCCGAACGTCGATCCTACGCAAGGTGGGCGCATGGGACCCGTATAATGTCACCGAGGATGCGGATCTGGGCATGCGGCTCTACAGGCTCGGCTATTATTCCGATGTGATCAGCTATCAGACGCTGGAGGATGCGCCGACCGACCTCTCTGTCTGGCTGGCCCAGCGGAGCCGCTGGTTCAAGGGCTGGCTGCAGACCTGGCTGGTGATGATGCGCTCACCGCTGACCATTGCGCAGGAAATGGGCTGGAAAGCCTATCTTGTGTTTCAGCTTCTCATCGGGGGCATGCTTCTGTCTGCCCTCACCCATCCGCTGTTCATCATCTATCTGATATCGGTTGGCCGCACTGTCTGGCTTGAAGGTCTCGCGGCCTTCTCGCCTGCCCAAATTGCCCTAGTGACCGTAGATACGCTGAACATGTTCGCGAGCTATGCCGTCTTCCTGCTGATGGGGACGCGGGCGATGATTGATCATGAAAGAGGTCTGGTCGGCAGGCGCTGGCTGGCGACGCCCATTTACTGGCTGATGCTCTCAGCCGCGGCGTGGCGGGCTGTTTTCGAGCTGCGTTATAAGCCATTTGTGTGGAATAAGACGCCCCACAAGCCTGTGTCGAAATCCGCGTAAATATACTGCTCAACCGAGCATTGATTGATCAGTATGGAGACTGGCACTCGGCGCGCGCGCCCTGCTTGGTCTGATAGGTGTTGTCGGTTGCGTGATAAGACTGGTAGCGGGTAGCGCACCAAGTTACGTGCTGAATTTCCTCAGCCGATAAAGACATGCTGGAGGCGCTCGCACTTGCGGCGGCTCCGCTGCTAAAGGCAATAGGCGTGCTATCATAGGCTTCGCCCTGTGACTGAGCCTGCTCCGCGTAGGCGGGCGCGATGACGCTGAGCGCATGGGCCGGGATCGTCGTGACGGCCGAGAAGCCCAGGGTTATTGCAGCGAGAGTAACCAGTTTTACCATTTTGGACATTGGTAATTCCTTTATTCTATTTGCAAAACCAACGTGCCCCGACAGGCTTTTGTTCCAAAAAAGTGGAAATGTTAATTTTTAGTATTGACAGGCACCAAAAACCGATCACGCATCGGTGATTTGGTGCACCGAAATAGAAAAACCACCGAATTGCTTCGGTGGTTTTGAGTGTAATAATCAGGCCTTGGCAGGGTCAGAAGTTGACCTTCCAGCCGGAACGCAGCCAGACGCTTGGGTCGCCGCCTTCGGAGGATGCGTTGACCATCAGCGATGCTGTGCCGCCCCCGACAGCGAATTCTGCGCCGAGGCCGCCGCGAACCCACCACTGTTTCAAATCCTGACCGGGCAGATCAACCGATGACAGGCCGAGAATCTCAGCCGTTGTGCCGGAAGATTTGTCTTCGAAGCGATGGGCAACTTCCGTACGGGCCAGAAGAGTGACACTGTCCGTCAGCGGGTGAACGTAGTCTGCACCCAGACGCGCAATCGTTGCGTGATCGCTCATCTCGTCATAGGCAACCGGGAAGGAGCCGCCGCTTTCCGTGTAGGCATCCACCTTGCTGTTGGCGCGTGACAGGCCGATGTAAGGAGAGATGGCCGTATCGGCAATGGTGACCGCATCCAGCCAGTCCAGACGCAACTTGCCGCCAAAGGTCTGCGTATCCGTGTTGCCGTTGGAGAAATCCTGCGCGCCGCCATTCATATAGCCACGGTGAATGTCCATTTTGCCGCCAGCATAATAACCGCCCAGCGTCACATAGAGATTGCTGACGACATTGGCCGTGACTTCAGGCGAGAGATAGAAACCCTTGAAGTTGAAATCGCCGCCGCCTTCCAGATCCTGGTTGGTATAGGTGCCACCGATGGCAAAGCGCCCTGTGACCCCATCGGCAATGCCATAACCCATGCCGATTTCGCCCAGGCCGAAGCTACCATCGGAAGCATCGCTCTTGTCATAACCGCTATCCACCGTGCCCCAGGCGGAACGCTGACCGGCATTGAGCAAGTTGCGCATCGGGCTGCCCTGAGCACCGAACATGGCGGTGTTGGCAGAACCAAGCTGCGTGGTGGTGGGCGTGGCCGCAGCACTCTGGATGGTCGGCACGAACTGTTCCGGCGCGATGATGCCGGTGCCAAGAGCGCTGACGCGGGCATAGTAGAACTGACCGTTCTGGGTCATGCCCGCAACCACGTTACCATCATTGGAGACTGCTTCCGCTGATACCGTCGTGTCCACCGCAATGGTGGCACCGTTGGCGCGCAACCAGTCTTCAACGGTGACCATTCCGGTCGCTTCCGTCCAACGGAAGCCGTGGGATACTTCAGCGGCATCCTCTGCCGAGCCTACAACGACACTTCCATCCGCGTTGACGGCGAGAGCTTCGGCTTCAGTCCCACCGAAGTTACCAAGATTCTGCAGCGTTCCGGTTATGCCGTCGCTGCCCACATGCCACCGATAGGCAGCGTCGTATGAATCCTCCACGACAGGAGAAACATAAATCTGGCCAACGATTGTGCTGCCATCGGCGCTCATCGCGCCAAAGCTCACGTCTTGGTAATTTAGCGGGATCGAAAGAGTGAGCCCGCCGATATCCTGCATCCCGCCTTTATCCGTCCAGCGAAAGGTCCTGGAGGCTGAGCCAGATGACTCACCCGCGACAACGCTGCCATCGGTTGAAACAGCACTGGCATTTGAATAGTAGGCGCCCGCAAGTTTGCCCAAGCCGGTAATCGTACCCCCCTCCTGCCAGCGAAATGCCTCATTATCCGAATAGCCAACGACCGTTGTGCCATCGCCACTGATCGCATAGGCATACGAGTTGTCGTTGCCATTCAGCGTTCCAATGTCCACCATGACGCCGTCTTCTGCGGCACCCGACGCTGTCGACCAGTAAAAAGCATGATACTGGGTGTAACCTGGGAGATAGCCTTCACCGAAAAGGGCATTGCCGTCATCACTCACACCTTTGGCGGAAGCAGAGCCGCTACCAAACGCTCCCAAATCCTCGATGACACCATTCTTTACGCGATAGATTTTATCTTGGCCCGAGGCAACATAGACAGAACCGTCTTCATTAATACCACTTGGACTTAACCCGCCGGTGGTGGTCGGGGAGGTTCCCGCAGAGTCCTTCCACAGATAGGGTACGCTATAATTGAGGCTGCTGTTCCACGTGCTTACGAGCAATGTCGACCCATCACCACTGAGACCGACGATGCCGCCAGAACTCGTGAACTGGTCGAAGGTGGTGTTTGCGCTGGTATTGGAAGTGTCGACTGGAGGTGTCGTAGGCGGACCGATTGCATGCGACGTCAACGGAAACGCCGTCGTTGCAGCCAGCGCCAGCGCAATCAACGATGTTGTGCTGAAAAGCCTGCGCGTGTTTCTCGCAACGCCATGATCCGGCTTACCAAATGTGATCGTCATTTCGCTTCATTCCCCTGCATATTGCTGCAACCGCATAGTTTAGATTCAACGCGGATATAAAAAATCTGCGGCAAATCTATCAGTATCGCTGGTTTTCGAATATGTCTGAGCGTCCGCATTCATTGTCTGGACGTCCCGTCAGGCGATTTGTTGCGGGACAACGAAGTATAAAAAGATTATTGGATCATTTTTCTTATTTTATACTAACTGCATGAGAAAATAGTATTTTTGAATATTATAATGTTTCAAGGCTTATTATGACATCCTTCGTGTTCGACAGTGCGGCCCTGCAGCCTCAAGACAGTTTTGATGCCTATCGCGATCTTTATGCGGGAGGCTCTGATGTCAGCACCAATGGCCCTGGGTTCCGTGGCTGGGTGAAGGCATCGCGCCTGGGGAAGCTCGTGATGTTCGAGCGCAAGCTGAATGATGTTGCGCATGAACGCTCCCTGCGCCGGGCAAGCGCGGACGGGTTCGAACATTTTACCTTGCAGCTCAATCTTTCAGGCCAGTTAGAGGTGGAAACGCCGAACGCGACGCGCTCTGTTGCGGCAGGAGACATTGTTCTCTTCGACACCACACAAGCGCAACGCACGATGATGACAGACTGTCACTATGTCACGTTTTCTGTTGCGGCAGATCTGGTCAGCACCGTGGATACGGACGCCCGCAACCTGCACGGCACGGTTCTCAATGGTGGCAACGCCTTCATTCTGGCCGACCTCATGGCATCACTGGTGCGGCGCCCCTTGCAGCATGACATGGCCGCTGCCGGGCGCGTGACGCAGATGTTTCGGCAGGCGCTGGCCATGGCGCTGGACACGAGCAACACTGCGCAACCCAAGGACCCCAACGATGCCGTGGAACGTGTGCGGCTTTTGATCGATGCGCACATCGCCGACCGCAACCTCTCTCCCGAATGGCTGAGCAAAAAAGCCAATCTTTCCCGCACACGTCTCTATGATCTTTTCAAGTCTGCGGGCGGCATTTCCCGCCACATACAAAAGGCCAGAGCAACGAAGCTGCGCCAGTTGCTTGCACGACCGGATATGGGTCGCTTCAGCGTGGGCACTCTGTGTCACCAGGTCGGCTTTGCCAGCGAAAGCCACGCCATACGAACATTTTCAGACCTTTTCGCCATGTCTCCCGGCCAGTACCGGCGTCAACTCAGCGAAACGCAGGCGGCAAAAGACAGCAAATCCGCCGCTGATTTTGATGGGTGGATCAGGGCGCTGACGAACGCCTAGGGCTTTACCCCGCTTCTGTTCAAACCGCCTGTCGTCAAAGCATAGACGGCATAGGCACCCATGAATCCGTGAACAGAGATCATGTAAAGGAAGAATGCCGCATGCCCCGCATGCTGCATGAGGGCGGAGACGAGCAAGGGGCCGAGCGCGCCGCCCACAGACACGAAGAACAGCAGGGATGCCGCCAGGGCGACGTTTTCATGGCCCTTGCCTGCACGATCATGTCCATGCGCAGAACACAGGGCATAGACCGGAAAACTGAATGCCCCGAAGATGGCGATGCCGATCATGTTGAGCATCGTGTTGGTATCAGCAAAGGCTGCAAGAAACCCCGCCACGGCCACCGCACCCATGAGCGTGACCACGATAACCGCTATGCGGTTGATGCGATCTGAAAAGAAGGCGAGAGGATATTGCAGGACGAGCCCGCCCATCAGACCCGCACTCATGAAGGTTGCGATACCGGCTGGTGTCATGCCGACCAGGTGCGCGTAGACCGGCCCGGTGGAGCGAAAGGTGGTCGCCGTCATGCCCGCCGCGATAGCGCCCAGGACGGCCAGAGGGCTGATGCGCCAGGCGCTGCAAAGATCAAAACGAAGAGTTATCGCAGCGGCAGAGCCAGCGGTTTTAACGCGAGAAAATGGAAGCTGCGTTGCGATCAGGACAGCCGATATCAGCGGAAAAAGCGCGGAACTGTTCACGCCAACAAGGGGAATGGCGTATTGTGCCGCAGCCACCGCACCCAGAGTGACAAAGCGGTAGATCGACAATATCTGCGCCCGATGGGAATTGGCGGCATTGGCGTTGATATAACCTTCAATCAAGGCCAGCAGACCCGCATAGGCGAAACCTGATACCAACCGCAGGCCGATCCAGATGAGCGGATCAGCCGTCAACGCCATCATCGCTGCCACCGCCGCCGCAACCGTCACCAATATCTTGAAGATCTGGCCGTGGGAGAACCGGCCAAAAAGCCGCGTGGCCCACAGGCACCCCACGGCAAAACCCAGGCTGTAAACCGCACTCATGACCCCGATGAGCGTGACAGAAAACCCATGAGACGCACCGCGCACGGCAACCAAAGTCAGTTGCAGCCCATGCACCCCAATAACCATGCCTGCCGTCACCAGAACGGGAAGCAGCTGTCTGACCTGTTTGAAAAACATGCGAGCCTGAAAATGCGAACCGGCAGACATACGCTTTGTAACGTGGCGTGATATGCCGTTTTAAAATGCAATGAAAACAGAAATGAAGATCGAAAGAACTGCTCAAGTATTTCAACGACGATGCAGACGCAACAGCGCATGTTTGACGGCCCACCACACGCGCAGGTGGTGACCAAGCGTCCTTGGCACTTTCAGGAATCGCACCGACTGTTCGCCTGATTGAGCTTTCTCAAAAAACGACTGGAGCGGGTGAAGGGAATCGAACCCTCGTATTCAGCTTGGGAAGCTGCTGCTCTACCATTGAGCTACACCCGCGCGATTGAAACTTCGGGCAGTTTGGCCGGCCTGTCAAGAAGGGGCTACTCAGCCTTGAAGTGTTTTGAGAGCTTGAGGCCCTGGGCCTGATAGTTGGAGCCGAGGCCTGTTCCATAGAGGCCTTCGGGTCTTGTCAGCATATGCTCATAGACGAGGCGCCCGACGATCTGGCCGTGTTCGAGGATGAAGGGCACTTCGTGGCTTCTAACTTCAAGCACGGCGCGGCTGCCTGTGCCGCCGGCGCTGGCATGGCCGAAGCCGGGGTCGAAGAAGCCGGCATAGTGCACACGAAATTCACCGACCAGCGGGTCATAGGGTGTCATTTCGGCGGCGTAAAGCGGTGGCACGTGAACGGCTTCGCGCGAGACGAGGATGTAGAATTCATCGGGATCGAGGATGAGTTCGGCGCGGCCTCTGGAATAGATCGGCTCCCAGAAATCGAGCACATCATGGGCGGCCTTCTGGTCGACATCCACCACCGCCGTATGGTGCTTGCCGCGATAGCCGATCAGGCCCGTTTCCCCGAAACCTTCAAGGTCGATGGACAAAGCAATGCCGCCGCCGGAGACATTGGGCGTTTCGCTGGCGACCAGCGTTTCACTTTCATGCAGCGCCAGCAACTGCGTTTCCGCTAGCAAGGCATGGCCGATGCGGAAGCGTATCTGCGACAGGCGTGAGCCCTGGCGCACGACGATGGGGAATGTGCGCGGGCTGATTTCGAGGTAGAGCGGGCCGTGGTAGCCTGCCGGGATCTTGTCGAATTCCTGCGCATAATCGGTGATGACGCGGGTGAATATATCGAGGCGTCCGGTCGAGCTTTTCGGATTGGCCGAGGCTGCCATGTCAGCCGGAAGCGCCAGCGCCTCCATCAGCGGCACGATGTAGACGCAGCCGGTTTCCAGAACAGCGCCTTCGCGCAGATCAATCTCGTGCAGGCTGAGCCGGGTCAGCTTTTCGATGACTTTCGTCGAGGGGCCGGGCATGAAGCTGGCGCGCACACGATAAGCCTTTGCGCCGAGGCGAAGATCGAGGCTGGCGGGCTGTATCTGGTCCTGATCCAATGGCCGTTCGCTGGCCAATTGGCCAGATGCGAACAGTTCGCGGATCGCGCCATCTGCCAATATGCCCGTCGTTCTCGTCATCTTTTTATCATCCCTTTTCACGGCGACAAAACCAAAAGCCAAGCATTGACGCAAGTCGTTAACGGGTTTAAGGCAACTTATCCCGTGGTGATTTGGCCGGTCGGCTTGCAGCCACGTTAAACAAATGGCTAAAAAGACCGGGTGCGCTTGTAACCGGTCCGCTATTGCGACCGGTTTTTTTGTTTGTAAGGTGATGACATGAGCAAGAAATGGCGCCCGGCAACACAGTTGGTACACGGCGGCACCCTGCGTTCTCCATATGGCGAAACATCCGAAGCCATCTACCTCACGCAAGGCTTTGTCTATGAAAATTCCGAAGCCGCCGAAGCGCGCTTCAAGGGCGAGACGGAGGGCTTCATCTACGCCCGCTACGCCAGCCCTACCAATGACATGTTTGAAAAGCGCATGTGCCTGCTAGAAGGTGCTGAAGATGCGCGCGCCACGGCATCCGGCATGGCTGCCGTTACTGCCGCCATCATGTGCCAGCTGAAGGCCGGCGACCATATCGTTGCGGCCCGCGCTCTGTTCGGCTCCTGCCGCTGGGTTGTCGAAACGCTTGCTCCGCGCTACGGCATTGAATGCACGCTGGTTGACGGGCGTGATCTTGCGAACTGGGAAAAGGCGATACAGCCGAACACCAAGCTGTTCTTCCTTGAAAGCCCCACCAACCCCACGCTTGAAGTCATTGATATCGCAGGCGTTGCGAAGCTTGCAAACCAGGTCGGCGCCAAATTGCTGGTCGATAACGTGTTTGCCACGCCGCTTTTCCAGAAGCCGCTGGAACTGGGCGCCCATATCGTCGTCTATTCGGCAACCAAGCATATTGACGGTCAGGGACGCTGCCTTGGCGGTGTTGTTCTGTCCGACAAGAAGTGGATCGAGGAAGAGCTTCAGGATTACTTCCGCCACACCGGCCCGGCCATGTCGCCGTTCAACGCATGGACCCTGCTGAAAGGCATCGAGACCCTGCCGCTGCGCGTGCGCCAGCAGACGGCGAACGCTGCAAAGATCGCTGATTTTCTGGCCGAGCAGACCAAGGTCGCCAAGGTCATCTATCCCGGTCGCGCAGACCATCCGCAGGCCGATATCATTGCCAAGCAGATGACTGGCGGTTCGACGCTGGTATGCTTTGAGCTGAAGGGTGGCAAGGAAGCGGCATTCAAGTTGCAGAACGCGCTTGAAATCGTCAAGATTTCCAACAATCTGGGCGATGCGAAAAGCCTGATTACCCACCCTGCCACGACCACACACAAGAACCTGACGGATGAGGCGCGCGCCGAACTCGGCATGTCCGGTGGCACGCTGCGCCTTTCCTGCGGCATTGAAGATACCGACGATCTGCTGGAGGATTTTGCGGCGGCAATTGCCGCAGTCTCTGCCTGAGAAACACGGATGGCCCGGCATTGCGACCGGGCCGTTTGCCATGGCGATCGCTCTTAGATCGATTTGACGCCATGGAAACAAGGAACATCTTCGGTCCAGACCTGTTACACTCAACCACCCAAATGAGCCGTGGAGCAATCCATGCCAGCCGAAACGTGCATTGTTTTGGGCTGCCACGCTAATATCGCCTTACGGTTTATTGACGATAGGCGTCGCCTGTAGTGTAGAATGTCTGGACAACCAATTACTTAAGGTCCCGTAATGTACCGTGCGCTAACAAGAGATATCGAGGTCACAGTCGACCCCTATTATCTTGAAGAGCAGTCCGACCCGGCTGACAGCCGATATGTCTGGGGCTACACCGTTGTGATTTCCAACAATTCCGAGATCGGCGTGACGCTGGTCAACCGCTATTGGCATATCACCGATGAAAATGGACAGGTGGACGAAGTGTCCGGCCCCGGCGTGATCGGCGAACAGCCGCATCTGGAGCCCGGTGGCACTTACGAATATTCATCCGGCTGCCCGCTGGACACGCCATCCGGCATGATGTTCGGCCATTACGAGATGCAGTCTGACGCCGGAGAAGTCTTCACCGTGGCTATCCCCGCGTTCTCGCTGGACAGCCCGGGGCTGATGCGCGTGCTGAACTAAGGCCCGACAGTGTGCCGGACCTTTTCAGATCCGGCACATCATTGTCACTCCGCAGCTTCCAGCTCATCCACCGAATAGCGGTAGGTGGTGGAGCAGAACTCGCAGGTCACGGAAATCACGCCGTCTTCCTGACTGTCGCGGATCTCATCGGCTGAGAAGCCTGAGAGAACACCCTTGATCTTGTCACGCGAGCAGTTGCAGCGATCAAGGATCAGCTGCGGATCGTAAACCCGCACGCCCTGCTCGTGAAACAGGCGATAAAGCAGCTTTTCCGCTGGCACCTGCGGATCGGTCAGTTCATCCGTATCGACAGTGTCGATCAGGGCAACCGCTTCATTCCAGGCATCATCTACGGCATAGTCGACATTGTTCTCATCGCCATCGCCGCCGTGTAGATCCCGCTGGCGCAAACGCTCCGGTGCCTGCGGCAAAAATTGCGCGATGAGCCCGCCAGCACGCCAGCCGTGGCGGGGTTTACCTTCCTCATCACGGTCAAACAGCTCGGCAACGCCCAAGCGCACACGGGTCGGCAATTGCTCCGACTGACGGAAATAGACGCCTGCGATTTCTTCAAGCGTCGAACCATCCAGCGGAACGATGCCCTGATAGGGCTGCATGCCCACACCCTGATCGATGGTGAAGGCGAGAATACCGGCACCCAGCAACTGTTCTGGTGAAGTCTTTCCTTCAGCCGTCGCCTGCGCCAACCGCTCCTCATCGAAGCGGGCATAGGCGCGCATGTTTTCAGGCGCGGTAAAATCGGCAACCAGCAGGTCCACGGGGCCGTCGCTCTTGGTCTGGACCGTCAGCTTGCCGGAAAACTTCAGCGATGTGCCGATGAGCGCGGTCAAGACCACCGCTTCAGCCAGCAGGCGTGCGACAACCGGCGGATATTCATGCCGGTCCAGAATAGCGTTCAGCAGCGGCCCAACCTGCACGGCGCGGCCGCGCACATCCAGCCCTTCCACCTGAAAGGGAACGACCTTGTCGTCGCCAGCGAATTCGAGGGTGTCCAGATCGACCGTCACATCTGCCATATCACTTACTCCTAGGTGCCCCAACTGCGCACAGCCACACCGCCAGATAAGGCGGCGGGCGAAATTGGCCAGCGGGCATGATGCTGTTACCGCATAGATAAACCGGCGGAGGTGAAAACGGAACCACGTCCGGCCGGGTATTGCGGTGAAACATTGATGAAAGCTGCCGATGAAGTCCGGCAGCACGTGCTTGGTGCTACAAATAGGAAGCCATGCCGGATATTCAAGCACCCCGCATGGCTTGCCTCAACGGCACCCGGTCAGATCAGATAACGCCCATGCACCAGGCGATGATGGCCTTTTGCGCGTGCAGACGGTTTTCCGCCTCATCGAACACCACAGACTGCGGGCCATCGATAACGTCGTCGGTCACTTCCTCGCCACGATGGGCAGGCAGGCAGTGCATGAACAGCGCATCTTCATTGGCCTTGCCCATCAGCGCGGCATTGACCTGATAGGGCTGGAAAATGTTGTGGCCGCGGGCCTTGTGTTCCTGGTTCATGGAGACCCAGGTATCGGTGATCACGCAATCGGCACCTTCGACGGCGCGCTGCGCATCATGGTACAGTTTCACTTCGCCGCCATTGTTGCGCGCCCAGTTCATGAAACGGTCATGGGGCTCAGACCCCATCGGCACCGCCATGTTCATGCGGTAGCCAAAGCGGGCAGCACCTTCCACCAGCGAATGCAGCACATTGTTGCCATCACCCGTCCAGGCGATGGTCTTGCCCTTGATCGGGCCGCGATGCTCTTCAAAGGTCAGGATATCCGCCATGATCTGGCAGGGATGCGTATCATCCGTCAGACCGTTGATGACTGGCACGGTTGCATGTTCGGCAAGCTCCAGCAGACGCGAATGGTCTGTCGTGCGGATCATGATGGCATCCACATAGCGCGACAGAACCTTTGCCGTATCGCCAATGGTTTCAGCGCGGCCAAGCTGCATTTCCGTGCCGGAGAGAAACAGCGTCTCGCCACCCAGCTGGCGCATGCCAACATCAAAGGAAACGCGGGTACGGGTGGATGGTTTTTCGAAAATCATCGCCAGCATCTTGCCAGCCAGCGGCTTTTCCGCCGTGCCGTTCTTGGTCGCAATCTTGCGTGCACGCGCGTCATCCAGAATGACCCGCAGGTCCTCAGAGCCGACGGCCGAAAGGTCTAGAAAATGCTTTGCTGATGCCATTTCAATACAGTCCCATCGATGCAGGTGGCGCCTTGGGCGCGCACCTGACTATGCGCATTCAGGCGCTTTTTGCGGTTTTCGTCGTGAGGCTTTCCGCCGCACGTTCAATCCGGGCCAATCCTTCACGCGCTTCTTCAGCCGTTACAACAAGCGGCGGCAGAATACGAATGACGTTATCACCAGCGGGAACACCCAAGAGGTGCTCGGCGCGTATGGCGTGCAGCAGATCGGACGACGGCATCTTCGCCTTGATACCGATCAGCAGCCCCTCGCCTCGGATCTCCTCGATCACGTCGGGGTAGCGATCCTTCAACGATGCAAGGCCCTGGCGGAATATCAACGTCACATCCCGCACATGCTCAAGAAAGCCATCGGCCAGAATGATATCCAGCACCGCATTTCCGCACGCCATGGCCAGCGGATTGCCGCCATAGGTCGTGCCGTGAACGCCAGCCGTCATGCCGGATGCAGCTTCCGCCGTTGCAAGGCAGGCGCCGAACGGAAAGCCGCCGCCGATGCCCTTGGCCACGGCCATGATATCAGGCGTGACACCGGACCACTCATGGGCAAAGAACTTGCCTGTGCGGCCAACGCCTGTCTGCACCTCATCGTAGATCAACAGCAGGCCGTGCTCTTCGCACAAAGCGCGCAGGGAACGTAGGAACTCAGGGGCAACGGGGCGAACACCGCCCTCGCCTTGGATAGGCTCGATCAACAGGGCAGCCGTTTCGGGCCCGATCGCAGCCTTCAGGGCGTCCAGATCGTTGAACGGCACCTGATCGAAGCCTTCAACTTTTGGTCCGAAACCCTCGATGTACTTCTGCTGCCCGCCAGCCGCGATGGTTGCCAGCGTGCGTCCGTGGAACGCGCCTTCAAAGGTAATGATGCGGAATTTTTCAGGATGGCCGTGCGTGTAGTGGTAGCGACGGGCCGTCTTGATCGCGCATTCCAGCGATTCCGCACCCGAATTGGTGAAGAACACCTTGTCCGCAAAAGTTGCATCCGTCAGCCGCTTGGCCAGCGTTTCCTGACCGGCAATCTCATAGAGATTGGATAGGTGCCAGACCTTCTCGACCTGACCTTTCAGGGCTTCGACCAGGCGCGGATGGCTGTGGCCAACCGATGTGACGGCCACGCCCGCACCGAAGTCCAGATATCGTTCGCCGGTCTCGGTGATGAGCCAAACGCCCTCTCCTCGCTCAAACCGCAAGGGTGCTCTGGAAAACGTATCGAACAATGGCGCAGTGTCGGCCATGGCTGTCTCACTCCTTGCGCATAAAGGGCGCTGTCAATGGGTCTTACCGGTTATCCCGTGCCTGAAAATCAAAAATGCCGCCTCGCGGCGGCTTGGGGTATCCTCGTACTGCGAGGGCACTATTGTCACTTCGCCTTAGGATGTCAACAAATGTCCTCATTTTCAGGCATTCTCAAGCTGTTGTAGGGGCTGATATGGCGCACACTAGGTGTTGCTTTTCTGACTCACAAACACAGCAAGTTGGGGAAAACCGGAAAATCGATTCCAGATGATTCTCCCGACTCTTGTCACGGAGTCTGCCGACGATTAGGTTAACTCTCAATTACTAGATCGCAAGCGGCGGACCTAGTCACCTACAATCTGGCGGATACTCTGCGCGTGGTTCACTCCACGGCACAGCAGAATGATTCTGCCTTCGCGACCAGCGGAGACACGGCATGAACTGGACTGATGAACGGGTCGAAAGACTGAAACGGCTGTGGTCTGAAGGCCTCAGCGCCAGCCAGATTGCCGCCCAGCTCGGAGGCGTCAGCCGCAACGCCGTCATCGGTAAAGTCCATCGTTTGAACCTTCCAGGCCGCGCCAAGGCTGGCGGCACAGTTGCAACCGCTCGTCCCGCTGCAAAGCGTCCGGCAGCGACGACTGCACCTTCTGCTGCGGCACCCCGCGCAGCCACTTTCCAGGGCCGCGTTGCCCCTGCCCGCGCCAACACACGCGCAGCAGACGCCAACGTCCAGAAGGACGATGCGGAGACGGATGCACCACGGATTCTCGAATATGTGCCGGTCAGCAATTCCACGCTGCCGACATCGCTGCGCCTGACCCTGACGGAACTGACGGAACGCACCTGCAAGTGGCCAGTTGGCGACCCGCTGAAGGACGACTTCCACTTCTGCGGCTGTGACGCTTCTGAGTCCTCGCCGTACTGCCGCTTCCACGCAAAGCTGGCTTACCAGCCGGTAAGCGAACGCCGCAGAGCCTAAGGCTCGCAGTTCGACGCAATAAAATGAGCGGGCCTTTGGCCCGCTTTTTTGTTGCGTTTTTTTTTCGACTTGGACAAAGCAATGCGTCAGCGCAAAGGTGCACAGGCGAAGGCTTCACCAAGGAGATGGCGATTGATTTGTCAGTTTGTCATCGGGGATTGAACCGGCGTACCGGTAAGAGGACTTTGGGGCAGCAAGAGCGGCCAGACGTCACGGCATTCAGAGCCTCGGGATCATGCGGCGCTGCACCGAAATGCGGCGGCATGGCTGATCCCATATGCGGCAAGGGTGCGAAGCGCCTTATGGCTTTCGCACTCCGCACAGCATTCGCAGCGGATGATCGCAGCCCTTCGATTGAACGGCTGCAGGATCATGGCTTCAAGCTTAGCCCTGGCGGGCCTTGCGGTTGGCATAGCGACGATCGCGTTCTGCCTTGCGGGCTGCTTCGTCTTCGACGACGCGAGCGATACGATTTTTTTCCGCCGCCTTGCGTTCATTTTCCTCAGCGTTTGCAGCAGCTTCGAGTTCAGCTGCGCGTAGCGCGGCCTCTTCTTCCAGGCGCAATTTTTCTTCGCGCTTCTGCTGGTCACGCTCGGCCTGGCGGGCTCTGCGGGCTTCGGCAACGGCAATCTGCTCGGCCTGCTTGGCTTCGAGCGTGGGAGCCGCGGCTTCCTTGGCTTCGCGATAGGCCTTCAAAAGAGCGGCCTTTGCCTCGGCAGCAGCGCCGCGACGTTCGGAAACTTCGTTGTTCTTGATATTTCTAGTGTTTCTCAAATCTCTATTCCAGTTGATGCGTCATACCGATCAGGGATCAGGTTTTTTTGGCGCGTTTGGTTGGGATAACTGCGGGCTTCAAGCTGTCTTCCAGTTCTTTCGCAAGACGCGCTTCCCGCAGCCTGAGGGTCTTTTCATCACGGGCGCTCGCAATCGAGTTCAACTCATCGACCGCTTTGCCGCGGGCAAAAAACTGCGATTGCGTCGCTCCGAAAGCAATTTCGGCCTGCTTGCGGGATTTGCTGTGAGCGTCTGACATGGAATTTTCTCCTATCGCATCGCACTGAAAACCGGAATCGATTTATGGATAGAGCGATACGCATTCACGGCTCGAAGCGTATTCTTGCATATAAGAATGCAATACGTCCAAGCATGTGGCCGACTTGCGGCATAAAAAAAGGCCAGGCAACATGCCTGACCTCGGTGGTCTCAAACTTTCGACAATGCCAGTACATCCGTGGTCAAAGGAAAGTCGATACCCGTATTAAGCAGCCTGGAGATTGCAGGCAGACATCTTGCCGGACTTGTTGTCCCGCTCGAGATCGTAGGAAAGCTTCTGGCCTTCTACGATTTCGCGCATGCCTGCACGCTCAACAGCGGAAATGTGCACGAATGCATCGGCGCCGCCGTTGTCTGGCTGAATGAAGCCGAAGCCCTTGGTGGAGTTAAACCATTTTACTGTGCCTGTGGTCATAATGAACCCTTTCAAAGCATAAGTTATAAGTCACAGAACGTGAGTCCTGTGTGCGGTGTAGCGATTTTTTTGAAAGGAAGGGTTAGTTCAAAGCGCGGTGCTAATCGCGCGGTAACCAAAGCTCAGCAAGCAAAATATCGATGACCAATACATAGAGCCTTCCGGCCTATGAGTCAAACTTTAAATTACAGAAACTTAAAATCAACACTCAGAAGCTGTGCAGGTCACGCCGGTCGTTGGCACGATCTGCCCCAGCTAACGCATTGATATCCATTGCACCAAACGCAAAACACCGCCCCTTGTGGGAGCGGTGCATGAGATTTTGACGCCATACAGAAGCGTTCTAGCCCCGAGGCCTGGTCAGGCTTCCATGGAATATCCGGCACCACGCACGGTGCGGATCACATCCTGCATGCTAGAGAAGTTGAGTGCCTTGCGCAGGCGCCCGACATGAACGTCCACCGTGCGCTCATCCACGTAGATATCGTGACCCCAGACACCATCGAGAAGCTGGGAGCGCGAAAAGACGCGGCCGGGTGACACCATGAGGAACTCGAGAAGACGAAACTCGGTTGGTCCAAGCCGTACTTCGCGGGCCTTGCGGTGAACGCGATGCGTTTCGCGGTCCAGCTCGATATCACCGCATTTCAGCACGGAGGACAGAACCTCTGGCCGGGCGCGGCGCAACATGGCCTTGACCCGCGCCATCAGCTCTGGCGTTGAAAACGGCTTGACGACGTAGTCATCCGCACCCGTGGCCAGACCACGCACGCGTTCGCTTTCTTCGCCACGCGCCGTCAACATGATGATCGGCAGCCGCTCGGTTTCCGGGCGCATTCTCAAACGACGGCAAAGCTCGATGCCAGAAACGCCTGGAAGCATCCAGTCGAGGATCAACAGATCCGGCGTGCGTTCCTGCAAGCGGATTTCCGCTTCGTCACCACGCGGAATGGTATCCACGTCGTAACCTTCGGATTCCAGATTGTAACGAAGAAGAACGCTCAAGGCTTCTTCATCTTCGACAACTGCGATTTTGGGCACCATGGCTAGAGACTCCGCCAGTCGTATAGAGAATTCACTCGGTCACTGCACCAAGCATGTTGGAACTATCGTCCTTCGGGCGGTCGCCCTCGGGCTGGTTGCCAGTGGCCATGTAGTAGATGGTTTCCGCGATGTTGGTCGCATGGTCGCCAATGCGCTCAATGTTCTTGGCGCAGAACAGGAGATGCGTGCAGGTGGTGATGTTGCGCGGATCTTCCATCATGTAGGTCAGCAATTCGCGGAACAGCGATGTGTACATCGCGTCGATTTCCTCGTCGCGTTCGCGGATGGCCTGCGCCTTTTCAACCGAACGGGTGGAATAGACATCAAGAACTTCCTTGAGCTGAACCAGAGCAAGCTCGGAGAGATGCTCGATACCACGGGCCAGCTTGCGTGGAACGCCTGTGCCGGCAACAGCGAGAACGCGCTTGGCTGTGTTCTTGCCAAGGTCGCCAACGCGCTCCAGATCAGCGGCGATGCGCAGCGTTCCGATGACTTCGCGCAGGTCGGCAGCCATGGGCTGGCGCTTGGCTATCGTCACGATCGCCTTGTCGCCAATTTCGCGCTCGGCGTGATCGAGAATGGTGTCATCAGAAATCACCTTCTGCGCCAGGGCCGAGTCCGAATTGACCAGCGCACGCACGGCGTCGGCGCACATCTGTTCGGCAAGGCCACCCATTTCGGCGATCCGGCGGGTCAGGAACTTCAACTCGTCATCATAGGCGGACATGATATGGTTTGGTGTCGGCATGTTCGAATTCTCCAGTTAGATGACGCCACCCGCCAAGCTCGCAAAGGCTCAGGCGGGGTGGCGTGGATGCTATGACACGACAGAGGGCAGGATCAGCCGAAGCGACCCATGATGTAGTCCTGTGTGCGCTGGTCATCCGGGTTGGTGAACATCTTGTCGGTATCATTTTCCTCAACCAGATGGCCGAGGTGGAACATGGCCGTGCGCTGAGACACGCGCGCCGCCTGCTGCATGGAGTGCGTGACGATGACGATCGTGAAATTGCTGCGCAACTCGTGGATCAGCTCCTCGACCTTTGCCGTTGCGATGGGGTCGAGCGCCGAGCAGGGCTCGTCCATCAGAATGACTTCAGGCGAAACGGCGATGGCGCGGGCAATGCAAAGGCGTTGTTGCTGACCGCCGGACAGGCCGGTACCGGATTCGTGCAGGCGATCCTTGGCTTCGTTCCACAGGCCGGCCTTCTGAAGGCTGGCCTCTACGATCTGGTCCATATCGGCCTTGCTGCGGGCAAGACCGTGAATGCGTGGACCATAGGCAATGTTTTCATAGATTGTCTTCGGGAACGGGTTCGGCTTCTGGAACACCATGCCGACACGCGCGCGCAACTCCACCACGTCGATCGCTGGATCGTAGACATCGTCCTCATCGAGCGTGATCTTGCCGGTGACGCGGCAACCGTCGATGGTGTCGTTCATGCGGTTCAGGGTCCGCAAGAAAGTGGACTTGCCGCAACCGGATGGGCCGATCAAAGCTGTCACCGTGTTTTCGCGAACGTTGAGGTTCACATCGTACAAGGCGCGCTTCTCGCTGTAATAGACAGAAACGTCCTTGCCGATCATCTTGTACGAAACTTCATTCATTTTCTTGTCCAGCGCCTTTTCAACTGCTGTATCCGACAACATGTTCATAACCTTCAACTCCTCTACCAGCGCCGTTCAAAGCGCCGACGCAACAGGATTGCGCCAACATTCATGACGATGAGGAACATCAGCAGGATGATGATAGCGCCGGATGTTCTCTCAACAAAGGCACGTTCTGCTTCGTTCGCCCACATGTAAATCTGCACCGGCAGGGCCGTGGATGGATCCATGGGTGTTGTCGGATAGTTCGTAACGAAGGCAACCATGCCGATCAGAAGCAATGGTGCGGTTTCACCAAGGGCATGCGCCAGACCGATGATGGTGCCGGTCAGAATGCCGGGCATGGCAAGCGGCAGAACATGGTGGAAAATCGTCTGCATCTTGGATGCGCCGAGGCCAAGAGCCGCAGCACGGATGGAGGGTGGCACTGCCTTCAGCGCCGCACGGGTGGCGATGATGATGGTTGGCAGCGTCATGAGCGTCAGCACCAGACCGCCAACCAGCGAGGCCGAGCGCGGAAAGCCCATGAAGTTGATGAAGACCGACAGACCGAGCAGACCGTAAACAATAGAAGGAACGGCAGCCAGATTGTTGATGTTGACCTCGATGAGATCCGTCAGGCGGTTCTTTGGTGCAAACTCTTCCAGATAGATGGAGGCTGCGACACCGATGGGCAGAGACAGCACCAGCACGATCAGCATCATATAGAACGAGCCGATGAGAGCCACGCCAACGCCGGAGGCTTCCGGACGGCTGGATGCGCCGTTGAAGAAGATGCCAGTGTTGAACTGCTTGGCAATCTGGCCAGCATCGGACAATTGCTTGACCCATGCGAGCTGCTGATCGGATATGCGGCGGTTCTGTTCATTGACGGTCAGGTCGACCTGACCCTTGAAGGCGCTGTCGAGATCGCCTGACGCCAGAAGGGAAACCGTGCGTGTCGTGCCGATGATAGCAGGATCGGCAACGACGACATCACGAAGCTGAACGCGGATACCATCCGAAATCATCGCAGACACACCACGCAGAGCCGTGCGGTCATCCAGCGAAACGCCGAGTGCCTTGGCCACCGCATTGCGAGCGACGAGCGGATAGTTGGCCGTAACAAGCTTGGCCGGGTTCTGTGCACGCACATTGTCCGGATCGATGATCTGTTCAGAGAACTCGACCGGGACCGTGATCATGGTCTGCTGGAACGCTGTGTAGCCCTTGCCGACGACCGACCAGAGCAGAAGAAACAGGAACAGCAAGCCGAAGGTGATGGCTGCGAGACCGTAGGTGCGGAAGCGGCGCTCGGAGGCGTAGCGGCGTTTGATGCCGATATCGCGCCGGACCTTCTTCGTTGCGGCTGGGGCAATTGTGCCCGGAGTAACGACGTCGGTCATTCGTACTGCTCCCGGTATTTGCGCACAATATAGAGCGCGTAGATATTGAGGCAAAGCGTGATGGCAAAGAGGGTGATGCCAAGCGCGAAGGCAACCAGTGTCTGTGGCGAGGTGAACTCAAGGTCACCCGTCAACTGGCTGACGATCTTGACGGTGACGGTGGTCATCGGCTCGAACGGGTTGAGTTGCAGGCGTGCTGCCACACCTGCGGCCAGCACCACAATCATGGTTTCACCGATGGCACGCGAGGCCGTCATCAGGATCGCGCCGACGATGCCTGGAAGGGCTGCCGGAAGGATGACCTTCTTGACGGTTTCAGAGCGGGTGGCACCCAGACCGAGTGAACCGTCACGCATTGTGCGTGGCACGGCGGTGATGATGTCATCCGACAGCGACGAAACGTAAGGGATCAACATGATGCCCATGACGAAGCCAGCGGTGATGACGCTCTGTGCCTGGATGAAGTTCGTGTAGTCGCCGGTCGCCAGTCCGTTGATCTGCGAGGAAATGTCGCGCAGGAACGGGCCGACAGTTGTGAGCGCGAAGAAGCCGTAAACGATGGTCGGGATACCCGCCAGCACTTCCAGCAGCGGCTTTGCAACCGAGCGGAAACGAGGGCTTGCATATTCGGCCATGTAGATGGCGGAAAACAGACCGACCGGCACGGCAACCAGCATGGCGACGAAGCCAATATAGAGCGTGCCTGCCAGAAGCGGAATGAGGCCGAACTGACCAGCGCTATCAGTGGCACCAGCAGCAGCGAAGCGTGGGTCCCACACGGTTCCGAAGAAGAACTGGTGAGCGGGCACCATGTTGAAAAACTGAATGGCTTCCGTCAGCATCGACAGGACAATGCCGATGGTGGTGAGAATGGCGATGGATGATGCCACCACCAGAGCTGCCAAAATGACCTTTTCGACATTGTTGCGCGCCCTGAAACGTGGGGCAATGCCGCGCATGGCATACATCGCACCGCCCAGCGCCACGACAAGCACAACAAGGACCATTCCGATCTGGCTGGTCGCGGACATGGTGTTCAGCGTTTCGGCTGCCTCCACCATGTATGGCTCTGGGTCTCCGGCAATCGCAACACCCTTGGAGCCCAGCAAAGGACGCAGGGTAGCCGGATCTGCTTTCGCCGCAGCGAATTCTTCCGGTGTCAGACGCTCAAGCCCGCGCGCAATCGAGCCGACCATGCCGTAGCTGAGGCCCTGTTGGGCTTCTGATTGTGCCTGAATGTCGTCTGGAAAAGACGCACGCACCGCTGAAGTGATGACGAGAGGGCTGATGACTAGCCAAAGCGCCAGAATGAAGGCAGCAGGAAGAACGGCCCAGACGAGAACATAGGAGCCGTGATAACCCGGCCGGGAATGCATTTTTGTGGTGCTTGCGCCCACCATTGCGACTGCGCGACGTGTGCCAAGCAAATAGCTGGCTATGCCGATCAGCGCCAATATCAGTAAAAGAATGGATGTGTTCATGGAGACTTTCCTCGGCGCATCAGAAAAAGGGATGCGGTATCAGGCAGCTTTGTTATTTGCACATCGGATCGTCCGAAGGCCGGGCTGACCTTTCAGTCATCGGGCTTCGCGACAGGCGGCGTAGTCCCCTGCTCGGCTTCGGCTTCCAGATTGATAGATCCTATTCATCGGGTCGTATGAACATCCGGTAAATAGGGCCTGTCAGCCCATGAGCGCCTTGGCAGACAGATAGATGGGAGGCGCGGCATCACTGCCGCGCCTCCCGTCCGGATTACATGACCTTACCGGTTTCGAACTGGGCGCGGATTTCCTTGCGCTCTGCTTCAGGAGCAGCAACCAGGCCGTAGTTGGACAGCGGAGAGTCTGGGCCGATCATCTCGTCGGAAACGAAGAACTCAACATATTCCTTCAGGCCAGGAATAACGCCGAGATGCGCCTTCTTGACGTAGAAGAACAGCGGGCGAGACACAGGGTACTTGCCGCTTGCAACGGTTTCCGTGGAAGGAACAACGCCGCTGACGGTTGCAACCTTCAGCTTGTCCATGTTGTTTTCATAGAATGCGAGGCCGAATACGCCAACGCCGGTCTTGTTGGCAGCGATGCGTGCCAGCGTTTCCGTGTAGTCGCCGTCGATATCGACAGCAGCGCCGTCTTTACGAACTGCAACGCACTTGGAAGCAGCCTGCTTGGCGTCTGCAACGAGACCCTTGATTGCGGCAGTCGCGCCAGATTCCTTGCAGCCGTCAGCCATGATCTTCTCTTCGAAGACTTCGCGTGTGCCATGCTTGGAACCAGGAATGTAAGCGGCGATCGCTACATCTGGCAGTTCCTTGTTGACTTCCGACCACTTCTTGTAAGGGTTGGCAACGAGCTTGCCGTCCTTCACGATTTCAGCGGCTAGACCAAGGTACAGGTCCTTTGGCTCGAGCTTGACGTCCTGGTTGGACTTGTCCATCGCGAAGACGATGCCGTCATAACCGATCTTGACTTCCTGAACGTCGGTAACGCCGGCTGCCTTGCAAGCTGCCAGTTCGTCAGACTTGATGGCGCGCGAAGCGTTAGCAATGTCGATGGTGCCTTCACCAACGCCAGAGCAGAATGCCTTCAGACCGCCGCCTGTGCCGCCGGACTCAACAACTGGAGCCTTGAAATCAGGGAATGTTTCAGCGAAAGATTCAGCAACGATCTTTGCGTAAGGCAGAACGGTGGACGAACCGGCTACCTGGATCTGGTCGCGAGCAGCGGCAGCGCCTGCAAAGGCAACCGAAGCTACCAGGGCTGCTGCGGACAATTTTACGATATTCATGTGACTCTCCCGTAGGGTGCCCGCGGTGGGCTTTTGTGAACGCTGCCGGCAGAGTTTTACCCTATCACCCAAACTGGGCTACCCCGGCGGCTTCTTCATAACCAGTCTTGCCACACCCTTTTATGTCATTTCGGTGAAGTATTTGTGACAATCTAGTTGATTGATTTTAAAACGCTTTTTTGATTTCCTACGGGACGAGGAAATCATTTATGTCAAAATCTGACGGTGAAGTCCGTTCCCACGTCCATTTCCGAACGGATAATCAGACGAGCACGGTGTCTGGTGAGGATATGCTTGACGATGGCGAGCCCTAGACCGGTGCCTTTTTTGGAGCGGCTGTCTGCGACGCTGACCCTGTAAAACCGCTCGGTCAGGCGCGGAACATGCTCTGCGGGAATGCCCGGCCCCTTGTCCAGAACGCTAACCTCGATAGGTTTGCCAGCCAAGGATTTCAGGTGCACGTCGACCACCTTGCCTTCCTGACCGTATTTGCAGGCATTCTCGACCAGGTTCTGGAAGACCTGCACCAGCTCATCCCGGTCCCCCGTTACCTCGACCTTCTCATCCGTGACATGGAGATTGATCGTGACATCGAGGTCTTCGGCAAGCGGCAGAAGCGCATCCCGAACGTGGCCCAGAAGCGGCACAAGATCGACCTTCTGGTCCGGCGCAATATTGGCGCGCAGTTCCAGCCGCGACAGCGACATGAGGTCGTCAACCAGCCGGCTCATGCGGGTTGCCTGATCCAGCATGATGCCCAGGAACCGCTCGCGGGCCTTGGGATCATCGCGCGCCGGACCCTGCATGGTTTCGATAAAGCCACGCAAGGACGCAAGCGGGGTTCGCAACTCATGGCTGGCATTGGCGACGAAATCGCTGCGCATGCGGTCGATGCGGCGCGTTTCAGAAACATCGCGAAAGGACAGGATGTAGAGCGCGGCCTGCGCCTCCCCCGGCACGACTGCAGGCGCGATGCGCACGATGAAGACGCGCTCGGACGGCAGGCGCTCGGAATGTTCGGTCTGGTTCGTCTCTCCCGTCGCAATGGCTTCTCTGATGACGTCCAGCAGCCCGGGCGAGCGCATGCGACCAGAAATATGTGAGCCGATGGGCAGCACGCCAAATGCTCGCTCGGCAGCAGCATTTTCAAAGAGAACGCTGGCATTTCGATCCAGAATGAAAACCGGCATATCGAGCGCGGCGAGGCCCGAACGCACACCGGCAATGAGGCTCTCGGCCACTTCCTGCTCGTCCTCAACGGGTTGCGATGCCTGCGCCTTCACATCCAGCGAGGGTCTGGCGTTGACGGTGAGAATGGCCAGAACGGCCGCAGCCCACAAGACGGCTGGAACAACGGGAGACATCCATTCGAGTGACGCGACGACGGCCAACATGGAGACGACCAGAATGGGCAGCCAGCTGTGCCGAAGCTGGCTCAGATACCGTCTGGCGCTGCGTTCACTCCCTATCATCTCCATTCACCCTATGCCTTTCGTCGCAAAATCGCCCATCGAACCCTTTTATCCCTCTTTCATGACAGAGATTCATCACTATGTCTTTTCCCACAGTTTGATATCCATGTGTGGTGGAGGCTCAGCGCGATGAGCTCTTTTCATGCGATCTTTCATGCGACGTGAACGACAGGTCGGCAACGACTGCACCCAAAGGGAGCCAGAATGAGCGAAAACGCCAAGGACCGCTCCGTTGAACTTCAGATCAACGGAAAAACACGCATCTTCAACATCGACGATCCGGTTTTGCCGGATTGGGTGGAAGACGCCAAGCTGACGGCTGGCGGATTTCCCTATGACAAGAAGATGAACCGCGAAGAGTATGACAAAACGCTGGAAGCGCTGCAGATCGAGCTGGTCAAGGTGCAACACTGGTTGCAGGCGACAGGCACCCGCGTCATGTCCGTTTTCGAAGGCCGTGATGCGGCGGGAAAAGGCGGTGTCATCTCGGTCATCATGGAGTATCTCAACCCTCGTGCCGCGCGCATCGTGGCCCTGACCAAGCCGACGGAAACCGAGCGTGGGCAATGGTATTTCCAGCGTTACATCTCGCATTTTCCAACGGCTGGCGAATTCGTGATGTTCGACCGCTCCTGGTATAACCGGGCCGGCGTCGAGCCAATCATGGGGTTCTGCACGCCGGAAGAGCACAAGCGGTTTCTGAAAGAAGCGCCGCGCCTTGAAAAGATGATCGTTCATGAGGGAACGCATCTGTTCAAGTTCTGGCTGGACACCGGCCGCGAAACCCAACTTGATCGTTTTCACGATCGTCGGCATAGCCCGCTGAAAGCCTGGAAACTGTCCGATATGGACATCGCGGCGCTGACCAAATGGGACGACTACACCGCCATGCGTGACCTGATGCTGGAAAAGACGCACAACGACGAAGCGCCATGGACCGTGATCCGCGCCAACGACAAGCGCCGCGCTCGCATCAATCTCATCAAGCACATTCTGAAATCACTGGATTATGAAGGCAAGGACAAGAAGGTGATCGGCGATATCGATCAGAAGATCCTTAGCTCAGGACCTGATTTTCTGAAGTGAGAAGCTGCAAGCGTGGCGTGAGATCCCCTCTCCCTTCACAGGCCGACACCCGGCCTGTGAAGGGAGAGTCCTGATCATTCGCCCGGCAGGATTCGCGCCGAATAGAGGTTGACCGGGCGTCCGTTGCCATCGACATCGCTGTTGATGATGATGCGGCCCGCGCTGCTGGGTGCCAATGTGCGGTCGAATGTGACATTGATCAGCATATCGGCCCGCTCCGGCGTTGCGGTGAAACGGTGGCGCGCGCAAGTTCCAAGGCTTCCGAAATCGCAGCTGATGGAGAGCTGGGTCTGGCGGTCGCTGGAGGATTGCAAGGTCACGGCGATGGTCGAGGATTTGCCTGCCATTTCGCGCAACACCTCTGGCGGAACGGTAATCCCCACATTGCCATCGGCTTCCGACACACGTGAGGTCAGGCGTATCGCCTTTCCGGCAGCGGTGGAAATGGGCTCGACAACGGCGAGAGATCCTGTCTGAAGACCCTGATTGCCTCGCTCGGCATTGAATACCTCTTCCCAGGCATCGGAAAAGCCGCGACCGGCCTCACGGTTCTGCGGTGGAGCCTCTGGCGCACCGGTGAAATCTTCCGATTGCACCTCTGGCGGCGGGTTGGGCACGCCGGTGTCACGCTCTGCCGGGCTCAGCAATATGCCTGAACTGTAAATCCACCATGCGCCGAAGCCGAGAAACGCGAGCAGCGTGAAGTAAATGAACAGCCGCGCAACCACGCCCTTCTTACGGCGGGCCTTTGCCGCCCGCTCTGGCGTAAACGACAGGGAGGCGGCGTCTTCGGCACGGGTGGAGCGCGCATCGGGTGCGGTCACACCGCGTTCGGCATGAAAATCATCGATGCTGGGGCTCGGGATGGGCCTGCTGTCAGGCGTGTCATCCAGCCGCTCTGCGCGCAGTTGCGGCTCAACCGGCAGCGCATCGTTTTCCTCAACCCTGTCTTCAGGCTTTGCCACCTGCGGCGCTGCTCTTGCCGCTGGCGGAACAACGGGCGCCGGGGCGCGTGCCGTTTCCCGGCGCACATGATCTTCCACCACACTCAGCAGGCGGTTTCGCTCTTCGTTTTCAATGGCGTGAACAAGAACCTCAAGCCGCTGGCGCTGCTGGGCCACCACTTCCGGGTCATCTATGCCTTGCTTGCGAAGCCCCGCTTCCAGCGCCTGGCGTGAGGATTGGTAAATCCGTGCCCGAACCTCGGCGCTCGATCGGTCCGATTTTTCGAGGGCATTTCTGATTGCCGTTTCCAGTCCGCTCACTATCGGTCCTTTTCTTGCCATCCGAAAGGCTTTTGCGGCATAGCGCCATTGTTTACGATTCGGTAACGTCTCGCTTGCCCATCCGCAAGAGAAGTATTTGGCAAATGTCAGAATGTCGTGGGAAAACATGCATGAAAGGCCGAGCCGTGGGCGCGGTTGGGCAATTGCGGTTGGCTTAGTCCCGTTGACAAGTCAGAATATGAACCTCAATTTTGGGGGAGTGACGAAACCCACCACCAAGATTATTTCATCGAGATCGCAATGCCGCCGATCAACTCCCGTAATTTCGACATTCAGGATATTGGCCTTCGAGCGAAGGGCTTGGAGCCAGGTTCAGTTGCGGACGAAGAGGTGGACTTTGCTCGAAGCGTCCTTCGCAGCCGCAAGGGAGATGTTTGCGGGGCGATCCAGATTGTCGGACTTTGCGGCAAAATTGGCGACGCGACGCTTCTGGAAGCGTATCTGCATGGCGACGACAACAACTTATACGCCGAATATGCCTTGAAGGCGTTGTGTCGCTACCTGCGGCTGATTGATCGGTATCGGCCTCTTTTGCGTCAATGGATGCAGATGAAGGATGACGAAGGCTCTCGCCGTATGGCCGCGATCCATTTGGCGAGCGAATATTTCTCAGGGTTTGAAGACCAAGAATTGGGACGTTATCTCATCGATGTGCTTTGCAACCTGGAAGATCGTTTACGCGGCTCCGTTCGCGACGTGTTGGTTGATATCCTTAAGATGAGAAACCAGCTCAATGACCCTTTCGGTTTGAAGTTCGAAGAGTGGGACGAAGAAACAGCTCTCGTCGTAAAAGCTGCAGCGGAGAGGTTCGAATATCCCAGCTGGAAAATATCACATGGTAACGCCATAAATTAACTTGTTAAATTCCTGAGCCCAAGAAAATGTACGGCAATTTTAGGCTGAGTATTTCTAAGATAGCGTCGAAGCAGGCATCGACCGACCCCTTGAATTTTCGCGTCCAGCGAATGGAGGAGCGACTTTGGACCAAACACACGCAAGCTTCTCCAGAAACGAGGATTGGCCTCGCATATGAACGACACAAAATGGCGGGAACTCTGTGCAGGAATAGAGGAACTTCCATTTCCTCCGGCCTATCAAGTCAAATTGCTCAACGAGGGCGAGCCAAGCCCTTCTATAATCGATTCTGCGACCACAGACTGGGGTAGAACGCCAGAGGGCGAACTAGGAGTCCACGTTGAGTGGATCAAGATAGTCCCCAGATACAAGCGCCATGTGGGACGCCTCGTTGCGCCGATTGTTGAAGACTGCTCGGATCTACTACGCTCATTGCTCAAACGGCTTCGTATTCCTTTTGTTGAACGCGATGACCTTTTTACGGTTTACGGGCATGCTCCTGCTACTCGCTGCCCATTTTCAGCTTAATCTAAGCTTTACGATCCATTCCTTCATCCAAGGGAGATGCAGCGACCTTACCGCCCTTGCCACCCAGCCAAAGCCAGCCGCTTTTTTCGCTTTTCAATGCCGTCCCGCTTCGCTACATCTTACGTGCGCGTAAACGTCATTCATGGGGAGGAAACATGCTGCCGTCTATACTCAAGGACAATCTTCGACTGCCGGTCATTGCGTCGCCGCTGTTCATCATTTCCCACCCGGAATTGACGCTGGCGCAGTGCAAGTCGGGTGTTGTTGGCTCGTTTCCGGCGCTGAATGCCCGCCCTGAAAGCCAGTTGGACGAATGGCTTGCCATGATGACGGAAGATCTTGCCGCCTATAATGCAGCCAACCCGGAGAAACCGGCGGCGCCCTTTGCTGTCAACCAGATCGTTCATATGTCGAACAAGCGGCTGGAGCATGATCTGGGCCTTTGCGTGAAATACAAGGTGCCTGTTGTCATCTCGTCGCTCGGTGCCGTGCCGGAAGTCAATGCCGCGATCCATTCCTATGGCGGCATCGTGCTGCATGATGTCATCAACAACCGCCACGCAAACTCCGCCATCCGCAAGGGTGCAGACGGACTGATCGCCGTGGCCACAGGCGCTGGTGGCCATGCGGGCACGCTTTCGCCCTTTGCTTTGGTGCAGGAAATCCGCGAATGGTTTGACGGCCCCCTGCTTTTGGCGGGCGCCATCGCCAATGGCGGCGCAATTCTGGCGGTACAGGCCATGGGCGCTGACATGGCCTATATCGGCTCCCCCTTCATCGCCACGACGGAAGCGCGGGCAAGCGAGGCGTATAAGCAGGCCATCGTCGATGCCTATGCCAACGACATCGTCTATTCCAACTACTTCACCGGCATTCACGGCAACTACATGAAAGCCTCCATCATTGCCGCAGGCATGGACCCTGACAATCTGCCCGTGGCAGACCCTTCAAAGATGGATTTTGGAGCCGCAACCAGCGGCGCAAAGGCATGGAAAGATATCTGGGGCGCAGGCCAGGGCGTGGGTGCCGTCAAGGCCATCGAACCCGTCTCAGCCCTTGTCGATCGTCTGGCCGGAGAATACGCAGCAGCGAAGGCGCGGATTTGCGGGTAGATCAGAAAGAACGGAATCGGCGCCGATGGATTTTTATCGCAAGCCCCATTCAAGACTTGAAATCCATCCGCAATGCCTGTATCAGCCCGCCATATCAACGCGCCGACAAATCTCGGCAGCCGGTACGCCGCTTTAGCTCAGGTGGTAGAGCACATCATTCGTAATGATGGGGTCGCAGGTTCGAGTCCTGCAAGCGGCACCATTTACTAAAATGGCTCTTTTGCACGCCGACGCTCACATATTTGGCTTGACGCTTGTTACTTCAACACCATGATTTTGATTGCCATTTCTCTTATTTTCCCGTCTCCGTACGGAGTCCGTAAAACAAGCGTGTCTGGACCTGAATAACCCGGCTTTGACGTGTAATAAGCGACGACACCCATGACTTTACCGGAGTTACACTTTTCGAGCTGTCCTTTGGACGCAGGGAAAACATGCTCTTTGACGATCTCTATTTTGCCGTGAGATGGGGATTTAATAACAGGGAGTGGCGGAATATCCGCCAGGGTGCAATCATTATTGATGTGATAGTTCTGGCCCAGCTTTGTTCTAACGCCGCTAAGAACGGTTCGGCTGACATTTTCTTTCCTGTAGCTATCTTCAGCAAAGGCCGAGCTTGTGCACAGGATTAAGAGCAGTGAAATAATGACACGACACGTCAATTGCATAGTTCACCCAACCATCTGAAGCGAAAGATTTTCTTCAAATATCAGGAGCTAATTGTCGTGACAATATAAGTGTAGGGGGCGCGGCAGATATTGAAGGCTCAGCCACAAATACCACACACTAAGGTTGTGGCTGCACCGTCGTCCTCGGGATCAAAGTCCCGTCCTGACTTTGTGGTGAGAGTTGCCTGTCGCCGTTGAGGAAGGCTATGCTGAGCACGATGCAGACGAGGGCGCACAGCAGGGCTACGAATATCAGGCCGGATCTGTCTATTGGCTTCTTCATGCTTCGCTAACATAAGCGTGATTGTGGAGATGGTTGGGCGTGGGACACATTTCTTTAAAGTTGGATATATTTGGTTACAAATGCATGAAGGCGGGAACCAGCCCACCTTCATCTGTTAACCTTTGGCCCAAGCACGAGCGCTATCAGATAATGCCGCCGCTGCCGCCTTTGGTCTCTGGGCGCTCAGTTGCGACCTTGGCGCGATAGCCGCTGGCGCGGTAGGTGGCAACGGGGTCGATTGCGCCGCCTGCACGTCTGCGCGCTTCAGCCAAAATAGCCTCGACATCGGTGCGATAGGCGCGTTTCAGCGTGTCGGATGCCATCAGCGCGTCATTATCCTGCTGATATCCATCCAGAGCGACACGGTCCACCAGAAGCGCCTGCGCATAGGCGCGGCGGATTTCGTTGGCGCTGGAGATGAGGCTTTCAATCGGGTCCGTCACATTGTGCGACTGGTCGATCATGTGGGCCGGGTGGAAGCCTTTGACGCCGCGGTGGTCTGCATCGACCAACTCGTTGAAGACGAGGAACAGGCGGTAGGGATCGATGGAGCCTGCATCCAGATCATCATCGCCATATTTGCTGTCATTGAAATGGAAGCCGCCGAGCTTGCCGAACTGAATGAGGCGGGCGACGATCATTTCGATGTTGGTGTTGGGCGCATGGTGGCCGAGATCTACGAGGCAAAATGCCTTGTCGCCCAGCGTGTTGGCAATCAGATAGTTGGTGCCCCAATCCTGCACCACCGTCGAATAGAAGGCGGGCTCATACATCTTGTGTTCGGAAAAGATGCGCCAATCATCCGGCAAAGCCTTGTAGATATCGGCCATGGCGGAGAGGTACCGCTCGAAGCTTTTTGTGAAATTGGTCTGGCCGGGGAAGTTGGAGCCATCGCCCACCCACACCGTCAGCGCCTTGGAGCCGAGGGCGTTGCCGATTTCGATACATTCGATGTTGTGCTCCACGGCTTGCGCCCGCGTTGCAGCATCGGCGTGGCTGAGAGAGCCGTATTTGTACGAATGCGGCTGGTCCGGCGCATCCGAAAACGTATTGGAATTCATCGCATCGAAGCCGAGACCCAGAGCGTCGGCATGGGCTTTTAGGGTTTTCGGGTCCTGTTTGTCCCAGGGAATATGCAGGGAGACATTGGGCGTTGCTGTGGTCAGTTGGTTGATGACGGCGCAATCATCCAGCTTGTCGAAAATGCCGCGCGGCTCACCCTTACCGGGAAAACGGGCAAAGCGCGTACCGCCGGTGCCCACACCCCAGGATGGAACGGCCACGAAGAATTTCGACACCTGCTCCGTAATGGCCTCGATATCGATATTGCGCCGCGCCAGATGCTCGCCCAGCGCTTCGAAGTCAGATCCGTGGGCCGCCTGGCGTTTTTCGTTCTCGCGCTCGACAATATCTGCGGCAATCTTCATTTCAACCATGTCTTCCTCCCGGTCCGCGCCCCCATTTGAAACCAATCCGGCGTTTCCCACGTTATGTGGGCAGCAACAAACAGACGGGATATTCAATCGTGGACGTAATTCGTATTATTCTTGCCATCTTCCTGCCGCCGGTCGGCGTGTTTCTTCAGGTTGGCCTTGGCCTGCATTTCTGGCTCAACATCCTGCTAACGCTCTGCGGTTACATCCCAGGCATCATTCACGCCATCTGGGTTATCCTGCGCAAGTAAGCCTATTTTCACCCGCACTTAGCGGGTGAAACTTTGCGCATTGCCCGCATCGACATTGATGATGTTGCCGGTCGATTTGGCCGAAGCATCTGATGTCAGGAAGTAGATGGCTTCCGCTATATCCTCCGGGAAAACATTCAGCTTCAGCATGGAGCGATTGCGATAATGCTCCTCGAGATCGGTCACTTCGATCTTCGAGGAAGCAGCCCGCTGCTCCCGCCACTCCCCATTCCAGATTTTCGAACCGCGCAGAACCGCGTCAGGATTGACCGTGTTGACGCGGATGCCCGCATCTGCTCCTTCGAGCGCCAGGCAGCGCGCAAGGTGGATTTCAGCAGCCTTTGCCGTGCAATAGGCAGAGGCGTTGGGCGAAGAGGCCAGACCGTTCTTGGATGCGACGAAAACCACGTTGCCGCCGAGCTTTTGACGGCGGAACAGCCGGAAGGCTTCGCGCGAGACGAGGAAATAGCCGGTTGCCAGAATGTCGATATTCTTGTTCCACATGGCAAGCGTGGTATCTTCGACAGGCGCAGACGAGGCAATGCCGGCATTGGAGACGAGAATATCGACGCCACCGAATTCCACGCTGGCTTCAACAAAGGCTGACAACACCGCGTCTTCCTTGGTCACATCAAGCTTGACGATGCGAACAGCGTCAGAACTGAACCGCTTTTCGAAATCGCCCTTGGTGGCGTCCAAAGCGCCTTCGTCAATATCGGCCAGCACCACGCAGGCACCTTCATTCGCCAGACGTTCCGCCGTTGCGCGCCCGATGCCACCGGCGCCGCCGGTGATTAAGGCGACGCGGCCCGCCAAGCTTTTTGGCTTTGGCATACGCTGAAGCTTTGCCTCTTCCAAAAGCCAGTATTCGATATCGAAGGCTTCCTGCTCCGGCAGGCCCTGATACTCGGACACTGTAGAAGCCCCGCGCATCACATTGATGGCGTTGACGTAAAACTCACCGGCAATGCGCGCCGTCGCCTTATCCTTGGCAAAGGACATCAGACCGACGCCGGGAATGAGGAAGATCACCGGATTTGGGTCACGAATTTTAGGCGAGTTGTCGTGCTTGCAGGCTTCGTAATATCTGACGTAATCGGCGCGGTAATCGGCAAGCGCCTGATCAAGACCGGCAAGCAGCGCATCCACGTCGGGATTTGCCGTATCGAGATCGAGGATCAGCGGGCGGATTTTGGTGCGCAGGAAATGGTCGGGGCAGGATGTGCCGAGCGCGCCGAGGCTTTTCAAATCCTTGGAATTGACGAATTCCAGCACGGCATCCTGATCATCGAAATGGCCAAGCTTGCGCTCATCACGACCAATACGGCCACGAATTTCCGGCATCAGGCGGGCAGCGATGGCCCGGCGTTCGTCTGAAGGAAGGCTTTTGGCAACCGCACCGCCGAAAATGGTCTTGCCTTCCGTTTCAGCCGCAAACCATGTGATGGCCTTGTTGATGATCTCAAGCGTCAGCTCGTAGCAGGTCTTGGCGTCATTGTCCCAGGTAAACAGGCCGTGGCTTTCCAGCACCACGCCCTTGGCAGTGGGGTTTGACTTGACGAAGGCTTCGAGGTCGAGACCCAGCTGGAAGCCGGGGCGGCGCCATGGCAGCCAGCCAATATCGGACCCAAAAATCTGTTGCGTCAGCTCTTTCGAATTCTTTGAGGCGGCAATGGCGATGATTGCATCCGGGTGCATGTGATCGACATGGGCAAACGGCACGAAACCATGCAGGGGCGTATCGATGGAAGCGGCGCGCGGGTTGAGATTGAAGGTGCAATGGGGCAGGAAACCGACCATGCGGTCTTCGTCTTCCACACCCTTATAGATGGTTTTCAGCGCTTCCAGCTTGTCGAGGTAAAGCGTGGCAAAGCCATCAAGCTTAATGGTGCCGACATCTCCGCCCGAACCCTTGACCCACATGACGCGGACCTTTTCGCCCGTCAGCGGATCAATTTCCAGCACTTTTGCGGAGGTGTTGCCGCCGCCGTAATTGGTGATGCGCTTGTCTGCGCCCAAAAGATTGGAACGATAGAGCAGCTTGCCCGGCTCATCGAGTGTTGCCGCATAGGCATCATCCCAGCGGTTTTCGAGAAGACCCGTCTGGCCCATCGCAATATCCTCCCATGTCGTTTATCGCAGACCTTGAACACCGGCCCGCCTCCCAATGCAGGCAGGTATCGCGCATTCAAAACGACAATGTCAATCACAAACGATCATATATTTTCATGCTGCATCGCACAATTGTTTATTTTGATCGAACTTGATTGACAACGTCAGATCTTTACGAATAACTGACCATAAGGAGGACCCCATGCACGAAAGCGAACGCCATCGCATCATCTTGAGCGCCATACAGGAAAAGCCTGTTGTGACGGTGCAGGATATTGCCGAATTGACGGACGCTTCCGAAGCGACGATCCGGCGCGATATTGCGTCTCTGCACGTTCAGGGAAAGTTGCGGCGGGTGCGCGGCGGGGCTGAAGCGGTACATCCGCCACAGCTCGGCAATCTCGCGGCACGGCCGTTTCGCGTATCGGAATCGGTCAATATCGACAAGAAGCGATCAATTGCGCGCAAGGCGGTGGACCTCTGTGAGGAAGGCGACGCCATCATCATCAATGGTGGCACCACGACCTTCCAAATGGTGCATTACATGTCGGCGCGCCGTTTGCAGGTCATGACCAACTCCTTCGCCATTGCCGAGCATCTGGTCAAGCATTCCAAGTGCAATGTCAGCGTTCCCGGCGGCGCGATCTACCGCGACCAGAGCCTGATCCTGTCGCCGTTCGAGAATGATGCGATCCGCAATTTTTATGCGCGACGGATTTTCATCGGGGCGCAGGGTGTCGGCGCGCTCGGCATCATGGAGTCGGATGCGCTCGTCATTCAGAGCGAACAGAAATTGATGCGGCAGGCAGAAGAGCTGATCGTGATGATCGACTCGTCCAAATTCCGCAAACGCTCAAGCCTTATTCTCTGCCCCCTGGAAAACGTGTCCACCATCATTACCGATGAGGGCATTACCGACGAGGCAGCGCGGATGGTGGAAGCGGCGGGCGTGACGTTGATCGTGGCCGGACCGGCAGCGGCGGCGCAGACGCGACCGCCAGACGAGGAGGATTCCGCTTCGGTTGCTTGAGGAGCACCGCTGCGGAGAATGATGTTCAATCGGGAGGAGAACCAACATGAAACTATCACGTAGAAGATTAAGCCAGGCCCTGGCACTCAGTGTCGCCATCGGCGTCGCCGGTTTTGGCGGCATGGCGCAGGCGAAAGATATCAAGATCGCGCTTGTCGTGAAGTCGCTCGGCAATGGCTTCTTTGAAGCCGCCAACAAGGGCGCGCAGGAAGCGGCTAAGGAACTGGGTGGCGTCGAGATCATCTATACCGGCCCGACCACGACCACAGCCGAAGGCCAGATCGAGGTCATCAACTCGCTGATCGCGCAGGGGGTGGATGCAATCGCCATTTCCGCCAACGATCCGGATGCGGTTGTGCCAGCGCTCAAAAAGGCAGCCCAGCGCGGCATCAAGGTTATCTCCTGGGATAGCGGTGTTGCACCGGCAGGCCGCATTCTCCAGCTCAACCCATCCTCCAACGCGCTGATTGGCAAGATGTGCCTGCAGCTTGCAGCAGCCCATCTGGATGGCGGCAAGGGCGATTTCGCAATCCTCTCTGCCACCACCACATCCACGAACCAGAACATCTGGATCGACGAGATGAAAAAGCAGCTGAAGGACTTCCCCGGCCTCAACCTCGTCACGACAGTTTATGGTGACGATCTTGCCGACAAGAGCTACCGCGAAGCCCAGGGACTCCTCACCTCGCAGCCCAATGTGAAGGTCATCGTGGCCCCAACAACCGTTGGCGTGCTGGCCGCATCGCAAGCGGTGAAAGATGCGGGCAAGATCGGGAAGGTCTTCGTCACAGGCCTTGGCCTTCCATCGGAAATGGCTGGCGCCATCAAGTCCGGCGCGACAAAGGAATTCGCTATCTGGAACCCGATCGACCTCGGCTATTCCGCAGCCCAGATCGCCTATCGCCTCGTCAAGGGTGAAGCAGACGGCAAGGCGGGCTCAGAAATCGAAGCCGGTCGCATGGGCAAGATCAAGGTTGGCGAAAACAACGAAGCCGCCATGGCTGATCCGTTTGTCTACAACTCGTCCAATATCGATCAGTTCTCGAAGATTTTCTGATGTGATGCGTGCCTCGCTGGCCATGTCAGCGGGGCAACCTTCCTAACCCCATACTCCACGTCATATCAGGGCTTGTCCCGAGGATCTAACCACGTTGCGGAAATCGATCCGTCGCAGATCCTCGGGACAAGCCCGAGGATGACGTTGAATACGCTGCTTGCCCCTGCCCCCAGCGCATGTCCGGATACCAGAATGACGATGGCAATCAAAACAATGGCTGAAACCACACACGCGGAAACGGCTGCGACTGGCATCCAGACGCCCATTCTTGAAATGCGGGGTATCAGCCAGATATTCCCCGGTGTCAAAGCACTTGATGGCGTCAATATCCGGCTCTTCCCCGGCAAGGTCACGGCTCTGATCGGTGAGAACGGCGCGGGCAAATCGACACTCGTCAAAATCCTCACCGGCATTTACCGCCCCAATGAGGGTGAAATCCTGCTGGATGGTCAGCCGGTGACGTTTCAAAGCGCGCAGGACGCCATTGATGCCGGTGTGACCGCCATCCATCAGGAAACCGTGCTGTTTGACGAGCTTTCCGTTGGTGAGAACATATTCCTCGGCCACGCGCCAAAGGGGCGCTTCGGGCTAATCGACTGGAAAACCATCAACGACAAATCCCGCGCTCTTCTGGAGCGGCTGGAAAGCAAGATCGATCCGACCATCCGGCTGAAAGACCTGTCCATCGCGCAGCGCCATCTGGTGGCGATTGCGCGGGCGCTGTCTGTTGAGGCCCGCATTGTCATCATGGACGAGCCGACGGCTGCCCTTTCGCGCAAGGAGATCGACGACCTCTTCCGCATTGTTGAGAACCTGAAACGTCAGGGCAAGGCGATCCTGTTTATCAGCCACAAATTCGATGAGGTCTACGAAATCGCCGAAAGCTATGCCGTTTTCCGCGATGGGAAAATGGTCGGTTCGGGCGATCTGAAGGCAACGCCGCAGGACGAGATCGTGCGGCTCATGGTGGGCCGTGATGTGAAGGATGCCTTTCCCAAGCAGGCGGTCAATATCGGGTCCACCACGCTTTCTGTACAACGCTACTGCCACGAGACCGAATTCCGCGACATTTCCTTCGACCTGCGCAAGGGCGAAATTTTGGGGCTTTACGGGCTGATTGGCGCGGGGCGTTCGGAACTGTGCCAGTCGCTGTTCGGCATCACCAGACCCGCATCCGGCACCCTGACGCTTGATGGTCAGCAGATTTCCATCCGCAGCCCGCAAGATGCGATCCGCGCTGGCATCGTCTATGTGCCGGAAGAGCGCGGACGGCACGGGCTCGCGCTTGATCTGCCGATCTATCAAAACATGTCGCTGCCATCGCTGGCGCGCACATCGCGCAAGGGGTTTCTGGCCGCTGCCAACGAGTTTGCGCTGGCCCGCAAATATGCCTCGCGTCTGGATCTGCGCGCTGCCGCTCTCTCCGTTCCCGTTGGCACACTTTCGGGCGGCAACCAGCAGAAGGTTGTCATCGGCAAGTGGCTGGCCACCCAGCCCAAGGTCATCATTCTGGATGAGCCGACCAAGGGCATCGATATCGGCTCCAAGGCCGCCGTCCACGGCTTCATCAGCGAGCTGGCTGCCGAGGGCCTCTCGATCATCATGATTTCATCCGAGCTGCCGGAAATTCTGGGCATGTCGGACCGCGCCATCGTCATGCGCGAGGGCCTGATGGCGGGCATGTTCGAACGAGCGGATTTTTCAGCCGAAAAGCTTGTGCGTGCCGCCACAGGAAACGCGTGAGAGGACCAACGCCATGAAAAGACTTCTTAAAAACCGTGAATGGCTGCTGGCAGGCATCATCATCGCCCTGATCGCAGGCTTTTCCATGCGCTCTCCGGGGTTTGAGCGGCCCGGAAATCTCGTCAATATCTTCAATGACACATCCATCCTCATCATTCTGGCGCTCGGTCAGATGGCGGTGATCCTGACGAAATCCATTGATCTCTCCGTCGCCGCCAACCTTGCCTTTACCGGCATGGCCGTAGCCATGACCAATGCTGCCTTTCCCTCGATACCCCTACCCTTCCTCATTGCCATGGCGGTTTTCATCGGCGCGTTCTTAGGGTCGATCAACGGCATTCTTGTCTGGTGGCTGGGCCTGCCCTCCATCGTTGTCACGTTGGGAACGCTCACCATCTATCGCGGCATGGCCTTTGTTCTCTCAGGCGGTGCGTGGATCAATGCGCACCAGATGTCACCCACCTTTCTCAATGTTCCCCGCACACCCGTTCTCGGCATGCCGGTGCTTTCCTGGGTCGCTGTTCTCATCATCGCGGGCGCCTGGCTGGTTCTGACACGCACATCCTTCGGGCGCTCTGCCTATGCATCCGGCGGCAATCCCGGTGCGGCTGTTTATGCGGGTATTGATGTTGGCTATACGCGCTTTCTGGCCTTCGTTCTCTCGGGCGCGCTGGCGGGGCTTGCAAGCTATCTCTGGGTCTCACGTTACGCCGTGGCCTATGTGGATATCGCATCCGGCTTTGAACTGGATAGCGTTGCCGCGAACGTTATCGGCGGCATATCGATTGCCGGTGGCATCGGCTCGGTTGCCGGTGCGGTGCTGGGGGCGTTGTTCCTGGGCGTCATCAAAAATGCGCTGCCCGTCATCGGCATCTCGCCCTTTGCGCAGATGGCGATTTCGGGCGTCGTCATCGTGCTGGCCGTGGTGTTCAACGCCCGCGCCGAAGCCAAGAAGGGCCGCATCATTCTGCGTGACAGGGCGGCAAGCGATACCGTGAAGGAGGCCAAGGCATGAGCATGACCGCACCGGAGACACAAACGCCGCGCGTCATTCCCGACAAGCTCGGCACGCCGTTCAAGCGCATCATGGCCAGTTGGGAAGTGCTGCTGTTGGGTGTGGCGATCCTGATCTTCATCGTCAATTCCTTCGCATCGCCTTACTTTCTTGATGCCTATAACCTGTCCGACGCCACCTTCAACTTTACCGAAAAGGCGCTGATCGCCTTTGCCATGGCGCTTTTGATCATCGCCGGTGAAATAGATCTTTCGGTCGCCGCCATCATCGCGCTCGCCTCCACCGTCATGGGTTATGCGGTGCAGATGGGTGTCGGCACACCCGGCCTCGTGGCGCTAGGTATCGGCACCGGCCTTGCCTGCGGTGCGTTCAACGGTTTTCTGGTGGCGGGTTTGCGGCTACCGTCCATCGTCGTCACCATCGGCACGATGAGCCTGTTTCGTGGCATTTCCTATCTGGTGCTGGGCGATCAGGCCTTCGGAAAATATCCTGAAAGCTTCGCCTTCTTCGGCCAGGGTTACGTCTTCTGGGTCATCTCCTTCGAATTCGTGCTGTTCGTGGTCATGGCCGCCGTCTTTGCCATTCTGCTGCATGCCACCAATTTTGGCCGTCAGGTCTTCGTTATTGGCACCAACCCTTTTGCGGCGCGCTTTTCCGGCATTCCGGTGGAGCGGGTGAAATTCATCCTGTTCCTGCTGACGGGCCTCATGAGCGGCATTGCCGCCGTTTGCCTCACCTCGCGTCTCGGCTCCACCCGCCCTTCTATCGCGCAAGGGTGGGAACTGGAGGTGGTGACGATGGTGGTTCTCGGCGGCGTTTCCATTCTGGGCGGTTCCGGCACCATTGGCGGCGTGGTCATTGCGGCCTTCGTCATGGGCCTCGTCACTTTCGGGCTTGGCCTGTTGAACGTTCCGGGCATCGTCATGTCCATCTTCGTCGGCCTGCTCCTCATCATCACCATCGCCATTCCCATCGTCGTGCGCCGCCTGCGGGCCATGAGGTAGACCATGCCAGAGTTTGAAAAACAAGCTTTCAAGATGACGCTCTTTCCCGGCATGGAGGCCGAGTATCGCAAACGCCATGACGAGATCTGGCCGGAGCTGGTCACACTTCTGCACGAGGCGGGCGTCAGCGATTATTCCATTCACCTCGACCCTGAAACCAACATTCTGTTCGGCGTCCTGACCCGCCCGAAGAACCACGGCATGGCTGCGCTGCCGGACCATCCCGTCATGAAAAAATGGTGGGCGCATATGGCCGATATCATGGAGAGCAATCAGGACAATTCCCCTGTTACCCGCGATCTCGTCACGCTGTTTCACCTGCCATGAGTGCTGCAATCCGCAATGTCGCCGTCATCGATATCGGTAAGACCCACGCCAAGCTGATCGTGGTGGATGGAGAGACCGGTGAGGAAATCGCATCCCGCCGCATCGCCAACCGGGTCTTGAGCGCCCCGCCCTATCCGCATTACGATATCGACGCATTGTGGGGCTTCATCCTTGATGGTCTGTCAGCATTTCGCGAGACGCCCGGTTATCAGGCCATTTCCATCACCACCCATGGCGCATCCATGGCACTTTTAAGCGCGCGCGGTGACCTTGCCTTGCCGGTTCTGGATTATGAGAACGCTTATCCTGAGGATATCCAGACGGCCTACGCCGCGCTGCGGCCACCCTTTGAGGAAACCTTTTCGCCTGCCCTTCCCATCGGCTTGAATGCCGGGGCGCAACTGCATTATCAGAAGACCGCCTTTGCGGATGTGTTCGAAACCGTCACCGATATCATCACCTACCCGCAATATTGGGCCTATCGCCTCACCGGCATCAAGGCCAACGAGGCGACGTCGCTTGGCTGTCACACCGACCTCTGGCAGCCCGGCAAAGCCGCGCTTTCCAGCCTGCCGGAAAAGCTTGGAATCGCCGGATTGCTGGCACCTGTGCGCTCCGCTTTCGATACTCTTGGTCCCGTGCTGCCCCAGATTGTCGGTGAAATCGGCATTGATGCAGACATACAAGTCTATTGCGGTCTGCATGACAGCAACGCATCGCTTTTGCCGCATCTGATCGCGCGCAAAGGGCCATTTTCGGTGGTGTCCACAGGCACATGGGTGATCTGCTTCGGCGTTGGTGCGCCGCTGGAAACGCTGGATCCGGCACGCGATACGCTTGTTAATGTCGATGCCTTCGGAAAGCCCGTGCCCTCGGCCCGCTTCATGGGCGGGCGCGAATTCGAGATGTTGACGGCGGGCATTTCCGCCCTTGAACCCTCAGAGCTTCAGGCCGCGCTCGACACGGTCCTCAAGGACGACGTGTTTTATCGCCCCAATGCCGTCGAAGGCTCCGGCCCCTTCCCCGGCATGAAGGGGCGCTGGCACAACGAGCCGCGCAGCGATGCCGAACGCTTCGTTGCGGCGTCGCTCTATGCTGCGATGATGACGGCAAGTTGCCTCTCGCTGATCGGGCCATCCGATACGATCATCGTTGAGGGTCCATTTGCCGGGAACGTGCATTATACTGCGGCATTGGCGGCGATCACCGGGGCCGAACTTCTGGTCAGTGATGGCAACAGCCCATCGGGCACCGCTCTTGGAGCCGCGCTGCTGGCGACGCGGCATGCGCCTCGCCAGTCATATCACAGGGTGGCGCCACTCTCGGGATTGGAAACCTTTCACCAAAAGTGGCGTGACCTGACCTTAGACGCTTATGCTACGGCCTGAACCAGCGCATAGCCGCCGACCGCTGCAGCGCCGGTCAAAACCGTGCCCCAGATGATATCGACAACACACATTTTCCAGGACCAGCCTTTTAGCGTCGACAGATTGGTCATGTCATACGTGCCGTAGCCGATGAAGCCAAGAATGGCGCCCGAGACAAGTGCGGACTGCCACTCTCCGCTCTCGACAGCTGGCATAACAGCGAAATAGACGATACCCGCGATATAGAAGAGATAGAAAATTCCGGCGGCGGCGAAATTGGGTTTTGCCAGCATCAGTGAGCCGATTTCGCGTCGGTAAAAGCCGATTGCCAGCTTCGACAGCCACAGAAAATCAAAGCCGAAGAAGACGATAGCCGTGCCGATATAAGCGATGAGATAGTCCATCATCCGCCCCCCTTAAATACCCAGAACCGGCTGCAACAGCCGAACCACCCAGCTTTTGAATTTCAGCGGCGCATCGGTTACGGCAAGACAGATGCAGTCTTCGCCCTCACCCGCCACAGGTTGATGCATCAGATCCTCATCTGCTTCTTCAAAATCACCGCGACGGAATACGTCGTTGCCATCCTTGAAGTAACCGGAGAGCACAACCGTCAGCTCCCGTCCGCCATGGGTATGTTCCGGCACCGGCTTTCCGGCGGGTATCCGCAACAGCCGCACAATGGCATCGCCATCGCGCGTGCGGATGGGGAAATGATAGGCACCGGGTCCAAGCTGTTTCCATTTCAGCTTGTCCACATCACCGCCTGCGTAAGACCGCAGGGGTTCCGGCAGGATGGCGTCATCGACCTTGGGTGCCACGGCTTTGGTGGGGGGCGGCGTCACATTTGCGCTCAACAGCCCGCGTATCTTTTCCCAATCGGAATCGACATTGCGCTCTGCCGGATCAATCGCCGTCAGCAATGCGCCGCCGGTCATTTCCATGGCTTCGAGCCTTTGGCGGCTCTCGGGGCACAGGGCCAGATGGGTGGAAACCGCAAGGCTCCAGCTTTCACCCAGACTTCCCGATGCGTAATCCATCAGCAATTCGTCGCTCACTTGATGCCGTACACTCATGTGCGGGTCTCCAGAGCTGCGCGCAGTTTGGCAAAGGCCAGCCGGATGCGCGATTTGACCGTTCCGATCGGCAGGCCGAGCTGTTCGGCGATAGTGCTGTGGGATGCCTCGTCAAAAAAGGAGCGTTTGAGAAGATCCAGCTGCTCTTTCGGCAGTTGCGCCAGCGCGCGGTGCAGGCGCTGCGCATCCTGAACCTCTTCCAGCTGGGTGTCGGCGGCAGGCGCGTCTTCTTTGACGAAAGCCGGGTCGTTAATGTCGAATTCAGGGCGCTTGTCCTTGCGGTGCGCATCAATTCTCAGGTTTCTGGCTATTCTGAAAATCCAGGCGGATACATTGCCCCGCGTCGGGTCGAAAAGGGCGGCCTTGTTCCAGACCGTCATCATGGTTTCCTGCATCAGTTCCTCAGCGGCCTGCGCGTCACGCACCTGCCGTAACATGTAAATCCGCACGCGAGGTCCGTAATAACGAAACAGCACTTCGAACGCTTCGACGCTGCGCTCGGTGGCGACAGCTTTGATAAGGCTCGGACACTGGCTTTCAATATTGTTGGTGACGATATCATTCATGCGGATCGGCTTCACTCCGCTTCCATGCAGTTTACCCACGCCCGATTTGCTTGCGGGACGACTTATAGTTTGGCACGTGGGGCTTATCAAGGAAACGCTTAATGTCATGAAATCGATTACGCCAGGGGCTGACAACCGGATCACATACGATAAAAAAATACGCTGACACCAATCCAGCGGCGCAGAACTGTCGTAATGATCTCAAGATTAACGTGGAACCGGACGATATGGATTTTCAGACAGCAAACAGCAACCGGAAAAAAGGACGGCGTATCGCCGTCATCGGTTCGGGCATATCCGGCCTTTCCGCGGCATGGCTGTTGGATAAATCCGCCGATGTGACGCTGTTTGAAGCAGCAGACCGTTTGGGAGGTCACTCCAACACGGTCAGCGTCGAGCTGCCCGGCAAGCCCGCTATTGCCGTCGATACCGGCTTCATCGTCTATAACGTGCTCAACTATCCAAACCTCGTCGCACTCTTCGACCACCTCGGCGTCAAGACCGACGTCTCAGACATGTCGTTTGCCGCTTCGCTGTCTGGCGGGGAACTCGAATACTCCGGCTCTGGCATCAATGGCCTGTTCGGTCAGCGATCCAACATCCTCCGCCCGCGCTTCTGGAGCATGGTGCGAGATGTGCTGCGCTTCTACAAGCAGGCCGGAAAGCTGCTCGACGATCCTTCGCTGCGGGGTGTTAGCCTCGGTGATTATCTCGATAGAGACGGCTATTCTCAAGCCTTCATCGATGACCATCTTTTGCCGATGGGTGCTGCGATCTGGTCTACCACGGCTGCCGACATGCGCGCCTATCCTCTGCACGCCTTCATCCGGTTTTTCGTCAACCACGGGCTTGTTCAACTTTCGGATCGCCCGCAATGGCGCACCGTCAAGGGTGGCAGCCGCGAATATGTGGCGCGCATTAAGGCGGAGTTTTCAGGCACGATTGTTCTCAATAGCCAGATCACATCCATGCTGCGTGAGGCGGGTGGCGTGAAGCTCGTGGATCGATCCGGCAACGTGTCGGTCTTCGATGATGTTGTCATCGCAACCCATGCCGATCAGGCGCTTGCCCTTCTGGGTGACGCGGACGCCGATGAGCGTTCGGTTCTGGGCGCCTTCGATTATACCAGCAACCTCGCCGTCCTGCATCAGGACGAAACCTTGATGCCGAAGCGCCGCCGGGTCTGGTCCAGCTGGAACTATATGAGCGAGCCAAATGCCAACGGCACCGAAGAGCTTTGCCTGACCTACTGGATGAACAAGCTTCAGGGCATTGATGACGCAACGCCCCTGTTCGTGACACTCAACCCCTCCCGCCCCATCGATCCGGCAAAGGTGATCCGCAGCTTCGATTACGCCCACCCCTTGTTTGATGCAAAAGCCATGGAAGCGCAAAAGCTTCTGTGGGGTCTTCAGGGACGCCGAAACACGTGGTTCTGCGGTGCGCATTTCGGCAGCGGCTTCCACGAGGACGGGCTGCAATCCGGCCTTGCCGTTGCCGAGGCACTGGGTGGTATCAAACGTCCATGGAAGGTTGAAAACGAGTCCGGCCGCATTTTCCTGTCGCCCGCAAAGGCGCATGCGCAATGACCTTTCGTTCCGCCATCTATGCCGGACACGTCGTGCATACGCGCCATCGCCCGCATGCCCATTCCATGCGCTACCGCGTTTTCTCGCTGCTGCTCGATCTGGATGAACTTCCGCTGCTCGACAAGGCCTTTCGCTTTTTTGGCTATAATCGCCGGGCCGTGTTCAGCTTCCACGATGGCGACCATGGTGTGGGTGAAGCGGGTGGCCTGAAAGACTGGGTTGCCCGGCATCTCGCCGATGCTGGCATTACAGTGCCTAAGGATAATCTGCGTGTGGATATGCTGTGTTACCCGCGCATATTTGGCTATGTTTTCAATCCGTTGACGGTCTATTTCTGCCACGATCGGGAGGATCAGCGCCTCGTCGCCATTCTCTATGAAGTGCGCAACACCTTCCACGAACGCCACACCTATGTCATTCCGACCGAAGGCGGTGAACCGGGCGTCGTCCGCCACTCCTGTGCCAAGGAAATGTACGTATCGCCCTTCGTTCCGATGGAATGCACCTATGATTTCCGCATTCAGCCGCCGGCTGAAAAGGTGCTGGTTGCCATCAACGAAAAGGATGCGCAAGGCGAGCTGCTGTTTGCGTCCTTTGCGGGAAAACGCAGCCCTTTGACTGACAAGGCGCTCCTGCGGGCGCTTTTGTCCTATCCGCTCATGACCATGAAAATCATGGGTGCGATCCACTGGGAAGCACTCTTACTCTGGGTTAAAGGCAATCCAATTTATCGACACAAGGCTGCGCGCAGTCGCATCGCCAGCTCCGTCATTCTGGATGGCGGCATTGCAGGCGCAAAAATGGGAGGAATAAAAGATGAGCCACGCTGAACAGGAGACGACTCCCTTTCTCATGCAACACGCACCCCTTTGGCAGCGCATGATCTGCCGCCGTCTAAACACCATCACCCATGGACGCCTGACCGTCATTTTTCCGGGCGGAGCTGAATTTGTCTGCACCGGGCAGGAGCCCGGCCCGCACGCGGTCGTTTCCCTGAACAGGGGCCGCGTCGTTCGCCGCCTGCTCATGGGTGGCAGCCTCGGCTTCGCCCAAGCCTACATGGATGGTGATTGGGACACGCCAGATATTGCGACCCTGATCGAAGTGGCCATTGCCAACGAGGCAAACTGGATGTCGGTTTCTGAACCTGCCCGTCTGGTCTCGGCCTTTGCCTATCTGCGCCACCGCCTGCGCCGCAACTCCAAGTCGGGCAGCCGTCGCAACATCTCGTTCCACTACGATCTCGGCAACAGCTTTTATTCTGCCTGGCTGGATGAGACGATGACCTATTCATCGGCGCTTTTCGAAACACCAGGCCAGAGCCTGGCAGATGCGCAGAACGGCAAATATGACCGTATCGTCGAGCAGTTGAAGATCGGCCCTGATGACCACGTGCTGGAAGTCGGCTGTGGCTGGGGCGGCTTTGCAGAATATGCCATTGCCAAGACCGGCTGCCGCGTCACGGGCCTCACGCTTTCCACCGAACAGGCTGATTTCGCCAGAAAGCGCCTTGCCAAGGCAGGGCTCGCTGACCGCGCCGACATCCGCCTTGAGGACTACCGCGACTGCCAGGGCACGTTCTCGAAAATCGTCTCCATCGAAATGTTCGAGGCCGTTGGCGAAGAAAACTGGCCGACCTATTTCCAACGTCTGCAAGACCTACTGGCAAAGGGCGGAGAAGCCATGGTGCAGGTTATCACCATCGCTGAGGACCGCTTCGATGAATATCGCAGCAACGCCGATTTCATCCAGACCTACATCTTCCCCGGTGGCATGTTGCCGACGGTGACGGCCTTCCGCAAGGCAGCCGAAAACAAGGGCTTTACTGTTCCCGATATGCTGCGCTTCGGCAAGGACTATGAACACACGCTCATGCTGTGGGACCGCAGCTTCTCTGCAAACTGGCATCGCGTCCAGCCGCTCGGCTTTGACGAACGCTTCCGCCGTATGTGGAGATATTACCTGCATTACTGCGCAGCGGGCTTTAGAACCGACCGCATCGATGTCGTCCAGTTCAAACTGGCGAAACCCTGAGCAAGACGACAGGCGCTCTCGGCTGGATATGTCGAGAGCGCAATCTCCTCGCGCACAATGAAATTCGCGCTAGCATGGAACCTCACGCAGATACTCACGTTACGGTGAGTGTCATATGTTTTAGCATCGCAGCCTGTGGAAGCGGTTTTGCCGTCCCGGCTCGATATTACACTGCGGAGAAAGCCATGAACCAGATCATTTATATCGTCGGCCTCGTTGTCATCGTGCTTGCAATCCTGTCATTCTTCGGCTTTCGCTGAGAATAAATTTATAGTTGTAAAGCTGTAAATTTGAATTACTCTTTTTGACGGGAACCATGTCGGCGTAGAGGTCGTTGACATGGACGTTAGGGAGGCGTCCAATGAACAAGATTGTATGGACTAAACCAGTAGAAATCAGCGTCGATAAATCGAGCAAAGACGTCGTTGCGGGTCCCCGTGATGCGCTGGCTCTTTTGACAGAAAATTGGCCGCATACACGCGGGCTGATGTTCGTCCGTGCGAGGAGCGCATGTCGCGCAGCACTGGATGGTCGCAAGACGCTCGAAGAAGCACGCAGGTGCTTTGAAGAAGCGGTCTCTGAAGCGAGGATGCGCCCGTCGCATTGAAGGGCTTTATGGTCACGTTGAAGCCAACCCGCTCATAAAAATCGTATCGCGAGAAAATGGCCCCAAGTGGGGCCATTTCTTTGTCTTCATCACATCCAGTATGGCGGGACGCCGTAATAGTCGTAGACGTTGCGGTCGTCGCGACCGAGAAAGCTTTCATCATCGCGGTTGGCGAATTTAGGACCATTCTCGATCTGCTCTTTCGTCAGGTCGATGCGGTATCCGTCAAGCTCCTCATCGTATTGCAGCTTTTCCCAAGGGAGCGGGTAGTAGTCATCACCGATCCCTAAAAAGCCGCCGAAGCTGAGGATGGCATAGGCGACGCGACCGCCGCGTTTTTCAAGGATGATCCGCTGGATCGAGCCGATCTTCTTGCTGTCGGCGCCGTATACGCTGGTGCCTTCGACCTTATCGCTGGCGATGAAGCTTGGCGTGTCCTTGACGTAAGGGTCCTGACCGGCGCGGGGTTCGTGATGTACCATAATGTTTCCTCCTTTGGATTTGCATTCGTTACGAATGGTAAATCCAGCGGCAGAAAAATCGTTCCCGGTTTTTGTATCTCAGGCTCTTTGCCGCCCGATGCGGGCCAACAAAATCACGGGTAAAATGCCGACCAGCACGATGGCAAGTGCGGCAATGGATGCCTCCTCATAGGTTCCGCGGGCGGCTTCCCCATAGAGATGCGTGGCGAAGGTTTCGAAATTGAGCGGCCGCAACAAAAGCGTTGCGGGCAATTCCTTGACGCAATCCACAAACACGAGCAGTGCCGCAGCCGCCATCGCCGCCTTCGATAAAGGCAGATGGATGGCGCAAAATGTTTGCGTCGACGTGCGGCCCAGCGTGCGGGAAGCGTGATCGAAGGATGCTGGAATGCGGCTCAGCCCCGCATCGATACCGCCGCCGGAAATGGTGAGAAAGCGTGCGGTATAGGCAAATATCAGCGCCCATCCGCTGCCGATCAGCAAAAGGCCGGTGGATATGCCGAACCAGTGCTGCATGGTTTGATCAACAAACCGGTCGAAACCACCAAGCGCGATGAGCACTCCGATGGCGATAACGGTTCCCGGTGCTGCATAGCCGACAGTTGCCAGACGGAAGGACCAGCGGGATGTCTGCCCCGGCGCAAGCCGCATCGCATAAGCCACCACCAGCCCTACGCCGACCGTCACTAGAGTGGCGGACCCGGCAAACACGATGGTGTTGACGGCCTCTGATGCAAACCGCGACGACAGGCCGCTGAACTGAAACCGCTTCCATGCTTCCACGACAAGATAAATGGCCGGGGCAACGAAGCCGATCAGGATCGGCAGGCCGCCGAGGCAAAAGGCGAGCCAACCGCGCAGGCCGTGCAGGGGGGTGGGTGCCAGCACCGTACTTTTCTGTGCTGAAGCGGCATAGCGTTGGCGCCTGCGGGCCCAGCGTTCCATGGCGATCAGCCCGACGACCAGAAGCAGCATGCAGAGCGCAATCTGCGCAGCACCCGGCAGGTCCGAGCGTGTTGCCCATGTGGTGTAGATGGAAACGGTCAGCGTCCTCACGCCCAGAAACTCGGATGCACCGATGTCGTTCAGCGCCTCCATCAAGGCGAGGCTGATGCCGACTGCGATGGCCGGACGCGCCAGCGGCACCGCAACCCGAAAGAACAGCGCCCGTTGCGAGGCTCCCAACATTCGCGCCGCATCCAGCAGATTTCCGGCCTGCGTCAGGAACATCGCCCGGACGGGAATATAGACGTAGGGGTAAAGTACGAAGCCGAGAAGCACGATGCAGCCCGTCATCGAGCGAATATCGGGAAGGCGAAATTCACGCGGGCTGGAATATCCCAGCAACCACCGAACAACGCCCTGCACCGGCCCCAACGGGTGGAGAATGTCGAGATAGGCATAGGCCACGATATAGGTCGGCATGGCCAAAGGCAGCAGCAGCGCCCATTCCAGCAGCCTTCGTCCGGGAAAATCATGGGCCGTGACCAACCATGCGCTGGCTGTGCCAAGAACACCTGCCGTGATGCCGACGCCTACAAGCAGGATCAGCGTTTCCGGCAGCGCCGTTGCCAAAACGGTATCACGCAGATGCGGCCATAATCCATCAGAACCCTGAATCGCTTCCGAAAGCAGCGCCAGAACCGGGACCAAGGCAAGGGCAGCAATCACACAGGAAGCCGCCAGCCACCAGAATGCGGAATTGCGCAGTCCAGATCTTGATGCCGTGGCCGTGCTGCTGCTGAAAACCATGCTGACTTTAAGGGTTTAACCGCAAAAATACGGAGCTTCGTAAACAGTCAAGGCGCCCGCTTGTAACGGGCGCCTCAAGTTTCAGAGACCAAAGCCCCTGCTTGTCGTTATTGTCATCAGCCTTTAGTTGTCGAAGCCGACCTTGTCCACCAACTGGCTGGCTTCCTTGCGGTGGGAAACGATTTCGGTCAGCGGCTTGTTGTCAATTTTCAGATCACCGAAGGATGCCACGATCTTGTCGAGGGCAGCGCCCTGCTTGACCGGATATTCGTAATTGGCTTCGGCATAGATCTTCTGGGCTTCATCGGAAACCAGATATTCGAGAAGCTTCACGGCCTCAGCCTTGTTCGGCGCATTCTTGGCAATGGCTGCGCCTGAGACGTTAACCTGCGTGCCGCCATTCTTGAACGTTGGCAGAACGACCTTGATGGCTTCGCCCCACTTGACCTGCTCTTCGCCGCCCTTGCCCGAGCGCATCAGCCCGACATAATAGGAGTTGGCAATACCGATATCGCAAATGCCGCCGAGAATATCCTTGGCAACATCACGGTCACCACCGCCAGCCTTGCGGGCCAGATTGTCCTTCACACCGGCAAGCCACTTTTCGGTAGCGTCTGCGCCGTAGTGAGCGATGTAATCTGCAAACAGAGCGGTGTTGTAGGGATGCTGGCCAGCGCGAATGCAAACCTTGCCCTTCCACTTGGCGTCTGCCAGATCTTCATAATTGAAGGAAGCCAGATCCACATCCTTGGCGGCATAGAGAACGCGGGCGCGCATGGACAGCGCAAACCAGTTGCCCTTGGCATCACGAAGCTCGGCTGGAATGGCCTTGGTCAGCACGTCGGACTGAACCGGCTGCGTCACGCCTTTTTCAGCCAGATCGACCAGATTGCCTGCATCAACCGTCATCAGCACGTCAGCAGGTGAGCTTGCGCCTTCGCTCAAGACCCGTTCAGCCAGACCATCCTTCAGAAAGACCGTGTTGACCGCAACGCCGCTTTCCTTGGTGAAGGCGTCCAGAAGCGGCTGGATCAGCGCCGGTTCGCGCGTTGTATAGATGTTGAGTTCTGCTGCATTCGCTGTTCCGGCTGCAAAAGCCATGGTGCTTGCGAGAAGCGCGATCTTCGTAACGGTCGACGATATCATGTCTATCCCCCTCGGTGACGTTGAAATGGTGTCGGAGCTGCATGCACCATACTTGATCATACAAATCAAGTTATCTCAGCCGCATTTTGTGGGGGGATTACTCACTTTGAGTTGAAGCGGGACCGAATTTCGGCGAGAGATCCAGACATCTTCAACCTCAAGTAAATGTCAGCACAGTCTCACTGGCAACGGAAAGTTTAACGGCATCAGCATCCACAGGAGTTCTGCGCATGCTGCGAACGCGCAATTCGTGACGAAGACCCTCAACGCTCACCGACACCTGTTCGATCTCGCCCAGAAACACACGGGATGTGATGCGCCCTGTGATCTCAGCATCGGAAACCGCCGGAGACAGCGTAATGGCGCTTGGGCGGATATAGGCGAAAGCCTTGGCGCCTTCACCAAGGTCTCCCTTGTGGGCAAAATTGCCGACCGGCGTCTCGATATGGCCGTTCCTGACGGTGCCTTCGACCTTGTTGAAGGCGCAGAAGAAATCTGCCGCGTAACGGCTGACGGGATTGTCATGCAGCGCATAGCCCGTCCCGACCTGCACGATCCGGCCCTTCTGCATCAGGACGACGCGATCACCAGCCGAAAGCGCCTCTTCGGGATCATGGGTCACCAGAATGGCCGTGGTCTTCAGCTCTTTCAGCAGGCTCAGCGTCTCGTCGCGCACACTGTCGCGAAGGCCACGATCCAGATTGGAGAAAGGCTCGTCCATCAACAGGATTTCGGGCCGGGGTGCCAAGGCACGCGCCAGCGCCACGCGCTGCTGCTCTCCGCCGGAAAGAGTGTGTGGATAGCGTTTGGCAAGATCGGTCAGGCGCACATGCTCGATCATATCCGCAGCCCGCGCCCGGGCTTGCGCCTTCGGCTGACCTTTCAGACCAAACAGCACATTCTGCTCGACGGTCAGATGCGGAAACAGCGCGTAATCCTGAAAGACGAAACCGATGCGCCGCTTTTCCGGCTCCATGAAGGTTGCAGGTCCTGCAATCTCTGCGCCATTCATGATGATTGAGCCAGCGTCAGGCGTTTCCACGCCGGCGATGATGCGCAACAAGGTGGACTTGCCGCAGCCGGAACGGCCGACCAGACAGATGATCTCGCCCGGCATGACAGTCAGGTTGATAGCATCGAGCACGTCCACATCACTGAAACGCTTTCCGATGGTGCTGAGTTGTAGCGCGGCAGTCTCTGGCATGTCCGGTTTCCCAGTTCTTCAGTCGGTTTTGTTGATTGCGCAAATCAGCATTAAAGTCAAAAGCCAATCACGCGGCGCGCGATGGTGGAGATCGCAAGCGCCGATAGTTGACGTTTACGTTAGAGTTAATTACGCTGATGTGAGTGGATGGTTTTGGAGGCTTCATCTACGATTGCAATCGCTGGTGTGCCTGTCAGGCTGAGGAGCAGACAGGAGTGATCGCGTAGTATAGGTTGCAAGTGCCAGCATGGGAGGACGGGTATATGAGCGATATGAATTTGAGCCGCCTGGAAACGGGCAATTTGCCGCGACCCTGGCTTGCGTCCTATCCGCAGGGTGTGCCGGCTGAGCTTCCAGCGCCCGATTACACGTCGCTTGCGGAACTCCTTGTCAAAAGCTGTGAACGCTTCGCCGATCGCAAGGCATTTTCCAGCATGGGTAAATCGCTGACCTATCGTCAGCTTGAGGATCAAACCCGGCGCATCGGCGCGTGGCTTCAGCAAATGGGCCTGCAAAAGGGCGACCGCGTTGCGGTAATGATGCCGAATATTCTCCAGAACCCGGTTGCGACCTACGCCATTCTTCGCGCCGGTCTGATCGTCGTCAATGTCAATCCGCTCTACACGCCGCGCGAGCTTGAGCACCAGTTGAAGGATTCGGGCGCCAAGGCACTTTTCGTGCTGGAAAACTTCGCCCATGTGGTGCAGCAAGCCCTGCCCAAGACCGATGTGAAGCACGTCATCGTCGCCACGATGGGTGATCTGCTCGGCTTGAAAGGCCACATCGTCAATCTGGTGGTGCGAAAGGTCAAGAAAATGGTGCCGGCTTATGCGCTGCCTCAGGCTGTCAGCTACAAGCAGGTTCTGTCGCAATCGCGCCATATGGACTTGAAGCCCGTCAATCTCGGCCTCGATGACATCGCCTTTCTGCAATATACCGGCGGCACGACAGGCGTATCCAAGGGCGCGGTTCTCACCAATCGCAATCTTCTGGCCAATAAGAGCCAGATTGCGCTGTGGATGGAGCCAGCCTTCGTCAACCGGGCCCGGCCAGAGGTGCTGAACTTCGTCTGCGCCCTGCCGCTCTATCATATTTTTGCCCTGACCGTGAATTCCCTGATGGGCATTGCGCTTGGCGGCCACAATCTGCTGATTGCCAATCCGCGCGATATTCCGGGCTTCGTCAAGGAGCTTTCCGGCTATACGCCGCATGTCTTCCCCGGCATCAACACGCTGTTCAACGCGCTTTTGAACAATGAGGATTTCCGCAAGCTCGACCTGTCATCGCTGGTTCTGGTGATGGGCGGCGGCATGGCCGTGCAGCGCCCGGTTGCCGAACGCTGGGCATCCGTCACCGGCACCCACATTTGCGAAGGCTACGGCCTGTCCGAAACCTCGCCCGTTGCCACGGTCAACCCGCTCGGCACATCGGATTTTAGCGGCACCATCGGCCTTCCCATGCCCTCCACCGATATCGATATTCGCGACGATGACGGCAAAAGCCTGCCGCTTGGTGAAGTGGGTGAGATCTGCATTCGTGGTCCGCAGGTCATGGCCGGTTACTGGCAGCGTGCGGATGAGACCGCCAAGGTGATGACTGCTGACGGTTTCTTCCGGTCTGGCGATATGGGCTTTGTGGATAACCGTGGCTACACCAAGATCGTGGACCGCAAGAAGGATATGATCCTCGTCTCGGGCTTCAACGTTTACCCCAACGAGATCGAAGAGGTTGCAGCAGCCCATCCCGGCGTGCAGGAATGCGCCGCTGTTGGCGTGACGGACGAACATTCCGGCGAGGCGGTGAAGCTTTACGTGGTCAAGAAAGACCCTGCGCTGACCGTGGAAGAGCTGAAGGCATTTTGCGCCATTAGCCTCACCAACTACAAACGGCCCAAGCATATCGAGTTCATCGCAGAGCTGCCAAAGACCAATGTGGGCAAGATCCTTCGCCGTGAACTTCGAAAGCTGGCTAACTGATTGGTGCGCTTTATAATATTTCAATCGATTTAGTCGAACGCGCCTTGATTTAGCCTCGTGAAAAAGAATAGTTTCCTCATCCTTCCCCGGAGCATGAGGAGCATTCCATGCAGGACATCGTCAAAAGCCTGAAATCCACAGTCGAAAAGACTGGTGCGACCGATCTTCGCGCCGCCTTCGCCGCAGATGCACAACGCTTCGAGCGGTTCAGCGTGCGTTTCGACGACCTGCTGATGGACTATTCCAAATGCGCCGTGAACGACGAGGTCGTCGCCCTTCTTGAAAAGCTGGCCATTGAAGGCGGCGTCGAGACAAAGCGCGACGAGATGTTCTCCGGCAAGGAGATCAACTTCACCGAAGGCCGTGCCGTGCTGCACACCGCGCTGCGCAACCGTTCCAACACGCCCGTTCTGGTTGACGGCAAGGATGTGATGCCTGATGTGAACGGCGTTCTGGCCGCCATGGGCAAGTTCGCCCATTCCATTCGCACCGGCGTGCTCAAGGGCGCAACCGGCAAGAAGATCAACGATATCGTCAATATCGGTATTGGCGGCTCCGATCTCGGCCCGGTCATGGCGACGCTCGCACTGGCACCCTTCCATGATGGCCCGCGCGCGCATTTCGTGTCCAACATCGATGGCGCGCATATTGCCGATACGCTGAAGCTTGTTGACCCTGAGACGACGCTGTTCATCATCGCTTCCAAGACCTTCACCACCATCGAAACCATGACAAATGCGGCAACAGCCCGCGCCTTCATTGCCGACAAGCTGGGCGAAGATGCCGTCGCATTCCATTTCTGCGCCGTCTCCACAGCGCTCGACAAGGTGGCAAAGTTCGGCATCGACAGCGAGCGCGTCTTCGGTTTCTGGGATTGGGTGGGTGGACGTTACTCCATCTGGTCGGCCATTGGCCTGCCGCTGATGATTGCCATCGGACCGGAGAATTTCGGCAAGTTCCTGGATGGTGCGCATGCCATGGATACCCATTTCCGCACAGCCCCCGTGCTGCAGAACCTGCCGATGCTGCTCGGCCTTATCGGTTTTTACCATCGCAACGTGCTGGATTATTCCACCCGCGCCATTCTGCCTTACGACCAGCGCCTGTCGCGCTTCCCGGCCTATCTGCAACAGCTGGACATGGAATCGAACGGCAAGGGCGTCACCATTGATGGCACGCCGGTGGAAGGCCAGTCCGGCCCGGTTGTTTGGGGCGAACCCGGCACCAACGGCCAGCATGCGTTCTACCAGCTCATCCACCAAGGAACGAGCGTCATTCCAGCGGAATTCATGATTGCCGCCAATGGCTTTGAGCCGAAGCTGCGCCATCAGCATCAGTTGCTCATCGCCAATTGCCTTGCCCAATCGGAAGCCCTGATGAAGGGTCGCACGCTGGCGGAAGCGAAGGAACAGCTGACATCGAAGGGCATGGATGACAGCCACGCCGACTTCATCGCCCCGCACCGCGTCTTCACCGGCAACCGCCCGTCCATCACTTTCGTCTACGATACGCTGACGCCATTTGCGCTCGGCCGCCTCATCGCGCTTTATGAGCACCGCGTCTTCGTGGAAGGCGTGCTGTTCCGCATCAACTCGTTTGACCAGTGGGGCGTGGAGCTTGGCAAGGAACTGGCTACCGGCCTCCTGCCCGTGGTCGAGGGCAAGGAAAGTGCAGCGGATCATGACAGCTCGACGCAGGGACTGGTAAAGGCCCTGTCAGGTCTGGCAAAAACTGCCTGAGTTTCCACTTGCGAGATGCGCTGCGCCCTTACCGGGCGTGGTTGACAATTGAAACAGCCTGCCGAGATGATCGGCGGGCTGTTTTTCCAGAAGGGCTGTTTTAGCATCATTGCAACGGCTCCTTCTCTCAGCCGCCTTCCAAACGCGCCATCTGTTTGTAAATCGTGCGGAAAACCCTAATATCGCTTGGAATTGCGGCCGTGCGCCGATAAGTAACCATAGGCCCATGCAACAACAGGAACAGGCCTGGTGTTTTCGAACCTCATAAACAGGACCGACCATCTGGACGCGCAGGCGCAGAGCGAAGTGCCTGCCTTGACGCAAGGCCTGTCCGGCCGCCTGCTGTTGCTGACTGTCATCTTCGTGATGATTGCCGAAGTTCTGATCTTCGTTCCCTCCGTTGCCAATATGCGCCTCTCGTGGCTGCGTGACCGCCTGAACACCGCTGCCGCCGCCGGTGTGGTGATCGATGGCTTGCAGACCGAGCTGCCCAGAAGCGTCCAGAACGACACACTGCTGGCCACAGGCGCCAAGCTGATCGCTCTGCGCAAGGATGGCACCAACACGCTGCTGGCGGCGACCGAGGTGCCGCCCAGCGTGGATGACCAGTATGACCTTTCCGATGTGTCGCAGCTGACGGCGGTGCGGGATGCCTTTTCGGTGCTGCTGTCCAGCGGCAACCGCGTCATCCGGGTGTTCGACGTGATCGGCGACAGCAACATGATCATCGAGATCGTGATTGGCGAGCACAAGCTTCGCGCTGCGATGATTGCCTATGCCGGCAACGTGCTGATGCTGTCGGTGGCGCTCTCGCTGATTACCGCCAGCCTGATCTTCGTCTCCATTAACCGTATTCTCATCCGGCCCATCCGTCGACTGACGCTTGGCATGCAGAGCTTTTCCGAACAGCCAGACGACCCCTCCCGTGTGTTCAAGCCGGATGAGGGAACAGATGAGCTGACAGTGGCGGGGCGGCATCTGGCGGATATGCAGGCGCAGCTGCAAAAAACCCTGAAGCAGCAAAAAAACCTTGCCGATCTCGGCCTTGCCGTTTCCAAGATCAACCATGATATGCGCAACATCCTCTCATCGGCGCAGCTGATGTCGGACAGGCTTGTCGATGTCGATGACCCGATGGTGCGAAGCTTCGCGCCAAAGCTTCTGCGCACCATAGACCGCGCCGTGGGCTATACCAGCGAGGTTCTGGCCTATGGGCAGGCCACCGAAGGCGCACCAAAGCGGCGCCTGATAGATCTTGAGGAGCTGGTGCAGGACGTCAGGGATATTCTGGCGGTCGATCCCGCCAGCGGCATCGAATTGGTGGACAGCGTTCCACCCGGTCTGCGAATCGATGCCGACAGCGAACAGCTGTTCCGTGTTCTCTACAATCTCTGTCGCAACGCCGTGCAGGCGCTCCAGCAAGCCCGGGGCGAAGACTACCCCGACAAACGCCTGACGATTGCCGCACAGCGCAACGGAGACGTCGTCAGCATCGTCATCGACGACAATGGCCCCGGCATGCCGCAGAAGGCACGGGAGAACCTGTTCTCGGCCTTCCGTGGCTCCGCCCGCTCCGGCGGCACAGGCCTTGGCCTCGTTATTGCGCGTGAGCTGGTGCTCTCCCACAAGGGAACCATCGCGCTGGTGGAAAAATCGCACCACGGCACGCAATTCCGCATCGAAATCCCTGATCGCGCAGCATCCGATCTGCGCGCCACCAACGGCGCCTGATAAGAAAATGCCGCAGCACCTTTTGCGGCTGTTTTTGCCCTTCGATTTATGCATATCATAATTTCAATGATTTCAATAACTTAGAAAATTCATTACATAAAAATGACAATTTCTCAGCAAAACCGCTTGCATTCAAACTGAGGACGTTTTAGAGGATCGCCACGCCAACGGAACATGTTTCTGCGGCACGCACCCGTAGCTCAGCTGGATAGAGCACCAGACTACGAATCTGGGGGTCAGGAGTTCGAATCTCTTCGGGTGCGCCATTTCTCTTCTCTTTAAATTGTCAGATATCATGGGCTTGGCGGAAGCTTTGATTGCCAGGTCTGCTTTCGTGATTGCGCTGCAATTCCTTTTCAGCTCATGCTGAACGCGCATCGCCATTGGAGTGATGACCGGGAACGTTTGAAGCTTCCTTGTGCTGCACATCGCTCCGTTCTTGTCCTATTGAATAGGCACCTCGCTCATCTACGCCCGACACACGGCATATTTGACGTTCGCAGCAAGTTCTCCCCTGAATTTCCTTTGATATTTCGGCGCTCCAACTCCATCACCAATATTGATAATAAAGAATAGTCTTAAACTGGCGTCATCAGCCGCAATAAGCTTGGCGCAAGGTCTACAACCTTAAATAACGCTAGAATAACTCGAATCAAAGCGGCGACAAAGCATGCCTGGTGGCAATTCCTTGGCAGGTGCTATGTGGCAAGGACGTTAAAATGAGCAACCTTTCCACCAGCAACATCCTTGCGCACCGTGGCAGTTGGAACAGCGATATTCCAAAGAATTCGCGGCAAGCACTGTCACGCGCACTTCTGGCCGGTTACGGCCTGGAAACTGATATCCGCGATCTCGATGGAGAACTGGTCGTTTCCCACGATCCGCCGAAAACATCTGATGATATCATTCCGTTTGACTGGCTGCTGGAATTCTACGTCGCAAACCATTGCGCCGGTGTACTTGCGCTCAATATCAAATCCGATGGCCTGGCTGCAATGAGCAAGGCTGCGCTGCTTCGCCATGGCGTTAGCGCCTATTTCGTTTTCGACATGTCTATCCCCGATACGCTTTGGTATCTGAATGCCGACATGCCCGCCTATAGCCGTGTCAGTGAGTACGAGCCGGAGCCTGCTCTGGCCGATCGTTGCTCCGGCATCTGGCTCGACAATTTCACCGGCAATTTTCCTCAAGTGGACGCTGCGATCAAGCTGCAGACTCTTGGCAAGCCGATCGCCATCGTCTCTCCGGAACTTCACAAGCGTCCGCACGAAGCCTTCTGGGCATCCCTGAAGGATCAGGCCGGGCTGGATATGTCGTCGATATTGCTTTGTACCGATTTTCCGGATGAGGCGGCGTCGTTTTTTAAGGGTGCAATATCATGATCAAAGCCGTTCTCTTCGATATGGATGGCGTCCTCATCGACGCAAAGGATTGGCACTACGAGGCGCTGAACCGTGCGCTCGAACTGTTCGGCTATACGATCAGCCGCGAATCCCATCTGTCGACCTTCGATGGTCTGCCCACACGCCGCAAGCTGGAGATCCTCAGCGCAGCGCATGGTTTGCCGAGCGGCCTGACCGGTCTGATCAACACGCTCAAGCAGAATTACACGATCGAGCTGACCCATTTGCGGTGCAAGCCGGTCTTCCATCATCAGAAGGCCTTGTCGCGGTTGCACAAGAGCGGCCGCAAGATCGCCGTCTGCTCCAATTCGATCCGCAATTCCATCGAAGTGATGATGAAGCTTGCGGCACTGACACCCTTCATTGACGAGATCATTTCGAATGAAGACGTGGCCAAGGCCAAGCCTGATCCTGAAATGTACCTCTCGGCTATGCAGCGCTTCGGCGTCGAGCCGCATGAGTGCCTCATTCTCGAAGACAATGAACACGGCATTCGCGCGGCCCGCGCCAGCGGTGGGCATGTGTTTGTGGTGGGCACGCCGGCAGATGTTACCTATGAGCGGATCATGGCGCGCATCAGCGAGATCGAGCTTGCCGAGATGAAGCAGTTGCTGGCCCAGGGCGCGCAGACACCACCTGCGGCAAACACCGCGCCGCAGTCCGTTGCTGATGCTCCTCAAGCTCATCAGCGCAAGATAGCGTAACATCAGTCAGGATTCGCTATGCAGATTCTTATGCCGATCGCCAGCCGCTCCCAGTTCTTTCCGGAACAGGAGTATTTCTTTCCAAAGCCGCTGATCGAAATTGCGGGCAAGCCGATGATCGACACGGTCGTCTCGGCGTTGAAGTCGACGATAGCGGATGCCCGCTTCTGCTTCATCATCTCTGGCGACGATGCGCGGCGCTTTTCGCTGGATGAAACGCTGAAGATCATTGGCGGGCCGCACACCAAGGTCATTCAGCGCATTGGCGAGACCAAGGGCGGGCTATGCTCTGCCCTTCTGGCGGGCGACGAACTGGACATGGAGCAGCCGCTGGTCATCTGCAACAGCGATCAGATCATCGATGTGCCGCTCATGGATATCCTTGAAAAATTCCGCCAAGACGATGTCGCATCCGGCGTCATCACCTTCCGATCTGTCCATCCGCGCTGGTGCTACATCGTTCCTGACGAGCAGGGGCGTGTTGCGCAGGCGGCAGAAAAGCGTGTCGTTTCAGATATCGCCATTGCCGGCTTCTACTATTTCCAGCGGGCGGGCGATTTCTTCGACGCCGCGCGCCGCGCCATCCTAAGCGGCGACGAGGTTGATGGCCTCTATTACATTTCCGCAGCACTCAACCAGATCATTCTTCAGGATGTGAATGTTGCGTATGCGAAGATTGATGCGTCCAAATATTACAGCTTCTATTCCCCGGAAAAGATTGCCGAATTTGCCACGACCGAGCTCGCCATGAGCCTGCGCGATCACCCCGGCGACGACGCACCGATTAACGTCCTCATTCCTGCTGCAGGTGAAGGAAGCCGTTTTGCCAAGCAGAATTGGCGCAAGCCCAAGCCCTTCATCGACGTTGATGGGCGGATGATGCTGGAGCATGTGATCGGCAATGTCTGCCCGCCCAATGCCAGCACCACGGTTCTGCTGCGTGCCGAGCACATCAAGTCCTGTGATGCAGATGTGCGGCGGCTGAATGAAATCGGTGTGGCCATTCGCACCGTTGACCGCCTGACGGAAGGCACGGCCTGCACGCTGCTGCTGGCCCGCAGCACATTCGACAACGACCAGCCGCTGCTTGTGGCCAATTCCGACCAGTGGGTCGATTTCGACTGCACAGCCTTTGTGAAGGATTGTATAGACCGTAAGTTGGACGGCTCCATTCTGGTGTTTCGTGATGTCGCCATGGACCCGAAATGGTCTTTCGCACGGGTCGATGAGAAAGGGCTCGTGGTCGAGGTCGCAGAGAAAAAGCCGATTTCCGATCTGGCGACCGTTGGTATCTATCTCTTCCGCCGGGGCTCGGACTTCGTTCGCGCCGCCATTGACATGATCGCGGCCAATGAGCGCGTCAACAACGAGTTCTATACCTGCCCGACCTATAATTACATGATCCGCAATGGTGCGAAGATCGGCGTCTATGAAGTCGCCAGCGATGCCATGAAGGGTCTAGGAACGCCTGAAGACCTGACCGCATTCCTCACCGAAACCGGCGCTCCCGTCTCGGCGGATGCGCCGATGGCGATGGCTGGCTGACGGTCGATGGCAGGCGGGGGCTTCAACATCATCGTACCGATGGCCGGACCGGATTTCGTGTCTGCGGACGGAGAGATCAAGGCGCTGAAGGATATTGGTGATGCCGAGCCGTTTCTGCGGGCAACATTGATGGGGCGGCCCTGGGCGCCCCTCGCCGCGCCCAGCGATTACACATTCGTTCTGCATGACCGTGCAGAGACCCGTGCTTTCGCAGAACAGCAGCTGCAATCCTGGTATCCCGGTTGCAGCACCGTCTTCCTGTCGCGTTTCACCGCCGGTGCGGCGCTGAGCAGTCTGGCCGGGGCCACCCTCCAGATGGGCGCCGATAACAGACCCTTGATGGTGGATCTGGCCGATATCATCTACACGACCGATCTTGATCCAGCGCGCCATTTCAATGAAAACTCCGGCGATGGCGGCATTGCCCTGACCTTTACCAGCTCCAATCCGATCTACAGCTACCTGCGCAGAGACGCCGATGGCGTGGTGGTCGAAGCCGCTGAGAAAAAGGTCATCTCAAACGAAGCGTCGGCTGGCACCTACGTGTTCAAAAGCGGTTCGATCTTCCTGCGCGCCGTCGCGCATGCATTGGACAATGCCGCAACGCAGACCCATCGCGACCTGTTTTTCGTGTGTCCGCTTTTTAATGGCGTGCTTGCCCAGTCGCTGCGTGTCGCCATCCATGGCGTGACGGATGTGAGGGATGTGAAATCATGATGGCGTGCCGTGCCGAAGACCGCGCTCCTTTCCTTTTTTACTGAGCGGGTGAACCAACCCTTCTCACGCTCGTCATGAAACAATTGTCAGATATATCGAGGCCTCTATGAAAATAGCTATCCTGTTGCGCGGCCACCATTTTCTCGAAAAGGACCGGTTCGGCTTCCCCATGGATGCGCGTGAGAATGCCGCGTCGCTGATGGAAAAGTTCCTGCTGCCGATCCGGTTGAAATACCCGGATACCAAGCTCTACCTCGCCACCTATGACAGCCCTGTGCTCGAAGAACTGAAGGAACTCATCGGGCCCTGCGAGATGATTCCGCTCGATGCGGAAGGCAGCACGCAGATTGAAACCCTGAAACAGGGTCTCAAGCATGTGTTCGACAATGATGATTTCGACACGCTCATCGTCTCGCGCTTCGATCTCGACTTCAAAAAGAATTTCGACGACTGGAACGTGCAGCTTGATGATTTGAGCGTTTATTTCAGCTGGAAGGAAACCTTACAGGGCTGGCGGGACCACAACCGTGTGGGCGATGCGGTCCACATTATCGGCCGTAAGGCCATGAGTGATTTTTACAATGCCACGATCATGTGCCAGCTGGCGAGGCGCACCAACCTTCACATGCTCTACTATTTCCTGCGAACGACCGTTGGAACCGCCCGCTTTATCGAGCCCGGGCATTGGGACTCCAACACGCTGTTTTCCAACCCCGAATGCGACAATCCGCTCTACAAGATTTCCAATCGGCCGCGGCTGGAAACGCCGCACAATGGCATCATACCGACGGAAATCTTCGGAGAGTAACGTCTGGTGCGGATGTTGTGCTGAGGCGTTCGCGACACACCGTCCGCGAATAGCAATCGTCAATTCCGGCTTGCGGCTGGCCTATGGCGGGCTGTTCTGCAATAAGGGAAACGATAAAGGCCAAGGCTCCAGATCGTCATTGTGGCGAGAGAGCCTTTGCCCTGTTCCTGGAGTATCGGAATGGTCGCAAGGCTTGTCGCTTTCGTCACCCTGCTTGCCTTTCTCGCCAGTTGCGGCGGTCGGCCCATTGGCGTCATGACGCCCACGGGCGAGCGCGTGCAGGGCACCTCTGCGGTCAATCTGCTGGTGGCAACAACCCGGGCGCCGTCTGAGGACAAAGCCATTCTCTTCGGAGGCGAGCGCGGAACAGGGCTGAAGGTCGATGCCATCTCCGTTTCCATTCCGCCCGAAGCCAACCGCACGGTCGGCCAGGTGCAGTGGCCGAAGAAGCTTCCCGCCGATCCGTTGAAGAGCTTCACCACCGTTTCCGTTGAACCCTTGAAGAACGATCCCGACACCCAAAGCTGGATCAAGCGCAACAGCCTGAAGAACAAGCGTGTTCTCGTCTTCGTGCATGGCTTCAACAATCGCTATGAGGAATCGGTCTACCGCTTTGCGCAGATCGTCCATGATTCCGGGTCGGATGTGATGCCTGTTGTCTTCACCTGGCCGTCCCGCGCCAGTGTGTTCGATTACAATTACGACAAGGAAAGCACCAATTATTCCCGCGATGCGCTGGAAGAAATGCTGACGCGGCTGGCAAAAGACAATGCCGTCAGCGACGTGACCATCATGGCCCATTCCATGGGAACGTGGCTTGCGGTGGAGTCCCTGCGCCAGATGGCCATCCGCCACGGCCGGGTCTATCCCAAGATCAACAATGTCATTCTGGCCGCACCAGATCTCGATGTCGATGTGTTTGCACGTCAATATGCAAGCCTTGGCGCGGACAAGCCCAAGTTCACGCTGTTCGTCTCTCAGGATGACAGGGCGCTCAGCCTGTCGCGCCGCATCTCCGGCAATGTCGACCGCCTCGGCCAGATCGACCCTGCCGCTGAACCCTATCGCAGCCAGCTGGAAAGTGCTGGCATCACCGTTCTTGATCTCACCAAGCTGAAATCCGGCGATCGCCTCAACCATGGCAAATTTGCCGAAAGCCCGGAAGTCGTGCGCCTTATCGGCGGCCGGCTGATCGACGGGCAGACGGTGACGGATTCCGATGTCGGCCTGGGTGAGGCTATTGGCGCAGTCGGTATCGGCGCCGCCCAGACCGTCGGCACGGCGGCCAGCGTCGTCGTCAGCGCGCCCATTGCCGTCTTCGATCCGCGAACCCGCGAGAACTATGGCCGCCAGGTCGAGCGCCTCGGCCGCTCCGTCGGCAACACCGTTGGCTCCGTGGGCGATACGGCAACCAGCGTCATCGATCCGCAAGGGCAAAACACCGGCACGCGGCGATCTGATGATTGCAACCTGTCTGTCAACCGAGGCAATTCTGAATGCCGGGATCGCTGAGCGCATAATATACAAACAGTATTTTATGCGCTATGAGCGTACATCTCAATTCCTGCCGGAGTGATCGCCATGCGCTTCAGACGTACCCTTCAGCTTCTCGATGTTCATTGCGAAGGTGAAATCGGGCGCGTTGCAACCGGCGGCGTTCCGAAAATTCCGGGCAGCACGGTGGCCGAGCAGCTTCATTGGCTCAACACCGATCCGAAGGGCGAAGAACTCCGGCGCTTCCTGACGCTGGAACCGCGCGGCGCGCCCATTGGCTCCGTCAACCTTCTTCTGCCGCCCAAACACCCGGATGCGGATGCCGCCTTCGTCATTCTCCAGCCGGATCAGGCGCATGCAAGCTCCGGCTCCAACTCCATCTGCGCCACCACAGCCCTTTTGGAAAGCGGCATGGTGGAGATGAAGGAGCCGGAAACCATCGTCATGCTGGAAACGGCGGCCGGTCTGGTCAAGGCCACCGCCACCTGCCGCGATGGGCGCTGCGAAAAGGTGACGCTGACCATGGTGCCATCCTTCGTGCATGAACTGGATGTTGAGATCGACACGCCGGACTGGGGCCGCATCCGCATGGATATCGCCTATGGCGGCATTTTTTATGCCCTCGTTGACGTGGGCCAGATCGGCCTCACCATAGACAAGGCCAATGCGGCAAAGCTTGTCGCCGCAGGCATGGTGCTGAAAGACATCGTCAACCGCGACTTGCCCGTCGTGCATCCGGAAATTCCCGCCATTTCGGGCGTTGCCTATGTGATGTTCCGCGATACCGAGGCCGATGGCACCTTCCGCACCTGCACCACCATGTGGCCGGGCCGTGCGGATCGCTCGCCCTGCGGCACCGGCAACTCGGCCAATCTCGCCACGCTGCATGCGCGCGGCAAGGTGAAGGTTGGCGATAGCTATACATCGCGCTCCATCATCGGCACGCAGTTCGAGGTGGGGTTGTCAGCCGTTACCGAGGTCGCTGGCAAGCCAGCTGTCATTCCCACCATTGCCGGGCGCGGCTTTACCTTCGGCATGCACCAGGTCTGGCTTGATCCCAATGATCCGCTGGCAGATGGCTTTGCCATGACCGATGTCTGGGGTCCGCAGGCGGGCGCGATTTAACCCGTTACGGGTTGGAAAAACGCGTCCTGGACGTTGTTTTCTTCCATGGAATGGTGCTAAACGGGCGTAATTCCAGCATGATCCAGAGGTTTTACGATGAAGTCGATCACCCTTCGCCGCCCTGATGACTGGCACCTGCATTTGCGCGATGGCGCAATGCTGGAAGGCGTGATTGGCGATACCAGCCGCCATTTCGCCCGCGCCATCATCATGCCGAACCTCGTTCCGCCTGTCGTTACGACAGCAGATGCCATCGCTTACAAAGAGCGCATCACCAAGACTATTCCCGCAGGTGACCGCTTCCAACCGCTGATGACGCTGTACCTGACCGAACACACCAGCCCTGATGATGTGGAACAGGGCAAGACGAGTGGCCTCATCCATGCGGTCAAGCTTTACCCCGCCGGTGCCACCACCAATTCCCATGGCGGCGTCAGGGATATGGACAAGGCCATGCCGGTGCTGGAGCGCATGGCGAAGATCGGCCTGCCCCTCTGCGTCCACGGAGAAGTCACGACGCCCGAAGTGGATATTTTCGACCGCGAGAAGGTGTTCATCGAAACGGTTTTGGAGCCGCTGCGAAAGCGCTTGCCCGAGTTGAAGGTGACGATGGAGCATGTGACGACACAGGACGGCGTGGATTACATCAAGTCATCCAAGGCCAATCTCGCAGGCACCATCACCACCCATCACCTCATCATCAACCGCAACGCCATTCTGGTCGGCGGTATCAAGCCGCATTATTACTGCCTTCCGGTTGCCAAGCGCGAAGAGCACCGCTTGGCGCTGCGCGCTGCCGCCACATCCGGCGACAGCAGATTTTTCCTCGGCACGGATTCTGCCCCGCATGTGGACCCGTTGAAGGAATGCGCCTGCGGCTGTGCGGGCATCTACACCTCCATCAACACTATGAGCTGCCTTGCCCATGTATTCGAGCAGGACAATGCGCTGGACAAGCTGGAAGCCTTCACCTCGCTCAGCGGCCCCGCCTGGTACGGCCTTGCCCCGAACGAGGAGACCATCACGCTCATCAAGCGCGATGAGTCGGTCAGCTTCCCGGAAAAGATCGAAACGGGCGCTGGCCCGGTGACCGTATTTGACCCCATGTTCCCGTTGCATTGGGATGTCGCCTGAATTTTCAAAATCACTGCCGGTTCGTCCGGCAGTTTTTCTATGTAGCACCTGATCAAAGAGGAAACGCCCGATGTCCACATTCACATTCACGGATCGCGCCCTGGTGGCAGAACTTGTCGCGAAGATGCTGTGGGAGATCAAGGCGGTTCATTTCAATTCGGAAAGCCCCTACACATTCGCATCGGGCATGAAGAGCCCTGTCTATATCGACATGCGCAAGCTGATTTCCTATCCGCGCATTCGCTCCACCGTCATGGATTTCGCAGCCGCGAAAATCGTGGCAGATGCCGGTTTTGAAAAATTCGATTGCGTGGCCGGTGGCGAAACCGCAGGCATTCCTTTCGCCGCATTTCTGGCGGAACGCCTTGGCCTGCCGATGATCTATTGCCGCAAGAAGCCCAAAGGCCATGGCCGCAATGCGCAGATCGAAGGCCACATGCCCGAAGGCGCGCGCGTGCTGGTCATCGAAGACCTGACAACGGCTGGCGGCTCCATGTTCACCTTCATCGAAGCCATCCGCGCGGCCGGTGGCGTTGTCGATCACGGCATCGCCCTGTTCTACTATGGCATCTTCCAGGAAGCCGAAGCACGCTTTGCCAACGGCAATGTGAAGCTGCATTACCTCAGCACATGGCGCGATGTTCTGGCCGTCGCACGCGCCGAAAAGCTGTTCGATGACAAGACCCTGTCGGAAGTTGAAGCCTTCCTCGACAATCCGCTGCCATGGTCTGCCGCCCGCGGCGGGGTCAGCGAATTGCCGCAATCCTGATCTTTTCTGGCGAAACATTTTCAGCTTCAAGGCGACTGGAAAAGTCGGGCGAAGTTGTTTAAATCGATTTAGTTTTTGGTACGGAGGAAAACCGGATGATCCTGTGTTGTGGTGAAGCCCTGATCGACATGCTGCCGCGTGAAACCACGAAGGGCGAAGCCGGTTTTGCGCCCTATGCGGGCGGGGCGGTCTTCAACACGGCCATCGCGCTGGGTCGTCTCGGTGTTCCCTCCGCCTTCTTCTGCGGCATCGCCGATGACATGATGGGCGAGATCCTGAAAGACACGCTGAAGGCCAGCAATGTGGATTACAGCCTCTGCGCTTTCTCCAACCGCCCCTCCACCATTGCCTTCGTCAAGCTGGTGGACGGCCACGCGACATACGCCTTTTACGATGAAGGCACGGCGTTGCGGATGCTGTCTGAAAGCGATCTGCCCAATATCGGCCCCGATTGCGAGGCCATGCATTTCGGCGCCATCAGCCTCATTCCAGAGCCTTGCGGCGGCACCTATGAGGCACTTTTGATGCGCGAACACGAAAAGCGTGTTATCTCGCTCGACCCCAACATCCGCCCCGGCTTCATCAAGGACAAGCAGAAACACCTCGACCGCATCAACCGCATGGCCGCCAAGTCTGACATCGTCAAGTTCTCGGATGAGGATCTGGCATGGTTCGGTCTGGAAGGCGATGAAGACACGCTGGCCCGCCACTGGCTGCACCACGGCGCCAAGCTAGTGGTCGTCACGCGCGGCGCAGAAGGCGCGGTCGGCTATACATCCAACCTTCGCGTGGAAGTGCCAAGCGAGCGCGTCGATGTCGTCGATACCGTCGGCGCAGGCGACACCTTCGACGCCGGCATCCTCGCCTCGCTGAAACTCCAGGGCCTGCTCACCAAGCCACAAGTCGCCGCCTTGACCGAGGAGCAGATCACCAAGGCACTCGGACTCGGCGCAAAGGCTGCTGCTGTGACGGTGTCACGCGCAGGCGCTAACCCGCCTTGGGCTGAGGAAATCGGGCTTTAGGCAGATGTTTCGCCGGTTTTGGCCCAGCGTTTCCCCGCTCTGCCTTTCTTCGGCCAAAACACTCCCTCTATAAGCGACCATGGAAATCTTTGAGGCCTATATTCCTGAAGACGTCGGCTCCATGCTGGTCATGGCCGTTTTTGCGGTCATCGCCATCTGGCTAGTGATGTTCTTGGTGCGCAAGCTGATCGGAATTGCGCTTCTCGCCGCCGTCGTCATCGGCGGCATGATGGTCTGGCAAAACCCGGCAGTGCTGGGAACCGCACAGGACACCGCCATGCGCTATTATGACCATTGGCATGATGGCGGAAGGTCCGATGACGGCCAGCGGCGGTGGTAGCTGCTCAGCGACAGCCAATGTCAGCCATTATCGCGTAAAAATGGACTCGCGAGGTCCTTGATGGTCGTCCCCGAAAACCGTAGCCGAAGGGTTTTTTCCGCGTCGGCCATGGCCTGATCCAGAAACAGGTTTACGGCACCTTCCACAGGGCAGGTGCTGTGGTCCTTAGAAAGTCCCAGAGAAAACGACGATCCGGTGAGTAGGGCATCGTGAACCTGCTCCACCGTGATTTCGTCCACGGCCTTGGCGAACCGCCAGCCTCCGCTTCGTCCCCCGGCAGAGGTCACGATGCCTTTTTCCTTCAAGGCCGCCATCGTCCGGCGCACGACAACCGGATTGGTGTTCAGCATCTTCGCAATGGTTTCCGACGTCTCGCTGCCGCCCAGCAGATGCATATGAAGTAGAACGTGAAGCATTCGGGAGAGTCTGGTATCTGACATTGCGTAACTTTACATGTTTCGGAAACTTGACGTTGCTCTATCTGTAACATACCTTGTTGCGGAATAGTAGAGGAGTACGTGATGTCGTCTCGCAAACTGATTGCCAATGGCCTTTCCATGCACATCGAAGAGCAGGGCAATGGCCCAGCGGTCCTTTTCGCTCACGGGTTTCCAGAAACGTCGTACGCTTGGCGCCACCAGCTTGTCGCGCTGGCGGCATCAGGATTTCATGCCATCGCGCCAGACATGCGGGGCTACGGGGAGACCGAAAAACCAGTCGATATTCATCGATACTCAATCTTCGATCTTGTTGGAGACCTTGTGGGCCTTCTCGATGCACTTGGCTATGACGACGCCATCATCGTCGGGAACGACTGGGGCAGCACCATTGCCTGGCAAGCAGCACTGATGCGGCCCGACAGGTTTAAGGGCGTTGTCGCGATCGGCGTTCCGATGATGGGTGCGCCGCCCGCCCCGCCGACGACATTCTTTCCGCAGACGGACGATGCTTTGTTCTATACGCTGTATTTCCAACAGCCGGGCATTGCAGAGGCGGAACTGGAACGCGACGTCGATGCGACTCTGCGCAAGATCCTGTTCTCAGCATCACGAGAGGCGGGACCTCGGCAGCCAAGCGACGGAACGCCGAACCCCTTCAGCATGGTCTCGCGTAAAGACGGGTTTCTGGCACCATTGCCAACACCCGAAACACTTCCCCACTGGTTGAGTGAGGCAGACCTCGCCCATTATGTCGAAACCTTCAGCCGGACCGGGTTTGGCGGCGGGCTTAACTACTATCGCAATCTCGACGCCAACTGGAGCCTTCAGCGTTCTCTCAGCGGCTTACAGGTCACTGTTCCCGCCGTCTTTATGGTGGGCGAGCAGGATGTGGGATTGAGCATTCCCGGCATGAGAGAGATGATCCATGCGATGCCAGCGCTGGTTCCGAACCTGAAGCAGAGCCTCACCCTATCCGAGTGCGGCCACTGGGCACCCCAGGAAAAGCCTCTCGAGGTCAGCACGGCAATCATTGATTTTGCGCGGTCCATCTATGGATAGCAGATGGAGGATATGCCGTAGTCAGAGCGCTACGCTTCCACCTCTGCTTGGTCGACCGCTGTCCTGAGCTACTGGCTCGGACCCGCAAAATTCACCTGAGCGTAATGATCGGCCGCAGGCATGGAAAACTAAGAATTCCACCTCCCGCGCAATCTCATTCGTTGATATCGTGTTGAATACGCGGAAAATGGGATCATCCCTCCCCTTTATGCGTTAAGCCGCTGCTGCGGTCGTCGCGCTATTATGGAATGCAAACATGTCCTCTTCTTCCTCAACGGCTCAAAGGCCGTTTTATACGTCTTTCGGCTTTCAGGTTTTTGCCGCCATGGTCGTCGGTCTGGTGCTGGGTTATATCGCCCGCCAGATGGGCGCGACCGAGGCAGGGCCGAACTGGCTGGTGCAGACGCTGGCCACCATCGGAACGATCTTCGTGCAGCTTTTGCGGGCCTTGGTGCCGCTTCTGATCTTCACGGCGATTGTGGCTTCCATTGCCAATTTGCGTGAGCTGAACAATGCGGCCCGCCTTGTCTGGCAGACGCTGTTGTGGTTTGCGATCACGGCGCTGATTGCGGTTCTGATCGGCATCACGCTGGGTCTCGTCATCCAGCCCGGCATCAATTCGGGCGTAGCGGTGACCGCTGCTGCGGTTCCATCCAGCACAGGCTCGTGGCTTGATTTCCTCAAAGGGCTTATCCCTGCCAACCTGCTCGGCCTTCAGGCATCCACCAAGATTACACAGGGCGGTGCCACTACCGCGCTCAACTTCAACGTCCTGCAAATTCTGGTGATTTCGATCGCGGTCGGTATCGCTGCCTTGCAGGTGGGTGAAAAGGCAGAGCCGTTTCTCGCCTTCAACCGCTCGCTCCTGGCCATTACCCGCAAGATCCTGTGGTGGGTCATCCGCCTCACACCCATCGGCACCATTGGCCTGCTGGGCAACGCAGTTGCGGTCTATGGCTGGGAGGCTCTCGCCTCGCTCGGCTGGTACTCGGCGGCCATCTATATCGGCCTCGCTCTTGTGCTGTTTGTGGTCTACCCTGTTATCCTCACCCTGAATGGCCTCAACCCGGTACGGTTCTTTGCAGGCGCATGGCCAGCTATCCAGCTCGCCTTCGTGTCCCGCTCCTCCATCGGCACGCTGCCGGTGACCGAGCAGGTCACCGAGCGCAATCTCGGCGTGCCGCGTGAATATGCAGCCTTTGCCGTGCCGCTGGGCGCAACCACCAAGATGGATGGATGTGCTGCGATCTATCCGGCGATCTCGGCGATCTTCGTCGCCCAGTTCTACGGCGTGCCGCTTGGCATTCAGGAATATGTTCTGATCGCCTTCGTCTCCGTGCTGGGTTCGGCAGCAACAGCGGGTCTGACTGGCGCAACCGTCATGTTGACGCTGACGCTCTCAACGCTCGGTCTGCCGCTGCAAGGTGTTGGCCTGTTGCTGGCGGTCGATCCTATCCTCGATATGGGACGCACCGCCGTCAATGTTGCGGGTCAGGCTTTGATCCCCACCATCGTGGCAAAGCGTCAGGGCATTCTGGATCAGGCAGCCTATGACCGTCAGGACGGCATTGACGGTCTGGACCCTGCGCAAGCCGCAGCGTAACGAGCCTTCAAACACAAAACCCGCCGGTTGCCCGGCGGGTTTTTGAATTTTACAGAGTTGGCAGCAGCTCTTAGAATTCCTGCCATTCGTCGCGGGATTGTGCGACTGCCGTATTGCCGCTGAAGGCGCGGGCAACATTGCCCATCATCTTGCGAACGGGCGATGCAACCGGTGCGGAACGAGGCGTTGCAGCGGCAGGGCGGGAAGGCTGAGCCGAGTAGGACGCCATCTGGCCACCCTCGTCACCCAGACGGAACCGTCCGACCAGCGAAACAAGGCTTTCCGCTTCGCTGCTGAGCTTATGGGTCGCCGCAGAGGTTTCTTCCACCATCGCAGCATTGCGCTGCGTAACCTGATCCATCTGGTTGATGGCAAGGTTGACTTCATTGAGGCCAGTCGACTGCTCTTTCGCAGAAGCCGCGATGGAATGGATGTGGTCGTTGATGCTGAGAACGCGGGTCTCGATTTCGCTGAGCACTTCGCCCGTGCGCTGAACGAGCGTCACGCCCTTGCCCACTTCCTCGCCAGACTTCGTAATCAGGGCCTTGATGTCTTTCGCTGCGTTGGCAGAACGCTGAGCAAGCTCACGCACTTCCTGCGCCACAACCGCAAAGCCCTTGCCGGCTTCGCCTGCACGCGCGGCTTCAACACCGGCATTCAGGGCCAGAAGGTTGGTCTGGAAAGCAATCTCATCGATGACATTGATGATCTGGCTGATTTCTTTCGACGCCTGCTCGATGCGTCCCATCGCAGACACTGCTTCACCCACGACCTTGGCAGACTGCGCTGTCTTTTCCTTGGTCTCGGTCACCATGGAGCTGGCCTCCTGCGCGCGGTCGGTCGAGTTGCGAACAACGGCGGTAATCTGGTCCAGCGCGGCGGAGGTTTCCTCCAGAGCTGCAGCCTGCTGCTCGGTGCGCTTGGACAGATCATTGGCGGCAGAGCGCAATTCATTGGCATTGCCGTTGATGCTGCCCGTGCTGCCGCGAACTTCGGACATCGTGTCCTTCAGCTTGTCAAATGTCTCGTTGACATTGGCCTGAAGCTTCGCAAACACGCCATGGAAATTGCCGTTCATGGTCTGGGTCAGGTCGCCATTGGCCAGGCTTTCGATCACGCGGCCGGTTTCCGTCACGCCGCGATCGACGCTCTCCATCAGCGCGTTGATGTTCTGCGCGAAGCGGTTGAGAGCCTCGTCACCATAGTCCTTGTTGATGCGCGACGTGAAGTCCCCAGCCGCTGCGGCGCTGACGATATCAGCCATGCTGGCCTGCAACTCGTCGCTGTTGGCGCGCATGGACATTTCCTGCGAAGTCTTGCGGCGCGCTTCTTGCCCGTTGCGCTTGAACACTTCAACGGCAGCCGCCATTTCGCCAATCTCATCCTTGCGGTCGAGATAGGGCACAGCCGTGTTCAGATCGCCTTCGGCAACGGCGTTCATCACGTTGGATACTTTGAGAATAGGACCGCTGAGTTCTTTGGATGCAATATAGACACCAAAGGCAGCGCCAGCCGCTACTCCGGCCACCGTTACAAAGGCAACGACGAGAAAGATGAACTGGCTGAAGGCCTCGATCTCAGCCTTGACGGCATCCAGCGACTTGAGGTCATTCTTGACCACGGCGTCGATCTCGGCCTGATAGGCCTTCCGGTTTTCGCGGTTCGCTTCATTGTTGCCCTGGGTATTGGCATCCTGCGGGCTGACTTCGCGGCCAAGTCGCGCCGTTTCCGTGCGGAAGGTGCGGAATTCGGCAAAGCGTTTTTCGAGGTTGGCGAATTGTGCGGCCTGCTCTGCGGGCACCTGTGGCTTCCAGGCGTCCAGCAATTTGCTCATATCATCAAGATTCTTCACGATGCCATCGGCAAACTTTGAAGCGGCGGCAATGTCCTTGGCGCCATAGACGCCGCGAGATTCCATAACAACCGCCGTGACCAGACGGTTCAATTTCTCACCATGAAGTGCGCGGTCAGCAACGGCATCCAATGCAATTGTCTGCGTGTGATATTCTCTAACTGCATAAATCGCCAGGCCGCCGATGGTGCAAGCAACAAGGCTCAAAAGCCCCACCAGAAGATTGATCTTACCGCGTATTTTCACTTTCTACTCCCCTTTCAGACCCCACTCCCCAGAAAGCTAAGAAACGCCTCCGCGAAGATAGTTCAGCATGACAACGTTTAATCAGTTTCCATTAAAAAAGGATTTCGAATACTATACGAGAACTCCACTTCCGGTTGTGATTTTAGTCAAGCACACCCAGGCGCATGATGCTGGCTCCTCCCTTCAAGCCCTACACGCTCCAGGGAGGATGCTGTTCAGCAATTGACTTTATGGCGCTTAAGCCCTTATAAGCCCGCACGTCTGGGCGTTTGCCGCTTGTGCAATCATTCCCGGGCGAAAAACGAAACGCTCTTGTCCCATAAGGGGCAAAGTCAAGAAGGGCCGCACCCCGCGGTATTAAATAAATGTCTAAGCGTACTTTCCAGCCATCCAAGCTTGTTCGCAAGCGTCGTCATGGTTTCCGTTCCCGCATGGCAACTGCCGGCGGTCGCAAGGTTCTGGCCGCTCGCCGCACACGCGGCCGCGCCCGTCTCTCGGCCTAAACCGGCCACAGCCCGATGAAAGTCGTGGCACATGACGCATGAGAAAAAAATACCCGGTCGGTTGAAAAACCGACCGGAGTTTCTTGCTGTTCAGGCAGGAGAAAAGAGGCGAGGCAGCACATTTCTTCTGGAAGTGCTGGATCGTAAACAGCCGGAAACCGAGCCCAGGGTCGGTTTTACGGTCACAAAACGCCAAGGCAATGCGGTTGAACGCAATCGTATGCGCCGCCGCTTGAGAGAAGCCGTCAGGCACTCCGCAGGGTTTGCAATGAAACCCGGACATGACTATGTGATTGTCGCCCGAAGGGACGTACTGAAAACCGAATTCGCCGTACTGGAACACTTGCTCACAGAGCGGATCGAAGGACGAGCGAAAGCCGGACGCCCCCGGGAGACCCGCTCCAGGAAAGAATGATGGAAAAAAACCGCAACTACTTTATCGCGATAGGCCTTTCGGTTGTCATCGTGCTTGCCTGGCAGTTCCTCTACATGAATCCGCGCATAGAGCAGCAGCGCCGCGCTGAAGAGGCGAGACAGGCGCAGCAGGCCACGCAGCAGACAACAACGACCAATGCAGCACCCGGCACGGCCGCCGCTCCAGCAGGCACATTGCCCGGCGCCACCGGCCAGCAGGCAGCCACAGTTTCTCGCGAGGAATCGCTGACGAAATCGCAGCGCATCGAAATCGACACCAACGCCGTTCAGGGCTCCATCAGCCTCACCGGCGCACGTCTGGATGATATCCGCCTCAAGGAATACCATGAGACGGTTGACGATTCGAGCCCGCTGATCACGCTGTTTTCTCCGTCCGACACCCGTGACGGCTATTTCACAGAGCTTGGCTATATCGCGGGCGAAGCCACCGCAGGTTCCGCTCCCGGCCCTTCCACGGTCTGGACTGCACCTCAGGGCGCAAAGCTGACCGAGACGACGCCTGTTACGCTGACCTTTACCAATGATGTCGGCGTTGTCTTCACGCGCACGCTCGCAATTGACGATCACTACATGATCACCGTCACGGACAAGATCGAGAACCCCGGCCAGGCGCCAGTGTCCTTCTCGACCTATGGCCGCATCACGCGCAACAACAAGCCGACAACGCCTGCCGTCTTCGTTATTCACGAAGGCTTCCTGGGCGTGGCTGGCACAGAAGCGGGCCTGACGGAAGACACCTACAAGAACATCGAGGAAAAGCCTGTTACGCTGCCAAAGGCTATGGGCGGCTGGCTTGGCATCACCGATAAGTACTGGGCGGCAGCCATCGTTCCCCCGCAGAATGTTGCGGTTGAAACGCGCTACTCGCACTTCACAGACGGTCAGCCGCGCTATCAGGCCGACTACCGCAGCGATGCCATGACTGTGGCACCGGGTCAGTCCATCGAACTGAAGAACCTCGTCTTTGCAGGCGCCAAGGAAGTTCCGCTGGTTGACCGCTATGAGACGCAGTACAGCATTCCGAAGTTCGACCGCCTGATCGACTGGGGCTGGTTCTACTTCATCACCAAGCCGATGTTCAAACTGATGGATTTCTTCTTCCGTTACTTTGGCAACTTCGGCGTGGCCATTCTCATGACCACCATCGTCGTCAAGCTTCTGTTCTTCCCGCTGGCCAGCAAGCAGTACGCTTCCATGGCCAACATGAAGCGCATGCAGCCGAAAATGGAAGAGCTCAAAGCCAAGCATGGCGATGACCGCATGGCCATGCAGCAGGCGATGATGGCGCTCTACAAGGAAGAGAAGATCAATCCGGTGGCCGGTTGCTGGCCGATGCTGTTGCAGATCCCGGTCTTCTTCGCGCTCTACAAGGTCATTTACGTCACCATCGAAATGCGGCATGCGCCGTTCTTCGGCTGGATTCACGACCTTTCTGCGCCGGATCCGACCTCGCTGTTCAACCTGTTCGGCCTCCTGCCTTACGATGTTCCGCACTTCCTCATGATCGGCGTCTGGCCAATCATTATGGGCATCACCATGTTCATGCAGATGCGTATGAACCCGACGCCTCCAGATCCGACCCAGGCGATGATCTTCACCTGGATGCCGCTGATCTTCACCTTCATGCTGGCCTCGTTCCCTGCCGGTCTCGTCATCTACTGGGCCTGGAACAACACGCTCTCCATCTCCCAGCAGGCCCTCATCATGAAGCGCCACGGCGCCAAGATTGAGCTGTTTGACAACCTCAAGAGCCTGTTCAAACGAAAGCCGGTGGAAACCAAATGACCAGCGAAATCAAAGGCGGCCAACCGGCAACGGAAAAGCCGCTCTTCGGACGGCCCTGGATTTTCATTCGTGGCGTTCCCGCCATGAAGTTCCTGCCGCCCGAAGGTCCGCCTGAAATCGCCTTTGCCGGACGTTCCAACGTTGGCAAGTCTTCGCTCATCAACGCGCTCGTCGGCCACAAAGGGCTGGCGCGCACGTCCAACACGCCGGGCCGCACGCAGGAACTGAACTACTTCGTTCCTGAGGGCTTTTCCGGAGAGCCGGGCGATATGCCTCCGATGGCGCTTGTGGACATGCCCGGTTACGGCTATGCGCAGGCTCCCAAGGACCATGTGGATGCCTGGACGAAGCTGGTGTTCGATTATCTGCGTGGTCGCGCCACCTTGAAGCGCGTTTACCTGCTCATCGACTCGCGCCATGGCATCAAGGCCAATGACGAAGATGTTCTGAAAATTCTCGACAAGGCCGCGATCTCCTACCAGATCGTGTTGACCAAGACCGACAAGATCAAGGATGTAGGCGTTCCACGCGTCATCAATGAAACGTTGGAAAAAATCCGCAAGCGTCCAGCGGCTTATCCGGAAGTTCTGGCGACATCTTCGGAGAAAACCTCCGGTCTCGATGACGTCCGTGCAGAAATCTGCAAGACCGTCGGCATCAAGTAAAATCGCAGGCAAGTAAGATCCCAAGGAGGTGCGCAAGTCGCACCTCTTTTTTTGCGCGATAGCACTGCGTTCATGCCAGCAAAAAAGACACCCACACAAGTGACGCCACCGCCAGCAGGCGCCAGAAGCTGACCGAGGCCCACAGCCCTGCGAACAGCCTTAGGATGCCCGACAGGCCGTTATGCCGCCGCTGCGTTCGCCTTGCGCTATCGCGCCCGGCGATGGCGCCATAGGCTGAGTAAGCGCGCTGGTCGTTTTGCTGGGTCTGGGAAAGATTGTCCTGCCAGCGGCGCACGGTAGCGGCAAACTGGCGGTCTGTCTTGATGCGTTTGGCAAGCTCAGTATTCGCGGCCTCACTCAATGCGCCGAGCACATATTCGCCCGCCAGCACCTCGTCGTTCAAACCGCTCCGTTTCTCCCGATCTGGCAAGGTCATTCGCCAAACAACTCCCCGCTGTCATGCAAAATCGATATCATGGCACTGCTTCGGCTCTCTCCACCCGACGCACCCATGGCCTCCATCTGTTAAGCTGTGCCGATTGGTGAATGTTGTCAATCAGATTGGCTTGCCGGAACGAGGCCGGGTTTGAATTTTCTGCAAGCGATCGGCTCTGCGTTGTTTCATCTGTCAAAAACTTGGGCTAAAAGCGCGACAATCAACGACGAGGATCTTTCCCATGGCGTCTTCCGAAAGCGAAATGCAGGCCCGGCTTCTGGCGCAGGCCCTGCCCTTCATGCAAAAATACGAAAACAAGACCATCGTGGTGAAATATGGCGGGCATGCCATGGGCGATTCGAGCCTGGGCAAGGCCTTTGCCGAGGATATCGCCCTTCTCAAGCAGTCCGGCATCAACCCCATCGTCGTCCACGGCGGCGGACCGCAGATCGGCGCGATGCTGAGCAAGATGGGCATCGAATCAAAGTTCGAAGGTGGCCTGCGCGTCACCGACGCCAAGACAGTCGAAATCGTTGAGATGGTTCTGGCAGGCTCGATCAACAAGGAGATCGTCGCCCTCATCAACCAGACCGGCGAATGGGCCATTGGCCTGTGCGGCAAGGATGGCAACATGGTCTTCGCCGAAAAGGCAAAGAAGACCGTCATCGATCCCGACAGCAATATCGAGCGCGTTCTCGACCTCGGCTTCGTGGGTGAAGTCGTTGAAGTCGACCGTACCCTGCTCGACCTTCTGGCCAAGTCAGAAATGATCCCGGTGATTGCGCCGGTTGCTCCGGGACGCGATGGCGCGACCTACAACATCAACGCCGATACCTTCGCAGGTGCCATTGCCGGTGCGCTGCACGCCACCCGCCTGCTGTTCCTGACGGACGTCGAAGGCGTTCTCGACAAGAACAAGGAGCTCATCAAGGAGCTGACGGTTTCCCAGGCGCGGGCGCTCATCAAGGATGGCACGATTTCCGGTGGCATGATCCCCAAGGTCGAGACCTGCATCGAAGCCATCAAGGCGGGCGTTCAGGGCGTTGTCATTCTCAATGGCAAGACGGCCCACTCGGTTCTGTTGGAAATCTTCACCGAAGGTGCCGGAACGCTCATCGTTCCCTGATTTAAGAGAACAGCAATCCCAGGATGCCGCTGACAATCAGCAGGCATCCTGCAAGTTCCATGGCGTTGACCCGTTCACGAAACAGGAACCATGACGCCATGAAGGTAAAGACCAATTCGATCTGGCCAAGCGCGCGCACATAGGCCACCTGTTGCAGCGTCATGGCTGTGAACCAGCAGGCAGAACCGATTACCCCGGCAATGCCAACCAGCGCTGATGAGCGCCACGTCACCAGCACCTGCACGATCTCGGATCTGTCTTTCCACGCCATCCAGACCAGCATGTATGCGGTCTGAAACATGGTGACGCATGCGAGCGTCACGGCCGCAGACACGATCGGCCCTGCCCCCTCAAGCGACAGGGATGCGCTTCGGTAAGCCACGGCTGAAATGCCGAACATGCCGCCTGATGCAATTCCGATCAACGCCGTGCGGCTGGTCATCGCCGTCAAAGTGTTTCGCCAGGATAGTGGCATCCGCGCCACGGAAATCGTCATCACACCAAGGACGCCGACCAAAATGGCGCCGATGGCACCGGCATTGAGCTTTTCGCCCAAAATGACAAAGCCGAACAAGGCTGCCTGCACCGGCTCCGTTTTGGAATAGGCCGTGCCGACTGCGAAATTACGCAGCGAAAACAGATGCACCAGCATCATCGTCGCATAGATTTGTGCCAATCCACCGACGACAGCCCACAGGAAAAAGCCTGGGGTGAAGCTTGGCAACATCTCGCCCATTCCCAGATGCAGAAACAGCACATAGGCAATGGCAATCGGAAAACCGTATCCGAAGCGAACGAAGCTTGCGCCGCGGGTGCCGAGCGACCCCTGCAATTGCTTTTGCAATGCAGAGCGCAGGTTCTGCATGAATGCGGCGGCGATGGTGATGGGTATCCAGAGTTCCATGCCTTTGGTTATCACGCCCGCACTGACGCCCCAAAGCCCGGAAAATGGCGTAAGTGTCGCCTTTTCGATTTTCTTTGGGCTGGCGACAGGGCATAACAGGCCCATGAGCACGAAACCGAAAAACGCACCGAACCCCGCCGAATTTTCCCATGTGACTGAGTGGGTCTTCGATCTCGACAACACGCTTTATCCGCATGAGATAAACCTGTTTTCCCAGATCGACAAAAACATGACGGCCTATGTGGCCGAGCTTTTGCAGCTGGAGCCCGACGAGGCGCGCAAGCTGCAAAAGCAGTATTATCACGAGCACGGCACCACACTTCAGGGCCTGATGATCCATTATGGCGTCGATCCGGATGCGTTTCTGGAGCGCGCCCACGCCATCGATTACTCAGCCCTGCTGCCAAACCCGGATTTGGGCGAAGCGATCAAGGCCTTGCCGGGGCGCAAGTTCATTTTGACCAATGGCAGCGTGCCGCATGCGCAGGCGGCTGCCGGTGCGCTGGGCATTCTCGACCATTTCGAGGACATCTTTGACATTGTCGCTGCCGACTACCTGCCAAAGCCCGCCAGCGCGACCTACGAGAAGTTCGCCGCCCTCGCCAAGCTGGACACGACCAAGGCCGCCATGTTCGAGGACCTGCCGCGCAACCTGACGGCGCCGAAGGCTCTGGGCATGAAGACGGTGCTTCTGGTGCCGCGCAATCTGGAAGGCATTGTCATGGAGCGCTGGGAAATTCCTGCGACCAGCGACGACCACATTGATTTCGTGACCGATGATCTGACCGGTTTTCTGAAAGCGCTGCCCGGCACATGAATGTTAGAGGTTACCGATTTGTCATCCACATTACTGATGTTTAAGTAGCGGAAGTGGAATGAGATCACTACCTTTCAACCAGGGACAGCATTTGAAAGGTATAGACCATGACAATCAGAAAATTCGCCCTCACCGCTCTCGGCGCAGCTTTGGTGCTGGGCACCACAGCCCCGATGTCCATGGCAGCACCGCGTGGCCCTGGCAAGGACGGCCCGCCGATGCGCCCTGAACTGGCCTATGTCTATCTGCTGAAGACGGCTGATACGAACAAGGACGGCAAGATTTCCAAGGAAGAGTTTGCCGCACGTCAGGACGCGTTGTTCACACAGATTGACGCCGACAAGGATGGCACTGTGACGCCGAAGGAAATGCGGGACTTCCGCAAAGCCCGGATGGATGAGTTCCGTGCCGCCAATCCGCGTCCAGAGCGTGAAAAGATGGAAGGTCGTGAAGGCAAGAAGGCTGGACCTGAGCATGCAGAGCGCGACGGCAAGGGCCATGAAGGCCGCAAGCACGAGGGACGCGAAGGCGGCAAGCGTCCCGGTGGCCGGATGAACGCGATGTTCGCCATGGTCGATACCGATGGCAACGGCCAGATCAGCAAGGCTGAATATACAGCCGCCGGCGAAAAGATGTTTGCCCGTCTGGACAAGAACACCGACGGCGTCATCAGCATCGACGACATGCCGGACCGTCCGTTCATGTAATCTCGCCAAGCATTCGATAAGCAAAGCCCGGCTTGTGCGGGCTTTGTGCATTCCAGCATTTGCACTTTTCACAAACGGGCTTCGTGCTATATCAGGTCATTGTCATCTGAAGGATATGTTCGTGAGCACCGCCACCCTCCTTGCCTATGCAACCGCCCTCTTCATCGCCGCCGCCATACCGGGGCCGGGCATGACGGCGATTGTGGCGCGGGCGCTGGGCTCCGGTTTTCGCGAAACCTTTTTCATGGGGCTGGGACTGGTGCTGGGTGACATGGTCTATCTGACCGCCGTCATTCTTGGCCTCGCCTTCGTTGCGCAGACCTTTCAGGAAGCCTTCATGGTCCTGAAGATCGCGGGCGCTGCCTATCTTCTTTACATTGCTTGGAAGCTCTGGACGGCAGGGCTTTTGCCGCAGGATCTTCAGGCCAAGAAAAGCACGAGCATCGGCATGTCCTTCCTGGCGGGCCTGTTGATTACGCTTAGCAACCCCAAGACCATGCTGTTTTATGTGGCGCTGGTGCCCACGCTGATCGATATCCGCCTCATCGGCAGCACGGAGTATGTCACCCTGCTGGCGGTGACGTTTGTTGTGCTGATGGCGGTGCTCATTCCCTATATTCTGCTGGCCTCCAAGGCCCGGGCGCTCTTGAAGCGGCCCAGTGCGCTTCAAATCCTCAACCGCACGGCTGCCGGCATTCTGGCTGCGACAGCCGCCATGATCGCAACCCGGGCGACTTGAGGCAATCATTCTACAAGTACCAGAAATTGTAGAATGCCATGCTGGACGCAAGCCAATATAAGCACTCCCATTCTCTAGCGTCGTCAGGTCAATTTCCCTATTCTGGGCAAAATTCTCGACCATTTGCACTTTGGGAGCATGCCATGTCTGAAGCCAGAAAACCCGGACGCGGACGGATCTATTCCTCGATTACCGAAACGGTAGGCGATACGCCGCTGGTGCGGCTCGACAAGCTGGCGCGGGAAAAGGGCGTCAAAGCGACCATTCTGGCCAAGCTTGAATTCTTCAACCCGATTGCCTCCGTTAAGGACCGTATCGGGGTTGCCATGATCGAAGCGCTGGAAGCTGAAGGCAAGATCATCCCCGGCAAGACGACGCTGGTGGAACCCACATCCGGCAATACCGGCATCGCACTGGCCTTTGCCGCAGCCGCCAAGGGTTACAAGCTGATCCTGACCATGCCGGAAACCATGTCCATCGAGCGCCGCAAGATGCTGGCGCTGCTGGGTGCCGAGCTGGTTCTGACCGAGGGGCCGAAGGGCATGAAGGGTGCGATTGCCAGAGCGCATGAGCTGGCTGCGACCATTCCAGACGCCGTTATTCCGCAACAGTTCGAAAACCCCGCCAACCCCGATATTCACCGCAAGACGACGGCAGAAGAGATCTGGAACGACACCGATGGTGGCGTGGACATCTTCATTTCCGGCATTGGCACGGGCGGCACGATTACCGGTGTGGGCCAGGTCTTGAAGCAGCGCAAGCCTGAGGTGAAGGTGGTAGCGGTCGAGCCTGCCGACAGCCCGGTTCTGTCGGGCGGCACACCCGGTCCGCACAAGATTCAAGGCATTGGCGCGGGCTTTGCGCCAGCCGTTCTCGACACAAAAGTCTATGATGAAATCGTGACGATCAGCAATGAAGAGGCCTTCGAGACCGCACGTCTCGTCGCCCGCCTGGAAGGCGTGCCGGTCGGCATCTCCTCCGGTGCTTCCCTTGCTGCCGCCATCAAAGTTGGGGCCCGCGAAGAAAATGCGGGCAAGACGATCGTTGTCATCATTCCATCCTTTGCCGAGCGGTATCTCTCGACTGCATTGTTTGAAGGCCTTGGCCTTTAAGATCGCTTAGACGTAACGCCCCGCTGGCGATTGTCTGTGGGGCGTCACTCGTTTTGCCGTTCGACACGGTGGATGTGACCGATATTTGCGGAGCTTGCGTTGCTGGTGCCTGTGAGGGCGCTACGCAGCTTATGCGATGATGCCTCTCCGCAACCTTCCATGAAACTCAAGCTATCAAAAATCGCGGCGAGCTTTTAGCCAAGCTTCGCCGTTCACGCGGCATGTTCTGCCCGTGGCTTGATCTTCTCAGTTCTGACCATCGCCGTTTGCGGCCATGGGTATTTCGGACGGGGCGCTGGAAGTTGCCTCGTTGGGTAGTTTAAGTGTTGGCACCTTTCAGCGCCCCGTTCAGCGGTTTATGTCCGCCCACGATCTCTTGCCACGGCTGGCTGATCCCGGATGGCGAGGGCGAACCTTGCCGGAAAACCGGTCGGACATGACCAAGATCCAACCCTTCCCCATTCCGGGCGGCGACACCCCTTTGGGATATCGCCTGCCAGTTCGGCCACACCTGCCTTCGCCTGACATCCGCGCCGATTGATCGAGGCGCGGGCACAAGCGATCCGTTTTCCGCAAGGTGTGCATCTGCCACTAGGCCGATGCTGTCCCTCGCGATCCGTCCGCACCATCTCTGGCACAGGGCAGATGCAGCGTGTTCCTGTGTACCGCCTGACTTTCGCCGTTCCGCCATCCGGTCGCGTTCGACCATAGGTGGAGGGCTGTCGGTACGCCCGGTGGCGCACAAACCGGACTGATGCAGACGCTTTACGAACCCGTCAGGCATTCGCAAAGCGCAAGCGTCAGGCCGGATCGAACATGGAGAAGATTGCGCCAGCCGGTCCGAAACCGGCGCTATCCCCTCACCCGTTGCCACCGGGGAGATCGCTGCCAGACCCCGGCGATGAAAGGTTGCGTAGCCTCATCACCACCAGCGCCGGTTCCGCCTCGCCGCAACGCCTTGCGGTGTATCCGAGGGCGGAACGGGGGCATTGTGCGGGTGATTCGCCCGTCATTGAGAAACTTGCGGAATGTTTTTTGCGATTTTCTGAAGGTTTTTATTAAGCTACTGATTCATAATGAAAATATCTTGCAATAGAGGAATGCTGGTGGTCGAGGCATGACCCTTCACCTCAAAATTCGACGACTGAGCTGCGCTAAGATCGTGATTTTCTGTCCTCTCCCACCAGGGGAGAGGTAACCGCGCGCCCTCGATCAAGCAGCCGCTGTCAACCGCTCCCCGGCGATACGGTAGGAAATGGCTTCGGCCAGATGAATGCGGGTAACGGTTGGCTTGTCATCCAGATCGGCAAGCGTGCGGGCGACCTTGAGGATGCGGTGATAGCCACGGGCGGAGAATTTCAGCTTCTCAGCAGCATCACGCAGCAATTGCAGGCCGGGCGCATCCGGTTCTGCGAATTTTTCGATCAGCGCCGTGGAGCAGCGGGCATTGGTGCGAATGCCGTTGAAGCCTGCGGCTGCGAAACGATCCTGTTGCAAATCGCGGGCGCGGGCAACGCGGAGTGCCACATCGGCGCTGGCTTCTGCGGCCATGGGACGGATGAGGTCGGCTGCGGAAACGGCGGGAACCTCGATGCGGATATCGATGCGGTCCATCAAGGGGCCGGAAATACGTTGCTGGTAATCCGTGACGCAGCGCGGACCGCGGGCGCAGGTGAAGCCGGGCTCGCCCGCCATGCCGCATTTGCACGGGTTCATGGCAGCGACGAGTTGAATTTCTGCGGGATAGCTGACGCGATGATTGGCGCGGGCAATGATGCACTCACCCGTTTCCAACGGCTGGCGCAGGGCATCGAGCGCCTGCGGTGAAAACTCCGGGAACTCATCGAGAAACAGCACGCCGTGATGGGCAAGCGACGCCTCCCCCGGCTTTGCCCGCATGCCACCGCCCACAAGTGCGGCCATGGTGGCGGAATGGTGCGGGGTGCGGAAGGGACGACGATCCGACAACTTGCCGCCGGAAAGTTGCCCCGCGATGGAATGGACCATGGAAACTTCCAGCAATTCCGACGCCAAGAGCGGCGGCAGGATGGATGGCAGGCGCGAGGCCAGCATGGATTTGCCCGAGCCGGGTGGACCGACCATCAAGAGATTATGGCCTCCGGCAGCGGCAACCTCCAGAGCGCGCTTGGCGCTCTCCTGCCCCTTGATATCGGCAAGATCAGGCAGGTTAGCGGGATTGGCGCGGATGGCGGCGACGGGGCGCGACAGCATCTGGGTTCCGCGAAAATGATTGACGAGCGCAATGAGGCTGCGGGGCGCGAGAATATCAAACTGAGCGCCTGCCCATGCGGCTTCTCCACCGCTATCTGCCGGGCAGATGAGGCCTTTGCCCTGCGCATTGGCACCGATGGCAGCGGGAAGCGCGCCGGATACGGCCCCGATGGTGCCATCCAGATTAAGCTCACCGAGAACAACATAGGCATTGAGCGCTTCTGCCGGGATGGCACCCAGCGCGGCCATGAGGCCGAGCGCAATGGGCAAATCGAAATGCGAGCCTTCCTTGGGCAGATCAGCGGGCGCCAGATTGACGGTGACCTTCTTGGCGGGAAGCGCCAAGCCGGACGCATGGAGCGCGGCCTGCACCCTCTCCCGGCTTTCCGCCACGGCCTTATCCGGCAGGCCAACGATCTGCATGCCGACCTTGCCCGGCGCGACCATGACCTGAACCTCGACAGGCACACCCTCTATGCCCTGAAATGCCACCGTATTGACGCGCGCAACCATGAAAGCCCCCATATGCGGACTTTAGAACAATCGCATACAGCGTGTATGCGTCCGCTTCTGCAACCTTGCACAGACGCCTACGCAAAACAAGAACAGGAAGTGAACAATTTCACTTATACCGGGCAGAAAAAGCGTGGCCGGTTGCAGGCAATCAAACGCCGGTGGAGCCGAAGCCGCCCGCGCCGCGTGTAGTCTGCGAGGTTTCGCTGACCTCGACAACATCAACCTGCGTGACCGGTGCGATGACCATCTGGGCGATGCGCATGCCGCGCTCGACCACGAAATCCTCCTGCCCCAGATTGGCGAGGATGACTTTGACCTCACCGCGATAATCGCTGTCCACGGTACCGGGCGTGTTGAGGCAGGTGATGCCGTTTTTGATGGCAAGGCCAGAGCGCGGGCGGATCTGTGCCTCGTAACCCTCAGGCACTTCGAAGATGAAGCCTGTGGGCACCAGAGCGCGGGTGCCGGGCGCAAGCACCAGCGGGGCGCCCTCTTGCACCGCTGCGCGCAGATCCATGCCAGCGGCCCCCGATGTCTCGTAGGAGGGCAGCTCGATGCCTGCCGCGTGGGGCAGACGGACAAGATTGAGGGCGGGGCGATTTCGGTTTTCTTGGGTCATGGCGCATTAGTTTTCCTTGTGCGGGCCAAGGTCAATTGCAAAAGCGGCCCCGAAACGCTAGATACCCCGCAATTCCACAGGATTTGTCAGATGACCGAAACACTCGCAGAGGCGGTTTCCCGCCGCCGCACCTTCGCTATTATCGCGCACCCGGACGCCGGTAAGACGACGCTGACCGAAAAGCTGCTGCTGTTCGGCGGTGCCATTCAGCTGGCCGGTGAAGTGAAGGCGAAGAAGGACCGCATCCAGACGCGGTCTGACTGGATGAAGATCGAGCGCGAACGCGGCATTTCCGTCGTGACCTCGGTCATGACGTTTGAATATGACGACAAGGTCTTCAATATTCTCGATACGCCAGGTCACGAAGACTTTGCCGACGATACCTATCGCACGCTGACGGCGGTTGACGCTGCCATAATGGTGATCGATGCTGCCAAGGGTATCGAGCCGCGCACGCTGAAGCTTTTCGAAGTGTGCCGCATGCGTGATATTCCGATCATCACTTTCGTCAACAAGATGGACCGCGAAAGCCGGGACATTTTCGAAATTCTCGATGAAATCGAAGAAAAGCTGGCGCTGGACACGGCGCCGATCACATGGCCAATCGGTCGTTCGAAGAGCTTCTGCGGCTCCTATTATCTGGCCAGCAACAAGGTTCGCGGTTCCGACAAGGAAGTTGAGGCAACGCAGGTCTCCGGCCCCAAGGATGTGGCCAGCCGTTTGCCGGAAAACGAGCGCCAAGCCTTTATCGAGGAAACGGAACTGGCGCTGGAAGCCTGCCGTCCGTTTGACCGCGAGGCGTTTCTCGAGGGTCATCTGACGCCGGTGTTCTTCGGTTCGGCGCTGCGCAATTTTGGTGTTCGCGACCTGATCAATGCGCTGGGCGAGATTGCGCCACCGCCGCGCAACCAGGTGGCCGATACGCGCACCGTGCATGCCGATGAAAACAAGATGACGGCCTTCGTCTTCAAGATTCAGGCGAATATGGACCCCAACCACCGCGACCGCATTGCGTTCGCGCGCATCTGCTCCGGCAAGCTGGAGCGTGGCATGAAGGCGCGGCTGGCGCGCACCGGCAAGCAGATGGGCCTGACGGCCCCGCAATTCTTCTTCGCCTCGCAGCGGCATATTGCCGACACGGCCTTTGCTGGCGATGTGGTGGGCATTCCCAACCACGGGACCTTACGCATTGGTGACACGTTGACTGAGGGCGAAAACCTCGTTTTCCAGGGCGTGCCAAACTTCTCGCCGGAAATTCTACGCCGCGTGCGGCTGGAAGATGCGATGAAGGCGAAGAAGCTGAAGGAAGCTTTGCACCAGATGGCCGAAGAGGGCGTCGTGCAGCTGTTTTCACCGGAAGACGGTTCACCCGCCATCGTGGGCGTTGTCGGCGCGTTGCAGCTGGATGTGCTCAAAGAACGGCTGATGGGCGAATATGGCCTGCCGGTCTCGTTCGAAATGTCGCGCTTTTCGATCTGCCGCTGGATCTCAGCCGAGCAGCCTGCCGATATGGAGAAGTTCCTGACCGTGAAGCGCGGCGATATTGCCCGCGATCTGGACGGCGACCCGGTGTTTCTGGCGCAGGATGCGTTTTCGCTGCGCTATGAGGCGGAACGCTATCCCGGCATCAAGATGGTGGCGATCAAGGAATACCATGTCGCAAAAGCGGCGTGACAACATTCAAATGAAAACCCCGGCTGCAAGGCCGGGGTAATATCTCAGACATTATCAGCCCTGCGCGTCGCGCTTTCGCTCGATGGCATCCCACAGCAGGCTTGCGACATCGGCACCGCCGAACTTCTTGACTTCGCGGATGCCCGTGGGCGACGTGACGTTGATTTCCGTCATGTAATCGCCAATCACATCGATACCGACGAAGAGGAAGCCGCGTTCCCGCAAAGCAGGGCCGATGCGTTCGCAGATTTCCCTTTCACGGGCCGTGAGCTCGGTCGGCTCAGGGCGGCCACCGGCGTGCATGTTGGAGCGGGCATCATTTTCCGCAGGCACACGGTTGATGGCACCGACGGGCTCTCCATCCACCAGCAGGATGCGCTTGTCGCCCTTGCGGACGTCAGGCAGATATTGCTGGGCGATATAGGGCTCGCGGAACATCTGGCCGAACATTTCCAGAAGCGAGGAGAAGTTGCGGTCATCGCGGGTGGAGTGGAACACGCCAGCGCCGCCATTGCCGTAGAGAGGCTTGAGGATAATATCGCCCATCTCCTCGCGGAAGCGGGCAATCTCGGCCACATCCTTGGTGATGAGGGTTGTCGGCATCAGATCGGCGAATTCGGTGACGAATATCTTTTCCGGCGAATTGCGCACCCAGGCCGGATCATTCACGACCAGCGTCTTGGGGTGGATGCGCTCCAAGAGATGCGTTGAGGTGATGTAGGCCATGTCGAATGGCGGGTCCTGGCGCAGATGGATGACATCCATGGTCGCGAGGTCGACGCGCTCGGGTTCGGACAGGGAGAAATGATCGCCCTTGATATCGCGCAGCTGCATCTGCTCCACGGTGGCGTAGATCTTGCCATCACGCATCGACAGGCGATCCGGCGTATAGTGGAACAGGCGATAGCCACGGGCCTGCGCCTCAAGACTGATCGCGAAGGTGCTATCGCCCGCAATGTTGATGCCGGAGACATGATCCATCTGGATCGCGACGTTCTTGATTTTGGCCATGCGCAGTTTCCTTTTGAAAGCCCGAAAGGTTTAGGGCAGCCAAGCTTCAAAGGCAACTGTTACGCCGTGGGGTATCTATGAGTTTTATTGACCTGTGCGAGGCCTATAGCGCTGGCGCTTTCACGGGCATCAGTTTGTTCTTGACGCGGTAGGCAAAGGCAATCGGTGCCGGGAACGGGCGGCGCAGAAAGGCGACCTTGCGCACATAGTTATTCACCCGCCACGTGGCCCAGGTGTCAGCCTTGAAATAGGCGACATCACCAGCGCGCAGCATGTGGATGGTACCATCTTCCGCCGTCACATGGACTTCGCCCTCGACGATATGGACGGTTTCATCCCAGCCGAAATACCAGCGGAAGGTGCCCGCCGTGCAATCCCAAAGGGCTGTGTGGGCGGCACGGTCGTCACTTCTGGAGTGGTCGGCCATGCGGGCAACGGGCTGGCCTTCGATGATCCAGTCTGGATTGATCGGGGCGGGCTTCATCTCCATGGCGTGCGATGCTTGCGACACGACGGGATCTGCCCTGCGGCTGCGGCTTCCAAACGGTATCGACGGCACGGAACGCGCCGCCATAGCCGCAACACTTGCGATCAGTACATGCAAAGCCATATTGCGCCCCCATTTTGCAATGGGAACGCCATATCACAAACCGCGTAAGCATGAACTTCCATAAATAGATTCAATTTTAACGGAAGATCACTTTTGGGAGATCAGTGGGCGCTAGCAAGCTCTGGTGCCTGATGGTGTGCGCTATGTGCGGCACCTTCGATGCGCTTGCCGGTTTCCCGGTCGAAGAAATGCAGCTTTTCCAGTGCGATGGAGAGCGACAATTCCTGCGGGATCTCGGTTTCCGATGCGCAGGCCACCGTCAGCGCCTGATCGCCAAGCATGCCGTGAATGAGGCGCTGCGAGCCGAGCTCTTCGATATATTCGACGCGGAAGGGCATGCCCTGTTCAGGGCCATGGACGAAGCGCAGATCCTCGGCGCGAATGCCGACCGTGACGGCACCGGAGGCAGGCGCGTAGCCGTTAAGCGACAGGACCGTTGGGCCGATGGCCAGACGATCTCCGTGGAGTTCGCCGGACAGAAGGTTCATGGCGGGAGAGCCAATGAAGCTGGCGACAAAGGTCGAGGCTGGCTTGTGGTAGACCTCCAGCGGCGCGCCGATCTGTTCGATACGACCGGCATTCAGCACCACGAGGCGGTCTGCCAGCGTCATGGCTTCCAGCTGGTCATGGGTGACATAGATGGAGGTGGTGCCGAGGCGGCGTTGCAGGCGCTTGATCTCACCACGCATGGAAACGCGCAGCTTGGCATCGAGGTTGGATAGCGGTTCATCGAAGAGGAAGGCGGCAGGCTTGCGCACGATGGCGCGGCCCATGGCCACACGCTGGCGCTGACCACCGGACAACGCACGCGGCTTGCGATCCAGATAGGGCGCAAGCTCCAACATGCGGGCGGCTTCCGCCACGCGCGCATCGATCTCTGCCTTTGGCGTCTTGCGGTTTTTCAGACCGTATTCGAGGTTCTGACGAACCGACATATGCGGATAGAGAGCATAGTTCTGGAACACCATGGCGATGTCGCGATCGGCGGGTTCCATGCGGTTGACGATCTTGCCAGCGATAGACACTTCGCCGTCCGAGATGGTCTCAAGACCAGCGACCATACGCAACAGGGTGGACTTGCCGCAGCCGGACGGGCCGACCAGCACGATGAATTCACCGTCGGTGATATCGATCGAGACGGAATCCACCGCCCGGGCACCGCCTGAGTAATTCTTCGACACATTGGCTATGGTGATAGCAGCCATGTTACTTCTCCGTCTCTGTAAGGCCGCGGATGAACAGCCGCTGCATGAAAATCACAATCAAGATGGGTGGCAGCATCGCCAAGACGGCGCCCGCCATGACGAAATTCCACTCAATGACGCCGTCCTGCACGGTGACCATGCGCTTCATCGCCATCATCAATGTGTAGTAGCCCGGGTCCGTCGTCACGAGCATGGGCCAGAGATACTGAACCCAGCCGTAGATGAAGAGGATGACGCAGAGCGCACCGATATTGGTCCGCGACAGGGGCAGCAGGATATCCCGGAAGAATTTCATAGGGCCTGCACCATCGACGCGCGCGGCCTCCAGCATTTCATCGGGGATGGTCATGAAGAACTGGCGAAACAGGAATGTCGCGGTGGCAGACGCGATCAACGGGATCGTCAGGCCAGCCCAGGAATTCAGCATGCCCAAGTCTGCAACGATCTTGTAGGTCGGCATGATGCGCACTTCGACCGGCAGCATCAGCGTGACGAAGATGATCCAGAAGGCCAGTTGCCGAAACGGAAAGCGGAAATAGACGATGGCAAAGGCCGAGAGGATGGAGATGGCGATCTTGCCCACGGTGATGACCAAGGCCATGATCAGTGAGTTGATTGCCATGCTCGAATAGTTTGGCAGGCCGTTGGCAGCCGATGCACCCGTCAGAATGTGACGGTAATTCTCGATGAAATGCGAGCCGGGCAGAAGCGGGATCGAGGAGCTGACCAGGGTCGCGGTGTCATGCGTCGATGCGATGACCGCGATATAGACCGGAAAAGCGACAATCAGGAAGCCGCAGATCAGGAAAGCATGTGTCAGAAAGGTGAGGAAGGGGCGATTTTCAACCATGGTCGTTCCTTAATACTGCACGCGGCGTTCGATGTAGCGGAACTGAATGAAGGTCAGCGCCATCACGATCAGCATCAACAAGACCGATTGTGCCGAGGACGATCCGATATTCAGGCCCACATAGCCGTCGACAAAAACCTTGTAGACCAGCGTGGTGGTGGCTTGCGCGGGGCCGCCATTGGTTGTTGCGTCGATGATCGGGAAAGTATCGAACATCGTGTAATTCACGTTGATGATGAACAGGAAAAAGGTCGTGGGTGAAATCAGCGGCAGTGAGATCGTGAAGAAGCGTTTGACCGGGCCGGAACGGTCAATGGCAGCCGCCTCCATCAGAGACTGAGGAACGGATTGCAGGCCTGCCAGAAAAAACAGGAAGTTATAGGAAATCTGCTTCCAGGCGGCAGCGATGATGATGAGGATCATGGCGTGAGTGCCATTCAGATCCTGATCCCATTTCACGCCGATGAACTGCAGATAATAGGGCAGAATACCGGTGGAGGTGTTGAACATGAACCACCACAAGACACCCGCAATCACCGGCGCCACCGCATAGGGCCAGACCAGAAGTGTCGTGTAGACCCGCCCGGTGCGAACCAGACGATCAACGGCAGCGGCGAATGCCAGCCCGAGCACCATCGACAGCACTGTGACGGAAACGGCAAAAACGGCCGTGCGCGCCAGCGCATCCAGATAGTTCGGGTCGGCTAGCAGGTTCTGGTAATGGGTGAGCCCCACGAAGACAGTGGCCATGCCGAAGGGATCTTCGCGCTCGAACGAGGATTTGACTGCCTGTGCTGCGGGCCAGATGAAGAAGATAAGAGTGATGATCAATTGAGGAGCGAGCAGCATGTAAGGCAGCAAGCGACTGTCGAATGTGGTTCGTTTCGTTTCCATGAAGCCTCGCACGGCATGCTGAACAGACAAAGAGAGGGCCGGCATGCGCCGGCCCTCTCCCTAAAGATCGAAGGCGCTTAGTTTGCCGCTTCGAATTCACGCAGCAGCGTGTTGCCGCGCGTTACAGCGCTGTCGAGTGCCTGCTGAGCGTCTTTCTTGCCAGCGAGAAGCGACTGGAATTCCTCGTCTACAATCGTGCGGACCTGCGTGAAGTTTCCAAAGCGAACGCCCTTGGAGTTGGCGGTTGGAGTGCCACGCATGATCTGCTTGATCGAGATGTCGGAACCTGGGTTCTTTTCGTAGTAACCCTGGCTTTTGCCCAGTTCATAGGCAGCATTGGTGATTGGCAGATAGCCTGTGGCCTGGTGCCACTCTGCCTGTACTTCTGGCTTGGACAGGTAAGTGAAGAACTTGGCAACGCCCTTATAGGTGGCCTTGTCCTTGCCGTTCAGCACCCACAACGTTGCGCCACCGATGATGGAGTTCTTAGGCTCCTTGATGACGTCATCATAATATGGAAGCGGAGCAAAGCCCGGCGTAAAGGTCTTGGCGTTGGCAAGAACGCCTGCGCGACCAGCCGACGAGTTCATGGTGATCGCGCATTCCTGCGCATAGAACATGGTTGCAGCCTGATCGCCGCCGACAGGGCCGCCATACTTGAAGAGGCCTTCATCCTGCCACTTCTTCAGGTTTGCCCAATGCTTGGCCTGAACAGGGCCATTGAATTCGAACTTGGCATCAAAGCCGCCGAAGCCATTTTCCTTGGTGCCGAACGGCTGATCGTGAAGTGCGGACAGGTTTTCTGTCTGAGCCCAGGTGATCCAGGCAGATGTGAAGCCACACTTGGCAGCGCCAGATGTGACGATCTTCTTGGAGAATTCCTCGACTTCTTTCCAGGTCTTCGGAGCGATTTCTGGATCAAGGCCAGCCTTCTTGAAGACATCCTTGTTGTAATACATGATTGGCGTAGAGGAGTTAAACGGCAGCGACAGGATGTTGCCGCTGGTGTCCGAATAATAACCGACGACTGGCGCCAGGAACGACTTCGTGTCGAACGGCTCGCCTTCATCCGCCATCAGCTTGTAAACCGGATAGACGGCGCCCTTGGCAGCCATCATAGTGCCGGTGCCTACTTCAAAGACCTGAACGATGGCTGGCTGCTGGTTTGCGCGGAACGCGGCAATAGCGGCCGTCAGAGTTTCCGGGTAGCTGCCCTTGTAAACAGGTACGACCTTGTATTCGGTCTGCGTCTCATTGAACTTCTTTGCGACGGCTTCGAGCTTCTGGCCCAGTTCACCGCCCATGGCGTGCCACCAGGTAACTTCGGTCGCTGCAAGCGAAGACGATGCAGACAAGGCGACAGCAAAAGCCGCCATCGTAAGGTGTTTGAACATTTGAATATTCCTCTCCGCCACTATGTTGGGGTGAGGATGCGAATAGGCCCTCTGTATGACGGGCCTTTTACAGTTTTATGGCAGATTTATTACAGCACAACCTAATCAAGCGGGAGGTTTTGGCCGCTGCATCTGTGGCGTGTGCCTATTAAAAAGCATGGATGAAATGTCTTGGTATTCGGCGCGGCATGACCGCCACAATGTCGAACCGCATGGACAGGTGAGCGGCATCACTTCGGCGTGATAGCCAGATGTCGGCGGCAGCACGGATACGCTGTTGCGCGGTGTAACTGACAGCATCGACAGCGCCCGCTTCCGTGGCGCGGGCCTTGACCTCGATAAAGGCGACGACATCCTTCTTGCGAGCGATGAGATCGATTTCGCCTGACGCCGTGCGATAGCGCAGCGCCAGAATGCGATAGCCTTTCAGCATGAGATAGAGTGCTGCCCAATATTCGGCGATATGGCCGCGCCTGTAGGCGCGGCGCTTAGCAATTGCCTCACGCGCCATCGCTGTCCTTCAGGTCCAGAATGCGCTGGTAAAGCTCCTTGCGTGGCAGGCCGGTAAGTTTTGAGGCTTCGGCGGCGGCCTTTGCGGCGGGCATGGTGGAAATGAGGTCTTTCAGCAGCTTTTCCACGTCTTCCATATCGGGAATTTCATTGTAGGATGGCGGCTCGATGAGCAGCACGATCTCGCCCTTGACGATGCGGTCATCATTATAGAACTCGGCAAGTTCACCCAGCGTGCCGCGACGGAATTCCTCGAAGGTCTTTGTCAGTTCCCGGCACACGACAGCGCGGCGGTTTGGGCCCAGCACTTCAGATGCAACCTTTATGGTGGCGCAGATGCGGTGCGGGGATTCAAAGAACATCATGGTCGCTGGTATCTTAGACAGTTCCGAGAAACGGTCTCGCTTGCCCTTATCCTTGACCGGCAGGAAGCCCGCAAACATGAAAGCATCGCTGGGCAGACCAGAGCCGACGAGCGCGGCAAGCGGCGCAGACGCACCGGGAATAGGCACGACGCGGTGGCCCGCCTCAATCGCCATCTGGCCGAGCCTGTAACCGGGATCAGACACCAGCGGCGTTCCGGCATCTGAAACAAGGGCGACCGATTTTCCGGCATCCAGCGCTGCAATGAGCTTCGGGCCAGCTTCTTCGGCATTGTGCTCATGATAGGAATAGGGACGGTTGCGAATGCCGTATCGATCCAAGAGGACGCGGGTGACGCGTGTATCTTCGCAGGCCAGAACATCGGCAGAGGCCAATGTTTCCAGTGCCCTCACGGTGATATCGCCCAGATTGCCGATGGGCGTTGCGACGAGGTAAAGTGCTGCCTCGATGGGGCGCGCTGGCACGGTGAAACCGGCGAGTTTGAAACCGCGTCCATTACCGTCTGGGCCGTCTGCGTCATCGGTGGTCTGGTCGCTCAATGGTTCATCTGTCACTGCGTCATTCCCGTCATGTCTCAATTCCCTGCCTTTATGGGCAAGACGAGGCCCATGAACAAGGCCGTTCTGGCGGCTCAAGCCACCCAAGGGAATGTATAGCGTGGAAAAGGCAGCAATGACTGAGCTTGGCCCCTTGCATTTTCCTCGATAACTCTGCCATTTTGCCCGTCCACATTATCCGGCCAAAATGCCGGAGACACTATCTTGGCGATCCCTCCCCTTCAGGATCGCATCGGTTGAAAGCGGAAGTCTTCATGCGTATTACCCTCGAGCGGTCGAACCTTCTGAAATCGCTGAACCACGTTCACCGCGTGGTGGAACGGCGTAACACGATCCCGATCCTGTCCAACGTGCTGCTGCGCGCCTCCGACGCCAAGCTGGACATGAAGGCGACCGACCTTGACCTCGAAATCACCGAGGCGACACCTGCCATGGTGGAACAGGCCGGCTCGACCACGGTGCCTGCGCATCTTCTCTATGAAATCGTGCGCAAGCTGCCTGACGGTTCCGAGGTTCTTCTGGCCACCAACCCTGATGGCTCGACCATGACGGTGGCATCCGGCCGCTCGAAGTTCTCGCTGCAGTGCCTGCCGGAAACCGATTTTCCGGACCTGACCGCTGGAACCTTCAGCCATGTCTTCAAGCTGAAGGCATCGGACCTGAAAATGCTGATCGACCGCACGCAATTTGCGATTTCGACCGAAGAGACACGTTATTATCTGAACGGTATTTTCTTCCACACGATTGAAAGCGGCAATGACCTGAAGCTGCGCGCCGTGGCAACCGATGGCCACCGTCTGGCCCGCGCCGATGTGAACGCGCCCTCCGGTTCCGAAGGCATGCCGGGCATCATCATTCCGCGCAAGACCGTTGGCGAGTTGCAGAAGCTGGTCGACAATCCCGAGCTGGAAGTGACCGTCGAGGTTTCCGACGCCAAGATCCGCATTGCGATTGGCGATATCGTTCTGACATCCAAGCTGATCGACGGCACCTTCCCGGATTATCAGCGCGTGATCCCGACCGGCAACGACAAGGAAATGCGCGTTGATTGCCAGTCCTTCGCCAAGGCAGTGGACCGCGTATCGACCATTTCTTCCGAGCGTGGCCGCGCTGTGAAGCTGGCTATTACCGAGGGACAGCTAACGCTGACTGTCAATAACCCGGATTCGGGCAGTGCTACGGAAGAAGTGGCCGTTGGCTACGAACATGAAGGCATGGAAATCGGCTTCAACGCCAAATATCTTCTGGATATTACCGCCCAGCTTTCCGGCGAAGACGCGATCTTCCTTCTGGCCGACGCCGGTTCGCCAACGCTGGTGCGCGACACCGCAGGCGATGATGCGCTTTACGTGCTGATGCCGATGCGCGTCTAGCGTTCCACAATATTAGCAAGACTTTATAACCGCCGGCGAATTTCCTTCGCCGGCTTTTTTGTTTGCAGAATTTTCATCTTTCGTTAAGATTTCTCCATTGCGACATTTTTCGTTGTTTTTACGACAGCACGAGACAACATATCGCCATAGTTTCCACAAATGTTGTCTCGACAATAATTAAAAAGGGGGACCGGATGGGACTGAGCCTTAAGCAGCGCTTCGGCAGAAAATTCGAAGAGGAAATCCGTTTCTTCAAGGGAATGGTCAACCAGCCGAAGAAGGTTGGCGCCATCGTTCCGACCTCCGGCGTGACAGCACGGCGCATGGCGAGCGTCATCACCCCGCAATCGGGCCTGCCCGTGCTGGAGCTTGGGCCGGGAACCGGCTGCATCACAAAAGCCATTCTGGGCCGGGGCGTGAAGCCGGAAAACGTGACGGCCATCGAATATTCCACGGATTTCTACCAGCAACTGCTGCACAGCTATCCGGGCGTGAATTTCATCAATGGCGACGCCTTCGATCTGAATACGACCTTGGCAGCGCAAAAAGACCAGATGTTCGACTGCGTGATTTCAGCCGTGCCGATGCTGAACTTCCCCATGGCCGAGCGCATCCGCCTTCTGGATGACCTGCTGAACCGCGTGCCGCATGGTCGCCCGGTGATCCAGATTTCCTACGGTCCGGTTTCGCCCATCGTTGCCCAACCGCATCTCTACCACATCCGCCATTTCGACTTCGTGGTGCGCAACATTCCGCCTGCCCAGCTGTGGACCTATACCCGCGCCTGAGTTAGCGTCTGCGTCATGTACGCGCTCTATATTACCCATCCGCAGGTCAGGATCGATGCGAACGTGCCGGTCCCTGATTGGGGACTGTCCGACATCGGTGCGCAGCGCGTTCGCAGGGCTGCCGCCTTTCCTTGGGCAAAGGCGTTGCGGCGCATCGTTTCGAGCAGCGAGAAAAAGGCCATTGAAACTGCGCGGATTTTCGCGCGCGCTGCCGGTGTCGAGGTCGAGACCGCAGCCAACATGCACGAGAACGACCGAAGCGCCACCGGATTTCTTCCGCCCGATGAGTTCGAACGCGCCGCAGACTGGTTCTTTGCCCACCCGCAGGCAAGCTACAAGGGCTGGGAGACGGCAGCGGACGCACAAGCGCGGATCGTCGGCACCATCGAGGCCGTTCTCGCCAGCCACGATCCCGCAGCACCCATCGCCTTCATCGGCCACGGCGCGGTCGGAACGCTGCTGAAATCGCACCTTGCGCATGGCACCATCAGCCGTCGCGGCGACCAGCCACCCGGTGGTGGCAATATCTTCTGTTTTAGTCTTGCAGACCGCAGTCTCACATGCGACTGGACGCCAATGGAACAGTGGAAGGGGATGACATTATGACCGCACGCGAGCGCCTGATTGTCGGGCTTGATCTTCCAACCGTGGCCGAAGCCGAAAAAATCGTCAACGCATTGGGCGACGACGTATTGTTCTACAAGATCGGGCATCAGCTGGCCTTTGCGGGCGGGCTGGAATTTGCCCGGGACCTTGCGCAGAGCGGCAAGAAAATCTTTCTCGACATGAAGCTTCTCGACATCGACAACACGGTGGCATCGGGCGTGGAAAACATTGCCAAGATGGGCATGTCGATGCTGACGCTGCATGCCTACCCCAAAGCGATGCGGGCTGCGGTGAAGGCGGCGCAGGGTTCTGACCTGACGCTGCTGGGCGTAACCGTTCTGACCTCCATGGACGACGCCGATCTGATCGAAGCGGGATATCAGGGCGATGCACGTTCGCTGGTGATGAAGCGGGCAGCGCAGGCGCGGGATGCGGGCATGGGCGGCATTGTCTGTTCGGCCGAAGAATCCGCTGCCGTACGCGAGATTGTGGGCGCCGACATGGCGGTCGTGACACCCGGTATTCGCCCCGCTGGTTCAGATGCTGGCGACCAGAAGCGGGTTGTGACACCGTTTGATGCGATCAAGGCAGGGTCCAGCCATCTCGTGGTTGCCCGCCCCATCGTCAAGGCCGCCGATCCGAAAGCTGCGGCACGCGCTATCATGGATGAAATGTCCAAGGCAATCTGAAAGGAAGACATCATGGCCAAGGGTTACTGGATTGCACAGGTGGATGTGCGCGATGCCGAACGCTATAAGGATTACATCTCGACAGCCAAGCCCGCCTTCGAGCGTTTCGGCGCAAATTTTCTGGCGCGCGGTGGTGTGGTCAACCAGCTTGAGGGCAAGGGCCGGGCGCGCAATGTCGTCATCGAATTTCCATCGATGCAGCATGCGCTGGATTGCTACAACAGTGACGAATACCAGCAGGCGCTCAAGATCCGTCAGGAAGTAGCCGATGCAGAGTTGATGATTCTCGACGGCGCCTGATCATTATCAAGTATACGTTCACTCTCATCATGTCTGGTCGCTGTTCTCTCTTCCCGTTGCATCGGCTTTAAGCTAAGAGACGGAAACGCCTAGATTCAACGCTTCGCAGGAGCTTCCCATGCCTTTGGCCAACCTTCCCCCTCTCGTCACCGTTTTCGGCGGTTCGGGCTTTGTCGGACGGCATGTGGTGCGCACTCTGGCCAAGCGCGGATACCGCATTCGCGTCGCCGTACGCCGCCCCGATCTGGCGGGCTTTTTGCAGCCGCAGGGCAATGTCGGACAGATCTCCTTTGCGCAGGCCAATCTGCGCTACAAGGAGTCCATCAACAAGGCCGTCGAGGGTGCAGACCATGTGGTCAACTGCGTCGGCATTCTGTTTGAGAGCGGACGTAACACATTCGACGCTGTGCAAGAATTCGGCGCACGCGCCGTGGCGGAAGCTGCGAGAAATGCCGGTGCGACGCTGACACATATTTCCGCGATTGGTGCCGATGCCAATTCGACCGTCGGTTACGCCCGTACCAAGGGCCGCGCAGAAGCCGCGATCCGTGCCGCTTTGCCAGACGCCATCATTCTTCGCCCATCCATCGTGTTTGGCCCCGAAGACGATTTCTTCAACAAGTTTGCGGGCATGGCCCAGAGCATGCCGTTCCTGCCGCTGATCGGCGGTGGTCACACCAAGTTCCAGCCCGTCTATGTGGAAGATGTTGCCGAAGTCGTCGCCCGCAGCGTTGATGGCGCGCTGAAGCCAGGTGTGACCTATGAGCTTGGCGGACAGGATGTCATGACATTCCGTGCCTGTCTTGAGGCGGTTCTGGCCGCGACCTACCGCCAGCGCCCGCTGGTGAACCTGCCATTTGGCATCGCAACGCTGATCGGCAAGATCGCGTCCATGGTGCCGCTGATCACGCCGCCATTGACGGCAGATCAGGTCACGATGCTGCGCGATGACAACGTCGTTTCTGCAGAGGCCGAAAAGGCTGGTCTGACGCTGGAAGGTATCGGCATGACGCCCGTGCGCGTGTCTTCGATCCTGCCGACCTATATGGTGAGCTACCGCACCAACGGACAGTTCAGCAATGCAGGAAAAGCTGCCTGAGGCAGTGCAACCAAACGCACATCCGTGCGTTCTCACGATAACGGGCAGCGGCTAGTTCGCTGTCCTTTTGTATGTGGGGGCACATCATGATCAGAGTTTCAGCGGCACAAGCGTGGCACAAGGGCAACTGTGGACAAGAGTTCGCATTAACCCCGTATTCAGTAAGCTCCTTTATTGCTACACGCCACATCCTACACACATCCAGAACATAACAATCACCGTGCAACGCTTCGCGTCCCCACGTTCATCGTCTGAAAGGCTAAATAAAAATGGGCAAGTCTATCGCACTCTTTTTTGCGTGTGCGGCTTTGGTTGTTCTGGCAGGTTCATTTATGGCTCCAGGTACTGTCGCAGCCAACAAGTCAGGCTGTTCACCAGCTTACGGCGTCGACCCTTGCACGACGAGTTCCATCTCGGCGAACTGATCAATCGCAAGCAGAGCGCCTTGCTCTGATTTTTTAAAAAGCGCCATCGGCTCAATCGACGGCGCTTTTTTCATGAAAAATGCCCTTTTAAGCCGTTATGCGCGGGGACAATCGTCATCTCGTTAAACTTGTCTTAAAAAAGCTGAACTTATAGTTTCTGCACAGGCGATCACGTCCGCTGTCTGGCGATAAAAGACACACCCCTCCTTTCACCAAATGTTTGAGTGCCGATGCCAACCCTTTTTCATTCTCCCATGTCAACTGCGTCCCGTTTCGTCCGGCTGATCCTGACCGAATACGGATTTCAGGTCGATCTGGTCGAAGAACAGCCCTGGGAAAGACGGCGGGAGTTTCTGGCGCTCAACCCGGCGGGTACATTGCCGGTCTATCTGGATGACAATATGCGCTCGCTTTGCGGGCCCTATGTGCTGGCGGAGTTTCTGGACGAAACCCATGGTGTATTGAAACGGGACAAGCGACTGCTAGCCGAAGACCCCTTCCAGCGCGCTGAAATTCGACGTTTGACCGAGTGGTTTCTGCAGAAGATGGAAACGGACGTGACGCGCCCTCTGGTGCGCGAGCGCGCGCACAAGCTGCAAATGTCCACGGCACAGGGCGGCGGTCCACCAGACAGCAAGCTGTTGCGCACCGCGCGTGCGAATGTGCACCAGCACATGAAGTATCTGGAATGGCTGGCGGGTTCGCGCACATGGCTAGCGGGTGACCGGCTGAGCTACGCCGATCTGGCTGCGGGTGCCTCAATCTCGATTCTCGACTACCTCGGCGAGATCAACTGGCTGGAAGCGCCGATTGCCAAGGAATGGTATCAGCGCGTCAAGTCCCGCCCATCCTTCCGCCCGCTTCTGGGTGAGCGCGTGCCGCGTCTTGCGCCATCGTCCCATTATGCGGATCTCGATTTTTAAGCGCGCCGACAGCTTATGATAGTATGCTGAGACCGGCGGGATGTCTGCCACCAGCATCGGGAGAACAGCCATCGACACGGCATTGCAGAAGCAGCAAGCGCGGATGGCGAAGCTGACGGATTTCATCCGCGCTGAAGCGACCTCGCTTGGCTTTGATCTCTGTCGCGTCACCTCTGCCGACAGCATTCCGCTGGCGCCTGAGCGGCTTCGGGAATTCATCGACAATGGCTTCCACGGCACGATGGGCTGGATGGAAGAAACGGAAGCACGGCGCGCCAGCCCGAAAACGCTGTGGAGCGAGGTGCGGTCCGTGGTCATGTTCGGCATGAATTACGGCCCGGATGAAGACCCACGTGGCATTCTCTCAAAACCGGACAAGGCGGCCATATCGGTCTATGCCCGCAACCGCGATTATCATGACCTTATCAAAGGACGGCTGAAAGAGATTGCCACCCGCTTTGCCGCACGGGCGGGAGAGGACGTGAAGGTCTTTGTCGATACCGCGCCTGTGATGGAAAAACCGCTGGCAGCGGCAGCGGGTCTTGGCTGGCAGGGTAAACACACCAACCTCGTCAGCCGCAGCCATGGTTCCTGGCTGTTTCTGGGCAGCATGTTCACAACGGCGGAACTCTGGCTAGATGAGGCGGAGCGCGACCATTGCGGATCGTGCCGGGCCTGTCTTGACGCCTGCCCGACGGATGCCTTTCCAGCGCCCTACAAGCTGGATGCGCGGCGCTGCATTTCCTACCTGACCATTGAGCACAAGGGGACCATTCCCCATGCGCTGAGGCCCTTGATCGGCAACCGCATCTATGGCTGCGATGATTGCCTTGCGGCATGCCCGTGGAACAAGTTTGCAGCCAGTGCATCCGAGATGAAATTGCAGGCCCGGGACGATCTAAAAGAGCCTGAAATCGCCTTTTTGCTGACGCTGGATGATGCGCAATTTCGCGCCTTTTTTAGCGGATCTCCGGTCAAGCGCATCGGTCGCAACCGCTTCATTCGCAATGTTCTGATTGCAGCAGGCAATTCTGCTGATGCTTCATTTATTGAACGGTGCCAGATACTTAGCAAGGACGACTCACCAGACGTACGCGGCATGGCGGTGTGGGCGCTGTCAAGATTGATGGACAGGCAGAGCTTCAATGCCTACGCTGCGGCCCGTGCACCCGAGGACGATTCGGACGTGCTGAACGAGTGGATGACCGCAGGAGTGTAAATGTCGCATCTGATGATTTTCGGGGCCGGATATTCCGGCAAAGCTATCGCCCGAGCACTCCAGACCGACATGGATCGCATTTCCGGCACGACGCGCAGCGAGGGCAAACTTTCCACGCTGCAGTGCCACGCCATCGCACCCTTTATCTTCACCGGTGAAACCATCAGTGACGAGTTGCGCGCCGAGCTGCAATCGGTGACGCATCTTGTGCAGTCCATTGCGCCCAGCACATTCGGCGATCCTTTGCTGCGGCTGAGTGAGGGCGACCTGAAAAGCCTGATGCCGAATTTGCAATGGTGTGCATACCTCTCGACGGTCGGCGTTTATGGCAACCATGATGGCGCCTGGGTGGATGAGGACACGCTCTGTCGGCCCGTCTCGGTGCGCTCAAAAGAGCGGGTGGACGCCGAAAATGCCTGGGGCGAGGCCTGCAAGCAGGCTGACGTCAAGCTGTGCGTGCTGCGTCTCTCCGGCATTTACGGGCCGGGACGCAACGGGCTTATCAATCTCGAAAAAGGCACGGCGCGACGGCTGGTGAAGAAGGATCAGGTCTTCAACCGTATTCGCGTTGAAGATATCGGCGCGGCCACGGCGTTTCTGATCGAGCAGAAGGCAAATGGCATTTTCAACGTGACAGACGACGAACCTGCGCCGCCGCAGGATGTTGTCACATTCGCCGCCGGACTGATGGGTATAGAGCCGCCTGAAGAACAGTCGTTCGAGACCGCGCAACTGACCGAGATGGCCCGCTCCTTTTATGGCGAGAACAAACGGGTCTCCAACAGCAAGCTCAAGGCGCTCGGTTTCGATTTTTCGCATCCTGACTATCGGCAATCCCTGCGTGAGATGTGGAATGCGGGCATCTGGCGAGATGAATAAATATTCATATTGGATGCGGTGAAAAATCCATCCAAAGGCCCTTTTGGGGAATGTTTTAATCGCAATTGCGCCTAATTAACCATTTGTTAAAGTGCAATTTGGCTTAATTTTTCATGCATTGGAAAATTATTTCACAGGGATTTCGTGATCCGACTCCTGTTCGGCGCTTCACGCAATGGATTTTCGTTGCTCTTTGATTCCAAATGAATTTTTTGCTGAATCATCGAAAGCTATCCAAATTGCAGGTCAGCTGTATGATCACGAATGTTACAGACTGTAATACTTCGTGATTAGACCTCGGCCATTTTTCGCCATTTTTCCCACGCTCTACACTCCATCAATTGAATGAGCCTTAAGTTCATCGGCGCGGGGCCGAGTGTCAGGGAAGCACAGTTTGACGAATATTCGACGCATGACTATCGCGGCGGCAACTATAGCCGTCTGTTCCATCATGACTCCACTACAAGCCAATGCCGGTACCGGTTGCGGGGGCGCATCCTGGTATGCCTTGACCTCGAAGACTGCTTCGGGCGAACGGATGAACCCTTCCAACCTGACGGCTGCCCATCGCTCGCTGCGCTTCGGCACCAAGGTCAAGGTGACCAATGCCCGGAACGGCAAGGCTGTTGTGGTGCGCATCAATGATCGCGGTCCGTTCATCAAGGGACGTGTGCTTGATCTTTCCAAGGCAGCGGCCAAGGACATCGGCATGGTCAGCTCCGGCACGGCCAAGGTTTGCTACGAGATCATCGCGGCCAAGTAAGGTTCTTTAGCGAAATCTACGCGAAGGCTTGCCCTCGCCACTATTCACGTCTACCTACCCGGACGAATGTGTGTGTGAGGTAGATTATGCGTTTGGGCGGGCGTTTGGCCGGGGCGATCGAAGTGTTGGCGGATATCGAAGCGCGCAGGCGCCCGGTGGCCGATGCACTGAAGGACTGGGGACTGGCGCACCGTTTCGCTGGTTCCGGCGACAGGGCAGCGATTGGCAACATCGTCTATGACGCCTTGCGCATGAAACTCTCCCACGCATGGGTGATGGATGACGATAGCGCAAACGCGCTGGGTTACGCCGTGATGCTGCGCCAATGGGGACAATCCGTCGAGCAACTGGCCGCCGAATTCGACGGCGACAAGTTTGCACCGGAGCCCCTGTCGGATGCCGCGGCATCTGCTTTTGCATCCCGCTCTCTTGCCGATGCACCTCATCATGTGCAGGGCGATATTCCTGACTGGGTGCAGGCCTCCTTCGAGGCGACCTTTGGCGAGAACTGGCTGCGCGAGGCGCAGGCGCTGAACCTGCGTCCGACACTCGACCTTCGCGCCAATACGCTCAAGGCATCCCGCACCAAGGTCATCAAGGCGCTGGAAGATGCCAAGGCGCAAGCCACGCGCATTGCCCGCCACGGCGTGCGCATTGCCGCCGGTGAAGGCCCATCGCGCCTGCCCAACGTGACCGCCGAGCTGTCTTTCCAGAAGGGCTGGTTCGAGGTTCAGGATGAGGGTTCGCAGATCGTTGCCGATCTTGCCGGTGCGCAGGAAGGCGAACAGATCCTCGATTATTGCGCAGGCGGTGGCGGCAAGACGCTGGCCATGTCTGCGACCATGAACAACAAGGGTCAGGTTCACGCTTTCGATGCGGACCGCAAACGGCTGGCTCCGATCATCGAACGGCTGAAGCGCGCTGGTACCCGCAATGTGCAGGTGCATGACCGGGCGGAAAACCTCGAACGCTACCAGGGCAAATTTGACCGCGTGCTGGTAGACGCCCCCTGCACCGGCACCGGCACATGGCGCCGCCGCCCGGACACCAAATGGCGGCTGACGCAGCGCAATCTGGAAGAGCGCGTCGAACAGCAGGTTCAGGCGCTGGATCAGGCCAAGATGTTCGTGCGTCCCGGTGGTGAGCTGGTTTACGTGACGTGTTCTGTTCTACCGGAAGAAAATGAGCGCCAGGTGCGCCGTTTCTGCGCGGAAAACCCGGAATTCTCCATCCGCTCCGGACTTGACCGCTGGACCAGTATTTTCGGTGCAGACACTATCAAGCCGCATTCTTCCGACGGAGAGACTGTGACGCTTACCCCGGCCACCACAGATACGGACGGCTTTTTCTTCTGCGCGATGAAGCGCACGGCCTGATATCCTTCCGAAATGGTCTGACATGCTGGCGCAGCTGGCATGTCACCCTTGGAACACTTCTAAACTAGAATATTTGACACAAGTTTGTGATTGGTTCAGAACTCGCCATCACAGCCTCGTTACGAGTGGGCTGGATGAGGAGAGATGATGTTCCGCAAATCCATTTTGGGTGCCAGCCTGGCACTTCTGGCCGCTTCCGCGACATTGAGCGCAATTCCAGCCCGGGCCGCAACCGACACAGCCGCCGTGGTCAAGCATTATGCGGAACTGGGCTACGCCAAATATCAGGACTCGCTGCTGACAGCGCAGACGTTGGACAAGGCAATCGACGCGCTGATCGCAAGCCCCAGCGAAGCCAATCTGAAGGCTGCCCGCGAGGCATGGATCAAGGCCCGCGTGCCTTACCAGCAGACGGAAGTCTATCGCTTCGGCAACCCGATCGTTGACGAGTGGGAAGGCAAGGTCAACGCCTGGCCGCTGGACGAAGGCCTGATCGACTATGTCGACGGCTCCTACGGCACCGAAAGCGATGAGAACGAGCTTTACACCGCCAACATCATTGCCAACACCAAGCTCAAGGTTGGCGGCGAAGAGGTGGATGCCTCCAGGATCACGCCAGAGCTGATCCGCAGCCTTGCGGAAGCGGGCGAAGTGGAAGCCAATGTCACCACCGGTTACCACGCCATCGAGTTTCTGCTCTGGGGGCAGGATCTGAACGGCACCGGCGCAGGTGCGGGTAACCGCCCCTATACCGATTATGACGTGAAGAACTGCACCGGCGGCCATTGCGACCGCCGCGCCGAATACCTCAAGGCTGCATCCACCCTGCTGGTTGCCGACCTCAAGGAAATGGCTGACAACTGGGCGCCGGGTGGCGAGGCTGCGAAAGCTGTCGAGGCCGACCCGAAACAGGGCCTCACAGCCATCCTGACCGGCATGGGCTCACTGTCCTATGGCGAACTGGCGGGCGAGCGCATGAAGCTTGGCCTTCTGCTGCACGATCCTGAAGAAGAGCATGATTGCTTTTCCGACAACACCTATAATTCGCATCTCAACGACGCCATCGGCATCGCCTCGGCCTATACGGGTGAGTATACCCGCGTTGATGGCACCAAGCTCTCAGGCCCTTCGCTCTCGCAGCTGGTTGCCGCAAGCGACAAGACGCTGGACGGCGAAATGCAGGCCAAGTTGAACAAGACGCTTGATGCCATGCACGCAATGGAAAAGCGCGGCCAGACCGTTGAAGCCTACGACCAGATGATCGGCGAAGGCAACAAGGAGGGCAACGCCGTGGTGCAGGCTGCCATTGACGGGCTTCTGGACCAGACCAAGACCATCGAGCGCGTCATTGCTGCGCTTGATCTCGGCAAGATCCAGCTGGAAGGCTCAGACAGCCTTGACAGCCCGAACGCCGTCTTCAAGTAGAACCGATCAGGCAGGCCGCGTGGATGACACGCGGCCTCCTATTCAAAAGCGTTGCAGGCGGACCATTTTGCGAAGAGCGCAATCTTTCACATGTCGGTATCACAGAGCTGATGCGGATCAGGCGCGGCCTGCCGGTTGCCTTTCATGAGATCGGCACGACAGCTCTGTCGCTCCGGCGTGCTGCTTGCTTTGACCGCGGGCGGCATCGCCTTTGCCGAAGACGTGCCACGCGGCGACATTTCCGCTGACGACTTGCAGCGCGTGCGACAGGTCACGCAGCCTACTACTGATTTTTCCAAAGCAGAACCCTTCGAGGCCATGTCCGCCGGGGCTGCGACGACGACGGCAACGACGGACCCCTTCTCGCAACCCTCCGCCAATATGGGCTTTGAGCGCGGGCAGGATTTCAAGCTGGGCAATGCGCTGTTTCAGAAGCTGTGGGTCTCCTCGCCATCGTCCACGCAGGCCTCTGACGGGCTGGGGCCGCTTTACAATGCGCGCTCCTGCCAGACCTGCCACATCAAGGATGGGCGCGGGCGTCCGCCTGTTGGCGGCGAAGATGCCGTTTCGATGTTTCTGCGGCTGGCCCGGCCAGCCCGCACAGCGCAAGAGACGAACGCAATCCAAAGCCATGAGGTTGTGAACTTTCCCGACGCGACCTATGGCGGCCAGCTTCAGAACCAGGCTGTTCCGGGCTTGAAGGCTGAAGGAAAGCTGTCCGTGACCTACACTGAGCAGAGCGTGATGCTGCCCGGTGGCGAAGTCGTTTCGCTGCGCAAACCCTCCTACGGCGTATCAGGGTTGAATTACGGGCCGCTTGGCGACGACACGACGCTTTCGCCCCGCATCGCCCAGCCGACCCTTGGTCTGGGATTGATCGAAGCCATTGCGGACGAGGATATTCTGGCGGGCGCCAGACCCGGTGGAGAGGTATCAGGCAGACCGGCATGGGTGCGCGACCACCGCAGCGGGGGGTTAAAGCTCGGGCGCTTCGGCTGGAAGGCGCAGAATGCCAGCGTGCGCGATCAGGCAGCCAATGCGCTGTCGCACGATATCGGCATATCCTCTCCGGATGCGCCCAATGCCTTTGGTGATTGCACGCAAAGGCAAGCGGATTGTCTGGCCCTGCCGACGGGTGTGCAGAAACGGCTGGGCGATGCAGAAGCGCCCTCCCCAGTGCTTGACCTCATGACATTCTACACCGAAAATCTGGCTGTGCCTGCGCGCCGCAAGGTGGATGATCCCACCGTTCTGCAAGGCAAGCAGCAGTTTTACCAGGCCGGATGCGCCGCCTGTCACACGCCGAAATTCGTGACGAAGCGCGATGCCGCAGACCCCCTGCACGCTTTCCAGCTGATCTGGCCCTATTCGGATTTTCTGCTGCACGATATGGGCGAAGGTCTCAGAGACGGGCAGCAGGTGGGTGAGGCAAGCGGAAGTGAGTGGCGCACGCAGCCGCTCTGGGGCATCGGCCTGACGCAAGCCGTGAATGGTAATGGCTTTTATCTGCATGACGGGCGGGCGCGCAGCCTGACCGATGCGATTTTATGGCATGGTGGCGAGGCGCAAAAGGCGCGTGACGCCTTTGCTGCCTTGCAAAAGCCTGACCGGCAGGCTTTGCTGAGTTTTCTGGAGTCCCTTTGATGACAATAGCGATGCGACCCTCTCACATGCTTCTGCCGCTGGCCTTTCTGCTGAGCTTCGGCACGGCACTGGCGCAGGATGTGGAGCTGATGCCACCGCCGCCGCTTGACCCGGTGAAAATACGCACCGTGATGGAAAAGGCCGTGGATGGGTTCATCCGCCCCGGCTATGACGGATTTCGTGATCGTGCCAAGGCGCTGGAAGGCAAGATGCAGGCGCTGTGTGCCGCACCTTCGGCAGACAACATGGCAGCTGCGAAAGCGGGCTTTGCAGACGCGGCAGGCGCATGGTCTGGCATCGAGATTGTGCGGGTTGGTCCGGTGATCGAACAGAACCGTTTTGAGCGTGTGCTCTATTATCCTGACAAGAAGGGCCTCGGCCTGAAGCAGGTGCAGAAATATCTTGTCGATAAGGACGAAAGCGTGACCACGCCACAAGGCTTGCGAGGCAAGAGCGTTGCGGCCCAAGGCTTCGGTGCGCTGGAATATGTCCTCTATGGCACCGGAGCAGATGACGCGCTGAAGCAGAAGAACAGCCTTCGCTGCCGTTATGGCACAGCCATTGCTGGTAACATTGCCAATATTGGCGTTGAGCTTTCCGACCTGTGGAATGCACCTGATGGCACGGCGAAACACTGGAAGGAGCCGGGGCCGGACAATCCCGTGTTCCGCGATGAGCGCGAAGCACTGGTGGCGCTGCTGGGCATTCTGGTTCACGCCTCCGAAGACATTCGCGACAAGCGCATCGAGACCTTTTACAAGGGACCTGACAATGCGAAATTTCCGCGCACCGCGATCTATTTGCGCTCTGGCCTGACCTGGATGAGCATTGGCACCAATATTTCTGCCGTGCAGCGGCTGATGCACACGGCGCAGATGAGCGATCTGCTGCCGCCGGATCAACGTTCCATCATCGGCTCCATCGATTTCATCGCCAAATCCATGGTTCGTGTTGCAGGCACAATCGAGCCCGACGTGGAAAAGGCACTTGCCGACGACAAGGAGCGCGCAAAGGTCGATTACCTGCTGCTGAATGGCAAGGATATGATCTATCGCATCAACGACCAGTATGGTGGCGCCATCGGGCTCAGCTCCGGCTTTTCCTTCTCGGACGGAGACTGAACGGTGGCTCGCGACAAACGGTTGCTGATCGACCGGCGAACCTTCATCAAGGCGGCAGGCGTTCCATTTCTGGCCGGCCTTGCCCCGCGCTCGCTCTACGCGCTTGAGCGGGCAGATGCGGTTTTCGCCTCGGCTTTCCGCGCCCGCGATGGCTCCTACGGTGTTGCGACGGTGACCGAAGCCGGAGAGATCGTCGAGCGCATGCCACTGCCAGCCCGCGCCCACGGCATGGCAACCAGCCATGCCACTGGGATGACGGTTGCCTTTGCGCGCAGACCCGGCACGTTCTTCATGGCGTTTGATCCGGCCCGAAAGCGCGAGCCAATCGTGATGCACACGCCTGAGAACCGCCATTTCTACGGCCACGGACAGTTCTCGCCTGACGGCTCCATTCTTTACGCCAGCGAAAATGATTTCGATAAAAATCGCGGCGTGATCGGTCTTTACGATGCGCGGGACGGCTTTCGCCGCATCGGCGAATACAGTGCGCGGGGTATCGGCACCCATGACATGACCATCAGCGACGATGGAAAAATGATCATCATCGCCAATGGCGGCATAGAAACCCATCCGGATTTCGGGCGCACCAAACTCAACCTTGATGCCATGGAGCCCTCGCTGGTGCTCCTGGATGCGGCAACGGGGCGCCTGATACAGAAACATGGCCTTGCCAAGAACCTGAGCCAGCTTTCGACCCGCCATGTGGATCTTGGCCGTGACGGGCGCATCTGGTTTGCCTGCCAGTATGAGGGGCCACGCAACACGTTGCCACCGCTGATCGGGCATTTTTCCAAGGGCGACGATCTCAATTTCATCAATCTGCCGGATGAGACAACGACCCGGCTGGCGAACTATGTCGGCGCCATTGCCGTCAACAGACGGGATGGCGTCATCGGCGTGACATCGCCCAACGGCAATGTGGCGGTGACGTTGGATGAGAAGACCGGCAAGGTTTTGCGCGAAACCACGTTGAGTGAAGCGGCGGGCGTGGCGGCGGCGGCGCGTGGCGTCGTAACATCATCCTATGACGGACATTTCAGCACCGCGACGAGCCCTGTGGCCTGGGACCAGCATATCGTCAGGCTTACCGGGTAAATTGCCTGATGGCACTGGAACCAAAGCATTTTCTGTGCATTTCATGGTCCATGAAGAAGCTCCTCGTCTACATCGCTTTCATCGTTGCCGTCGTTGCCATTGGCGCGCTCATTGGCATGAACAATGTTCCGGGCGCGTGGTATCAAACCCTGAACAAGCCCTTCTTCAATCCACCCAACTGGATTTTCGGGCCGGTGTGGACGGCTCTCTACGTGATGATCGGCATTGCTGGTGCACGCACATGGCTGAAAAGCCGCATGGGCGGGCGGATGCAGCTGTGGGGCAGCCAGATGCTGCTGAACTTCATGTGGTCGCCGATCTTCTTCACTATGGAAAGCCCCGTTGGTGCGCTGATCCTCATCGTGCCCATGCTGATTTGCGTCATCGCCTTCATCATCATGACGGCTACGCGGGACCGCATATCCATGTGGCTTTTCGTGCCCTATGCGGCGTGGGTGGCCTTTGCCACGCTGTTGAACGCCAGCATCGTTTATCTCAATTAACCGTCTCACGCACTTGCCTTGCGGACTGTCACACGCCATGTTTTGGGAAAGACAAAAAGAGGCAGGGGAATGGATTTCATCGATCCCGGCGATTTTCGCCAGCGGATAGAAAAGAGCTTTGCGCGCCAGGGCGTCGTTCAGGCTATCAAGGCAGAGATTTCGCGCATTGAGCACAGGCTGGTGGAAATCGAACTGCCATTTCACCGCAAGCTGACGCAGCAGCACGGCATTCTGCATGCCGGTGTGATTGCCGCTGCCCTTGATACAGCCTGCACCTATGCCGCCTACACCATCATCGAACCCGATGCCTCCTTGCTGACAATCGAATTCAAGGTCAACCTCATGTCGCCGGGGCGCGGCGAGCGGTTTCTGTTTCGCGGTGAAATTACCAAGCCCGGCAGCAACATCATCGTGGCCGATGGCCGCGCCTATGCGCTCTCCGACGGCCCCGCCAAGCTGATCGCCTCCATGACCGGCACGATGATGGTGATGAAGGGACGGGAAGGTTTTGAAGAATGAGTTTTGAGATTGTTGAAGTCGCGGGCAAGCGGCTGTTGTTCGTCATGGCAGCGGATGCCGAATATGGACCTCACCTGCAGGCCCGCTTTAAGCCCTTGATGACGGGTGTCGGACCGGTGGAAGCGGCTGTGACGCTGGCTTCGACCCTCGCAAGACTTCAGGCGGACAACGCCCTGCCAGACCTTGTCGTGTCTCTCGGCTCGGCGGGATCTCGCACACTCGAGCAAGCTGAGGTCTATCAGGCTACCTCCGTGTCCTACCGCGATATGGATGCGTCTGCCTTCGGTTTCGAGAAAGGCCGCACACCGTTTCTCGATCTTCCTGCTGAAATCGCTCTGCCCTTGCAAATCCCAGGCGTCGCCGGCGCAAGACTGTCCACGGGCGCGAATGTCGTCTCAGGCGCGGCCTATGACACTGTCGATGCCGATATGGTGGAGATGGAGACATTTGCGCTGCTGAGGGCCTGCCAGCGTTTCGATGTTGAGCTGATCGGTCTGCGCGGCATATCGGATGGCAAGGCGGATGTGCACCATATTTCCGACTGGACCGCCTATCTGCATGTGATCGACGAGAAGCTGGCGCAAGCGGTGGACAGGCTCTGCCGCGCCGTGGAAGATGGCAGCATTTCGCTCTGAACCACTTGCCTGATGGCGCAATTTCTGGCTTTTCAGGCCATATCACGGGTTGCCTAAAGCACCATATTTCTTTAAAGGCTCGCCATGACCCAGATAGCCCATCCCGACAGCATCCTCATCATCGATTTCGGCAGCCAGGTGACGCAGCTTATTGCGCGCCGTGTTCGCGAGGCCGGAGTTTATTGTGAAATCCATCCGTTCCAGAACGCAAGCGATGCGTTTGAGACGCTGAAGCCGAAGGGCGTGATTTTCTCCGGCGGCCCGGCATCGGTCACGGCAGAGGGAAGCCCGCGCGCGCCGCAGGCAGTGTTCGATTCCGGCATTCCGATCCTCGGCATCTGCTACGGCCAGCAGACGCTGTGCACGCAACTGGGCGGCACGGTTGAAGGCGGACATGCGGCAGAATTCGGCCGCGCCGATATCGAGATCAAGAAGGCAAGCCCGCTGTTTGATGGCTTCTGGGATGTGGGCAATCGTTACCCTGTATGGATGAGCCATGGCGACCGCGTGACGCAGTTGCCGCATGGTTTCGAAGTGGCCGCGACATCCGAAAACGCGCCATTTGCCATCGCCGTCAATGAGGAGCGGCGCTACTACACCACCATGTTCCACCCGGAAGTGATGCACACGCCTGATGGCGCAAAGCTTCTGTCCAACTTCGTGCACAAGATCGTCGGCCTGAAATCCGACTGGACCATGGCCGCCTACCGCGCCGAGATGATCCGCAAGATCCGTGAGCAGGTGGGCAGCGAGCGCGTGATCTGCGGCCTTTCCGGCGGTGTGGATTCCTCCGTTGCAGCCGTTCTCATTCATGAGGCCATTGGCGATCAGCTGACCTGCATTTACGTCGACCATGGCATGATGCGCATGGGCGAGAGCGATCAGGTTGTGGGCATGTTCCGCGACCATTACAACATTCCGCTGGTGCATGTGGATGCCTCCGACCTGTTCCTGACGGAACTGGCTGGCGTTTCCGACCCGGAAGTGAAGCGTAAGACAATCGGTCGCCTGTTCATCGAGACATTCGAGGCCGAAGCCGCCAAGATCGCCTCCGACGGCAAGGGCGCACCGGCGTTTCTGGCGCAGGGGACGCTCTATCCAGACGTGATCGAAAGCGTGTCCTTCTCCGGCGGTCCATCCGTGACCATCAAGAGCCACCACAATGTCGGCGGTCTTCCAGAGCGCATGAACATGAAGCTGGTAGAGCCGCTTCGTGAACTGTTCAAGGATGAAGTTCGTGCGCTTGGCCGCGAACTGGGCCTTCCCGAAAGCTTCATCGGTCGCCACCCCTTCCCTGGCCCGGGTCTTGCCATCCGCTGCCCCGGCGTCGTGACACGCGAGAAGCTCGACATTCTGCGCAAGGCAGACGCCGTCTATCTGGACGAAATCCGCAAGGCCGGTCTTTACGATACCATTTGGCAGGCCTTTGCCGTGCTGTTGCCAGTTCAGACCGTCGGCGTCATGGGTGACTACCGCACCTATGATTTCGTCTGCGCGCTGCGCGCCGTAACCTCCGTGGACGGCATGACGGCGGATTTCTACCCCTACGACATGAACTTCCTCGGACGTGCGGCAACCCGCATCATCAACGAGGTCAAGGGCATCAACCGCGTGGTCTACGACGTGACGAGCAAGCCACCGGGCACGATCGAGTGGGAATAATCCGCTCCTGATGCCAGATATCACCGGGTTTCGTCTGAAGACGGAGCCCGGTTTTTTTTGACTTCATTTCAGACGGATGCGGTTGCGCCGGACGAGCATCGATATTTGCTGTGGCGGTCGAAAGCGGAAAATTGTGGGAATTGGTTGATGCTGAGCATCTGATGGGAACTGCGATGCGACGGGTTGGTCGCGTGTGTCACATGTTCATCGTCGGGCGATTGCGCATCATGCGCGATACAGCCTCAACGAATGCGGTGAAATGCACCGCGCGTGGATGAGGGGCATGTGCGCCTCATACCAAGGCGAGGCAATGGCGCCTCGCCGACAGACTTGAGAGATTAGAGCTGTACCTTGTCGAAAGCCTGGCGGTCGATACCGAGTGCGTCGAGGTCAGCGCCTGCAGGCTTGCGGTGGGAGCGAACCGCTGCAGAAACGGCCAAAGCTGCGCCGAAAACTGCAAATGTTTCGCCAAAAAACTTACGGGATGTCTTAGCAACGTTACGCATGTGCGTCTCTCCTTGTGATGCCCATAATATGAGTATTTAAGCGATTTCGCACAACTCATGATTTAGCAGCCAAGCCATGCAGCTTAGCTCGAACTCGTTTGAATGACTGACCCAATAAATATGCATAGCTCGGAGCCATTTGAACGTGGCTGATTTGTTGATATGTCCATTCCAGCAATGCGGAGGACGGCGTGATGGTCACGATTTACGGTATCAAGAACTGCGACACGATGAAGAAGGCGCGCACCTGGCTTGAGGCACAAGGTATCGCCTACACATTTCATGATTACAAAACCGCAGGCATTGATGCTGTTCACCTGAACGCTTGGTGCGATGCTGCCGGTTGGGAAACAGTGCTGAACCGCGCAGGCACAACGTTCAAGAAGCTGGATGAGGCGGATAAGTCCGATCTGACACGCGAAAAGGCGATCGCGCTGATGCAGGCGCAGCCCTCCATGATCAAGCGTCCCGTGCTGGAAGCGAAAGGCAAGGTCACGGTTGGCTTCAAGCCCGAGATCTACGCGGCGCTGTTCGGTTAGGCTGCCCCATGTCAAAAACCACCCGCGCAACCCAGCTGCTGACCAAGGCCGGTATTTCCTTCACCACCGTTGCCTATGACTATGATCCGAATGCCGAGCGGATCGGGCTGCAGGCGGCGGAAGCGATTGGGGCCGAGCCGCATCTGGTGCTGAAAACGCTGATGGCAGAGGTGGATGGCAAGGCCGTCTGCGTTGTCGTGCCCTCTGACCGGGAGGTGAGCATGAAAAGGCTGGCGGCGGCGTTTGGCGGCAAATCCGCCCATATGATGAAGCCCGCGGATGCCGAGCGGGCAACGGGATATCATGTCGGCGGTATCAGCCCTTTCGGCCAGAAGAAGCGGGTGCCCACGGCCATCGAAGCGCAATCCATGGGGCATGATCTGGTTTACATGAATGGCGGCCAGCGCGGGTTGCAGGTGCGCCTTTCACCCGTCGATGCGCAGTCGGTTTTGAGGGCGCTCTCAGTGCCGCTGGTCACGGATTAGCACAAAGACGGTTGGCTTTCGCGGCGAATGGGCTATGTTTTGCGCCTCGCAATAAAGACATTGAAGGCGTACCATGACAGTCTCCCCCATCGATCCCGTCAAACTGGAAAAGCTGGCCGAAGTGGCCATCAAGGTCGGGCTGCAATTGCAGAAGGATCAGGATCTGGTCATCACCGCACCGCTCGCCGCGCTGCCGCTGGTGCGATTTTTGACCAAGCATGCCTATATGGCTGGCGGTGGTCTGGTGACGGCTTTTTACTCCGACGAAGAAACGACGCTCGCCCGTTACAACCATGCCAGCGATGCCAATTTCGACCGCGCGTCAGGCTGGCTCTATGAAGGCATGGCGAAGGCCTATGCCAATGGCGCAGCCCGCCTTGCCATTTCCGGCGATAACCCGATGCTGCTTGCGGATGCGGACCCGGCCAAGGTGGCACGGGCCAACAAGGCCAACTCCACCGCCTACAAGCCAGCTCTTGAGAAGATTTCAAACTTCGACATCAACTGGAACATCATTTCCTATCCCAACCCTTCCTGGGCGAAACAGGTGTTCCCCGGCATTCCCGAAGATGAAGCGGTGAAAACGCTGGCGGATGCGATTTTTGCGGCGTCGCGCGTGGATCTCGCCGATCCGGTTGCGGCCTGGGCTGAGCACAATGCCAATCTTGCCAAGCGCTCCTCATGGCTGAACGGCGAGCGTTTCGCCTCGCTGCACTTCACCGGCCCCGGCACGGATGTGACGATTGGTCTTGCGGATAATCACGAATGGCATGGCGGTGCGTCCATGGCCAAGAACGGCGTGACCTGCAACCCCAACATTCCAACCGAGGAAGTCTTCACCACGCCGCACGCGCTGCGGGTGAACGGATATGTATCCAGCACCAAGCCACTGTCGCATCAGGGCACGTTGATTGACGATATCAGGGTGACATTTGAGGATGGTCGCATTGTAGAAGCCAAGGCTTCCAAGGGTGAGGCGGTGCTGAACAAGGTTCTGGACACAGATGAAGGTGCGCGACGTTTGGGCGAAGTGGCGCTGGTGCCGCATTCCTCGCCGATCTCGGCCAGCGGCATTCTGTTCTATAACACGCTGTTTGACGAAAATGCCTCCTGCCATATCGCGCTTGGCCAATGCTACTCCAAGTGCTTTATCGATGGCGCAACGCTGACGCAGGATCAGATCAAGGCACAGGGCGGCAATTCCAGCCTGATCCATATCGACTGGATGATCGGCTCCGACAAGGTCGATATTGACGGTGTCAGAGCCGATGGCTCGAAGGTGCCAGTCATGCGCAAGGGCGAGTGGGCCTGAGCATTCAGCGCGGTGCCTGACTTTTCTGGCTGAGCCAGACGCTTGATAGCACCATGATGAAACCAGCGATCTGCGCTGGCGCGAGGTTTTGACCGAGCGCCAGCCAGCCCAGAAGCGTCGCCGTGACCGGGCTGAGAAAGCCGAGCGATGCCGCCGCAGATGGCTCGATGCGCGCCAGACCTCTGAACCACAGAAGGTATGTGAAGGCGGCTCCGATCAAACCGAGATAGGCCAGACCAAGCACGTTTTCCGCGCTCAGTGCCGGCAAGGCGGGCTCGAAGAACAACGCCACCGGCACGAGCAAAACACCACCAGCTGCCAGTTGCCACGCCGTGAAGGTGAGGCTTGAGACCGGCGGTTGCCATTTGCGCGTCAGGACCGTGCCAAAGGCCATGGACACTGCGCCCGCGAAAGCTGCCGCGACGCCCACGGGATCCAGCGCCGCCTGGGGTGTCAAAACCAGACATGCGACGCCAGCGATGCCGATGATACCGGCCACGACGGTCAGCGTGCGAATGGGGCGCGCCAGATAGATCCGTGAAAGCGCGATGACGATCAATGGCTGCACGGCGCCAACGGTGGCCGCCACACCGCCCGGCAGGCGGTAAGCTGCCATGAAAAGCATGACCCAGAAAAATGCGAAGTTCAAAGCGCCGAGGACAAACACCCGGCCCCACCAGATTCCATGCGGCAGCCTGCGCACAAGAAGCAGCAAGAGCAACCCGGCGGGCAGCGCACGCAGCATGGCGACGTGCATGGGATATCCCTGCGGAAGAAATTGCGTCGTGACGTAATAGGTACTGCCCCAGATGGCTGGAGCAATTGCGGTCATGGCGATATCGATACTGTGGCTCAATTTTTTCTTCATTTCAAGATTCTCGACTTCAAGATAAATCGACCCTATGCCATTTTATCTTGACGTCAAGATATCCAATGATATTTCTAATCCATGAGTGAAGCGCCCCCACCTGACCATGTTGACAAGATTCTCGCCCAATGGAAAAGGGAGCGACCTGACCTTGATGTTGCACCAATGGGTCTTATCGGCCGACTGCACCGGCTGACGACCCACCTTGGCCGCGAGATCGAGGCCGTGCTGATGCAACATGGATTATCAATATCCGCGTTCGATGTGTTGGCCACCTTGCGGCGGGCGGGCGCGCCCTACCAGCTCTCGCCCGGCGAATTGCTCGGCATGACCATGGTCAGTTCCGGCACCATGACAAATCGCATCGACCAGCTGGAAAAGGCAGGACTTGTGCAGCGGATCAACAATCCGCAGGACCGCCGGAGCGTGCTGATTGCCTTGACCGACAAGGGATTTACCATTGTCGATGAGGCCGTGACGGCACATGTCGCAAACCAGCATGAACTGCTTGCGGAGGTAAGTGAGAACGACCGGCTCGAATTTGACCGGCTGCTCAGGTTGTTTTTAGCAAGGATCGAGTGAGAGGCTATAGCCTTCAGCTCACCATCCTGTTCTCACACGCTAAAACAGAGTCCCCTGATCGACAGGACCTGATGAGCCTAGTTTGGCAGGCTTCTTCTTCGGCGCTGGAGGTGCCCCTTCTGCGGGCGGGGTATCCGAACCACCGGCTACGGCAGAGACGCGGCCATCGGCGAACTCCATCGACACCACAGCGCCTGAAGCGACAGAAGCGGCGCGGGTGAGCGGGCGGTTGTCCTCATCGAGAATGACGGCATAGCCGCGTTTCAGCACATTCTTATAGGACAGGGATTGCAGGATGCGATCATGGGCGGCGATGCCGGCGCGGTTTTGCGACATGCGATTGAGCACGGCGGTATCTGCCCGGCGGGTGGCACCAGCCACCTTTTCTTTCTGGCGATCCAACTGGCCCAGAAGGCGCGCGGGCAGAGCGCGCAAGGAGGAGTCAGACGAGGACACGCGCGATTGCGCCTGCAGCAGGCGGCGTTCGACCAAAGCTTCGGCGCGCTGCATCCGCTCCTGAATGCGCTGACGCTGCTGCTGGATGCCATGCCCCAGCACGTCTGGTCGCAGACCGGAGGCGGTCCGCTCGAAACTGCGGCGCTTGTTGAGCGTGTTCAGCTCCAGACCGCGACCGAGACCGCTGGCTGCCTCATCAAACCGGCGACGGGGCAGAGCGAGCAATTGATCCAGCGAGGGAATGGCGCGCACCAGCGCCCGCACGCCCTGGCGGCGATTGTCCATCTGGCGCGACATGGAGCCGGACAGGCGCGCAGACAGGCCCGCCAGTTGTGCCTCCAGATCTGCCCGCACCGGTACGGCCATTTCGGCAGCGCCGGTTGGCGTGGGCGCGCGCACATCGGCAGCGTGGTCGATCAGCGTTGTGTCGGTCTCATGCCCGACAGCGGAGATCAGCGGTATCTCGCTTTCGGCGGCTGCACGCACGACGATCTCGTCATTGAAACTCCAGAGATCTTCCAGACTGCCGCCGCCACGGGCCACGATCAGCACATCCGGGCGGGGAATGGCCCCGCCAACCTCAAGCGCATTGAAGCCTCTGATGGCGTTGGCCACCTCTTCGCCAGACCCCTCGCCCTGCACCTTGACCGGCCAGACCAGCACATGGACGGGGAAACGATCGGAAATACGGTGGAGAATATCGCGGATGACGGCACCTGTCGGCGAGGTGACGACGCCGATGACGCGGGGCATATAAGGCAGGCGGCGTTTGCGGGCCTGATCGAAAAGGCCCTCCGCTGCCAGCTTGCGGCGGCGCTCTTCCAGCAGCGCCATCAAGGCACCTGCGCCAGCAGGCTCCAGGCTTTCAATGACGATCTGGTATTTGGAAGAGCCCGGGAAGGTGGTGATCTTGCCGGTGGCGATGACCTCCATGCCCTCTTCCGGGCGGAATTTGAGCTTGGAGAAGCTGCCTTTCCAGATGACGGCATCAATGCGCGCCCGGTCATCCTTCAGGGAGAAATAAGCATGGCCCGACGTGTGCTGGCCGCGATAACCGGAGATTTCACCGCGCACCCGCACTTGATCAAAGGCGGTTTCCACCGTTCGCTTGATGGAGCCGGAAAGCTCCGAAACAGAAAACTCTGCGAGGTTGGTGAGAGGCTGGCTGAAAATATCGCTCATGCCCGTTTCTAACCCATGAGCCGCGATTCGCAAATCGACTTGATGACGCCGATTTGACAATTTGACGACGAATAAATTTCACAAATTTGTAACAATCTGGTATTTTAGCAATTGGACGTGCATGAATGGAGGAGAATAAGGGTTTTTGAGGATGACGGTGCCTTTCCTCAAGCCCTCTGGAGGAGGAGCGGCATCATGGTATTTATTCTTGGAATCTGTCTCGGCGTAGCTGGGCTTGCGCTGCGCTCAATGACTGCTATTGCAGCGACCGGCACGTTTATTGCCATCGCATTTGGTGTCGCCGCACTTGTTTCTGCGTCAGGCGTGCACATCATAACGCTGCTCATTGCGCTTGCTGGTTACAACGTTGGCATTGGAGGTGCCATCGGCGTATTCATGGTCTTGCGAGGATTGCGTACAGCTTAAAAGGCTTCTGCGCGTCGCCCTGCTCCTATAGAGTCTGTTTCAACGATTTGAGACGGGGCGGTGACGCATGAGCATGCTGACATTCATTCTGATGAACGCCGCCTTCATGGCGATTGACGGCGCGATGACGTTTGTCATGTCGAATGCGACGGAGCTGTCTATCGCCCAGGCTCGCCTCATAAGTTGCACGATCACGCTTGTTGTGATTGGCTTCTCGATGGCCCGGCCTGTGCCACCGCGCGCCTCAAGCGATAGCCCCAGCCGCACGCTAGCTGCCATCATCAGCGCGCTGGGCACCGGTCTGAGTTGCGGGCTTTTCATTCTCATTCTCAGCCGAAATCCAATGCTGCAATGGCCGGCGGCCTTCGCCGCCAGCGCATTTGCGAGCCTGATCTTCGCATCCCTTGCCTACAGGCGCGCGCAGAGGCGTTAAACCGTTTCCCATCCATCTTTGTCAGCGGCGCGGTAGATGGCATCGATGAAGCGTTGGCTGTTTTTCGAGCTTTCCAGCGACACGACATCAGCCTCTGCGCCACTTGCTGCGGCTGCGAAGGCTTCGATCTCACGGCGATACTGGCGGCTGTCCTGAAAACGGAAAATCTGGGACTGGCCATGGCTCTGGTTGGTAAGCTCAACCTCCTCGGCACCCCAACGATCTGCGTTGAAGGGAGATTTTACCTCGATATAGCCTTCCGTGCCGTGCAGAACCATGAGCTGACGGGCGGCGAGCTGGGTGGAAATATAGAAGCTGAGTTCGAAATCACCGAAATCCGCCTTCACGCTGGCATAGATATCCGTGCCGAAGACCGGGTCGCGCTCGACCACCGCCTGCACGCGCTTCGGCTCCTTGCCGGTGACAAAGCGTGTGGTGATGGTTGGGTAAACGCCGATATCCGGCAGTGCGCCGCCGCCCAGTTCCGGAATGTTGCGCATATTGCCCGGATCACGGTTGAAATAGGTAAAGGACCCCTGGACGTGCTTGAGCGTGCCAATGGCACCGGATGCGAGCAGTTCCCGCACCTTCAGCCATACGGGTGTATAGGTCACCATATAGGCTTCCGAGATTAGCACCTTGTTGCGGTCTCGGGCAGCAATCAGGCTGTCGATTTCGTCTGCCTTCAACGCAATGGGCTTTTCGCACAGCACGTGCTTGCCCGCATCTGCGGCCTTGATGGACCACTCCACATGCTGGGCGGTTGGCAGCGGAATATAGACGGCATCGATAAGGTCTGATGCCAGCATGTCCTCATAGGAACCGAAAGCGTGGGGCACAGAGAAACGGTCCGCCAACGCCCGTGCCTTGGTGGCATCGCGGCTGGCAATGGCGGTGACAACGGCGTTTTCCGCATCCTGAATAGCGGGGATGACGAGTTCCCGACCGATTTTTGCCGTCGACAGAATTCCAAAACGCAGCATGCAAACCTCCACAATGTTGGGCGGCACCTTATCACGCTCTGATCCGCGTGCAACATGTCCACACGCTATGAAACATCATGGCTGAATATGTCCGTTCTTCGGCGCTGTCGTTTCTTTCGGCTTTCTATTGGAGGCTCAATACTGTAATTTCAAGAAATCGGAGATACATGAAATGTCCCATGCGAAGACAGCGCTTCTGGTGATCGATGTGCAGCAGTCCTTTCGGCACGCCCCTTATTTCGATGAAAGCGGCCTGCCCGCCTTTCTCGCCGCGCAGCAGAAGCTGATTGATGGGGCGCAGGCCGCTGGCATTCCCATCATCCAGATCTTCCATGTCGATGGCGACCGCGCCTTTGCTGAGGAGAGCGGCTTCATCCGCGCGCTCGATGGCATCACGATCAACCCGACAGTGACGTTTCGCAAGAACAGGCATTCGGCCTTTATTGGCACGGAGCTTGATGCGTGGCTGAAGAGCCACGGCATTGAGCGACTGATCGTTTCCGGCATTCGCACCGAGCAATGCTGCGAGACCACCACGCGCCACGGTTCCGATATGGGCTATGCGGTTGATTTCGTGACCGAAGCGACGCTGACATTTCCGATGACGCATGCATCTGGCACGGTGTTTTCGGCAGCCGATATTGCCAAGCGCACCGAACTGGTTCTCGCTGGCCGTTTCGCCCGCATCACCACCGCAGACGGTGCCTTGCAGGCAGACCAAGACGCCGCATGATGACCGATGGCGGCGCGCGACCAAAAATCATACCGGTTTTCGTGGTGCTGCCGCCACAAACGCTGCTGCTGGATGTTGCAGGCCCACTGGAGGTGCTGCGCTACGCCAACCAGGAGCAGAATGCTGTTCAGTTCGATTGCAGATATGTTGCAGCAAGCCCGACCCAGACGACGACCATAGGGCTTACAATATCCGGGCTGGAGGGATTGCCTGAAACGCTTCCTGAAAACGCTTTTGTCATCATCTCAGGCGGCTCGCTTCTGGAAACCAGGCAGGCCGGATCGCGGCAGGAACGGCAGGTTCTGGCGCACTGGCTGCGGCGATGCGTGCGAAGCGATACGACGGTCGTTTCCATCTGCTCGGGCGCGCTGATTGCTGCCGAGGCAGGGCTTTTTGATCATCGCCACTGCACCACCCATGCCGACTGCATGGATGAATTGCGAAAAATTGCGCCGCTGGCCTGCGCGGTGAGCAACCGGTTGTTCGTGGAGGATGGGCGCTGCTTTTCCAGTGCTGGCATAACCACCGGCATCGACCTTCTGCTCCATATTGTTTCAGGGCTGACCAGCCCTGCCGTCGCCTCCCGCATTGCCCAGATCATGGTCATTTACATCAGGCGGACCGCCAATGATCCGCAAATCTCTCCATGGCTCTCAGGGCGAAACCACATCCACCCTTCCGTTCACAGGGCGCAGGATGCCATTGTTGCCAACCCCGCCGCCGAATGGTCGCTGGCAACGCTTGCCAAGCTGGCGCATGTGAGCGAGCGGCATCTTTCACGCCTGTTTCGCGAACATGCAGGCGTGAGCGTGGTGGACTATATCAACCTGATGCGCGTCAATCTTGCGGCTGATATTCTGGCGCATTCCCGGCTTGATATGGAGGCGGTGGCGGAACGATCAGGCTTTGCCTCGGCCCGCCATCTTCGCCGTGTCTGGCAGCAGCACCATGCGCAACCGCCCAGTTCTTTCAGAGCGCTTCCGTCGTGATCGTCGTTTGCATCACAGGCGCGAGGGACAGGCATCAACGAAATTCAATGGTTATGCCGTGGGCCGCTTGATAGTGTCGCGCCTATCATGAAAGCAAAGGGAGTATTGTCCGTGGAGAAACGTGCGCTTGGCCGAACCGGCCTTTCCATCGCCCCCATCGTGTTTGGTGGAAACGTGTTTGGCTGGACTGCGGATGAAAAGACCTCGTTTCAGTTGCTGGATGCCTTTTTCGATGCAGGCTTCAACACCATCGACACAGCAGATGTGTATTCCGCATGGGTGCCGGGGCATGAGGGTGGCGAATCCGAGACCATTATCGGCAAATGGCTGAAGACGGGCAGCGTTGCCCGCGACAAGGCGATCATCGTTTCCAAGGTCGGCTATGACAAGGGCCTCAAACCGCAATGGATTGAGCAAGCCGTCGAGGCATCGCTGCGCCGTCTGCAGACTGACTACATCGACCTTTATCTGGCGCATAAGCCGGATGCCGAGACACCGATTGAAGACACGCTGGCCGCTTTCACAAAGCTGAAAGAGCAAGGCAAGGTGCGCGCCATCGGCTGCTCCAATTATGATGCACCGGAGTTGCAGCAAGCACTGGATGTTTCGGCCCAGACGGGGCTCGCCCGCTTTGATGTCGTTCAGCCGGAGTACAATCTCTACACCCGCGAGAGGTTCGAGGGGCAGCTGGCGGACCTTTCGCTGAAGGAAGATATCGGCGTCATCAATTATTACAGCCTTGCGGCTGGATTTCTGACCGGCAAATACCGCAGCAAAGCCGACACGGAAGGTGTTGCGCGATCCTATCGCGTGGGCGATTACGTCAATGCGCGTGGACTTGAGATTTTGGGTGCCATGGACACGATCGCCGCGCAAACAGGCGCAAAGCTTGCCGATATCGCGCTGGCCTGGCTGTTGCGCAAACAGGCCGTCACCGCGCCCATTGCCAGCGCCACCAGCCTCTTGCAACTGGAAAGCTTCAAGCGCGCCACGGAACTGAAATTGACCGACGACATGGTCGCCCTTCTCGACAAGGCAGGCGCATGATGAAGCCAGAGATTCGTGATGCGCGCGTGGAAGACAAGGCGGATTGGCTGAAACTGTGGAAGGACTATCTTGCCTTTTACAGTGTCGATCTTGCCGATGACGTGACAGACCACACATGGGCGCGCATTGTTGACCCCGCTTCCCGCGTTTCTGCGCGCCTTGCTATTGTGGATGGGCAGGTGGCCGGTTTTGCCATCCATCACTTCCATGATTCCACCTGGGTCAAGACACCGGACTGCTATCTGGAAGACCTGTTTATCGACAGCAGCATTCGCGGCAAAGGCATTGGCCGGGCGCTGATCGACGATCTGATTGCCATTTGCCGCGAGAAGGGCTGGTCACGCCTCTACTGGCACACGAATGAGGACAATGAGCGGGCGCGCAAGCTCTATGACAGCTATGTCGAGAGCGATGGCCACATTCGCTACCGCATCAAATTCTGAAGCGGAAGAAATCCACGAAAGCCCTCAACGCCGGTCGCATTTGCTGGCGTGAGGGATAATAGATGTAAAAGCCATCGAAGGGAGCGCACCAGTCTTCCAGCACACGGATCAGACGGCGCTCTCTGATATCGTCTTCGATGCGCTGCTCGAACACGAATGCCAGCCCCGCACCATCAATGGCCGCCGAGCGGATGAGGCTTTGATCGGAAAGGATCAGCGGCCCCTGAACATCCACCACCAGCGGCTTGCGATCCTTCTCCAGCTCCCAGCGATAGATGAGGCCGCTTGAAAAGCGGCGGCGGATGCAGCGATGCTGCATGAGATCGCGCGGATGCTGCGGCATCGGGTGATGGTCGAAATAGGCTGGTGAGCCGACAATGGCACCGCATAACGGGCCGCTGGCGCGAACCGCAATCATATCCGCTTCCAGATTTTCACCCAGCCGCAAACCGGCATCGAAGCCCTTTGCCACGATATCCTCGAAGCGATCATCGGTGGAGATTTCCAGTGCAATATCCGGATAGCGGCTGAGAAATTCTCCAAGCCTTGGTACGATAATATCTTCCGCCGCCAGCCGTGGCATGGTGATGCGCAACGGCCCGGCGGCGCGTCCACCCTGTTCGGCCAGCGCGCCGATGACGGCATCGATATTGGCAAGGGCAGGCGCCAGAGTTTCAAGCAGCCTGCGGCCCTCTTCCGTAGGAGAAACGCTGCGCGTGGTGCGGTGAAGCAGGCGCATGCCGAGGCTGAGTTCCAGCGACGACACCGCATGGCTGACAGCGGACGGCGCAATGCCCAGCTCTGCCGCGGCCTTTCGGAAGCTCAAGCCTTCGGCCACGGCGGCAAGCACAGCCAGTTGTGAGAGTTGAACGCGGTTCATTATTCGAAATGATAGAACAAGCTGGGGTGAATTACAGCAGTTATTTTGGCCCTCATAAGACGCTATCTTACAGCATGCCCCTGATGACAAGGTGGTTCCCCAGGGAAGGACATTCCAATGCAAAACAGAATTCTCGGCAAAGACCTCACCGTTTCCGCCCTCGGGCTTGGCTGCATGGGCATGAGCCATGCCTATAGCCCCTCTGCGGATAAGAGCGCATCGATTGCGACGCTTCACCGGGCAGTGGAACTGGGCGTCACACTCTTCGATACGGCGGAGGTTTATGGCCCCCACACCAATGAGGTGCTGGTTGGCAAGGGCCTAAAGCCGCTGCGTGACAAGGTGACCATAGCCACCAAGTTCGGTTTCAAGATCGATGCCAGCAAGCCTGCGGGACAGATGATGGTGGGAACAGACAGCACGCCAAAAAATGTGCACGCGGTTGCCGACGCCTCGCTCAAGCGGTTGGGCGTGGATGTGATCGATCTCTTCTATCAGCACCGGGTTGACCCCAATGTGCCCATTGAAGACACGGTCGGCGCCATGGCGGAACTGGTTGCGGCCGGAAAGGTGCGTTATCTGGGGCTTTCGGAAGCCAATGCCGGAACGATCCGCAAGGCACATGCCACCCACCCCATCACCGCACTCCAAAGCGAATACTCACTGTGGACACGCGACGTCGAGACCAATGGCGTGCTCGATACCTGCCGCGAACTGGGGATTGGCTTTGTGCCGTTCAGCCCGCTGGGTCGCGGGGTGCTGACCGGCGCGCTGAAGAAACTCGATGGCCTTTCCGATACGGATTTCCGCCGCTCCCTGCCCCGCTTTCAGGCGGAAAATTTTGACGCCAATCTGGCGCTCGTCACATTGCTGGAAGACATGGCGGCCAAGAAGGGTGTGACGGCGGCGCAGCTGGCGCTTGCCTGGGTGCTGGCGCAAGGCGATTTCATCGTTCCTATTCCCGGCACCACGAAGATCGCCAATCTGGAATCAAATGTTGCGGCTGCGGATATTGTTCTGAGTGCCGATGAGGCCGCGAAGCTGGGTGAGCTTCTGTCTCCCACCAAGGTGGCGGGCGGACGCTATCCCGAGCAGATGGCGGCGATGGCGAACCGATAAAAAGCAAAGGCCGGGGAGCATTTTCCCCGGCCTTTTGAGTTCAAGCGATGTCGTTCAGAGTCAGGCGCGCAAAACGCCGCCCGTGGATTTCTCGACATTACCGACGATCTTGGCCGTCAGTGCTTCGAAATCCTCGTCCGTCAGGGTCTTATCAACCGGCTGGATCTGCACTTCGATGGCGATGGACTTCTTGTTTTCGCCGACGGATGCGCCTTCGAACACGTCGAAGACATTGACGCCGGTGACGAGTTTACGGTCCGCACTGGTCGCGGCCTTGATGATGGCGCCCGCCTCAACCGAGCGATCCACCACGAATGCGAAGTCGCGCTTCACGGTCTGGAAGGGTGACAGGTCCAGAGCTGGTTTGGTGCGGGTTGCCTTCTTCTTCGGCTCTGGCATGGCATCGAGATAGATTTCGAAACCGCAATAGACGCCTGACACATCCAGTTCTGACAACGTCTTCGGATGGAATTCGCCGAATGTGCCGAGTATGACCTTTGGTCCCATCTTGATCGTGCCGGAGCGACCGGGGTGATACCAGCCGGGTGCGCCCGCTTCGATCTGGACATTGCTCATAGGCAGGCCACAGGCCTCGATCACGGCCAGCGCATCGGCCTTGGCATCGTAGACATCCACAGGCTTGCCACCGCCCTTGGCGGCGTTGGACCACATACGACCGGAACCGGACAGCGTTGCGGTGCCCCGGCGAATGCCGCCAGCCACGCGACGCTGGCCCTGCGGCGTGTCGCTTTCATAGGTGCCTGATACTTCAAAGATCGCCACGTCCGCATGGCCCTTGTCGGCATTGCGCTGTGCAGCGGTCAACAGACCGGGCAGAAGCGATGGCCGCATATCCGACATGTCTGCAGCAATGGGGTTTGCCAGCTTGAGTCCTGCCGAGCCACCGCCAAAGAGTTTGGCCTGGGCTTCAGGAATGAAGGACCATGTGACGGCCTCCAGCATGCCACGGCTGGCCAGCGCCCGGCGTGCCGTTCGCGTGCGGATCTGCAGCGTCGTCAGAATACGGCCATTGACCGCGCCGAAGCTCTCCAGCGGCTCAGGCTTGATCTTATCGACGCCATGAATGCGCATGACCTCTTCCACCAGATCGGCCTTGCCATCCACATCGGGACGCCAAGAAGGAACAGAAACGCTGACGCGCTCACCGGAGCCTTCAATCCCAAAGCCGAGGCCCTTGAGAATATGGAGGCTTTCCTCGGTCGAGATTTCAAGACCCGTCAGGCGCTTGACGTCCGACAAGGGGAAATCCACGAACTTCGGTTCAAAACCCTTGTAGCCGACGATCTTTGCTTCTGCCGCCGTGCCACCGCACAGCTCCAGAACCAGTTCCGTCGTACGCTCAAGGCCCGGCACCATATATTCAGGGTCAATGCCGCGCTCAAAGCGGTAACGCGCATCAGTAATGATACCCAGCGCACGGCCTGATTTGGCGATGTTGATCGGGTCCCAGAGAGCGGACTCGATCAGCACATCCGTGGTGTTTTCATCGCAGCCGGAATGCTCGCCGCCCATGATGCCGCCAATGGATTCGATACCGTTCTCATCGGCAATGACGACAGTGTTGGGCCCGAGTTTGTACTCGCGCTGATCCAGCGCAAGGATGGTTTCACCGTCCTTGGCACGGCGCACGACGAGGTTGCCCTTGACCTTGGCCGCATCGAAGACGTGCATCGGGCGACCCTGATCGAAGGTCATGTAATTGGTGATATCGACCAGCGCGTTGATCGGGCGAAGGCCGATCGCGAGAAGACGCTGCTGCATCCATTTCGGGCTCGGTCCATTCTTCACGCCACGCACAAGGCGCAGGCTGAAGCCGGGGCAAAGTGCGGCGTCATCGAGATCGAGCATCACATCAACGGAGGTCTGACCTTCGACCTTGAAGCCCGGTGCAGGCTTTGTCTTCAGCGTGCCGAGACCAGAAGCCGCAAGATCGCGCGCAATGCCGAAGATCGACGTGCAATCCGGGCGGTTTGGCGTGAGGTTGATCTCGATCATAGGATCATCAAGACCGGCATAGGTCGCGAAAGACGTACCAACAGGCGCATCTTCAGGCAGGTCGATAATGCCATCATGACTATCGGACATATTGAGCTCTTTTTCCGAGCACATCATGCCGTGGCTTTCGACACCACGGATCTTGCCGATGGCAAGCGTCACATCGATGCCCGGAACATAGTCACCCGGGCGCGCAAGTGCACCGACAAGGCCAGCACGCGCATTCGGCGCACCGCAAACGATCTGCACCGGCTTGCCATCGCCCGCATCCACGCTGAGCACCTTGAGGCGGTCCGCTTCGGGGTGCTTTTCGGCTGTCAGGATTTTTGCGATGACGAAGGGCTTATAAGCCGCCTTGTCATCGACATCCTCGACCTCAAGGCCGATGGCCGTCAGGCGTTCGCAAATCTGTTCAAGAGAGGCATCGGTTTCGAGATGCTCTTTCAGCCAGGAGAGTGTGAATTTCATCGTCTTTTCTCCTTAACTGCTCAAACCGCCAAACAATGTCGGCATGTCGAGCGGGCGGAAGCCATAGTGGTTCATCCAGCGGACGTCGGCGTTGAAGAAGTCGCGCAGGTCCGGCATGCCGTATTTCAGCATGGCGATGCGGTCGAGACCCATGCCCCAGGCAAAGCCCTGATATTCATCCGGGTCCAGTCCGCCAGCGCGCAGGACATTGGGGTGAACCATGCCGCAGCCGAGGATTTCCATCCAGTCCTTGCCTTCGCCGAACTTGACGATCGGGCCGGAACGGTCGCACTGGATATCCACTTCGAAGCTTGGCTCCGTGAAGGGGAAGAAGGACGGGCGGAAGCGCATGACGACGCTGTCGACTTCGAAAAAGGTCTTGCAGAATTCTTCAAGCACCCAGCGCAGGTTGCCGACATTCGATTTTTTGTCGATGACCAGACCCTCGACCTGATGGAACATGGGCGAATGGGTAGCGTCACTGTCCTGGCGATAGGTCTTGCCGGGAATGACGATGCGGATCGGCGGCTTCTGGGTTTCCATGGTGCGGATCTGCACCGGCGATGTGTGCGTGCGCAGCACCTTGCGTTCACCCTTCTCATCCGGCGGGAAGAAGAAAGTGTCGTGCATCTCGCGCGCAGGGTGCCCTTCCGGGAAATTCAGAGCCGTGAAGTTATAATAGTCGGTTTCGATATCCGGGCCTTCGGCAATGGAGAAACCCATGTCGGCGAAGATGGCCGTGATTTCATCGACGATCTGGCTGATCGGATGGATGCGACCGCGCTCGGCAGGTGATTGGCGAACTGGCAGGCTGATATCCAGCGTTTCCGCTTGAAGGCGGGCTGTGATGGCGGCGTCTTTCAGCTCCGTTTTACGGGCTGAAATCAGATCCGTCACTTCGGTCTTGAGCTGGTTGATAGCCGCGCCACGGGTCTGGCGCTCTTCCGGCGTCATAGCGCCCAGCGTCTTCAAAAGCTCTGAGACCGAGCCCTTCTTGCCCAGCGCGGAGACCCGCACGGCTTCGATGGAAGCCTCATCTGCGGCGCCCGCGATTTCCGACATCAATTGCGATTTCAACGTATCAAGTTCGGTCATATTTTCCTGCCTCGCCGGGCTTATGCCTGCGGCTTCGGGTTCACAGCATTCTTCAGATAATCGGTCGCCACGATAAAGCGTCGGAGATCACTACCCATCTGCACGCGCCCAATCAACCGTGCCAGCGGCAAAAAACGGCTGAGAACGCCCACCAGTCGCTGCAATTCGGCGATTGCGGCCTTTGGTGCACGCGATACCCACGCCTGATAAGCGGCATCGAGCGTGATTTGACCGTTCTGGGCAAGGTCTGTCAGGGGCAAAAACAGCAGCCAGAGATCACGGGCCTGCGCCGTCTCAAGCGGCATGACCGCTTCCGGCTCTTCCTCGAAATCCATGAAGCCGATCCGGCCATGGCTCAGAAAGAAATCGCGCACATGCGGGCGACCATGACACAATCCGGCGGCATGGAGAGCGCCGATAGCTGCCGCGCAGTCGATCAGCAACGCGTCATGGCCTGCTTCTCCCGCCTGACGCATGCTTTTCAACGTCCGCTGAACGGTTGGCCCGACGTCGGACAGGACGATCGCCGTCTTTGACTGGTAGATGATGTCAGGGACTGGAAACCCCCTGTTGCCAAACTCGACCATTCGGCGTTTTTCGCGCGCCATCATGGCAGCGGGCGCAAGAATGGGCGATGGCTTCAGGAATTGATAGGGCAGCGCAGATGCGAAAACAGATTGTAGCTTGGCCCACCAAGGTTGCTTTTCAGCACCCTGTCGCTTGATCCACACCGAGCCAGCAGAAAGAGTGAGTTGCTGCACGCGGCCTTCGCTGGCCACAAGAGCCTGCATCAGGGCAGCGATATCCGCATCCTCAAGATGGATGTGAAATCCTTTTGCTCTTTCATCAGGGTCAGCAGTTTGATGCATTCAAAACTCGTGCACGGGAACATTGCCCGTTTTACGGCTTGGAGCATTTCCGGTGAACACCGGTTACCGAAACACTCCAGCTCTCTGTTTTACGCCATTCCAGCAGAATTGGTTCCCAATTTGCTTGGAATGCCCATCAAAGACCGCCAGAAATAGCAAAACCCGCACCGGTTTCCCGGCGCGGGTTTCAAATGAACAACAATTTGTCCGCGCCGTAATTACTTTACAGCGGTTTCAAACTCGTTGGTTGTGCCTGCGTCCTTGAGGTACTCAAGAGCCTTCTTTGCGCTTTCGACGAGAACGCCGAATGCTGCTGGCTCATGAATTGCCATGTCAGACAGAACCTTACGGTCAACTTCGATGCCAGCCTTGTTGAGGCCGTCGATGAAGCGGCCGTAGGTCAGGCCGAATTCGCGAACTGCTGCGTTGATACGCTGGATCCACAGAGCGCGGAAGTTGCGCTTGTTGACCTTACGGTCGCGGTAAGCATACTGCTTGGAACGATCCACGGCAGCCTTGGCTGCGCGGATTGTGTTCTTGCGGCGGCCGTAGAAGCCCTTGGCTGCCTTGAGTGTCTTGGTGTGCTTGGCGCGGGAAGTTACGCCACGTTTTACGCGTGCCATGTCATGATCTCCTTAAAATGTCCAAAAGTGCGGAAAAGTCTTAGAGACCGTTCGGCAGATAGTTCTTGACGACCTTCTTGGCGTCTGGCTCGGCCAGAACCATCGTTCCGCGTGCGTCGCGAATGAACTTGTTGGACCGCTTGATCATGCCGTGGCGCTTACCGGCGGCGGCTGCGAGAACCTTGCCGGTGCCTGTGATCTTGAACCGCTTTTTAGCGGCGGACTTCGTCTTCATCTTGGGCATTTTGCTACTCCATTCTTGTATCGAAAACAGGCAGACGAAGCCTGCTTTCAAGCTATTCTGGAACGGACACGGCATGCCCTGCCGGACCGTTCGGACGCGCTCCTATAACCGCAGTTATAGAAAAGAGCAACGGGGAATTCAAAATTCCCTGCTGTTAGCGCCCTGCGCGCCCAAATGGACGCACAAAGGACGCTCTAGATCGTATAATTGGCGCATCGAGCGCCGATACGCCCGGCCAATAACTTACTTCGGAGCCAGGACCATCATCATCTGACGTCCCTCGAGCTTCGGTTCGGCTTCAACCTTGGCAATGAGCACAGTGTCTTCCTTGACTTGCAGCAGAAGCTTCATTCCGAGTTCCTGGTGGGCCATTTCGCGGCCACGGAACTTCAGCGTCACTTTTACCTTGTCGCCTTCTTCAAAGAAACGGTTCATAGCCTTCATCTTCACCTCATAGTCATGGGTGTCGATGTTGGGCCGCATCTTGATTTCCTTGACCTCAACGATCTTCTGCTTCTTGCGCGCTTCGGCCGCTTTTTTCTGGGTCGAGTACTTCAGCTTGCCAAGATCAAGAATCTTACATACAGGCGGTTCGGCGTTCGGCGAAATCTCAACGAGATCGAGACCGGCGTCTTCCGCCATCTTCAGAGCTTGGTCCGTCGGCATGACGCCAAGGTTCTGGCCTTCTTCATCAATCAGCTGAATCTTGGGAATTCGAATTTCCCTGTTGGAGCGCGGGCCCTCTTTGACGGGGGCATCGGCTTTGAACGGTCTGCGAATGGTCGTATTCTCCTGATCTGTTTCGGGATCGCGTCGGCAAAAACCAGCTTGTCGGTGCAAATGGCGGAAATGTCGTGAATGCCGCCGCGAAGTCAATAGCATGCCTGCGCAAAAAAATCACCTCCTGTCGTGCTTTTTCCGAATCTGCACTACATAACCATCAAATTGCAGGAGAATAACGCCAAGATGACTGAGCGACCCATCGAGTACATCACCGTCGGCGCGAGCGGCGACACACGCGAGATCGCTATACTCTCACGCCCTGCGGCAACACAGGATGACGCCCCGGCCCTTGTCTGGCTGGGCGGCTACCGGTCCGACATGACCGGTACCAAGGCGGTGGAGCTGGACCGTTTCGCGCAGGAGAATGGCTTGGCCTGCATACGCCTGGATTACTCCGGCCATGGCGCCTCCAAGGGTGACTTCAACAAGGGCACGATTTCGCGCTGGCTTGAAGAGACGATGGCCGTGCTGCGCCACACGGCGCCCAAGCGGATCGTAGCGGTCGGCTCTTCCATGGGCGGCTGGATTGCGCTGCGATTGGTCGAGGAACTGCGCAAGCAGACAGGCGGTCCCACGGTCGACGGCCTGCTCCTGATTGCTCCCGCGCCAGATTTCACAGCCGAGCTGATAGAACCCAACCTGTCGGATGCGGAAAAAGCGTCTCTGGTTGAGCGCGGTTATTTCGAGGAGCCGTCCGAATACAGCAGCGAGCCCAACATATTCACCCGCGACCTGATCGAGGATGGGCGCAACAATCTGGTGCTGAAAGGCATCATAGAAACCGGATGCCCAGTCCACATTCTGCAGGGCATGAAAGATGACGACGTGCCCTATTCTCACGCGCTCAAACTGCTTGAGCACCTGCCAGCCGATGATGTCGTGCTCAGCCTTATCCGCGATGGGGACCATCGCCTGTCGCGTCCACAGGATATAGAACGGATGCTAGCGGCTGCGAAAAGCCTTGCTTTCCATGGGCAGCAGCCCCGATCTTAACCATATTATTCATCTCGCGTTCACGAATGGTGAGTTCCGATTGACACATGCCCCTGTAGCCTCTTAACTTTTCATTAAGATTTTAAGGGACTGGTTTCATGAAGAACGCACCTCGGGCGCTTGCTCTGCTGGTCGCAATTGCGGCAGGACTACTGTCTGCAGCCACTGCACAGGCCGAAAACAAGGGCAGCCCCGCCATGGTCACCGGAGGCATCACGTCCCAGCCCATCGGTCATTACGAGTTCTGCCAGAAGTATCAGTCCGAGTGCGACATTCGCAGCAAGCTGACGCCGCCGCCACGGGTGACGGAATATGGCTGGAACGTCATTCGCGAGGTCAACAAGGACATCAATTCCCGCATCATCGCCATGACGGACCAGGAAGTCTACGGCAAGGATGAAGTCTGGGAATACCCGAAGACAGCCGGTGACTGCGAAGATTTCGTGCTGTTGAAGCGCAAGGCGTTGATCGAGCGCGGCTTTGCTGTGTCCGATCTCCTGATCACTGTCGTTCGCAAGCCTGATGGCGAGGGGCACGCGGTGCTGACCCTGCGCACGAACAATGGCGACTTCATTCTCGACAACCTGTCCGATGACGTCAAACTTTGGACGGATACCAACTACACCTATCTGAAGCGTCAGGCCTCGTTCAACACAGGCCGTTGGGTATCCATCGAGGATGGCCGCGACGTGCTGGTGGGAGCCCTTCGGTAGTCTGCCAGAACGGGCCTCAGCTTTCGGCCAAGAGCCCGGATGCCAGATGGTGAAAGGCCGCGACCACCTTGGGAAAGGCTTCGCCGGGTTCATCCGAACCGGCAATCCACAGGGCCGCATTCAGCACCGCGCCATTCAGCAGCCATGTTGCCGCCCTGGCATCCACGGATTTTAACAGGCCATCATCGATCAGGGTCTGAACCGTATTCTCGATGCGCTTCAGGCAAGCCGTCTGGTTGGGCCATTTGGCCGGATCGCCAAGAACTGCGGGTCCGTCCAGCAGCATCACCCGTTGTATCTCGGGCTCGAGCGCCATTTCAATATAGGCCGCGCTCTCAGACAGCAAACCAAGCCAGGGTGTCTCTGCACCTTCTTGCACGACGCGCAAGCGCGCCAGCATTTCCGCGTCGATCTGGTCGATCACGGCCTGAAGCAGGCCCTTTTTGTCTCCGAAATTGTGATAAAGCGCGCCACGCGTCAGCCCGGCCTCTGCCGTGATGTCGTCCATGGATGAGGCGGCATAGCCCTTGGTCGCAAAGGCTTTTCGGGCAGCAGTGATGAGCTTTTCGCGGGTCTCCTCAACCATCTGCGCTCTCGTTCTCGTTGCCATATCCGTGCCTCTCATTAACATACGCGACGTATGCCTATTGACATACGTCGCGTATGTGAAATATCTAAACATACGGAGCGTATATCAAATTTCGTTCCGCCGAGTAAAGCCAATCAATCGCCAGACCGCACACTCTGCGCCTGTCGCATCCAGCGATGCGTGGGCATGGATGCGGCTGCCGTGCGCAAAGGAACACGACAATGAGCAAACGAGACGCTATTTTTCCGCCGGGCCGGCACGCACTTTATGAAAAGCATGGCTATTCCGCCGCCGTGCGCTCCGGCGACCTACTGTTCGTTTCAGGTCAGGTTGGCAGCCGTGACGATGGGTCGACAGAGTCTGATTTCGCCAAACAGGTGCAACTGGCCTTTGACAATTTGAAAGCGGTGCTTGCTGCCGCTGGTGCGACATTTGATGACATCATCGATGTCACCACCTTCCACACCGACCCTGAAAGCCAAATGGCAACGATCATGGCGGTGAAGGAAACCGTTTTCAGTGAAGAGCCCTACCCCACCTGGACGGCGGTCGGCGTGAACTGGCTGGCCGGGTTCGATTTCGAAATCAAGGTTATTGCGCGCGTTCCCTTGGCCGCATGACCGTGACCATAGGGGTTGAGGGGTTTCGCAACCCCTCTCCCTTGGTCAACCATTGCCAATGAGGATGCCTGCGGCAAGCACGAGGGAGCCGCCGAGCACCACCTGAAATACCGCCCGCATGAACGGCGTTTCCATATAGCGGTTCTGGATGAAGGCGATGGCCCACAGCTCCACGAAAACGATGATGGCGGCCACAGCGGTGGCGGTCCAGAAATGCGAAATGAGATAGGGCAGCGTGTGGCCAAGGCCACCAATGGTGGTCATGATGCCGGAGGCAAGGCCACGTTTGAACGGGGATCCACGACCGGACAGCTTGCCGTCATCATGGGCCGCTTCCGTAAAGCCCATGGAAATACCGGCGCCCACGGACGCCGAAAGGCCGATGAGGAAGGTCTGCCACGTATCTTGCGTGGCGAAGGCGGCAGCGAAAATCGGGGCGAGCGTCGACACGGAACCATCCATCAGGCCCGCCAGTCCCGGCTGGATATAGGTCAGCAGAAACTGCCGCTTGGCGGTCTGTTCTTCCTCAGATTTCGCATCGTCAGGCAAATGCTTGCCATCGAGCATGGTCGCGATATCTTCATGCGCACGCTCGGCTTCCGCCAGATCACCCAGCAGCTTGCGAGTGGATGCGTCTGTCACGTGCTTGATCGCTTCCTCGTAAAACCGGATGGCCTGCTGTTCCATCTCTTCCGCCTGGGCACGGATTTTTTCCAGCGGAAGGTTTTTAACAAGCCAATCGGGCTTACGCTCATAAAAGCCGCTGACATGTTCCCGGCGGATGAGGGGAATGAATTCGCCAAAACGCGTCTGATGCATGCCGATCAGCATGTTGCGATGCGCCTGCTCCACCTCTGCCATATCCGCAAAAACCTTGGCTGATTGAGGAAACTGCGCCCGCAGGTGATCGGCATAGGACCGATAAATCCGGGCATCATCCTCTTCCGACGATATCGCAAGGGCAAGAATTTCCTGCTCGGTCAGGGATGCAAATGGACGCTTTGAGCGGGGCAACAGGCTGCGCAACATGATAAGGCTCTCCTTAGAATGATTCTAAATATACCTGTCGCGACGGTCGCGCAAGCGAAATTAGAATGATTCTAATTTGATCGTCGCAGCGTGATCGCTCACTCCACATCCTTCGCTGACCAACAAGACGGTTTGACCGGCAATTCCGCGCCACGTTGTTTCGAAATCCGGAGCGACTGACTTCGGAGGTAAGCAAGCTCGGCTGACGTTCATTAGAAAAGCCGACAGGATGCCGCATTTGCTACAACAATGTCTTGAAGGCTGCTTGCGGACATGGTTATTAGTTCGCGGGAGGCGTACCATGCGGTTCGCCTATAGTGCTACATTCAAGGCTTGAATCAAAATGGATCGCAGATCATTTATCCGCCGGGCTGGTGCCGTTGGCGCTGGCGTTACCGCAACCGCTCTCGCAGCCCCTGCTATCGCGCAGGAAAATCCCAAGATCAACTGGCGCATGACCTCGTCCTTCACCAAGGGACTGGACATTCTGTTCGGCGCTGGCCAGATCGTTGCGGATCATGTGAAGGAAGCATCCGGCGGCAACTTCACCATTCAGCATTTTGCTGGCGGCGAAATCGTGCCAGCACTTCAGGCGGCAGATGCGGTCACATCAGGCACGGTCGAAATGGCCCATACCTGCTCCTATTATTATGTTGGCAAAGACCCGACCTTTGCGCTCGGCACATCGATTCCTTTCGGCCTCAATGCCCGCCAGACCAATGCCTGGTTCAACCAGGCCGGTGGCAACGAGCTCATGAACGAGTTTTTCGCCAAGCATAACATCTATTCCATTCTGCTCGGCAACACCGGCGCCCAGATGGGCGGTTGGTTCCGCAAGGAAATCAACACGATCGATGATCTCAAAGGCCTGAAAATGCGCATTGCCGGCCTGACTGGGCAGGTTATGAAAAAGGTCGGTGTTACCCCGCAGCAGATTGCTGCCGGAGATGTCTACGCAGCGCTGGAAAAGGGCACGATCGACGCGACGGAATTTGTCGGCCCTTACGACGACCAGAAGCTTGGCCTCTACAAGGTTGCGAAATACTATTACTATCCAGCATGGTGGGAAGGTGGCCCTGCCTGCCACGCCTTTGTGAACCTTGAAAAGTTCAACAGCCTGCCTGAAAACTACAAGCGCATTCTGAAAGATGCCTGCGCGGCTGGCAGCGCCTCGATGCTGGAACGTTATGACACCCGCAACCCCAAGGCCCTGAAGGAGTTGGTCGCGCAAGGCGCTATCCTGCGTCCATTCAGCCAGGAAATTCTGGATGTCTGCCACAAGGCAGCGCTTGAAACCTATGCCGAGCTTTCTTCGGTCAACGAAAACTTCAAGAAGATCTATGAGAGCCAGCAGGCGTTCAAGAAGGACGCCTATCTCTGGGCTCAGATCGCAGAATACACTTATGACACCTACATGATGATCCAGCAGCGCAACGGCACGCTGTAATCATCCGCTGGTCGAGATTTAAGAGGCCACGCGCTCCGGCGGGTGGCCTTTTTTGTTGGACGCGACAAGCTTCCACACTTGACGCTCCCGCCAGGCCAGCGGGCTCATGCCGGTGATGCGGCGAAATTCCCGGTTGAAATTGGACTTCGTCTGGAAACCGCAGTCCAGCATGATGGCGGTCACGGATTGCTCTGTCTCCTCCAGCAGGCGGCAGGCATCGCTGATCCGTAGCTGGTTGATATATTGCGAGACATTGCCACCGGTTGCGCGGTTGATGGCCTGGGAAATCTGGCGGCTGGGCAATGCCAGCTTGCGGGCGAGACGTGACAGATTGAGGTTCTCGTCGCGGTAAACTTTCTGCCGCGTCATCAGCGCCTCCAGCCGTGCCATAATCTCATGATCTTCGGTCGTCGCACTCACTGGCGCGGCATCCGCCAGTGCGCCGCTGTCCTGCGCCCCACCTGCCAGTTTCTCGGGCTTGCTGTTGCCCGCAACCCATGCGGTGAGGCCAATCATGAAAAGGACTAGCAGGTTGCCATTGCCGACGATGACGCCAATATTTTGCCCGCGTGCCCACTGGAAATCGAGCACGACGAGAATGTCGAAGGTCGCTGACATGCAGAGCGCAGCACCCGCAAGAAAGAGCGCGCGATGGACCGATGCAACGCTTGCAAACTGCGCCTCCTCCAGCCCATCGGGGCCACGGCGTCCAAGCAGCACGATGGCAACAGCATAGCCGACAAACAGGGCAATCAGAACGTAATCGATAGCGAGGGGTGCAAGCACCATCACCAGCAGAATGACCAGCGATGGCATGACGAGACTGGCTATATTTGCCGCGCTTTTCAGCCGCCATTCATCCATCAGGCTTCGAAAACTGGCATAGGCCAAGGGCGGCAAGACAGACGCCATGACCGGCAAGACAAATCTCAGCCATTCGACCTGATAACCCCAACGCAGACCGAGCAGAGCCGACTGCACCGCGCTGAGCGCGATGAGCGCCAGAAACGGCCGGTTCGCCTTGCCCCCTCCACTGCCGCGAACAATTGAGAACAACATCAGGAACAACAAAAGCGAAACGACAAAAGGCAAGGGAATGAAAAGCACGATGGGTGATCCGGAGTGTGAACCGACAATGCGTTCTACATGAACTGAATCGTGTTTGCGCACGACCTCAAACGTGTTTCAGGGCGTGAAAAAAGTGGGATGGGTCGAAACCAGCCTCGTTGCTCCAACCCATGAGGCTTTTTATGCGCTCCATTCTATCTGCGATATTGCTATCCACTTTCTTCCTTCCATCTGCTCACGCAAGCGAAGCTGTCGGCGTCCGCGATATCGCCGTCCCCTCACCGCTTCGCGGCAAGGATCTTGCAGTGACCGTCTGGTACCCATCTGACGGAAAGGGCGAAGTCCTTCGCGTTGGCGAAAACAGGATTTTCGAAGGGACGACGGCTCTGAAAGGTGTCGCCATTCAGCCGGGACACCTTCCCTTGGTGCTTCTTTCGCATGGCTCCGGCGCACGCGGCACCACCATGGCCTGGATTGCCACGGAACTTGCAAAGGCGGGCTTCATCGTTGCAGCACCCGATCACCCTGGCACGACCAGCGGCGATTCCACACCGGAAGACACGCCGAAGATCTGGGAGCGGACGGATGATATGTCCACAATCATCACATCGCTGACCACAAATGCCGAATGGTCACCTTCCATCGACGCCAATCGCATCGGCGTCATGGGCTTTTCACTGGGTGGCAGCGCTGCGCTGGAACTGGTCGGAGCCCGTGCCGATCTTGGCGCCTATGTGCAATATTGCGTCGATTATGCCCAGTCCATGGATTGCACATGGTTCTCAGGTGGCCGTGGCTATAAAAACGGCGAGGCTATCACTGTGCCGCCGCTGGATTTGCGCAGCGTCGATAAAGTACGGTTCGAGCAATCGAACCACGATGAGCGCATCCGCACCGCTGTTCTGGTCGATCCGGGCCTTGAGGTCGCCTTCACGAAAGACAGCCTTCACGACATCAAGATACCGCTGACCTTCATTAATCTGGGCAGCGTCGGCACTGTCCCCGTGTCGGTCCTAGCAGATCAACTGGCCAAGGATGTGCCAGATGGCACCTATGCGCAGGTGAATGGTTCCGACCACTTCAGCTTTCTGCCGGTCTGCAAGCCGGACGCTGAGGCCTTTCTCAAATCGGTTGGCGAGATCGATCCGATCTGCACACAAACCGGCCTGCGCAACCGGGCGGATCTCCACGCCGAACTGGTAAAGATGATCGTTGATGCATTTGAGAAGGGGCTGAAAGACAACCACTAAGCAAGGTCAAAAATTCGTCGCAGGATGAGGCCGGTATATTGCGCCGGCCTCTATGATCCAAAGCAAACCCCCTGATATTAATGGTTTTTTCAAACCTCGGCTGCACAAGTTGGGTCACGACGATCTCACGAGAAAACAGAGACGTTGGTTCAAAAATGGGCCTTGGGGAAAGTTAATGATCATCGACAATATGCTGGCGCGGTTTAAGATACAAACCAAAGTCATCGTTTTCATCGCACCATTCGTGGCAAGTATCCTTGCGGTTGGTCTGTCTGGACTATACGCATCGAACCTGCTGCAAAGCCGCATGGATGTTTCAAACACAATTTTGCAATCCTTGACAGGCTTCAAAGAAGTCTATGGCGGCATGACATCGTTTCTCAGCAATACCAATGAGGAAACACGGTCCGCTCTGCACCGCCAGCTGGCCGAACAGGCCAATTTTCTCCGCGCCGCCGAAGATGGCAGCTCTGCAGAGATAAAAGATGCCATCGAGCGCACAAAAATAATCGACAAGCAGGTCGATGAATTATGGACCAGCCACGGTCAGGAACAGGCTCTGCGGGCAAGCATGAGCACTGACCTCGCGACCATGACGCGGGAGTTGAACGGTGTTCTGGCCAATGCCACCAACATCAGAAGCACGTTGCAATCGGATGAGGCAAAAGCCAAGCAGATGTTGCGCGAAGCAGACAAGCTGAACCGCGGCGCCAATGTCATTGCGACTGTCGTTACCGATTTCAACAAGACGACCGTGCCCGAAGAAAAGACCGCCGTCGTCAAAGCTGCAATCGGAACGCTGGAAAGCACGGTCAAGGAACTCGTCGCCACAGCAACCGTCGACCAGAAGATGATCATGGACCAGCTGGCCGAGGGCGTGACGCAAATCCGCGCGCAACTGGATATTGGTGTAGTCAACGACACCACCGTCGGTGCCATCGAGCGCGTGGTCAATCTCATGCGGCCCGCAACCATCCGTCTTCAGGGCTTTGCAAGTCTCAGATCACGGCAGGCGACAGAGGTGTTCGGCAAGCTGGACCAGCCGCTGGAGCAGGCATCAGGCTTCCTGGCCAATGCTCGCCAGATCGCCGAGGACGCAAAGAACCTCGAATTGCAGATGGCCGGCTATGTGGCCGCACCGAGCAAGGAAAAACTTGAGGCATTTCGTGACGCAGCGTTCCGTCTAAATGTGTCCACCGGCTCCATGTCCGGCGACAGCCAGATGTCAGAGGCCACCCGCAAGAGCGCCAAGGCCATCGACAGCCTGGCAACAAAGCTGGACGGCTCCGCGACCCAGCTTCTTGCGATCTCGCAGCAGCGCACCGTTGCTTTCAGCATGGCGGAAGAGGAAATCGGCCGCGTCTGGACCAACCTGACGACATTTGCTGAAAAGCAGCGCAGCGCAGCCGATACCGAGCGCAGCAAAGCGGACGGCATCTCGCTTTCTGCCATGATCATCGGCGTTCTTGTCGCGATTTTTGCGGGCATCGGCCTCGTCATGACCTTCAAGGGCCCAATCCTTGGTATTGTTGGCGCCATGAAGCGCCTGGCCAAAGGTGACATGGACATTCCGCTTGATGCCAAGAACCGCTACGACGAAATCGGTGACATGGCGCGGGCACTGGAAGTGTTCAAGGAGAATGCTGAGGAGCGCATCCGGCTTGAAGCTTCAACGCAGGAGCAGCGTGCCTCTGCCGAAGCTCAGCGCCACGCCAACGAGACAGAGCGGAAAGAACTCGACCGGCAGATCCAGTTTGCCGTCAGCGCGCTGGCCGGTGGCCTTGAGCGGCTTTCTGCAGGCGATATCTCGACCACGATCGACACGCCTTTCAACGATCGTCTGGAGCAATTGCGCGTTGACTTCAACCGCTCCATGCTGCGGTTGCGCGACACGATTGGCGGCATTGCCGAGAATGTCGCCGCCATTCGCGGCAACGCCCAGCAGATGTCGGAATCCGCAGTTGACCTTGCCCGCCGCACGGAACGCCAGGCGGCCTCGCTTGAAGAGACGGCAGCGTCTGTGGACGAGGTCAACTCCAACATGCGCAATTCAGTTGAACGCGCCCGCGAAGCAAATGGCATTGTCGACAAGACCCGTCGCAACACCGAGGAATCGCTTGTTATCGTGCGCAATGCGGTTGACGCCATGCAGCGGATCGAAAATGCATCGCAGACCATCGGCAACATCACCGAAGTCATCGATTCCATCTCGTTCCAGACCAACCTGCTGGCGCTCAACGCCGGTGTGGAAGCAGCGCGTGCCGGGGAAGCCGGAAAGGGCTTTGCCGTGGTTGCCCATGAGGTGCGGGAACTGGCGCAACGGTCCGCCGCTGCCGCAAAGGAAATCCGTGAACTGATTGCCGTTTCATCCAGCGAAGTCGCCGCAGGCGCGAGCCTCGTCGCCAAGACGGGTGAAGCACTGGCGCAGATCGGCACGCAGATTGCCAATGTCAGCGATCAGGTCGGGCAGATCACGCAGGCCACGCAGGATCAGTCTGTGGCCATGCAGCAGATCAACAGCTCCGTCGGCGAGGTGGATCTTTTGACCCAGCAGAACGCGGCCATGGTGGAAGAAACCAGCGCAGCGAGCGAGCAGTTGAACGAAGAAACCGACCAGTTGCTCAGTCTGCTGGCGCAGTTCCGCCTGGAGTCCAACCAGAGCGGCAACCAAGGCAAACGCTTCGCAGCTTAAGCGAATATTGTTTGACACCAGAACGCGCGGGCGAAATCGTCCGCGCGTTTTGCTTTTTGGCAGACCCGGTCAAAGTGGCAAAAACGGATAGCGCCTCAAGACATTTCCCGATCGTAAAGATTGGATTCAGCCTTTTTTGATAATTTGTCGTTAGTGATAATTTTTTGATGGTCCCGGGCATGCGCGCTTTGCGTTTTGCCCCTTGTTTTGCGTACGGGTTCTCATGCATCGATCGACAGTGCCAGCTTTTGTCCTAGCCTGCCTATCCCTCACAGCCTGTACATCCAGTACCGGGCCAGAAGGCCTAATGGCGGGTATTCCTTCCCGGGAAACTACAAGTTCCGTGACGCCTTCGGCGCCCGTGCCCCAGGCAAGCGTCGGCCAGACGCAGGCTCCCCTTCGTGCGGAACCATCCCAAAAGGTTCTGGCCTGGGGTGGCCCCGTGCCGTCTGGCTCTCCAGCCTTTGCGGCTGTCGATCACCAGACGCCCATGCCAGAAATGAACCGACCCATGGCGCAGCAAGCCGGGGTCGCCCTACCCAATGAGCGTCCGGTTCAGATGGCCATGGCGGCAGCACCCGCAATCAGTTCGGGACCGGCGGTGCGTTCGCGCCTCTTCCGTTCCAATTTCAGCGATGCAAAGCCCATCAATTTCGGCAGCGTCACGCCACGGCACTATCCTGTGCACGGCGTCGATGTGTCCCGTTGGCAGGCCAATATCGACTGGGAACGGTTGAGATCCCGCGGTGGCAACTTCGCTTTCATCAAGGCGACCGATGGCGGCGACCATCTGGACCCGATGTTCAAGACCAACTGGAACCGTGCCAAGGCGGCAGGTGTCAAACGGGGTGCCTATCACTTCTTCTATTGGTGCCGTGCTGCAAGCCATCAGGCGGAATGGTTCATTCGCAACGTACCACGCGACCCCGATGCACTGCCGCCGGTTATCGACGTGGAATATAACGGCGAATCTAGCTGCAAGATGCGTCTTCCCCGGGCCAAGGTGCTGGAAAAGATGCAGGTCTTCATGGACATGCTGGAGCGCCACTATGGCAAGCGCCCGATCATCTACACCGCGCCGGATTTCTACAAGGACCACCTGTCCGGCGAGTTCCTGGATTATCCCTTCTGGCTGCGGGCGGTCGCACAGCATCCATCCAAGGTCTATCCCGGACGGAAGTGGCTGTTCTGGCAATATTCCGGCTCTGGCCTCTCTCAGGGGGTTGATGGCAAGATCGACCTGAATGTCTTCAGTGGCAACGAGAAGTCTTGGGAACGCTGGTCATCGCAAGGTGGCAGGGGTTAGAGCAATTCCAGCAAAAGTGGGAACCGGTTTTGCGTCCGGAATTGCGTAAAAACAAACATATAGAGCGTTGAAGGTGAACTCGTGTTCACCGGAAATGCGCTAGCGCGAAAATCTTTTCGCGCTAGCCACACAGGCAACGACACCGAGTGTGACGGCCAGCATCGCCACACTCACAGGCTCCCCCAGAAGCGTCGCGGCTAACGTGAGGCCGAAGAACGGTTGCAGCAACTGCAACTGTCCCACGGCTGCGATGCCACCCAGCGCCAGGCCGCGATACCAGAAGATGAAGCCGATCAGCATGCTGAACAGCGACACATAAAACAGCCCGCCCCACGCATCAGCTGCGATATCACCCCAGTGCGTTGGCATGGTGAACAGTGCCAAAGGCAGCATGAGCGGCAGCGACAGAACCAGCGCCCAGGAAATGACCTGCCAACCGCCCAGCCTTCGCGAAAGCGCCGCGCCTTCCGCATAACCCAGCCCGCAAACGACGATTGCGCTCAACATCAAGAGATCGCCTCTCCACGACATGGCCGCATCCTGCCCCAGCGCAAACCCGGCGACCAGACTGCTGCCGAGGCCGGAAAACAGCCAGAAGGCCAGACGGGGCCGCTCCCCGCCACGCAGCACGGCAAAGATGGCTGTGGCAAGCGGCAAAAGGCCGACGAAGATGATGGAATGGGCGGATGTGATGTGCTTCAGCGCAAGCGCCGTCAACAGCGGAAACCCGACGATGACGCCCAGCGAAACAATTGCCAGAGGCATGATATCGCGGCGCGCCGGGCGCTTCTCTTGAAACACGATCAGTAAGGCCAACGCCAGAAGCCCCGCGATGCTGGCCCGGGCGAGCGTGAGAAAGGCTGGATCGAAACCCGTGACCGCCATGCGTGTGGCCGGCAGAGAACCGCTAAAAATGACCACGCCGATCAATCCGCTCCACCAGCCGCTTGATGTCTTGTCCATTGCATCACTCCATTTCAAGTCAACGCTATGCGTGAACATGGCTAGCGACACCAGCAACAGTGCGGTACAGTTGAAACAAACCGTTATGGTATGTGGAGCAGTACGGATGGATGGATCAGCCTTGAAAGCCGATGGTGCTGCGCCGCGCATCGAAGCGGTGATGCGTGAAATCAGACGCCGCATTGCGGCACGCAGCCTTCCAACCGGTGCAAAACTTCCATCGGTGCGCAGCTTTGCAAAGCTCATGCAGGTTTCCACCTCAACCGTGGTTGAGGCCTATGAACGACTGGTGGCGGAAGGTGCGATCCGTTCCCGTCCCGGCTCGGGCTTCTATGTCGCAAGCGCCCTTGCGCCTCTGTCTCTTGCCGAAATTGGTCCCAAACTCGACCGGGCGGTTGATCCTTTCTGGGTGTCGCGATTGGCGCTGGATGGCGGGGCCGATGTGGCGAAGCCCGGTTGCGGTTGGATGCCCGCCGCCTGGATGCCGCAGGATGTGCTGCGTCGCGCCATGCGCACTCTTTCGCGCGGTGAGCTGGAGCACCTTACAGATTACGCCACCCCGCTCGGCCTTTTGCCCATGCGGCAGCTTCTTTCGCGGCGTTTTGCCGAGCAGGGCCTGCATGCAAGCACGGGGCAGATCATTCTCGTCGATTCCGGCACTCAGGCGATTGATCTCCTGTGCCGCTTTCTGCTTGAGCCCGGGCAAACCGTGCTGGTCGACGACCCCTGCTATTTCAATTTCCATGCGTTGCTGCGCGCCCACCGCGTCAAGGTCATCGGCGTTCCCTACACGCCCACCGGGCCGGACGTGGCGATGTTCGAGCAGGCTTTGAGTGAACACAAACCCCGGCTTTACATCACCACCTCTGGCGTCCACAACCCAACAGGTGCATGCCTATCGCCCGTAACCGCCCATCGCGTGTTGATGTTGGCCGAACGAGCCAACCTCACCATCATCGAAGATGATATTTTTGCCGATTTCGAAGAGCAGAGGGCGCCGCGCCTTAGCACATTCGACGGCTTGAACCGCGTTGTGCAAATTGGCAGCTTTTCCAAGACCCTGTCGGCATCCGTGCGCTGCGGGTACATCGCAGCGCCCAAAGACTGGATCGAGCCACTGACGGATCTGAAAATTGCAGCCAACTTTTCCGGCAGCCAGCTTTCGGAAGCCCTCGTCTATGCGGCCCTGAAAGACACCCAATACCGCCGCCACATGGATGGGCTGAAACTACAGCTTTCGCGCGCGAGGATCGAGACCATCAATACGCTCGGCGAACTTGGCATCACCCCCTGGATGCTGCCGCAGGCCGGTATCTTTGTGTGGTGCAAGCTACCATCAGGCGTCGATGCTGCGCAGGTTGCCCGCCATGCTTTGACGCAAAACATGGTTCTGGCACCGGGCCAAATCTTCAGCGCATCACCCGGCGCAGCAGGCTTTATGCGCTTCAATGTCTCGCAATGCGCAAGCCCTGATCTCGCCGATATTCTGCGTCGATCCCTGACCGCAGGGAAAACGTCCGCGTCAGAATATTAAGGATTTCTCATGTTTCTGGAACAAAATGCCAGACTGCTTGTTTTCTCGGCATAGTAGAGGAGAAACGAGCATGTCAATCGATCCAAACCTGCCACGCGATCCGAACCTTCGTCCAGATCGCCCTGAACTGCGCACCACACCGGAGGCCGCACGCAACTCACCCGGCTTCATGCCGTGGATTGCCATCATCGCTGTGCTGCTGATCGGTGGCTTCATATGGATGCAGATGAGTGCGCCGGCGACGACAGACGCGACGACGACCTCATCGACAACAGCGCCAGCTGCCAACGAGCCAGCACCGGCACCTATGACACCCGCTGCGCCAAACACCACAGCGCCAGCATCGCCAAACACTGGCGGCACGCAGACGCAGCCATAAGCTGACACCATATTGGTGAAAAAGAAAAACCGCTCGGCCTTGGCTCAAGCGGTTTTTTCGTGATCAATCGTCGCTCATCTTAAGCGCTGCGATGAAGGCTTCCTGAGGAATGTCCACCTTGCCGAACTGGCGCATGCGCTTCTTGCCTTCCTTCTGCTTGTCCAGAAGTTTGCGCTTACGGGTGGCATCGCCGCCGTAGCACTTGGCTGTCACGTCCTTGCGCATGGCCGAGATCGTTTCGCGCGCAATGACGTTGCCGCCGATGGCTGCCTGAATGGGGATCTTGAACATGTGGCGTGGGATCAGGTCTTTCAACTTTTCGCACATGTCACGGCCGCGCTTGTCTGCTGCGGTGCGGTGCACGAGCATAGAGAGAGCGTCCACCGGCTCGCCATTGACCATGATCGACATCTTGACGAGATTGCCTTCGCGATAACCATCCAGATGGTAATCGAACGAGGCATAGCCCTTGGAAATGGACTTAAGGCGGTCGTAGAAATCGAACACCACTTCGTTGAGCGGCAGCTCATAGGTGAGCATGGCGCGCTTGCCGACATAGGTCAGTTCCGTCTGAATGCCGCGACGATCCTGACAGAGCTTCAGGATACCACCGAGATAATCGTCCGGCGTCAGAATGGTCGCCTTGATCCACGGCTCGCGGATTTCCGAAATCTTGACGACATCAGGCATGTCAGCCGGATTGTGCAACTCACGCTCGGAGCCATCGGTCATGGTCAGCTGATAGACCACAGACGGCGCTGTTGCGATGAGGTCGAGGTCGAACTCGCGCTCCAGACGTTCCTGAATGATTTCCAGATGCAGGAGGCCCAAGAAGCCGCAGCGGAAACCGAAGCCGAGCGCCGCAGAGGACTCCATCTCAAACGAGAAAGATGCGTCGTTAAGGCGAAGCTTGCCCATGGCGGCGCGAAGATCTTCAAAGTCCGCAGCATCGACCGGGAAGAGGCCACAGAACACCACAGGCTGCGCTGGCTTGAAGCCCGGCAGTGCCTGCGCCGTCGGGCGCTTGTCTTCGGTGATGGTATCGCCAACGCGGGTATCGGCCACTTCCTTGATGGAACCGGTGATGAAACCGATCTCGCCCGGGCCGAGGCTATCGACAGCCACCATTTTTGGAGTGAGAACGCCAACGCGCTCCACCTGATATTTGGCATCGGTACCCATCATGCGGATGGTCTGGCCCTTGGTCAGTACGCCATCGAGAACGCGCACCAGAACCATGACGCCGAGATAGGTGTCATACCAGCTATCCACCAGCAGAGCCTTCAACGGACCCTTTTCGCCAAGCTCGCTCTTTGGCGGCGGCAACTGGTGAACGATGGCTTCCAGAACATCGGGAATACCGAGGCCGGTCTTGGCCGAAATCAAAACGGCCTGAGATGCGTCGATGCCGATAACTTCTTCGATCTGTTCGCGAATACGGTCTGGCTCTGCCGCAGGCAAATCGATCTTGTTCAGGACCGTGACGATCTCGTGATCATTGTCGATGGCCTGATAGACGTTGGCCAATGTCTGCGCTTCCACGCCCTGGGACGCATCCACCACCAGAAGCGAACCTTCACAGGCAGAGAGCGAGCGCGAGACTTCATAGGCAAAGTCAACGTGGCCGGGGGTGTCGATGAGGTTCAGGACATAGGTTTCGCCGTTATTCGCCTTGTAATGCAGGCGCACGGTCTGTGCCTTGATGGTGATGCCGCGCTCGCGCTCAATATCCATGTTGTCGAGCACCTGCTCGGACATATCGCGTTCGGCAAGACCGCCCGTGGACTGGATCAACCGGTCTGCAAGGGTGGATTTGCCATGATCGATATGGGCAACGATGGAGAAGTTGCGGATATGGTCAAGCGGGGTGCGGGTCGAATTTGTGCTCATGCCCCGCGCTATAGCAGGGGCTCTTGCGCTGGAAAAGCGGGAATTTGGCGAAACGCCTTTAAAGTTCGGCTTTTTAACGATCGCACTGCCAGAAGACTTTTTGACTAGCCATTCTCATGTGGCATCTTGACTCCATCTTGAGAGATTTTTAATCTCATATAATGGAAAACCATGATGACATCGAGCGGTCCATTGCGGAGCGCATCAAACATCTCCGCCAAGAGCGCAATCTGACACTTGACCAGCTCGCCTCCACATCCGGCGTTAGCCGGGCGATGATTTCGCGGATAGAGCGGGCGGAAGCCAGCCCGACGGCTGCGCTTCTGGCACGCATCTGCGCGGCCTTCGGGCTATCGCTATCCGGCTTCTTTGCGCAGGATGAAGACGCCGCCTCACCGCTCATCAAACGGCAGGACCAGCCGAGATGGCAAGATCCTGATACCGGCTATATCAGACGCGCGATTTCCCCTCCCCTTAACGGGTATGATGTCGATATCGTCGAGGTGGAGTTTCCGCCATATGCCAAAGTGACCTTCCCGCCGCACACGGCAAGCCGGGGCATGGTGCAATATGTATGGCTGCTGGAAGGCGCACTGGAGATGACGACCGGCGGCGAGGTGCACCGGATGGGGCCCGGCGATTGCCTTTTCATGCCCATCGGCGAAGGACACATGTTCCACAATCCATCCGATACATCGGCGCGCTACGCCGTGGTGCTGGACCAGCGCAAGAGCTGACATCTTCAGGAGTTACGAATGACCCTCATCCTCACATTGACCAAGCAGGAAACATTGGCCGCGTTGCCAGAGCTCTGCGAGGTTCTCTCCGATTGCGTCAATGGCGACGCGTCCGTTGGCTTCATGCTGCCCTTCTCACCCAATGATGCAGAGGCCTATTGGCGCGGCGTGGCTGATGCCGTGGATCGAGGTGAGATCATCCTCGTTACCGCGCAGGTGAATGGCAAAATCGTCGGCACCGTTCAGGTCGGGCTGGCAACAAAGCCCAACCAGCCGCATCGGGGCGATCTGATGAAGCTTCTCGTGCATCGCTCAGCGAGGGGCCTCGGCCTCTCCCGCAAGCTGATGGACCACGTGGAAGCCGAAGCGGCGAGGCGTGGCCGAACCCTTCTGGTTCTGGACACCGCCACCGGCAGCGATGCGGAAGCCATCTATCTCAGGTTCGCCTGGCAGCGCGTGGGTGTCATTCCCGACTACGCGCTGTTTCCCGATGGTCGCTATTGCGGCACGACCCTGTTTTTCAAGCGAATCGGTTAGCCCACACACTTGCAAATCAGCTGCGCCTGGCGAAACATGCTTTTCACGCCTTTCCGCAGATATGAGGATACGATGCAAGACGCCGCCCCAAAACCACGCATTGCCATCATCTACTGCACCCAGTGCAACTGGCTCCTGCGCTCCGCCTGGATGGCGCAGGAACTGCTGCACACATTTGCCGACAGCCTTTCAGAGGTAGCGCTGGTTCCGGCAACCGGCGGCCGATTCGAAATTCTGGTCGGCGACGATGTCATCTGGGAGCGCAAGCGCGATGGGGGCTTTCCCGGCCCCAAGGACCTCAAACAGCGCGTTCGCGATATGATCGACCCGAACCGGGACCTCGGTCATTTCGACAGAGCCCCGAATGAAGGGATTGATAGCTGATTCTCAAGCCGGCTTCAGAGATGAAGGCGGCTTGGCGTTGAACTCCCACAGGCTGATGTCGTTTTTTTCGCTTAAAAATCAATGATCGTCACAAAACTTCAAAATGTCTGTTGACACCAGACGGCTGCCCCCGTACATGGCTCCTCGTCGCCCAGATGGCGGAATTGGTAGACGCGCCAGCTTCAGGTGCTGGTACTCGAAAGGGTGTGGAGGTTCGAGTCCTCTTCTGGGCACCATTCCATTTTTGATCTTTGCCAGATCAACAACTTAGCAAAAATTCGCAGTGAAAATCACGCCTTCGGGCGCAGGCGGATTTGCGCGCTTTCACGTGCCGTAAGCGCAGACATGCACGAGCACAGCTGACGTTTTCAGCAATGCCCGTGGCGCAGTGATATCTTCAGAAAAGTGTTATTGGCCGCTGGCCGTGCCGCCTTCAGTGGGCGCGTGCTCTTCGCAGTTCGGTGTGCAGGACAAGACCGTGCGGGCCGTCTGGCGGAAGACGCGGACGGTGTTGCCTTCATCAATGGAAACGAGCACGCGCTCATCAACAATAGCATTTCCGTCAATATCCAGCAGGACCAGGTTTGTGGTGCCAAAGCTGCGTCCTGTCAGCACGATGGTCGTTGCATCCGCAACCGTGGCATCTGCGACTTTGGAGTTGCCGATAATGACTTTGCTGACCGGCCTATCCAGCTTCAGCACGCGGGCATGATTCATGGAAACACGCAGCATATCGCCATCGGCTGAGAAAACTGCCGTCGATGACGCGATGACCACAGCCAATGTAACAGCGATTCGTGCCGTGGAAATGGACAGCATGGGTCGGGACAGCCTTGATTGGAGCGGGCGCGCTATAGTCATGAAATCACCATGCGCGGGATTGGTGAATGAAGCGTTAAATCGCAATCCCATTATGGCATAGGCGCAAAGCTTTGCGCCTCCAGTTTTTTGCGCCACTATGGGGCATGCCCCATTTTGAAACTCGATATGCGTCACAATGAAACTTTATCCGAGAGGGAATTAAAGCGTGTTTTCCGCAAGAATCAGGACTTTGAGCGATGTATAAATATTGAGATTCTACTTTGATCTATTGTTTACTATGCTCCACGTGACCCTCGCTTAATCATTTCTTAAGCACTTTTTTTAAGTGGTTGGAAATCTACCCTCGCTAGTTTGGCTGGAACCGAACAACGGAAAACAGTTGTCGGCGTGCTGAACAACAATCGAAAAGTTTAGGAGAACCCGCATGACAAAGATTTTCGCTCGCTTCATGAAAGACGAGTCCGGCGCGACCGCCATCGAATACGGCCTGATCGCAGCGTTGATTTCCGTCGCTATTATTACTGGTGCAGGGGTTGTTGGAACACAAATTGGTACGCTGTTCACAAACATCGGAACAAAAATGACAGCTGCTGCGACGACATCAGGTCAGTAATTGAGTCGCTTAGCGCGCGAAAGGACCGCCGCCCATGACTGGGCGGCTTTTTGTTCTGGTTTACTTTCTTGTAAATAAGCTAAAGGCTAGGGCGCAGAATGGTTGCTGGAATTGTATTCTTTATCCTCCCTATGGGACTTGCCCTCGCAGCAATCTCAGATCTTTTTACGATGACGATTCCCAATCGTATCTCTGTGTCCCTTTTCTTTGCTTTTATCCTAATTGTTCCATTGACTGGAATGGACTGGAACATGTTCGGCATGAACCTGCTCGGTGGCCTCGTAGTCTTTTCTGCTTGCTTTGCGCTCTTTGCGCTCAATGTAATGGGTGGCGGCGACGCAAAACTTCTTGCCGTGTCTGCTATCTGGTTCGGATTTAATTTCTCATTGGCACTCTTCATACTAAGCGTTGCAGTCATCGGAGGACTGCTGACAGTCGGTATCTTGCTGTTACGTTCACGTTCTCAGGAAATCATGGTGATCGGCCTCCGACTTCCAGACTCTCTTCTTGTCGCCAAAAAAGTCCCTTACGGCATTGCGATCGCTGCCGCTGGCTTACTCACCTATCCAGAGGCGCCCATCGTGCAACTCGCCATGCAAAGCATTTCGTAGGCGAGCGCCTGATCCCGGCGGCGTTTAAATCTCATTAACCACAGCGCGACACATTTTATTAACTATAATTACACCAATGGCGGGCCATGGTGGGGAGAGATTCTGACTCCTTCAAGGCCCAAGCATGAAACCGTCTCGCATCGTCATTCTTTCAGTCGCCGTGGTCGCCGCCGGTCTGGCCGGTTTGCTGGCCACGCAGCTTGGCGGCCCGCAGCAGGTTGTCGAGCACGCGGAAGCCATCATTCAGAAAGAACCGACGGTCAATATTCTGGTGTCTTCCGTCAATCTGCCTGTCGGAAGCCGTCTGAGCGCGGATTCCGTGCGGTGGGCGGCATGGCCGCAGGGCAGCATTAATGAGAATTTCGTGACCGAGGCCAAACGGCCAGACGCCATAACCGAGCTGACCGGCTCTGTGGTGCGCCTGCCCTTGTTTGAAGGCGAGCCACTGCGGCCTGAGAAGGTGGTGGATTCCAGCACGCGCATCATGTCTGCCCTGTTGCCAGCGGGCAAACGGGCTGTGGCGACGGAAATTTCCGTTGCTACGGGAGCAGGTGGTTTCGTGCTTCCCAACGACCGTGTCGACGTGATCATGGTTCGAAAGGGTGATGCGGGGGCTTTCCTGACCGAAAACGTTCTCAACAATGTCCGTGTTCTGGCCATCGACCAGCAGATCAAGGAAGGCGAAGACGGCACCACCGCCGTCGTTGGTGCAACGGCCACGCTGGAACTAACGCCGGAACAGGCAAAGATCATGACGGTGGCGCAGCAGATGGCGGATCGCCTGACACTTTCGCTGCGCTCGGTTGCTGACGCGCAGGACAGCGACACCACATCTGCCGACTATCTCCTGAGTGGGGGCTCGGGAAAACCGGCTATCCAGATCATCAAATCCGGCTCAATCGTCCGGGACGGACAGGGAGGGTCGGCACAATGACCAGACACCGCGCAATTTCCTGCCTGACAAAAGCCATGCGCTCGTCCGTTACGGGCGGACTGGCGTTCTGCATCGCATTCTCGGGCTTTCCCGGTTTGAACGCGCCTCCGGGCCTAGCGACACACGAAGCACTGGCCCAGAGCGCCAGCATCGTACGGATCAATGAAAGCGGCCAGGGTGTTCGCAAGCGGCTAAAGCTTGGGCTTAACAAGGCGCTGGTCATCGACCTGCCGCAGGACGCCCATGATATTCTGGTTGCAGACCCCAGCATGGCAGATGCCGTGACGCGCAGTTCACGGCGTATCTACCTGTTCGGCAAGGCGGTCGGCCAGACCAATATTTTCATCTTCGGAGATCAGGGGCAGGAAATTGTCAGCCTCGATCTGGAGGTCGAGCGAGATATTACCGGCCTGCAAGCCAATCTTCGTCGCTTCATTCCAGAATCCGACATTCGTGTTGAAATCGTATCGGACAATATCGTCTTGTCTGGAAGTGTGCGCACGCCTCAGGATTCCGCCCGTGCCGTTCAGCTTGCATCCGCCTTCCTGAAGGGCGGTGAGGCAACCACGCGCAATATTACCGAGACCAGCCAGAGCAACGGCGATGGTGCAGTTGCCATCTTTGCGGAAGACCGCCAGGCATCATCCATCGTCAATATGCTGACAATCGAGGGTGAAGACCAGGTCACGTTGAAGGTGACGGTTGCGGAGGTCAGCCGGCAGGTTCTCAAGCAACTCGGCTTCAACGGCTCCATCAGCGGTTCCGGCAGTGACGCCAGCGGCCGCATCTCCTTTTCCAATCCATCGAACCTTGGCAACGCAATCGGCCTTGCTGGCACAGGTAATATTGCTGGAACCATCGGCAAGGTCACGCTGGGCAGCTATTTCAATGCCATGGAGCAGGCCGGTGTCATGCGCACACTGGCAGAACCGAGCCTGACAGCCATCTCTGGCGAACAGGCGAAATTCTATGTTGGCGGCGAGTTCCGCCTGCCTGCGGAACAGGAAGTGGCTATTGACGGGACGACCGGTCGGCCCACAGTGACGCGCACCACAGATACGGTCGATTATGGCATCGAACTGAATTTCCGTCCCGTCGTGCTGTCACCCGGACGTATCAGCCTCAAAATCGAGACCAATGTCTCAGAGCCCACCTATGAGGGCAGCGCCGTCACCGGCAACGGCAGTAGCGTCAGCATTCCCGGCAGCACCTATCTGTCGATCCGCAAGCGCGAAGCTTCCACAAGCGTGGAGCTGCCATCCGGCGGTTCCATCGTGATTGCCGGTCTTGTGCAGGACAATGTTCGCCAGGCCATGTCCGGCCTGCCCGGAGCTTCCAAGGTGCCCATCCTCGGCACATTGTTCCGCAGCAAGGACTTTATCCGAAACGAGACCGAGCTTGTCATCATCGCGACGCCCTATCTGGTGCGACCGGTGGCGCGCAACGAAATCGCCCGCCCGGATGACAACTTCAACCCGGACAATGATGCCGGCATGTATTTCATGAACCGCGTCAACAAAGTCTATGGAAACCGGCAGCAGGCTCACACACAGCCCTATCAGGGCTCGGTAGGGTTTATTTACAAATGATGAAAATGCACCCAATGACCCCGTCCAGAAACACTTCCCGCCTTCGCAGAGCCGGGATCACCCTCTCATTGCTGACCGCAACCCTGCTGCTTCAGGGATGTGCGCGCGACCCGATGTCGACTGGCGCCATTCCCGATGACTACAGAACCCGTCACCCGATCACCCTTTCGGAAGCGCAGCACTCGCTGGATATTCCGGTTTCTGCTGGCGACAACCGTCTGACCATCGGCATGGCCGATACCATCAAGGGGTTTGCGCAGAGCTATACCGCGGTTTCCTCCGGGCTGGTGCAGATCCAGGTGCCGACGGGATCGGCCAATTCTGCCGCCGCGTCGATTCTCAAGCGCCAGATCCGCTCCGTGCTGAGCAATTCCGGCATAGCGTCGAGCAAGATCGTGGAAACCCATTACCGCGCAGCACCAACGGGCGATGCTGCTCCCATTCGCCTGAGCTACATTGCCATGACGGCTATGACAGGGCAGTGCGGACAATGGCCGGAAGACCTTTCCGACAACACCTATTCCAATAAGAACTGGTACAATTTTGGCTGCGCATCGCAAAACAATCTCGCCGCGCAGGTGGCAAACCCGATGGACCTCGTCGGTCCACGTGGCATGAGCGCAATCGATGCTGAGCGCCGCTCCGTGGTGATCGGTAACTATCGCGCAGGCAAGAACACCTCCACGGCGGACTGATACCGACGAGAACGCACGCGGCAACAGGAAAAACAATGAGCCCGGTCAATTACGATATTCAACAGGCCAATCCGCAAGAGTCCTATTCCGAGGAACCCTTGCGCATGGGCGATCTGGACGGCTTGAGACCCCTGCCCCGCATCTCCATCCATGCCTTTTGCGAAAGCGAAGGCATTCAGCGGCTGATGGAGCGCCTTTCGGGCGACCGACGCATGAACAAGGTCAGCCTGCGCGTCACCAATGGCGAAATCGAAGCGGCAGCGACGATGTTTTCATCCAGCCCAACGCCAAACCTGATCGTGCTGGAAACGGCGCGTGAACCGTCTAACCTGCTGAGCGACCTTGCTCCTCTGGCTGAGGTCTGCGACCCCACGACACGCGTCATCATCATTGGTCGCCACAACGATATCGCGCTCTACCGGGATCTGATCCGCAACGGCATTTCGGAATACCTCGTCGCGCCGGTGACGATGCCGGACCTGCTGGCGTCGATTTCTGCCATTTTCGTTGACCCGGAAGCAGAGCCGCTTGGCCGCAATATCGCCTTCATCGGCGCAAAGGGCGGCGTCGGGTCATCGACCATCGCGCATAATTGCGCCTTCGGCATTTCCAACCTGTTTTCGACAGAAACCATTCTTGCCGATCTCGATCTGCCGTTCGGCACCGCCAATATCGACTTTGATCAGGACCCGGCTCAAGGCATTGCCGAGGCGGTCTATGCCCCGGAACGTCTGGATGAAGTGTTTCTCGACCGGTTGCTGACCAAATGCTCCGAGCATCTTTCTCTGCTCGCCGCACCGTCGCTTCTGGACCGGCCTTATGATTTCGAGCGCCTGGCCTTTCAGCCGCTTCTGGAGCTTTTGCAGCGCAGTGCCCCGGTTGCGGTTCTGGATGTACCTCACATCTGGTCCGACTGGACGCAGACGGTGCTGGCCGACGCTGACGAGGTGGTGATTACGGCTGTGCCTGACCTCGCCAACCTCAGAAACACCAAGAACCTGCTGGATGCCCTGAAAAAACTGCGACCGAACGACAAGGTGCCGCACCTTGTGCTCAATCAGGTCGGCATGCTCAAGCGTCCGGAGATCGCCCCTGCCGATTTCTTCGAACCGTTGGAAATAGAGCCGATTGCCATCATTCCGTTCGATGTGCAGCTTTTTGGAAATGCCGCCAATAGCGGACGGATGATCAGCGAAATCGACGCGAAATCATCGATTGCCGAAACATTCTCGCAGATTTCACACATCGTTACGGGCCGTTCTGCCGCGCGCAAAGCAAAGCGGGCCGGACTTGGCAAGTTCATGGATCTTATAAAACGCAAGTGATGCACGGCTTGGCCGTGAAACATACCGGAAGACACAAATGTTCGGAAAACGTGGCAACGAAGGTCCCGCAAGGGGCGCATATAGCGGGCAGGCAGCACCATCTGCACCTGTACCGCCTCCTGTTGCAACGGCACCACGCGCCGAGCAGACGGACATGCTTGTCATGGCCCCACCCGCGCCGCCAACCCATGCAGCTCCACCCCAGGTGCGCAAGCGCGTTCGCACGGATGAATACTACCAGACAAAGGCGCAGGTTTTCTCAGCCCTGATCGATACGATCGATCTGTCGCAACTGGCGAAACTGGACACGGAAAGCGCCCGCGAAGAAATTCGCGATATCGTCAACGACATCATCACTATCAAGAATTTTGCGATGTCGATTTCCGAGCAGGAAGAGCTGCTGGAAGACATTTGCAACGACGTTCTGGGTTATGGTCCCTTGGAGCCGCTGCTGGCACGCGACGATATTGCCGACATAATGGTCAACGGGTCGGGCCAGACCTTTATCGAAGTCAACGGCAAGACCATCGAATCCGACATCCGGTTTCGTGACAATGCCCAGCTCCTGTCGATCTGCCAGCGCATCGTCAGCCAGGTTGGCCGTCGCGTGGACGAATCGAGCCCGATTTGCGACGCCCGCCTGCCCGACGGATCGCGCGTCAACGTCATCGCCCCACCGCTTGCCATTGATGGCCCCGCGCTGACGATCCGAAAGTTCAAGAAGGACAAGCTGACACTCGACCAACTGGTACGCTTTGGTGCGATCAGCCAGGAGGGTGCGGTTCTCCTGCAGATCATCGGGCGCGTGCGGTGCAACGTCGTCATTTCAGGCGGCACGGGTTCGGGCAAAACCACGCTTTTGAACTGCCTGACGAGCTATATCGACAAGACTGAGCGCGTCATTACCTGCGAAGACACAGCCGAACTGCAGCTTCAGCAACCGCATGTCGTGCGGCTCGAAACCCGCCCGCCCAACATTGAAGGCGAAGGCGAAATCACCATGCGTGACCTCGTCAAGAACTGCCTGCGTATGCGGCCAGAACGCATCATCGTCGGCGAAGTGCGTGGCCCTGAAGTCTTTGACCTTCTGCAGGCGATGAACACCGGCCATGACGGCTCCATGGGTACCATACACGCCAACACGCCGCGTGAATGCCTGAGCCGCATGGAATCGATGATTGCCATGGGCGGCTTCAGCCTTCCGGCCAAGACAGTGCGGGAAATCATCTCGTCTTCCGTCGATGTCATCATTCAGGCAGCCCGCCTTCGCGATGGTTCGCGCCGCATAACGCAGGTAACCGAAGTGCTCGGCATGGAGGGTGATGTCATCATCACCCAGGATCTGATGCGCTACGAAATGGAAGGCGAGGACGCCAACGGACGTCTGATCGGTCGCCATGTTTCGACGGGAATCAGCAAACCATATTTCTGGGATCGTGCACGCTATTTCAACGAGGAAAAGCGGCTCGCCGCCGCTCTCGACGAGATGGAAAAACAGTCTCAATAGCCAAGACCAAGGCGGAATGCACAATGAACATGACGGTGCTGTTGCTCGTGATCCTCGTCGCCGTTTCGGCAGGAGCGATGGCCTATGTCTTCCTGTTCCCTCAGATCGAGGTCGAAAAGAAGACAGCAAGCCGTGTGAGCCGGGTAAAGGCTGCTGAAACCGACCGCATCAAGATCAAGGCTGCGCGAGACCGCGTGCAGGAGATGAGCAAGCGCCGAAAATCGGTGCAGGACACACTCAAGGATCTCGAAAAAAAGCAGAACGAGAAATCAAAGCACCGGCGCGATAACAGCGTTCGCGGCAAGCTCGTTCAGGCCGGTCTGTCCATATCCATCCAGAAATTCTACCTCATGGGCGGCGGGCTTGGGCTTGCCGTCTTTTTGGTATCACTTCTCTATGGCGCACCGCTTCTGCTTGCTCTTGGCGGCGGAATGGTAGGCGCACTTGGTCTGCCGCGCTGGATCCTCGGCTTTCTGGTCAAACGTCGGCAGAACAAGTTTCTGGAAGAATTTCCCAACGCGCTTGATGTCATGTACCGCTCCATCAAGTCGGGCCTGCCGCTTAATGATTCCGTCCGGCTGATCGCGTCAGACGGGCAAGAGCCTGTGAAGACCGAGTTTCAGCGGGTTGTCGAAGCCCAGCAGGTGGGCATGAGCATTCCCGAAGGCATCAACCGCATGATGCTGACCATGCCTTTGTCTGAGGTCAACTTCTTCGGCACCGTCATCACCATTCAGGCGCAGGCCGGTGGCAACCTCTCGGAGGCGCTTGCCAACCTGTCCAAGGTGCTGCGTGAACGTCGCAAAATGCGGGCCAAGGTCAGCGCACTCTCCATGGAGGCCAAGGCATCGGCGGTCATCATTGGCGCGCTTCCCTTCATAGTGGGTCTCCTCGTCTACCTGACATCGCCGGACTACATCGCGGTGCTTTTCAGCGATCCGCGCGGGCATCTTATTCTCGGCGTATCCGGGTTCTGGATGCTCATCGGCATCGTTGTCATGCGCCAAATGATCAACTTCGATATTTGAGGCGCAAGAGCAATGTCACAGGAACTGATCGCCAGCCTCGTCAACCCGCACCTCATCATCGCCCTCCTCGTCGGCGTGGCCGTCTTTGCAACATTTTATACGCTTGCCCTGCCCTATTTTGAAAAGGGCGACCTCAGCAAGCGCATGAAGGCGGTCTCCACCGAGCGGGACCAGATCAGAATTCGTGAACGTGACCGCATGGCCGAGGCGGCCAAGGGTGGAAAAACGACGCTGCGCGCCAACAACAACAAATCTGCAACGCGGATCGTCGAGCGCTTCAACCTGCGCGAAGCCTTGGTGGATGCCAATACCGTCAACAAGCTGAGGGCCGCGGGCTACCGTTCCCAGAACGCATTGAACACGTTTCTGGCGGCGCGTTTCATTCTTCCCTTCATCTTTCTGCTGCTGGCATTCCTGTGGGTCTTCGTCATGGGCAATCTGGCGACACGACCCTTCGGCCTGCGGCTGATGGCCGTTCTTGGCTTTGGTTATCTCGGCTTCTACGCGCCCAACATCTTCATTTCCAACCAGATGTCCAAACGGCAGAAATCCATCAAGCGGGCATGGCCGGATGCGCTGGATCTGATGCTGATCTGTGTGGAATCCGGGGTATCGATGGAAGCGGCAATGCGCCGAGTTGCCGAGGAGATGGCCGATCAGTCTCCCGAACTTGCCGAAGAAATGGTGCTGACCACGGCGGAGCTGTCGTTCTTGCAGGACAGGCGCACCGCCCTTGAGAATCTGGGCATTCGCACGCAGTTGGATGGCGTGAAAAGCGTGGTGCAGGCGCTGATCCAGGCAGAGCGTTACGGCACACCGCTGGCACAGGCCCTGCGTGTTCTGGCGCAGGAAGGCCGTGACGAGCGCATGAATGAAGCGGAGAAGAAGGCCGCGGCACTGCCGCCCAAGCTCACCGTGCCAATGATCATTTTCTTCCTACCGGTGCTGATCGCCGTCATTCTCGGGCCAGCTGGCATTCGCGTCTCTGACACATTTTAAAGAGCTGTAGACACCAAAAAGGCGCCCCGCAGGGCGCCTTTTGCATTCATTCAGATCAGTTCGGCAATCAGTTGGTCGCCGTCTTCTTGTTCTTGTCGGAAAGCTGCGACCATGCGTTCTGCTGGGACAGCATGCCGCGCAGATAGGTCAGATTTGCCTGCGCCTGCTGTGCAGAAAGCTCCTGCATGGCAATGCGTTCCGCTTCCTCGAAGCGTCCCTGAAGTCCGACGACGAGTGCAAGGTTCTGCCGGATGCGGCTATCGGCACCGGGCTGGGAGGCCGCAGAGCGCATATAGGTTTCCGCCGTGCGTGGATCATTCTGAAGAACGTAGGACATTCCAAGATTGGATAGAATGCTCGGATCATTCGGCTTCAGATCAAGCGCCTGACGGTATTTCGCCCGCGCTTCTCCCGAACGGCCCAGTTGATCGAGAACCGCACCTTCAGCAGAATAGAGACGCCAGTCAGGCCGATCGGGCGTTTGCGCGCGCGTGATGGTGCTCAGCGCCTGTTCCAGCTGCCCGGCAGCCGCCTGCGCCTTGCCGTAGGACGCCAGAACCTCACGGTCGGATGGGTAGGCGATGGCAACCTGCTGCATGACGGCGAGAGCCTGCGTGTTCTTGCCGGTCATCATCAGCACATTGGCGTAGTTCAAGCCCGTATTGCGGTCCTTGGGGTTGCGCTCATAGGACTTACCGACGGAAGCCTCGGCCTGCCGCAGCTGGTCCATGTTCATCTGGTCATAGGAATGGGACACCGCCGGAATGGAGCCGGTGGACATGCGATCGGGTTTGTTGGTAGCGCATCCGGCAAGCGACAAGGCAAGTGCTGCGGCGTAAACGCCGCGTACCAACAATGAATGGCGCGCTGAAAGGGAAGAAACAGCAATCACGACATTGCCCCCGGCTCCTGGATTAAATCTATACGGGCAACGCAGCGCGATTTCTCTCGACGCAACCCTCGCTCCAGCAATAATCTGTTAACCCTAACAGAATGTTAATTTGACCGTTCCAGCACCCCTTTCGAGAGCATCCCATGTCCCATTACCAATATATCGAACGCGCCACGCCTTTCACGTCCAAGGGGGGAAAAACACTGCCGGTCTTTGCGGTCACGCCTGCCCATATCGAACAGGCTGCGATTGACCCTATTGCGCTGGACTGGGCGCGCAAAGCGGGGTTTAAGGGCGATGCCGGTGCTATCCTTCTGGTGCCCTCGGCAGAGGGTGCTCTGGGTGGAGCACTGCTGGGGCTAGGCACCAACCCTTCGGAATTTCCCTTCATTACCGGCAAACTGGCGCGTGAACTGCCGGAAGGCGAATGGCATATTGAAACGGCACCTCTCACCGTCAACCGCCTGATGCTCGGCTTTGGTCTGGGCGCCTATCGTTTCGACAAGTACCGCACCTTGAAAAGCAGTGGCGCAAAGCTGCTCATGCCCCGCGATGCGGCAGATGCTGAGATCAAGCGCATTCTGGCTGGCGTCTATCTGGCCCGCGATCTCATCAACCTACCTGCCAATGATATGGGGCCTGACCAGCTTGAAATCGCTTTCCGCAGCCTTGCCGCCCACTATAAGGCGCAGGTTAAGGTCGTGGCCGGTGAGGACCTGCTGAAGGAAAACTTCCCTCTGATTCACGCCGTTGGCCGCGCCAGCGAAAGTGCGCCTCGCCTTCTGGACATGCGCTGGGGCAAGAAGGGCAATCCGCGCATCACGCTAGTCGGCAAGGGTGTCTGCTTCGACACGGGCGGCCTCGACATCAAGCCGTCTTCTTCCATGGCGCTGATGAAAAAGGATATGGGTGGAGCCGCCAATGTGCTGGGTCTCGCCTTGATGATCATGGATGCCCGGTTGCCGATCGAGTTGCGCGTCCTCGTGCCTGCGGTGGAAAACTCCATTTCCTCGAACGCCTTCCGCCCCGGCGACATCTATCAGAGCCGCAAGGGCCTGACCGTGCAGATCGACAATACCGATGCGGAAGGTCGTCTCGTGTTGGCGGACGCTCTGGCCTGTGCGGATGAAGATGCGCCTGATCTGATGATCGACATGGCGACACTGACGGGTGCTGCCCGCGTCGCACTTGGTCCCGATGTTCCGCCTTTCTTCACCGATGACGAGGATCTGGCCCACGGCATAGCGGATGCGAGCATGGATGTTGATGACCCGTTGTGGCGCCTTCCGCTCTACATGGGCTATGACAAGGATATCCGCTCCCGCGCAGCAGACATTACCAATGCGCCTGCTGGCGGCATGGCTGGCTCCATCACCGCCGCCCTCTTCCTCAAGCGTTTCGTCACGCAGACGAAGAGCTGGGCGCACCTAGATATTTACGGCTGGTCGCTTAGCGAGCGCCCGCATTCATCCATCGGTGGCGAAGCGCAGGGCATTCGGGCACTGTTCCATTACATCTCGCGTAACTTCGCAAAGAACTAGCATGGGAATGGGGGCGGAAAACCGCCCCTTTAGAGCAATTCCAGCAAAAGTGGGAACCGGTTTTGCGTCCGGAATTGCGTGAAAACAAAGCGATAGAGCGTTTCCGGTGAACCCGTGTTCACCGGAAACGCTCTATACGCGCACGTCCTGATCCTTGCGGTCTTCCTGACCGAAGAATTTCAGGTAGCGTTGCACCTCTCCCGGTTCTCCGGTTGCCTTTTGCGGGTTATCGGAGAGCTTGACGGCCGGACGGCCATTGGCATCGATAACCTTGCAGACGATAGAAATCGGCTTCAGGCTTTCAATGGTATTGGGTGCGCAGCCTGCGAAATCATTCGTCAGATTGGTGCCCCAGCCGAAGCTCATTCTGACGCGGCCTTCGAAATGCTTGTAGGTGTCGATGATGGCATCGACGTCCAGACCGTCAGAAAAGATCAGAAGCTTCTTCTTTGGGTCACGGTCCATCTTCTGCCACCAGTCGATGATCTTCTCGCCGCCTTCGATAGGCGGTGCGCTATCGGGTCGAAAGCCTGTCCAGTCCGCCACCCATTCAGGTGCATTGCGCAGGAACGCCGCTGTGCCGAACGCATCTGGCAGGACGATCAGCAGATTGCCGCCATAAAGACGGTTCCAGTCCTTCATCACCTGATAGGGTGCGGCGGCGAGGCTTTCGTCATTCTGGGCCAGAGCGGCCACCACCATCGGCAATTCATGCGCATTGGTGCCGACAGCCTCCAGATCCGAATCCATGGCCAGCAACACATTGCTGGTGCCGGTAAAGGCCGGACCGATGCCTTCTTTCAAAGCTTCGACGCACCAGCGTTGCCACAGGAAGCTGTGGCGGCGGCGCGTGCCGAAATCGGAAATGCGCAGGCCCGGCAATTCCCGCAGGCGCTCCACCTTCGCCCACATTTTTGCCTTGGCGCGGGCATAGAGAACATCGAGCGTGAAATACCCAAGCGAGCGCATGGCGCTGCGCGAACGCAACTCGTTGATAATTGCAAGCGCTGGAATTTCCCATAGCGTGGTGTCCATCCAGCGACCGTGGAAATTCAGTTCATACTGGCCATCACGCTTGAACAGTTCATATTCCGGCAATTGATAGCTATCCAGCCAGGACAGGAATTCGGGCTCGAAAATCTGGGCACGACCATAAAATGTGTTGCCGGCTAGCCAGATGCTTTCCTTCTTGGAAAGCCGCAGACTGCGGGCGTGGTCAAGCTGCTCGCGCAGCTCCATCTCATCGATTTCATCGGCCAGCTTGACCGTCTTGGAACGGTTGATGAGTGAGAAAGTCGCGTTGACCTCTGGATAGATTTTCCAGATCATCTGCAACATCAACAGCTTGTAGAAGTCCGTATCGATGAGGCTGCGCACAATCGGATCCAGCTTCCAGGCATGATTGTGAACACGGGTTGCGATATCTATCTTCGTCATTGCTGCTGAAATCCCCCGTGCCGACCGAGCCGACACCCCTTGCGCGTTACCAAAGGCTTGACATCGTGATGAGCCTTATTCGCTCTCCAATCAGAGACTTATCTGAAAACAGGATCAAGTCCAGACCGGTTCAGGCAAAGACAGTTCCGTGAATGAGGGATAGCGAATGTTTCAAAAATCCACAGCTGGCGGGTTGATCCCCGGATACCAGTCTCTAGAGGTGGGAGCACGCGTGCCAGTGGCGGAACCTCCGGCTGAGCCGGTGCAGCGGTAGCCCTGAACTGGCAATCCCTGACTGCCGAAAACATCCCGGTAAGCGCCATCAGGGTAACCGGACTGAACGGATGTGGAATAGCAATTATACCGCTCTTTCGGGCGAAGCGTCTTCGGGTCCTTGACGCCCGGCAGATTGGTGTAAGCATCCGGCGCGGGCATGAAGCCCTTCTCGTAAACCGTCTGCGCCCGCGCAATCGTTGAAAACGAAATGACGGCTATACCCAGAGCTGCGGCGCATGATGCCAATCTTGCCATATCGATGACCCGTATTAAACTGCCTGCCTTCATATAGAAGCCACCCCGGCACCGGAACAGTGCAGAAGCCAAACGTTTTCGTGAAAGTCTAGAGACGGCGGAAGGCCGTGGGCATCTCATAGAGCCAGCCGATCCGCTTGATGGCCCCATCAAGGTTCTCCCGTGATACATTCATGGTGTGGCCGTTGGCGTGGAGAAGCGTCTGTTCGTCCTCCATGATGCCGACATGGCCCTTCCAGAAGACGAGATCGCCCCGGCGCAATTCATCCCGGCTGATATCAGTACCGAGCGTGCTGACCTGCATATCCGTATCGCGCAGGACCGATCTGCCAACCATCGCGGCAGACAATTGCACCAGACCGGAGCAATCGATACCGAAACCGGAGCGTCCGCCCCAGAGATAGGGTGTTTCCAGAAAGCGTAGGGCGACAGACACGTAATCATCCGCTACGCATTCGTTCACAGCCATGCAGTGGGCGGCGATGATGCCTTCGCCTTTTGCGGTCATCAGATAGCGCGTTCCGCGCGTCTCTTCCTCTCCAACAACAGTGACAAGGCTGCCCATGGAGAGCGCAGCGACGGGCGGCTTTCTCAGCTCGGCCTGCGGGTAGAGAAAGGTGCGGGGTGCGATGATACGGTGGGTCGGGGCGACCGTTTCCCCGATGGCCGCTTCCGGCACATAGCCAGCATAGCCATCCGCATCGGCCTGAACCCAGGCCCAGCCATTTGCCCTGTCAAAGACACGCACCGCCTCTCCCAGCAGCAACTCGGTATCAATGCCGCATGCCAAATCCGGCTTGGGGCGAAGGCCGATGACGGGAAGGATGACGCTGGCAGGGGTGCCGGTGACATAACGTTGAGCCTCCACCTTGCCCCGCAGTCGCTCATCGGCAAGATCGGCCCGGAAGATGTTGAGGCGCTGGTCAAGGGGCATGTCTGGGGATGTCATATTGCTGTGTCCTCGGTTTATGCACGGTCCAATGATTGCCAACCTATATCGTTCGTGCCTGCGCGATAACCAGATCTCCGAATTTTTCCAGATAGAGCGCACCTGTGACGGTGCGCTTGATGATGACGTTGCGGCGGTCGCGCGGGTCGCGCTCACGCTCCACAAGCCCTATCGCGCCCATGCTGTCCAAAGCGCGGGTTATGACCGGCTTGGTTACGCCCAGCACGGCGGCCAGGCCGCGAACCGTATGGGGAGGAGGCACAAGATAAATATGCAGAAGGATCGCCATCTGGCGGGATGTCAGGTCCGGCCCATCATCCTCGACCTGCGCCAGCACCACCCGGTGCCAAAGGCTCAGCGCTTGCGACGGCGACAGTTCGAAAGACACACTCGGCTCCATTCATTGGTTCCGCAGGGGATAATGACCGGAGCATAGTCTCGCAAAACCGTGAACAAAATGAAACCGCCGACATCCATTCTGTATCCGTTTGGTACAGAGCAGTGTCGGCGGTCTCTTTGCCCGTTATCGAGCTTTTATGTCCCCTCTGGACTTGGCAATAGACATGCATGAAACGTGCCAGATGAAAAACTGCCAGTTACACGCCGAAAATCGCATTCAGAGGGTAAGTTGCTTCGGCAATTCAGCCACCGAAGCTCATTTTTTAAGCGATGCGCCATCTGAGAAGCATCGCGAACAAGTCGCTTAATGCTTGGTGCTATGTCCAGCGGCCAGCTCATGGGCTCTTTCGCGCTTGTTGTAGCGGATAGAGGACCACAGCGAGATACCGATGAGTGTCGCGCCGCCCAGACCCGTAATGACTTCGGGAATATGGACAAGGCTCTGGACATACATGATCACCGACAGGATGAGGATGGCATAAAATGCGCCGTGCTCCAGATAGCGGTATTCCGCCAGCGTTCCCTTTTCGACCAGCATGATCGTCATCGAGCGGACATACATGGCACCGATGCCAAGGCCGATGGCGATGATGAACAGGTTGGAGGTGAGCGCGAAGGCACCGATCACGCCATCGAAGGAGAAGCTTGCATCGAGCACTTCAAGATAAAGGAATGCGCCGAAACCACCCTTGGCAGCACCTTCCAGCACCTGCTGGCTGCGGTCCAGAATACCACCCAGAACTTCCACCAGAAGGAAGGTCAGGAGACCCCAGATAGCTGAGCTGAAGAACACGTTTGCTGCTTCCGGCCCGAGCTTCGGGTCAGCGCTGCCCGCGATGATGCGCGAGAAGACGAGCATGACGATCAGCACAAAAGCGATCTCGATGCCCTTGATGGAGGAATAGGTCGCAATTTTCTCTTCGACCCAGCGGACCCAGTGCACGTCTTTTTCGTGATCGAAAAAGAAGCTGAGGCCGACCATCATCAGGAACGTGCCACCGAAGGCAGCAATCGGCAGATGCGCGTCCTTCATGATCTGCGCGTAACGATCCGGCTCTGTTGCCGCCATGACCATGGCTGTCCAAGGACCAACATTAGCAGCAACAACGACGATGAGCAGCGGGAAGACGATACGCATGCCGAAGACGGCAATGAGAATGCCCCATGTCAGAAAGCGATGCTGCCATTCCGGCGTCATGTCTTTCAGCTTGTTGGCATTGACGATGGCGTTATCGAAGGAAAGCGAGATTTCGAGAACAGCCAGAACCGCACAAATGAAGAAGATCGTGGCGGTACCGCTGACGGTACCTGTCATCTGCCAGCCGAGATAGCCGCCCAGAATGAGGCCGACAACGGTGACGATAAAGGCCCACTTGAAGTAGGTCAGTGTGGATTTTGTGCTTGTGGTCATTACAGCGCTCCCAGCAACGATGTGCGAACAGGAAAACGCGGCGCAGACGTGACAGAAAGCGCACGCACAGAATGCATGGTCAGATTTTTCATGGGTTACAATCCGCCGGCGTAATAAGCAGGCGGTACCGACATCACGAGAGCGCCGTAAAACTCTCGCCAGAGGGGCCCGGCACCTAAGTTCATCTTCCAAAGCCCGATGTCAGGGCGCTGGTAATATATTTGTAGTCTCGCAACTCGCCTGCTTCGTCAAGCTCAAAGTTGTGCTCGCAACGGTTTCGCCTGATTTTGACCTGAGGCGGCCTCCATTTGCAAACCATGGTTGTCCGAGGCCATGTCATCATATGATTTTATAAATTGGTACTATTTGTTTCTTGAACCTGCAGCCCGGTTGCGGTAGATAGCGCAGAGCCGATGCCAATGGATGGAGATCCCGGATGACCGTTTCCTTCGACCTGACCGACAAGACTGCGATCATCACCGGGGCCAATACGGGACTTGGACAGGGCATCGCGATTGCTCTGGCCGGTGCAGGAGCGACCGCGGTCCTCGTCGGGCGTTCTTCGATGGCGGAGACGGAAGATGCGATCGCCGCCATCGGTGGGAAAAGCCACAGCATCAAGGCCGACCTTTCCAGCATTGCCCCCGTCGACGCGATCATGGAAGAAACGGTGCGCCATTGCGGCGGTGCCGATATCCTCGTCAACAATGCGGGCATCATCAAACGCGCTGACTCCCTCGACTTTACCGAGGCTGACTGGGACGCGGTGATGGATGTCAATCTGAAGACGGTGTTCTTCCTCAGCCAGGCCTTTGCCCGTCATCTTGTTGCGCAAGGCAAGCCAGGCAAGATCATCAATATCGCCTCGCTCCTGTCGTTCCAAGGTGGAATTCGCATTCCCTCTTACACCGCCTCCAAGAGCGGACTTGCGGGCCTGACGCGTCTTCTGGCCTGCGAATGGGCGGGCAAAGGCATCAACGTCAACGCCATCGCGCCCGGCTATTTCGATACCAACAACACCGAAGCCCTGCGCAACGATCCAGACCGCAACGCCGCCATTCTGGCACGCATTCCCGCTGGGCATTGGGGTAAGCCGGAAGAGATCGGCGGCGCGGCCGTGTTTCTCGCTTCAGCCGCGTCAAATTATGTCCACGGCACGGTTCTGCCCGTGGATGGTGGGTGGATGGCGCGCTAAGCGCCTAAAACCTTTAGACGATGTCGTCGAGGGGCGGGTTTGCCGTTCTGGCCTGTCTGCGCTTGAGGGCATTCTCGCGGAAAAAGATGTAGAGGCCTGACAAGACGATCAGGCCCGCACCGATGACAATGCTGGTCTGGGGCACATCGCCAAAAATCAGCCAACCAAACACCACTGCCCAGAGCAGCAATGTATATTGAAGCGGCGCGACAGTTGCGGCATCGGCCAGCTTGAGGGCGCGATTGACCAGAACATGCGCTGTCATCGCAACGATACCCAAGAGGCCGAGAAGCGAGAGATCAAAGCCTGATTTCAGTGGCACCCAGCCGGATGGCGCAATGGCAAGCGCCACGGCGCCCGCAAGGCCTGCACCCACGACCTGCCAGAATGCGAGAACCGTATCCGGTGTGTTTCGCAGCTGTCGTCCCGATAGCATCATGAAGGCGAAGGCCGCACTTCCGAGGATCGAGAACAAGGCAGCAGATGTCAGGGATGCCGAACTTGGCTGGAGCGCGATCACAACGCCGACAAAACCGACGCCAATCGCGGTCCATCTACGCCAGCCGACTTTTTCGCCCAACAGAAATGGCGAAAGCGCCGCAACATAGATGGGAGCGGCCAGCCAATAGGTCATGACATCGGCCAGGGGCAGTGCGGTCACGGCGAAGTAGAAGCAGAAGAGCTCGGCGGTGGAGAAAAACACTCTGGCCGCCTGAAGCGCGGGTCGCTCGACACGCCACAGCTTTGTCATCCCCGACCGCAGAAGAATAAACAGCAAGACAATGATGGCAGCGCCACTGCGCACCAGCACGACCTGCCCCAGACTATAGGTCGAGACCAGCCACTTGCCCATGGCGTCGTTCAGCGCAAACAAAAGCATGCCGAGCAGCATGACGGCCACGCCCATACCGGTGGGCGAAAGCTGGCGGAGGAATTTTGGCATTGTGATCTCGAACTCCCTGACTGCCCATGACTCCGTGAGCCACCGCATCAAGTCAAGCCCAGCGGAAACATGTATTAGCGTGTCCGCAGTTTCTACACGGACAAAAGCTGCGTCATTGTCTGCCGGAACCGTTGCGAGATCGTTTCGCGCAAAACATGACGGCCATTCCGCACCACTGAGCGGCCATTGATCCAGACCTGATCCGGTTTGACGAGATTGCCGAAAATCCAGCCGTCCAGCAGATGATCGCCCTCCAGATAGGGGGCGTTATCGACATTCAGAGACACGAAATCTGCCGGATGACCCTGCACGATGCCAGATCGTGCGCCGAGTGCCTGTGCGCCACCGCTCAATGCAGCATCAAACAGCGCACGCCCGGTGGAGCCGTTTGCGGGCGCGATGACGTTGCGGGCGCGCTGCGACAGCCGTTGAGAATATTCCAGCTGGCGCAATTCATCGCTGACACCGATGAGCACATTGCTATCGGACCCAATGCCGAACGCACCGCCAGAGGCGAGAAATTCCGGCGCGGAAAATGTGCCATCGCCCAGATTGGCTTCGGTGATGGGGCAAAGACCCGCGACCGCACCGGTTTTTGCCACGGCAACCGTTTCCTCTGCCGTCATATGCGTGGCGTGGATGAGGCACCAGCGATCTGTCACATCAGCATGTTCCAGCAGCCATTGCACCGGGCACTGTCCGGACCACGCAATGCAATCTTCGACTTCCTTCACCTGCTCGGCAATGTGGATGTGCAGAGGCGCGTCGGGCGCAAGCTGGGCTGCCATTGCCAGTTGCTCCGGCGTCACCGCCCGCAGGCTGTGGGGAGCAAGCCCGAGGATGCTGTTTGGCAGGGCGGATGCCGCCTTCTGGCAGCCCTCGAACAGGCGCGCAAAATCATCGGTGGAATTGATGAAGCGGCGCTGGCCTTCGAGAGGTTCCTGCCCGCCAAAACCCGAATGGGCATAGAGCACGGGAAGCAACGTCAGCGCGATGCCGGTCTGAGAGGCTGCGCTTGCGATCCGCTCCGCAAGCTCGGCGATATTGGCGTAATGCCCGCCATCCGTATCGTGGTGGAGATAGTGAAACTCGCCGACACGACCGAAGCCCGCCTCCAGCATTTCCATGTAAAGCTGTGCGGCGACCGCTTCCATCTGGTCCGGCGTCATCGTCAGGGCGAAGCGGTACATCAGCGTGCGCCAGCTCCAGAAACTATCCTGCGTGGCCCCCCGCGTTTCCACCATGCCCGCCATGGCCCGCTGAAAAGCATGGCTGTGCAGGTTCGACATGGCTGGGACGATCACCTTAACCCGCTCATCACCGGCAGCAGCCTCCACGCCGGTTTCAACAGAGGCAATCCGTCCATCCGCAATTTTCAGGCGAATATTTTTGGCCCAACCGTCTGACAGGAAAGCGGTTTCAGCATGAAGGTACATGTCGGCTCCTCATTTTCAAATGACAGCTCTTGCCTCGTAGTGCATTATGTATATACATATTAAACATATGGGAAGGGAAATTTGAGCATGACTGGCACCTTCATTCCAGACCAGACCACCGATCAGACCGCAATTTCTCTCTGGCGCAACGCCCGGATTGCAACGCTTGCACCAATGTCTCAAGGCCTTGGAATTGTCGAAAAAGGAGCCATCGCCGTGCGCAACGGGCGTATCCTGTTTGCGGGTCCCGAGGCGGAGCTGCGGCAAGACTATGCAAGCGCCGCCCGTGTGTTTGATTGCGATGAACGCTGGATCACCCCTGCCCTGATCGATTGCCACACCCATCTCGTTTTTGGCGGCAACCGCGCCATGGAATTCGAGATGCGGTTGAATGGCGCAAGCTATGAAGAGATTTCCAGAGCAGGCGGCGGCATCGTCTCTTCCGTGCGTGAGACGCGTGCGTTGTCGCAGGATGAACTGATTGCGCAGGCGCTGCCGCGACTGGACGCGCTTCTGGCCGAGGGCGTTTCCACCATCGAGATCAAATCCGGTTACGGACTGGATATCGAAACCGAACTGAAGATGCTGCGCGTTGCGCGCAACCTCGGAACGTTGCGCCCAGTGCGTATTCTCACCACCTACCTCGCCGCCCACGCGACCCCGGCTGACTATAAAGGCCGCAACGCAGATTACGTAGCCGATGTTGTTTTGCCCGGCATGGAGCGCGGCCATGCCGAAGGCTTGATCGACGCCGTCGATGGTTTTTGCGAAGGTATCGCCTTTTCCGTTGAGGAGATGCGCATTGTCTTTGAGAAGGCCGTGTCGCTCGGCTTGCCGCTCAAGCTGCATGCCGAACAGCTTTCCAATCTGGGTGGCTCGCAACTGGCGGCATCCTATGGCGCATTGTCTGCCGATCATCTGGAGTATCTTGATCAAGCAGGAGCAGTTGACCTTGCCAAAGCCGGGACCGTTGCTGTGCTATTGCCTGGCGCATTCTACACATTGCGCGAAACGAAAGTGCCGCCGGTGCAGGCCCTGCGGGATGCGGGGGCCAATATGGCGCTTGCCACAGACTGCAATCCCGGCACCTCGCCGCTGACCTCGCTGCTGTTGACCATGAATATGGGTGCGACGCTGTTCCGGCTGACGGTTGAAGAATGCCTCACAGCCACCACACGCAATGCGGCTAAAGCGCTGGGGATTTCCTCTGAAACCGGAACGCTCGAAGCCGGAAAATCCGCCGATTTTGCCATCTGGAATATCGAGCGGCCCGCCGAGCTTGTCTACCGCATCGGGTTCAACCCGCTTCATGCCCGTATTTTCAAGGGACGGATCACATCATGACCATCACTCTCCACCCCGGCTCCGTGCAGCTTGCCGATCTGGCCGATATCTATTGGAACAACGGTTCGGCTAAGCTTGATCCGTCTTTCGATGCCGGCATCGAAAAAGCCGCAAAACGCATAGCGGAAATTGCCGCTGGCAATGCCCCGGTCTATGGCATCAATACAGGCTTCGGCAAACTGGCCTCGATCAAGATCGATGCTGCCGATCTCGCCACGCTCCAGCGCAATCTCATCCTGTCGCATTGCTGCGGCGTGGGTGCAGCGCTTCCGGAAAATATCGTGCGGCTCATCATGGCGCTGAAGCTGATTTCGCTCGGTCGCGGCGCATCCGGTGTGCGGTTGGAACTGGTGCGATTGATTGAAGCGATGCTGGAAAAAGGCGTCATTCCCGCCATACCGGAAAAAGGTTCGGTCGGCGCATCGGGAGACCTTGCACCATTGGCACATATGGCAGCTGTCATGATGGGTGAAGGCGAAGCGTTTTATGAGGGTGCGTTGATGCCAGCAGCAGAGGCGCTCGCAAAAGCTGGTCTGACGCCTGTCGTGCTGGCCGCGAAAGAGGGTCTAGCGCTGATAAACGGCACGCAGACCTCTACGGCTCTCGCGCTGGCAGGACTGTTCCGCGCCCACCGGGCAGCCCAAGCGGCGCTGATAACAGGCGCTCTCTCCACCGATGCAGCCATGGGCTCATCCGCGCCATTCCACCCCGACATTCACACATTGCGTGGCCACAAAGGTCAGATCGATGCCGGGGCTGCCCTTCGCAATCTGCTTGACGGTTCCGAGATCCGCGTCAGCCATATCGAGGGCGATGAGCGCGTGCAGGATCCCTATTGCATCCGATGCCAGCCGCAGGTGGATGGTGCCTGCCTCGACCTTCTGCGCCACGTTGCCCAGACCTTGCAGATCGAGGCCAATGCAGTCACCGACAACCCGCTGGTCCTTTCCGACAATTCCGTTGTGTCCGGCGGCAATTTCCACGCAGAGCCCGTTGCCTTCGCGGCAGACCAGACGGCCCTTGCCATCTGCGAGATCGGCGCGATTGCCCAGCGCCGTATCGCCTTGCTGGTGGACCCGGCGCTGTCTTACGGCCTTCCTGCGTTTCTCTCGAAAAAACCTGGCCTCAATTCCGGCCTGATGATTGCCGAGGTGACTTCGGCTGCGCTGATGAGCGAAAACAAGCAGATGTCGCACCCGGCATCGGTCGATTCCACGCCGACCTCTGCCAATCAGGAAGACCACGTTTCCATGGCCTGCCACGGCGCGCGCCGCCTGCTGGCAATGACGGAAAACCTGTTTGCCATTCTCGGCATCGAGGCCCTGTCCGCTGTTCAGGGCGTGGAACTGCGCGGACCGCTGAAAACCAGTCCGGAGCTGCAAAAAGCAATGGCTGTGCTGCGCGGCGTCATCCCCTCGCTGGATGATGATCGCTACATGGCGCCCGATCTGAAGGCAGCATCGGAGTTGATCGCGTCAGGCGCACTAATCTCGGTCATTTCAGATGGCATCCTGCCGAAGCTGGAGGTCTGAGCATGTCTGTTTTCGAACTGCATCAAGGGTCATCGCCCATCATTTTGGGGTTGCCGCACACCGGCACCGAGGTGCCAGCGGACATATTGGAACGGCTGAACAGCAATGGCAAAACCCTTGCCGATACCGACTGGCACATTCACGATCTCTATGCCGGACTGCTGGATGACGCGACGACCGTGCGCGCCACGTTCCACCGCTATGTCATCGACGCGAACCGCGACCCTGCGGGTGTGAGCCTCTACCCCGGACAGAATACGACGGGGCTGGTGCCGACAACGGATTTTGATGGCAATCCCATCTGGAACGAGGGCGAGGAGCCGACCGATGCGGATATCGCAGAGCGGCTGAAACAGTTTCACGCGCCCTACCACGCAGCCCTTTCGGCGGAAATTGCGCGGGTGAAGGCCATACACGGCATCGCCATTCTCTATGATTGCCACTCGATCCGCTCTCACATTCCGTTTCTGTTTGACGGCGTGCTGCCGGATTTCAACATCGGCACGGATATGGGCCGGACATGCGACCCTGCCATCGAAACCATCGTCCGCGATGGTGCGGCTGCGGCACAAGGCTACACGTTCGTTCTGAACGGACGCTTCAAGGGCGGCTGGACAACCCGCCATTACGGAAAGCCGGAAACCGGCGTTCACGCCATCCAGATGGAACTGGCACAATCCACCCATCTCACCAAGCAAACACCACCATTTGCCTATGACCGCGAAAAGGCGACGCGCCTTCGCATTCACCTCAAAGACATTCTGAGGCGCCTGGAAGATTTCGCGCTTCATGCCAACGACAAGGGGAGACCATCATGAACAATCCACGCCACAATGAACGCGAAGTCCGCAGCCCCAGAGGCCCGGAACTGAACGCCAAAAGCTGGATGACCGAAGCGCCGCTGCGCATGTTGATGAACAATCTCGACCCTGATGTCGCCGAGCGCCCGCATGATCTGGTTGTCTATGGTGGCATTGGCCGCGCCGCCCGCACCTGGGAGGATTTCGACCGCATCGTCGCCACGCTGAAGGACCTCAACGAGGACGAGACGCTGCTGGTGCAATCCGGCAAGCCGGTTGGCGTGTTTCGCACCCACAAGGATGCGCCGCGTGTACTGATCGCCAATTCCAACCTCGTGCCGCATTGGGCAACGTGGGAGCATTTCAACGAGCTGGATAAGAAGGGGCTGGCCATGTATGGCCAGATGACCGCCGGTTCGTGGATCTACATCGGCACGCAGGGCATTGTGCAGGGAACCTACGAGACTTTCGTGGAGGCCGGACGGCAGCATTACGAAGGCAACCTTAAGGGCAAATGGATCCTGACTGGGGGGCTGGGTGGCATGGGCGGCGCACAGCCGCTGGCCGCCGTGATGGCTGGCGCCTGCTGCCTTGCGGTGGAGTGCGATGAAACCCGCGTCGATTTTCGTCTGCGCACCCGTTACGTCGATGCCAAAGCTCACACGCTGGATGAAGCCCTTGATCTGATCGACCAATGGACAAAGGCTGGCGAAGCGAAATCCGTCGGCCTCATCGGCAATGCTGCGGAGGTTTTCCCGGAGCTGGTCAAGCGCATGCAGGCTGGCGGTCCACGCCCCGATATCGTGACCGACCAGACCTCAGCCCATGACCCGATCCACGGCTACCTGCCCCTCGGCTGGACGGTTGGTGAGTGGCGCGCGAAACAGGAAAGCGACCCCAAGGCGGTGGAAGTTGCCGCCCGCGCTTCGATGAAGCAGCATGTTCAGGCGATGGTCGACTTCTGGAATGCGGGTGTGCCGACGCTGGATTATGGCAACAACATCCGCCAGGTCGCCAAGGAAGAGGGGCTGGAAAACGCCTTCGCCTTCCCCGGCTTCGTGCCAGCCTATATCCGTCCGCTGTTTTGCCGAGGCATCGGCCCATTCCGCTGGGCAGCACTTTCGGGTGATCCTGAGGATATCTACAAGACAGACGCCAAGGTAAAGGAACTGACCCCCGGCAACACCCATTTGCACAATTGGCTGGATATGGCGCGTGACCGCATCGCCTTTCAGGGCTTACCCGCCCGCATCTGCTGGGTGGGTCTTGGCGACAGGCACCGGCTGGCGCTCGCCTTCAACGAGATGGTGAAGAGCGGCGAGCTGAAAGCGCCCGTCGTGATCGGTCGTGACCACCTCGATTCAGGCTCCGTTGCCTCTCCCAACCGGGAGACGGAAGCGATGAAGGACGGATCTGACGCCGTTTCCGACTGGCCGCTTCTGAATGCGCTGCTGAACACTGCATCGGGCGCCACGTGGGTTTCGTTGCACCATGGCGGCGGCGTCGGCATGGGCTTTTCCCAGCATTCGGGCGTCGTCATCTGCGCCGATGGCACAGACGACGCAGCACGGCGTCTGGATCGTGTGTTGTGGAACGACCCGGCAACCGGCGTCATGCGCCACGCCGATGCAGGCTATGACATCGCTCTGGATTGCGCGAAGGAAAAGGGCCTTCGCCTGCCCGGTATTCTGGGTAACTGAAAGCCATGAAGCTCTACCGCGCCAGCGAACACAAGCGCATGCCATGGAAGAATGGTGGTGGAGAGACGGTGGAAATCGCCGTCTTTCCGCCCGGTTCTTCAGTCGATAGCTTTGATTGGCGCATCAGCATGGCGACCGTCGCCAGCGACGGGCCATTCTCCATCTTCCCCGGCATTGATCGGACCTTGTCCATTGTGGATGGTGCCGGAATGTCGCTGGCGATGGAGGGCGGGGAAGACGTGGCGCTGAATGGCGCAAGCCTGCCATTGTCCTTCGCAGCAGATATTGCAGTGGCGGCCACGCTTCCCGATGGGCCCGTGACCGACCTCAATGTCATGACCCGGCGCGGGCGCTATCGTCACAGCGTCGAACGGATAACGGGGCGCTTTGCAGTCAGCAGGGAGGCTTTTGGTGAGATGGTTCTCGTGCTTGTTACGGGAGATGCCTTGGCGATATCGGGGAAGCAGACGCTAGAGATGGCCGCACTGGATGCTGTCGAGGTCGCCGAAACGATAAAGATAGAAGCCAATCACACCCTTTGCTACCTCATCCGCATCACGCCGCAGGGCTGAATATGTGGCGCTCGCTTGCGACAATGTCCTGAAGAAACTGCACCACGGTTCGCACACGCGCCAGTTGGCGGGCATTTTCATGAAATGCGGTCCAGTAGGAGCGGTAGATTGTGACGTCAGGCATGATGCGCGTGAGCTCGGGGTGATTGCGGGCAATGTAATCATGCAGGATGCCGATGCCAGCGCCGGAGCGCACCGCCTCTGTCTGGCCGATGGCGCTTGAGATTTCAAAGCTCGCATTCCAGTCGCGCATCACCTCGCCCGTATAATTCAGCGATGGTGAAAAGATGAGGTCTTCGACATAGCCGATGCGGCGGTGAAGCTTCAACGCCTCGATGGTATCCGGCACGCCATTCATGCGCAGATAGGCGTCCGACGCATAAAGACCCAGCGAATAATCGGTGAGTTTGGACAAAACGAGCCTTCCCTGCTCCGGCCTTTCGATGGTTATGGCAATGTCTGCCTCACGCTGTGACAGCGAGAAAGATCGCGGCACCGGCACAAGCTCTATTTTCAGGTCCGGGTGCATCGCCGTCAGCGCGCCAAGACGCGGCGCGAGAAATGACACGCCGAAACCATCCGGCGCGCCGATGCGCACCGTGCCGCTGATGGCCGAATCCCCTCGCCCCAGATCAGCCCGCACGCCAAGCATTTCCGTTTCCATCCGTTCCGCCGAGGCCAGAAAGCGGGTGCCATCCTCGGTCAGCTCGCATCCGGTCGTGCTGCGCAGGAACAGTTGACAGCCGAGTGCTTCCTCCAGTGCGGACACCCGGCGGCTGAGCGTCGCATGGTTGACACCGAGCTTTCTGGCAGCGGCGAGAAACTGCCCGCTTCGCGCAACGCTGAGGAATACGCGCACATCGTCCCAGTTCATACCCCACCCCTAATGTCGAATTATGCACAACGGATGATTATTCCAGGTGATTGATTTGTGCAATTCAAAGCGCGAAGGTGCGGCATCAAATCTGGAGGACTACCCATGAAAGAAATCGGCCATTTCATCGACGGCAAGCACGTGAGCGGCACCAGCGGCCGCACATCGAATGTCTACAATCCGGCAACAGGCGAAGTGCAGGCAACGGTTTCGCTGGCCAGCGATGCGGAGATCCTGGCGGCTGTTGAGAGCGCCAAGAAGGCCCAGCCAAAATGGGCCGCGACCAACCCGCAGCGCCGCGCCCGCGTGTTCTTCAAGTTCGTAGACTTGTTGAACCAGAACATGGACGAGCTGGCTGTGCTGCTTTCCAGCGAACACGGCAAGACGGTGGAAGATTCCAAAGGCGATATTATTCGCGGCCTGGAAGTCTGCGAATTCGTGTGCGGCATCCCGCATCTTTCCAAGGGTGAGTTCACCGAAGGTGCTGGTCCTGCCATCGACATGTATTCCATCCGCCAGCCGGTTGGCATCGGCGCTGGCATCACGCCTTTCAACTTCCCCGGCATGATCCCGATGTGGATGTTTGCACCGGCAATCGCCTGCGGCAACGCCTTCATTTTGAAGCCTTCCGAGCGCGACCCTTCCCTGCCGATCCGTCTTGCCGAACTGATGATCGAAGCCGGTTTGCCTGCGGGCATCCTCAACGTCGTCAATGGCGACAAGAGCGCCGTTGACGGCCTTCTGACCAACCCGGATATCGGCGCGGTTTCCTTCGTCGGCTCCACGCCGATCGCACGCTATGTCTACGGCACGGCTGCGATGAACGGCAAGCGCGCGCAGTGCTTTGGCGGCGCCAAGAACCACATGATCATCATGCCGGATGCCGATCTCGACCAGGCCGTCAGCGCACTGATGGGTGCCGGTTACGGTTCTGCCGGTGAGCGCTGCATGGCGGTCTCCGTTGCTGTACCGGTTGGTGAAGACACGGCAAATCGTCTGATCGAAAAGCTGATCCCGCAGATCGAAGCACTCAAGATCGGCCCCTATACGGACGACAAGGCCGATATGGGGCCGCTGATCACTAAGGAAGCGCAGACCCGTGTTCAGGGCCTGATCAACAGCGGTGTCGAGCAGGGTGCCGAACTCCTCGTCGATGGCCGGGATTTCAAGCTGCAGGGTTACGAAAACGGCTATTTCGTCGGCGGCTGCCTGTTCGACCACGTGACCACAGATATGGACATCTACAAACAGGAGATCTTCGGACCGGTTCTGTCGGTCGTTCGCGCCAAGAACTATGAAGAAGCCCTGGAACTGCCGATGAAGCACGAATATGGCAATGGCGTTGCGATCTTCACCCGCGATGGTGATGCAGCCCGTGATTTTGCCAGCCGCATCAATATCGGCATGATCGGCATCAACGTGCCAATCCCTGTTCCGCTGGCCTACCATTCCTTCGGCGGCTGGAAGGCATCGAGCTTCGGTGACCTCAACCAGCACGGCACGGATTCGATCAAGTTCTGGACCAAGACCAAGACGATCACGACGCGCTGGCCGTCTGGCATCAAGACTGGTGCAGAATTCGTCATGCCGACGATGAAGTAATCGAGATTTGCGCCCCCGGTTGAACCGGGGGCGCATGGACTGCTTATTTCGTGCCGTACATGCGGTCGCCCGCGTCACCCAGACCGGGCATGATGTAGCCCTGTTCATTTAGGTGGCTGTCGATGGAAGCCGTGAAGATCGGAACATCCGGGTGTGCTTCGCGGAAGTTCTTGATGCCTTCAGGGGCAGCGAGAAGGCACACGAAGCGCATATTCTTTGCGCCACGTTCCTTCAGCTTATCGACGGCTGCGATGGACGAATTGCCCGTTGCCAGCATCGGGTCCACAACGATAATCAGGCGTGCATCGAGATTGTCGGGTGCCTTGAAGAAGTATTCCACGGCCTCAAGCGTATCGTGATCGCGGTACACACCGATATGCGAGACGCGGGCGGATGGAACGAGCTCCAGCATGCCTTCCAGCAGGCCGTTACCGGCGCGGAGGATGGAGGCGAAAACGAGCTTCTTGCCTTCCAGAACCGGCGCCTGAATGGTCTGCATCGGTGTTTCGATGGTTTCCTGCGTCATTTCCAGATCGCGCGTCACTTCATAGCACAACAGCGTCGATATTTCGCGCAGCAGACGGCGGAAACCAGCAGTCGAGGTTTCCTTCTTGCGCATGATGGTAAGTTTGTGCTGCACGAGCGGGTGAGCGATAACGGTGACGCCGTCCATGAACCTGGCCTTTTCTTTGATCTCTGATGTCTCTGTATTTCACCGAATGAACCGGTTTCGCAAGACCGGAAGCACATTTTGCGCCTCCGTCCTTGCCTGTTTCTATGAAGCAGATGGTGTATCCAACAGGCCGAGCAGTCGGGTGCGGGTTTCCTCATCCACAAAGGCCACTTCGATGGCAGTGCGGGTCATTGCATTGATCTCGGCGTCACTGAAACCGAAGGCATGGCGGGCGATCTCATATTCCTGCGCCAGCGACGTGGAGAAGAAGGGTGGGTCGTCAGAACTGACGCAGACCCGAACGCCCGCATCCCGCAGGCGCTTCAACGGATGGCTTTCAAAATCCGGGTAGACATTCAGCGCGATGTTGGAGCCGGGGCAGACTTCCAGAACCGTGCCAAGCTCTGCCAGTCGAGCAACCAGCGCATCATCCTCGATGGCACGTACGCCGTGACCAATGCGCTGCGGCTTTATGAGGTCAAGCGCGTCAGACACGCTGAATGCACCGCAAACCTCGCCCGCATGAATGGTAAGCCCAAGCCCCGCATCGCGGGCGATATCAAAGGCGCGGGCATAGTCTGCCACCCGCCCCATGCGCTCTTCGCCCGCCATGTTGAAGCCGGTGATGAGCGGATGCTTGACCCGGGCCGCATATTCCGCAGCGGCAATGACGCTTTCGGGGCCGAAATGGCGCTCGCCAGTGACGATGATGCGCGCTTCGATGCCGGTCTTCTGCTTCGCCGCCGCTATGCCTTCAGCAATACCGGCCAGATAGGCGTCTGCGCCCAGACCGATGCGGTCGCCGTGATCAGGTGAAATGATCAACTCGCTATAGATGGTATTTTCACCCGCGAGTTCCGTCAGATAGGCCTCGGTCAGGCGCGCATAATCCTCATCCGTCTTGAAGACCTGGGCCACGGCATCATAGCATTTTATGAACTCGGCGAAATCGGACCATATGTAAGCGCCATCGAGCAGAAACGGAGTGGTATCGATGCCATATTTTCGCGCCTGCTCTTCCACGAGTGCTGGCGGCGCAGCCCCTTCCAGATGGCAATGGATCTCGGCTTTCAGAAGGTGGGATGTCACATGAAGCTCCTGCCGTGGCGACCGGTCGGTATATTAAGATGGGCGGCGATGCTTTCGCCGATATCGGCAAAGGTCGGGCGGATGCCGATGCTGCGTTCGCGGATGCCGGGGCCGAAGGCCATGATCGGCACGCGCTCGCGTGTATGATCCGTGCCGCGCCATGTCGGGTCGCAACCATGGTCGGCGGTGATGATCGCGACATCGCCGGGCTGCATCTTGCGGTGAATTTCCGGCAGGCGCGCATCAAAGGCTTCGAGTGCTGCGGCATAGCCTGCGACATCGCGGCGGTGGCCATAATTCATGTCGAAATCGACGAAATTGGTGAAGACGAGATCACCGTTCTCGGCCTCGTCCATAGCCTGTAAGGTCGCATCCATCAGCGCTTCGTTGCCATTGGCCTTGATGACCCGGGACACGCCTTGATGGGCATAGATATCGCCGATCTTGCCGATGGCCAGCACCTTGCGGTCTTTTTCGACAAGCCGATCCAGCAGCGTTGGCTCTGGCGGCAGAACCGAAAAATCGCGTCGATTGCCGGTTCGCTCGAATGTCGCCGGTGTCTCGCCTCTAAACGGGCGGGCGATAACACGGCCGATATTGAGCGGATCGACAAGCTTTCGCACGGTCTGGCATAAGGCAATCAGCCGCTCAAGGCCAAAATGCTCTTCATGTGCGGCAATCTGGAACACGGAGTCCGACGAGGTGTAGCAGATCGGCTTTCCGGTTTTGATGTGTTCCGCACCAAAACGCGCGATGATGTCAGTGCCGGATGCGTGGCAATTGCCGAGTATGCCTGATACCTCGCCCTCCGCGCAGATTCCTGCGACAAGCTCTTCCGAAAAAGCATCACCCTCAGTTGGGAAATAACCCCAATCAAACAGAACGGGTGTACCGGCGATTTCCCAATGGCCAGATGGCGTGTCTTTGCCTTTGGAAACCTCGCTGGCGCAGCCGTGAAGACCATAGATGCGCTCTGGTGGCTCCATGCCCGCAGGGCGTTCACCGCTGGCAAGGTGCGCAATATTCAGAAGCCCGAGCGCCGACATGTTTGGCAGCTTCAACGGACCAGCGCGCAGGACTGCTCGATCCGCCGCACCGGCGGCACAAAACTCGGCGATATGGCCGAGCGTGTTCGATCCCAGATCGCCGTAAGATTCAGCATCCGGTGCGCCACCCACACCAAAGGAATCGAGAAGCAGAAGAAAAGCGCGTGCCATATATCACCACAAAAACTGCGGCTCTTGCGGCCGCTCTCACAACACGGTGATATAATCACCCAGCGCATAAAGGGGAAATGCTTTATTTAAGCACGAGGCTGACGAGGTTCATGCGACTCGTTACTCATCCCTGGCTTTTGGCGCATTCAGATTGCGCATCACATACCATCCCGCCGCAACAACCATTCCAGCCAGAATATACCATGTAACGGCGTAGGAGAGATGGTTGTTCGGGAAGGTCAGCATGGTCTTGCCGCCCACCGGCAGGCCGCCTGGATTGGCGGTCGCATCCGCATCGATGTAGAAGGGTGCGGCATTCTCGATCTTTTTTGCGTCCGTGATCTGCGCGATGTTGCGTGAATACCAGCGGTCGTTTTGCGGATCGTTGGTGCGCAGGAAGAGCCCGCCGGTCTCCGGCGCACGCATCAGTCCGATGACCTCGACTGTGCCCGCGATCTCGCCTTCAGGACGGGTTTCAGGAGCGCGCTTATCGGTCGGCACAAAGCCTCTGTTGATGATGACCCGGGTTCCGTCCTGCCGCTCAAACGGGGTCAGGACCCAATAGCCGGGACCGAGATCCGTTACGGTATAGACCTGAACCTCATCCTGATGGCGGAAGGTGCCGGCAATTTTCACGCGGCGATATTCATATTGCGCGGGGTCCGTCAGCGCAGGCCACTCGGAAGCGGCGGGCGCCTCGACCGGCGCTGCATGTGCACGTTCTTCGACGCGCGCAACCAGATCCTTCTTCCACGCCAGACGGTTGACCTGCCATGTGCCCAGCGCCAGCAAACAGCCGGTCAGGATGATGGTCATGACCATGACGGCGATTGCCGCAGGGCGGATGCCCTTTCGAGCCGATGCTTCTTTGTTCTGAATGGTCATTTGGCTTCTCGCTCAACACAAAACCCCATGAATCCGCTCTCCGATTCATGGGTTTTCGTGTCTCTCGGAGAGGAACGGCCCGCTGTCGCGGGCCGCTAGATCGTGGCAGACGCCGCCGGTTACGGCATGTTGCGCATCTGCTCCATCGTCATGGTCGGCATCATGTTCTTGTTCATGTTGTACATGACCCAGAGCGAGCCGACGAGGGTGATCATGACCACCACAAGCGTGAACAGCAGCGACATGAAGGTCCAGCCGCCCTGCGACTTGGTGTTCATGTGCAGGAAGTAGATCATGTGCACGAAGACCTGAATGACACCGAAGATCATGATGACGATGACGGTTGTCGTGCGGTTTTCGAGAACATCGCTCATGACCAGCCAGAACGGGATCGCCGTCAGGATGACCGAGAGGATGAAGCCGATCATGTAGCTCTTGAACGAGCCATGATCTTCGCCGCTGTCATGATGGTCATGATTATGTGCATGGTCATGACCGTGCGCGTGGTTATGCTCGTGTGTGTTTGAACCCATCACAGAACTCCAACCAGGTAAACAAAGGAAAAGACGCCGATCCAGATCACGTCCAGGAAGTGCCAGAACATGGAAAGGCAGGTCAGGCGGCGCATGTTTGCAGCATGCAGACCGAACTTCTTGATCTGCACCATGAGCGTGACGAGCCAGATGACACCGAAGGTGACGTGCAGACCGTGCGTGCCGACCAGCGCGAAGAAGGCAGACAGGAAGGCCGAACGCTGTGGCGTCGCGCCCTCATGAATGAGGTGGTAGAACTCGTAAAGTTCCAGGCTGAGGAACGCCAAGCCGAAGAGGCCGGTGATGCCGAGCCAGATCAGCGTGGAGTTGATCTTCTTCTTCTGCGCTTCCAGCATGGCAAAGCCGTAGGTGATGGACGACAACAGCAGGAATGCCGTGTTGATCGCCACCAGCTTGAGGTCGAACAGATCGGCACCGGATGGGCCGGCCGCATAGCTGCGACCGACAACGGCATAGGTTGCAAAGAGCGTTGCGAAGATCAGGCAGTCGCTCATCAGATACAGCCAGAAACCGATGGATGTACCGTTTTCTGTGTGGTGGTCTTCCTTCAGGTAGAAGACCGGCTTTTCCGCGCCATTGGCGCTCTGGGCAGGTGCTTGAGACATTCTTTTACGCCTGAGTTGCCAGCAGCTTCGTACGTTCTGCTTCGACTTCCGTCACATCCGATACGGGGATGTAATAGTCGCGATTGTAGTTGAAGGTGTGGGCAATTGAGACCCCGATGATGGCCACCAGAGAAACAATTGCCAGCCACCAGATGTGCCACACCAGTGCGAACCCAAGCACGACGGAGATGGCGCTGATGATGACACCCGTGCCGGTATTCTTCGGCATATGGATCGGGATGAAGCCATCGACGGGGCGCTCGGCGCCGTGCTTTTTCATATGCGCCCAGGCATCGATTTCATGCACGACAGGCGTGAAAGCGAAGTTGTAGGCAGGCGGTGGAGAAGACGTAGACCATTCCAGCGTACGACCGCCATAGGGATCGCCCGAGGTATCACGCAGTTCTTCGCGACGCAGGAAGCTGACGACGAGCTGGATAATGAAGGATGCGATACCCAATGCGATGAGGAATGCACCGAAGGCTGCCACGAGGAACCACGGCTGAAGCGATGTGTCCTCGAACTGGCTGAGGCGGCGGGTAATGCCCATCAGGCCAAGAACGTAGAGCGGCATGAAGGCGAAGTAGAAGCCGACGAACCAGAACCAGAAGGACATCTTGCCCCAGAATGGGTCGAGACGATAGCCGAAGGCCTTTGGATACCAGTAGGCAATACCGGCGAGCACACCGAACACCACGCCACCAATGATTGTGTTGTGGAAGTGGGCGATCAGGAACAGCGAGTTGTGCAGCACGAAGTCGGCTGGAGGAACGGCCAGCAGAACGCCGGTCATGCCACCGATGACGAAGGTGATCATGAAGCCGATGGCCCACAGCATGGGCACATCGAAGGTGATGCGACCCTTATACATCGTGAACAGCCAGTTGAAGATCTTCGCGCCTGTCGGGATCGAGATGATCATCGTCGTGATGCCGAAGAAGGCATTGACGCTGGCACCGGAACCCATGGTGAAGAAGTGGTGCAACCACACGACATAGGCCAGGATGGTGATGACCACTGTCGCATAGACCATCGAAGCATAACCGAAGAGACGCTTGTTGGAGAAAGTCGATACGATCTCGGAGAAAATACCAAAGGCTGGTAGCACGAGAATGTAGACTTCCGGGTGACCCCAGATCCAGATGAGGTTGACGTACATCATCGGATTGCCGCCAAGATCGTTGGTGAAGAAGTTCGTACCAACGTAACGGTCAAGGGTCAGAAGTGCGAGCGTACCGGTCAGGATCGGGAACGAGGCCACGATCAGGATGTTGGAACACAGCGATGTCCACACGAAGATCGGCAGGCGCATCATCGTCATGCCGGGTGCGCGCATCTTGATGATGGTAACGATCAGGTTGATACCCGACAGCGTGGTTCCTACACCGGCAATCTGCAGGCCCCAGATATAGTAGTCCACGCCAACGCTCGGGCTTCCCTGAATGCCTGACAGTGGCGGATAGGCCAGCCAGCCGGTCTGTGCATACTCACCAATGAACAGCGAGATCATGGTGATGACAGCACCGGCCGTTGTCATCCAGAAGGAGAAGTTGTTGAGGAACGGGAACGAGACGTCACGGGCGCCGATCTGCAACGGAATGATGTAGTTCATCAAGCCCGTGATCATTGGCATCGCCATGAAGAAGATCATGATGACACCGTGCGCGGTGAAAATCTGGTCATAGTGGTGGGCGTTCAGATACCCTTCCGAACCGCCAGAGGCAATGGCCTGCTGGATACGCATCATGATGGCGTCGGCAAAGCCGCGCATCAGCATGACGAGTGCCAGGATAATGTACATGATACCGATCTTTTTGTGATCGATACTCGTGAACCATTCCTTCCAGAGATAACCCCAGAGCCGGAAATAGGTGAGCGCGCCCAGAACGGCTGCGCCACCAAGCGCCACGACCGCAAAGGTCACGATGAGAATGGGCTCATGGATGGGGATGGAGTCCCACGTCAGCTTCCCGAAGAGAAATGACGTTTGATCGGTATTGACGACCATTTTAGCCTCTTGCGATTTTTAGAATGCCGCTCATTCCACTGAACAAGACACACATTCCCAAGTCATTGAATTTACGCCTCGAACAGACCGAAGCGTTCAGAGCAGCGCGGAAATCGCGCCGCAGGCAACTCTCGTATCAACCAGCACTCTTGCTGGCATTGGGTGCAGTGGCCTTCGAGGCAGGCAAAGCTGCTGGCTCGAATGTCTGGCCCTGGATAGCCGCAGGCGTCGACTGTGGACCCATCGCCACGCCATAGGGCGAAAGCGGTGTGCAAACCACGGAGTTCAGCGCCTTGGCAATATCAATGCCTTCCTTGCCGCCACCGCCATTGGCGTCGATATGCATCATGTCACGCATGCAAAGCTTGTTGGGCTCGACGCAGCGGTTGAGGATCGCGTCGTAAAGCTGCGGGTCAACACTGGCGAAATACTGCACGGGCTCGCGCTCGCTTGGCTTGGCGAATTCGAGATACTCCATGCGGCCGAAGCCCTTGCCGCCATCTTTCGCCTTGGCAACCCACTGGTCAAAGCCTTCCTGGCTCAGGCCATGGAACTTGAAGCGCATGTGCGAGAAGCCGGGACCGGAGAAATTAGCCGAGAAGCCATCGTAAACGCCGGGCTTGTTGATAACAGCGTGAAGCTTCGTCTGCATGCCGCCCATGGCGTAAATCTGACCAGCAAGGGCTGGAACGAAGAACGAGTTCATGGCCGTGGTGCCAGTAATCTTGAAGTTGATTGGAACATCAACGGGCGCTGCGAATTCGTTGACGCTGCCAATGCCAAGCTCGGGGTAGAAGAACAGCCACTTCCAGTCCATTGCCACGACTTCAACCGTCAGAGGCTTCATATCCGCCGTCACTTCGCGGTTCTCATCCAGACGCTCGATCGGACGATAGGGATCAAGACGGTGGGTCGCGATCCATGTCACGGTGCCAAGCATCAGGATGATGGCGACCGGAGCCGACCAGATCACCATTTCAAGGCGCGTGGAGTGATGCCATTCCGGATCGTAATCTTCCGCCTTGGCGGATGCACGGTACTTCCACGCAAAAAACAGCGTGAGTGCGAGAACCGGAACGATGATGAGCAGCATCAACACCGTCGAGGTGATGATGAGGTCGCGCTGCTGAACAGCGATATCACCCGCAGGGTTCATCACAACGAGGTTGCAGCCGCTGAGCAGAAGCAAAGACGAAATGGCCACGAGGGCAGATGGAATTTTCATGAGCGTGCGCACGTTCTGATACTCGTACTGTTTCTTGTATTGTCGGGTATAATTGGCAAACGTCATAAATGACATGAGGTAGTTTGTCGCGGTGCAGCATGGATTATTTTTTGCAGCAATCGCGGCACATGCAATTCACGTCGAAATGCTGGTATTGCCGTATTATCGCACATGTTTTGGCCCGGGCAAGCCCTCCCCCGCATTCTCCAATTGACGGCATCACACCCCTGTGTGACAATCCGCCGCATAGAACGCAACGCAAGAGGAGGCGCTGCGTTTGAACTAAGGCTTACGCCTACGCAGGAGGGAATTTTCATGAGTTATACTGATACGGCCTTTCACGAACACAGAGGACCGAATGGCAAGTCTTCAGCGCCAATCGCTGTCGATCCTGACCGCATTACCATCGCGGTCATTCTGGCCAGAATGACAGAGTTTTTCGACTTCTTCGTCTATGCCATTGCCTCCGCGCTGGTGTTCCCTCATGTCTTCTTCTCCTTCGTCGATCCCCTCACAGCCACGCTCTATTCCTTCGCCGTGTTCTCGCTGGCCTTCATCGCGCGGCCGATCGGTTCGCTCATCTTCCTGCAGGTCGACCGCAAATTCGGGCGCGCCGTCAAACTGGCCGCTGCGCTGTTTACCCTCTGTGGTTCGACGATGGCGATCAGCTTTCTGCCGTCCTATGCCGAAGCCGGCATGATCGCCCCAATTCTCTTGGCCGTCTTCCGCATCGGTCAGGGCATTGGCCTGGGTGGTGCTTGGGATGGACTGGTTTCCCTGCTGGCTATGAATGCACCGGAAAAACAGCGCGGCTGGTATGCCATGATGCCGCAGCTTGGCGCGGCCATGGGCTTTGGTCTTGCAAGCGCGTTTTTCATTATCTTCACAACGCAGCTTTCCAACCCGGAATTTCTGGCCTGGGGCTGGCGCTTCCCGTTCTTCGTGGCACTGGCACTCAATGTTCTGGCGCTGTTTGCCCGCCTGCGCATGATCGTAACACCCGAATTCCAGACTATGCTGCAACAGCATGAGCTGGAGCCCAAGCCCATGTTCCAGATGCTGCGTAAACAATCGCGCGTGGTTCTGACAGGTGCGTTCGTTCCGCTTGCCAGCTTTGCGCTGTTTCACCTCGTCACCGTTTTCCCGCTCAGCTGGGTGTCGCTCAACACGGATCAGAAGGTCTCCGACTTCCTGTTCGTGCAATTCGTCAGCGCCATCATTGCCGGGGGCATGATCGTCGTTTCCGGCGTGGTCTCTGACAAGATCGGCCGTCGCAAGCTGCTCGGCATCGCAGCTGCCATGATCGCGGTGTTCAGCTTCGTCGCACCTGTGCTTCTGTCATCGGGCGATATTGGCCGCTATCTCTTCGTGCTCATCGGCTTCTCGCTGCTTGGCCTGTCCTTCGGCCAATCCGGCGGGGCGCTGGCATCACGCTTCAGCCGTGAATACCGCTATACAGGGGCCTCCCTGACCTCGGATATCTCATGGTTGATTGGCGCTGGCTTTGCGCCGCTGGTGGCGCTCGGCTTCTCCTCGAAGTTTGGCCTGTTTGCCGTTGGCATCTACCTGCTGTCAGGCGCACTCTGCACGCTGGTCGCGCTTTACTTCAGCCGAACGCTGGATATGCCTGCCGAGTAAGTCATCTCACCACAAAGACAAAGCCGCTGGTTGAAAGACACCAGCGGCTTTTTTGATGGACCAAATCGTTATGTTTGAGCCTTAGCAGTCCGAGCAGGTGATGGCGTCGGCCTCACGCTTTGCGAAATAATAGTCACGACCGATGGTAATCGATGTCAGGTTCGATGACAGGGATGACATGAACATCAAAAGCGTATGGGGCTTCGTCAGCTCGGAATGAACCAAAAATGCGCCGGGTTGCTTGAGATTATCGGGAATATTGACAATCGAGTTGACAGCGTAAGGTCGCTTGTCACCCTCATCCCAAGACCACTTGATCTTCGCCACCTTGTTTGCATCCACCTCGATGCCGCTGATTTTTAGTTTCAGCCCTGTTGTGGAGTAGGGCGCGAAAATCGCAGCAGTCACATCCCGCATGGAGCCGAGATAAGCCTTGTTCACGGTCTGGGGCTGGGAGGCCAGGTCTGCGACAGCGCCAGCCGCACGGGTTGCGCGCTTATAGACACTGAAGCCGATCGTCAGTTCGAAAGCCGTGATGTAGAGCGCCAGCAGAAGCGGAAATATGATGGCGAATTCGACAGCCCCCACACCTTGCTTGTCGCGTTTCAGACGCTTCAACGTCTCTACAAGCGCTCGCCAGGTCGTGTGTGATCGTCTTTTCATGTTGTCGCGCTCACTGGTACGGCTCATTCTGGTAGGCATCCGTCGCGACGATCAGGAAATGAGACGGCATCGAACCATCCTTCGGACGGATTCTGGTGAGGAAGGGTCGCACCAGATCCGCCGTCACCTGCCAGCGGTAATAGACGCGCAGCATGTTGATGGACTTGGGTCCACCGGGTGAAAATCCGAAAGCCGAAACATCGAGATCGAAATACTCACCATTCGGCGTCAACGGTATCGTCTTTGGAATATCGGCGAAGGCGTTGAAGCGGCGCAGGTCGACATAGAGTTGCTGCGGTGTCCTGATCTCATCGGCAGAGCAGGTAATCAGGATAGAGACTTCCGCACAAAACTGCGTTCTGAACTCTTCCTTGGTAATTGTGCTGGTAATTTGCCCCGTGCGCAACTTGCGCGCCATCGTATCCGTCGCGTTGATCACAAGCTGTTCGCCAACCAGCGCGAGAAAGGTCTCGATGATGGCGAAAACGACCATGAAATAGGGAATTGCGAGAATGGCAAATTCAATGGCAGCGGAGCCATCCCGGGAGCGCAAAAACTTTTTGCCAAGTTTTGCCTTTGATACCAATGATCGCATTTAGCTTTTTCTATCTTCATGACGGGAACGCATGTCTGCCGCAAAGCTTTATGCGATGGAACTGTATCGTGGCTTCGTTTAAATTGTCTTTCCCGAAAGCTTCGCATTTCCCTTATTGGGATGATTTCAGGGCTTGGCACCCGCGTCAGGAGATCATATCAATGGACAGCGGAAATAATATAAATATTGCCAATTTCCGGCAATTACGGAATATTTGCACACATAGATCTTTAGCGGAGGCTGCGCTTCTCAAGCGATACCTCTGATGACACGGAGTAAATTTTGGCCAGCTTGAACGAAAACGCCGATAGCAATGCGACAGCACAGGCACCGCTCGGGCGCGCCGGCGGCTCACTCGTCAGCCAGACCGCAGATGCTCTGCGTCATGCCATTCTTTCGGGCGAGTACAAGCCTGGCGACAAGCTGCCGAGCGAAGCGGGACTGACGGAGCTTTACAAGGTCAGCAGAACCGTTGTGCGCGAGGCTGTGGCGGCATTGCGTGCCGATAAGCTGGTGGAGGCCCGTCACGGCGCGGGTATCTTCGTGCTGACGCTTCCCACACAGCAGCCGCAACCGTTTCAGGATGTAGATCACGACCGCATCTCATCGATCATCGAGCTTCTCGAATTGCGGGCAGCCGTGGAGACCGAAGCGGCGGAGCTTGCCGCTGTACGCCGCTCGCCAGCGCAGGAGGAAGCCATCATGCGCTGTCTCTCCGCGGTTCAGGCCTGTATAGACAAGGGCGACCCTACCGCCGAAGCGGATTTCAAACTGCATCTCGCCATTGCTGACGCCACCAACAATCCGCGCTTTCGCGAGTTTCTGGAAGTGATGGGGCAAAACATCATTCCGCGTGCGGCTCTGCGGTCCTCGCAATCGGAAAAGACAGCCGCGTCCTACCTGCAGCAACTGCAGAAAGAGCACGATGTCATCGTGCAAGCCATTTCTGACGGAGACGCAACGGCTGCCCGCGAGGCGATGCGGCTGCATCTGAAGGGCAGCCAGCAACGCTACCGCGCCATGCTGCGGCAGGTCGATCGCTAGAAATTCCAACCGCCGGTCTTAGGCCGTGCGTGAGCACTCCTGCTACCGTTGCGGGATCAAGTGAGCGATGCCGAGGAGGATTTCATGACGATCACAAGAACATTCGACGGCCAGAAGCCCCGAACCGCCATGCCGAAAGGGGCAATCGATACGCAGATGCACATGTATCTGCCCAAGTTTCCACAACAGGCCGGTGGACCCGCCATCCCAGAGGGCACGCCGGGACCGGATGAATATCGCCGCATGATGACATGGATCGGCATCGAGCGGGTGGTGATTACCCAAGGCAATGCGCATCAACGCGACAATGGAAATCTGATCGCATGCCTGCGGGACATGGGCAGCGTGGCGCGTGGCGTGGCTGTCGTTACCCGTGACACACCGATCGAAGAGCTGGAGGAACTGGTCAGCGTCGGTGTCGTCGGTGCGCGCATTATGGATTTGCCCGGTGGTGCCGTTGATCTCGCCCATCTGGAAGAGGTCGACAGCATCGCCCAGGAACTCGGCTGGTGCGTGGCCATTCAGTTCGATGGCTCCAACATTCTGGACCACGAGCCCCGTCTGGCCGCCGTCAAGAGCCGCTGGATCTTCGATCACCACGGCAAGTTTTTTGCAGGCGTGACGCCTGAAAGCGAGCAGGTCGCGGCTCTGAAGCGGTTGATTGACAGGGGCAATTGCTGGTTCAAATTCGCGGGCTGCTACGAATCCAGCCGTGTCGGCGGACCTGACTTCGAAGATATTGCCACTGTCGCCCGCCATATCGCCGATTATGCGCCGAATCGCATCATCTGGGGCACCAACTGGCCTCACAACAATGCCAAGACCACGGAAGAATACCCTGATGACGCGGACCTGCTGGACACGGTTCTATCATGGCTGCCTTCCGATGAAGCGCGCCGGAAGGCGCTGGTGACCAACCCTGAACAACTCTTCGGCTTCAATGCACTCTAAGCCAAAAAACCAAAAAGCCCGGCATGACCGGGCTTTATCAGTTCTCTAGCGATTTTCAGTCTATTCGCTATCGGCGTTATAGAGAACGTCGAGTGTCGGGATCGAGGTGATGTTGAAACCGCCATCGACATAATGACATTCGCCGGTCACGCCGCGCGACAGGCTGGACAGAAGATAAAGTGCCGAGCCGCCAATATCATCGATATCGGGCGTGCGGCGCAAAGGCGCGTTCTTCTGGTTCCAGGAGAAGATGGCGCGTGCATCGGAGATGCCGGCACCGGCCAATGTGCGCACGGGGCCAGCAGAGATGGCGTTGACGCGAATGCCCTTTGGACCGTAATCCGCAGCCAGATAGCGCACAGACGCTTCCAGAGCAGCCTTAGCCACGCCCATGACATTGTAGTTAGGGATGACGCGCTGCGACCCATTATAGGTCAGCGTCAGCATGGAACCACCATCGCTCATTAAGGCTGCCGCGCGCTTTGCGATTTCCGTGAATGAGAAGCAGGAAATCACCATTGTGCGGCTGAAGTTTTCCCGCGTGGTGTCTGCATAGAGACCCTTCAGTTCATTCTTATCGGAAAAGCCGATGGCATGAACCACGAAGTCGAGAGAGCCCCAACGCTCACGCACCGCTTCAAACAGCGCATCAACCGAGGCGATATCCTCAACGTCGCAGGGAACGATGAAGTCTGAGCCGACTTCGGCCGCCAGCGGCTTGACGCGCTTGCCCAAGGCTTCACCCTGATAGGTGAAAGCCAGTTCTGCCCCTTGAGCAGCCAACGCCTTGGAGATGCCCCAGGCGATGGAATGGTTGTTTGCAACGCCCATAATGAGGCCGCGCTTACCCTGCATGATGCCGTTCATGGGCAATTATCCGTTGTAACGCTGGAAGACGAGCGTAGCGTTTGTGCCGCCGAATCCAAAGGAGTTGGAAAGAACCGTGTCGATCTTGGCATTGTCGATGCGCTTGCGAACGACCGGCACGCCTTCGAATTCCGGATCCAGCGTTTCGATATGGGCGCTTTCGCCGATGAAACGCTCCTGCATCATCAACAGGCCGTAGATGGATTCCTGAACGCCAGCGGCACCCAGCGAGTGGCCGGTCAGCGATTTGGTGGACTGGACATGCGGGATTTTCGAGCCGAAGACTTCGCGGATCGCGCCGACTTCCTTGCTGTCGCCGACAGGCGTGGATGTGCCGTGGGTGTTGATGTAATCGACTTCTCCCTGCACATTGGCAAGTGCCTGACGCATGCAGCGGATCGCGCCTTCGCCCGATGGTGCGACCATGTCGTAACCGTCAGATGTTGCGCCGTAACCGACGATTTCCGCATAGATCTTGGCACCGCGCGCCTTGGCGTGCTCAAGCTCTTCCAGAACGAGAACACCAGCGCCGCCAGCAATGACGAAGCCGTCACGATTGGCGTCATAGGCGCGCGAGGCAAGCGATGGCGTGTCGTTATATTTGGATGACATGGCGCCCATGGCGTCGAAAAGGTTCGACATGGACCAGTCGAGGTCTTCATGGCCACCGGCAAACATCACATCCTGCTTGCCCCACTGGATCATCTCAGCAGCGTTGCCGATGCAATGCGCTGATGTCGAGCAGGCTGACGAGATGGAATAGTTGACGCCGTGGATCTTGAACCAGGTGGCAAGCGTTGCAGATGCCGTAGACGACATTGCCTTTGGAACCGCAAAGGGTCCAATGCGCTTGGGGCTGTTGTTCTTCAGCGTAATGTCGGCAGCTTCAACGATGGTGCGGGTGGATGGACCGCCCGAACCCATGATTATGCCGGTGCGCTCATTGCCGCTGATGACGCTTTCTTCCAGACCGGAATCGGCAATCGCCTGCTTCATGGCCACATGGTTCCAAGCACCGCCCTGAGACAGGAAGCGCATGGCGCGACGGTCAACCAGTTCGGTCGGGTCCAGCGACGGCTTGCCCCAGACCTGGCACTTGAAGCCATGCTCGGCAAAATCCGGCGAAAACGTAATGCCCGACTTCGCATCTCTCAAGGACGCCGTAACTTCTGCAGCGTCATTGCCAAAGGATGAAACGATACCGAGGCCGGTGACTACAACTCTTCTCATGAAGTTGACCTTTTCTGTGTTTGCCGCGCGATGTGTGCCGCATCAGGCCGACTTGGCCGACCTGACGCTGAACGATCAAAGATCAGGCGGTCTTTTCTTTGGACAGGCCGACACGCAGGTCCGACGCTTGGTAGATGGTTTCGCCATCGGCCTTCAACCAGCCATCGGCAGTGCCGAGAACCAGGCGACCGCGCATGACGCGCTTGAAATCGATGCCATATTGCAAGAGCTTTGTTTCCGGGCGAACCATGCCCTTGAACTTCACTTCGCCGGTGGAAAGCGCCATGCCACGGCCTTCTTCACCCAGCCAGCCGAGGAAAAAGCCGGTCAGCTGCCACATGCCATCAAGGCCAAGGCAGCCGGGCATGATGGGGTTGCCCTGGAAGTGGCATGGGAAATACCAGTCATCTGCCGAAACATCGTATTCGGCGCGAATGAAGCCCTTGTCGTGCTCTCCGCCGGTTTCAGAAATTTCCGTGATGCGATGAACCATGAGCATGGGAGGCAGGGGAAGCTGCGCATTGCCGGGGCCGAACAGTTCGCCACGTCCGCAAGACAGAAGTTCCTCGTAATTGTAGCTCGATTGCCTCGTTGCCATGTTGTATCCGTTTCCCCGTTTTCACGTGTTGAAAGACTTCTGTAGAACAAGTTAGGCGCAAAATGAAGCTCCACAAGGGCAACTTGCACCCGTGACTGCTCATGTTTTGTGCCGAAGTCTGCCTTAACATGGCGCCCGCATACAGGAAGCGTAAGGCCCGAACCAGAGGAAATTTACAAAATACCCTTGTTTGCCGCCAATTGCCGCGCCTGTGACAGCGGAAACTATTGAAAGCATTGCGCGTAAAAGTTATATGCTACTTGGATTGGAATAATTTATCGCATTTGAGGCCGGATTGCATGGCATTTGACGCAACATTAGATATCGGAACCAGGTTGCGCCGTTTTGGCCTTCGCCCCACGCGTCAGCGTGTTGCGCTGGGCGATCTTCTGTTCGCAAAGGGCGACCGGCATCTCACCGTCGAGGAATTGCACGACGAAGCCGTCAATGCTGGCGTGCCGATCTCGCTGGCCACCGTCTACAACACGCTGCACCAGTTCACCGAAGCTGGCCTGATCCGCGTGCTGGCCATGGAAGGTGCAAAGACCTATTTCGATACAAACGTCTCCGATCACCATCACTTCTATGTCGAAGGTGAAAATGAGGTTCTCGATATTCCGGTCAACAATCTGGAAATCGGCAACCTGCCGGAGCCACCCGAGGGCATGGAGATTGCCCATGTGGACGTGGTCATCCGCCTTCGTCGCAAGCGCTGATGACGTCTGCTACCATGCCACCTGCGTGGCATGGATGATCCCAACATCGCATTTTCAGTTCGACGGGCCGTCGTTGAAGCCAACCTCATCGACAAGCTCGGATGCTTTTTTGCGCTGAGCTGCAATGTCAGTCAGAGAAAGTGTGTCCGGCTTGATCGGGCCGAAATTCTTCACGACATCCGATGGCTGGGCGCCGGGAAGCACAGGATATTCGAAAACCTGCCGCGCATAGATTTCCTGCGCCTCACCGGATGCCAGGAATTCCATAAGCTTCAACGCATTGTCCCGGTTGGGGGCGTATTTGGTCATGGCGACGCCAGAGATATTGACATGCGTGCCGCGATCCTGCGCATTGGGGAAGATCACCCTCACCGCATTGCCCCAGACTTTTTCTTCGGGTTCCTGCTCATTGGTCAGCATCAGACCCACATAATAGGTGTTGCCCAGCGCAATATCGCACTCGCCCGAATAGATTGATTTTGCCTGGCTGCGGTCCGTGCCATCAGGCTTGCGGGCCAGATTGTTTTTGAGGCCCGTCAGCCATGTGCGGGTATAATCCACGCCGTGATGGGCAATCATCGATGCAAAAAGCGCGATGTTATAGGAATGCTGGCCATCGCGTATGCAGATCTTGCCCTTCCATTTGGGATCGGCAAGCTCCTCATAGGTGATGTCTTTCTGGCTCACACGCTCCTTGGAAGCGTAAACGACGCGGCCACGGGTGGTCAGCCCAAACCACTCCCCTTCAGGATCACGCAGATTGGCCGGGATATCTTTCTCGATGATGGGATCATTGAGAACTGGTTGGGTAACCTTGCCCTCTTTTGCCTCGACGAGGCGGGCAATATCAACCGTTAACAGAATATCGGCGGGTGAATTGACGCCCTCGGCCTGAATGCGCTCCACCAGGCCCTTGTCCAGAAACAGCACATTGGCTTCGATCCCGGTTTCCTTGGTGAAGGCATCGAGAAGCGGCTGGATAAGCTCGGGCTGGCGGTAGGAGTAGACATTAACCTCCCCACCCGCAAAAGCTGTGGACATTCCGCCACCAACAACCGAAATCATCGATGTCATTGCACAAATCAGGAATTTCGATCTTGCCACGACCAGCGCCTCCGATAAATTAGATAGTTGAGTTGTTTGTTCATGAATCGGACGAACGGTCAACGGAACAATTCTCAGTTCGAAATGGCTGATGTAGAATTTTTTAATTCTGGAATTGTTCTAAAGTGAAAAAGCAACTATATGACTCCACATTCGAAGGTGTCAGGAGATCAGCATGCGTTTGACCAAACAAACAAATTACGCCGTCCGCATGTTGATGTATTGCGCTGCCAATGAGGGCAACCTCAGCCGCATACCCGAGATTGCCAACGCCTATGGCGTTTCAGAACTCTTCCTGTTCAAAATCCTTCAGCCCTTGAACAAGGCAGGCCTCGTGGAAACCGTGCGCGGCCGCAATGGCGGAGTCAGACTTGGCAAGCCAGCGGACACGATCAGCCTGTTCGATGTCGTCAAGGTCACCGAAGACAGCTTCGCGATGGCGGAATGTTTTGAAGATGGCGCCGTTGAGTGCCCGTTGGTAGACAGCTGCGGATTGAACTCGGCGCTTCGCAAGGCGCTCAACGCGTTTTTCGAAGTGCTGACACAATATTCCATCGATGATCTGGTTAAGGCACGCCCACAGATCAGCTTCCTGCTCGGCCTTGAAGAAACGATGGCCAAGCGTCGCCCGGTTGGCGGCCAGGCCGCAGCCCCTGCCATACCGGCAGTATGAAGCCCACTCTTTGACGCATCCAGCCCGCAAACACTGTTTGCGGGTTTCTTTTTGCGCGGATGACGGTTGACGATTACGCCGAAAAGGGCGCAACTGCCAAGCGAAAACAGCGTTCCAGCATTGCTTGCATAATTTGAAATGATCATCAGTCCAGACCTCAAAAGCTTCTTTCTTACCGCCATCATTGGCGGTCTTGGCGCGCTGGTCGCGTTCATGCTGGGCCTTCCGGCGCCCTTTTTGTGCGGCCCTGCCCTTGCTGTCACCGCCGCTGGACTTGCCGGTTTAAGGCTTTCCGTACCGAAATCCCTGCGCAATGCCACATTCGTCGTGGTCGGCATTTCCATGGGAACAAGCGTCACACCTGATGTGATCGACGCTGCAAAAACATGGCCTCTCAGCTTTCTGGCCGTGCTGGTGACCGTGGTTATCCTGCTCTATGTCGCTTACTGGATCCTGCACCATGGCTTCGGATATGACCGAAACACGGCCATGCTGGCGGCCTCGCCCGGTCACCTCAGCTATATCATCAGCCTAACGGCGGAAACGAAAAGCGATCTGGCCAGCGTCAGCGTCATTCAAAGTGTCCGCGTTCTGGCGTTGACCTTGGCTGTGCCGCTGCTGGTCGAGTATCTAGATCTCGTCAGCATCGAGCCGATTGTTCTCATCTCACCCATGCCACCCCTTGTTCTAGGCCTTACCATTCTCGGCTCGCTGGCGGTTGGTTGGATCTTCATGCGCTGGCGGTTCCCCGCCGCCTTGCTTCTGGGTGGCGTTGCGGTGTCGATCTTCATTCATATTACCGGCCTGACCAGTGGCGGTGTACCGAGTTGGCTGAGCCAGCCCACTTACATCGTTCTAGGAAGCCTGATCGGCACGCGTTTTTCACGCGCTTCCGTTCGGGATATGCGCAAGGCTTTTCTGGCAGGCGGCGTTGTCACCGTGGCCGTGGTTCTGCTTGCCTCAATCGTCGCTGTCCTCATTTCCCGCCTGATCGGCGTCCCGCTCAACGCGGTCATGATCGCCTTTGCGCCAGGAGGGCTGGAAACGATGGCCGCCATGGCCGTGATGATGCATGCCGATGCCGCCTATGTCGGCTCGCACCATGTTCTGCGCCTGCTGTTTTTGTCCGTGCTCATGCCATGGGTCCTGCGAAAGAAACCTGCCGCCTAAGTTTCAGCATGGCAGCCTGAAAAGTTTGAATTCACTGAAATTCCATGCAACTATTGTGAGCGCCGTTCGTTTCTCAAACCGGACCGGGGAAGTGCGCTTGCATATCGACATGAGGATGAATTTCCCTCCTGAGCTCTCGTTGAAATGGAGAATGTGGATGAAGCGTTTGATGAAACTCACCGGCGCGGGCCTTGTACTCGCCCTTTATGCTTCCCTCGCACAGGCTCAGGTCGTCGTTGGATCTAAGATCGATACCGAGGGCTCCGTCCTCGGCAATATCATCATGACAGTTCTCAGCAAGAACAACATCCAGACCACAGACCGTATCCAGCTCGGCGCAACGCCTGTTGTCCGCAAGGCGATCACGGCTGGCGAGATCGACATTTATCCAGAATATACCGGTAATGCCGCCTTCTTTTTTGAGAAGGCCGAAGACCCGCTTTGGAAAGATGCTGCCAAGGCCTATAAAGAAGCCAAGACGCTGGACTTCAATGCCAACAAGATCGTCTGGCTGACGCCATCTCCTGCCAACAACACCTGGGGCATTGCCATCCGCAAGGATGTGGCAGAAAAGAACAATCTGAAGACGCTGAGCGAATTCGGCAAATACATTGCTGATGGTGGCCAGGTTGTGCTGGCGGCATCGTCGGAATTCGTCAACTCTGCGGCAGCACTTCCGGCCTTCCAGAAAACCTATGGCTTCACCCTAAAGGCCGATCAGCTCATCACTCTGGCCGGTGGCGATACGTCGGCTACCATTTCAGCCGCCGCCAACCAGACAAACAATGCCAATGCCGCTATGGTTTACGGAACAGATGGTGGCATCGCTCCATCGGGGCTCGTTGTGCTGGAAGATGACAAAAACGTCCAGCCTGTCTACCAGCCGGCGCCCATCGTGCGCGAAGAGGTGCTGAAGAAGCATCCTGAAATCGAAACTCTGCTGAAGCCAGTTTTCGAAAAGCTGGATCTTGTAACACTTCAGGATCTTAACGGTCGTGTGCAGGTGGGTGGCGAGCAGGCAAAGGCCGTGGCGCTGGACTTCTTGACGAAAAACGGCCTGGTGAAATAAGGCGCCGTGTTGCAGCGCGCCGCACACTGGCCGATTCCTAAACCGGACAAGGTCGGAGCGCTCATCGGGGCGCTCTTGGCCTATGCGCTTGCCGCTTTGCCGTTTGCAACGCTGCGCGCCAATCGGATCGTTCAGGGTGAGGTGCGCAGCATTCTGGAGGCAATGCCGCTGGCATGGTCTTACCTGCTGATTGCGGTGATGAGCATCGCAATCGCAATAGCGGTTTTTCGAACTGACGCGCGTTTCAGACTTGGCGTCGCCATGGCAAGCCTTGCCGTTCTTGGCGTCACAATGGGGGTTGCAGCCACTCATCTAACCCCCGCCGGCAACAGCTATGCGCGGGTATCGCCTGCCAGCGGTTTCTGGCTTCTGGCCGCCGGTTTGATCCTGATGGCAACAGATGCCATCACCCGCCTTCGCCCTCGACCCGCAACGAAGGTCATTTTGCTCGTTCTGGCACTGGGCGTCTTAGCGGCCACACTCTTTTCTGGACATTGGAACGCGCTTTCCATTCTCAAGGAATATCAAAGCCGTCAGGATATTTTCTGGACTGAAGCAGGTCGACACGTGCAGCTTGCCATCGGCTCTCTCCTTGCCGCGACACTTGCGGGCATTCCGCTGGGCATCCTCTGCTACAAGGTAGCACGCTTGAGGGCCGGCGTTTTGAACAGCCTCAACATCATTCAGACCATTCCCTCCATCGCACTGTTTGGCCTGTTGATTGCGCCGCTTGGCTGGATTGCGGCCAATATTCCCGGTGCATCGGCACTTGGCATTCGCGGCATCGGCATGGCACCGGCCTTCGTCGCGCTGTTTTTGTATTCGTTGCTGCCGGTCGTTTCCAACACGGTGGTTGGGCTGGACGGTGTTTCGAATTCTGTGCGCGAGGCGGCTCGCGGCCTTGGGATGACGGCAGCGCAGAGGCTTATCAAAATTGATTTCCCCTTGGCTCTGCCCATTATTCTCACTGGCATTCGCATCGTTCTGGTCCAAAATATCGGGCTTGCGACCATCGCCGCGCTGATCGGCGGCGGCGGCTTTGGCGTGTTCGTCTTTCAAGGTATCGGCCAGACGGCCATGGATCTCGTTCTCCTTGGCACCATTCCCACTGTGATCCTGGGCTTCAGTGCCGCAATCCTGCTGGATGCCATCATCGAGCACAACAGCTTCAACGGGAGATCCCGCGCATGATCGAGGTCGTCAATCTCACAAAAGAATATGACGGAACGGTCGTGGTTGACGATGTGTCGCTGACCATCGCAGCACGCAGCATAACCGTGATTGTCGGCACCTCGGGATCTGGCAAGACGACATTGTTGCGCATGATCAACCGGCTGGTAGAACCCTCGTCAGGCATCATCCGCATCGACGGGCAGGATGTTCTCGACATGCCCGGCTACAAGCTTCGCCGCAGCATCGGCTACGCCATTCAGGGTCACGGACTTTTTCCCCATAGAACCGTAGCGCAAAACATCGCCACCGTGCCGGAATTGCTTGGCTGGGACAAAGCGCGGATCGATGCCAAGGTGGGCGAGCTTCTCGATCTCTTCCAGCTCGATCCCGCCCTCTATGCCAACCGTTTCCCATCGGAACTGTCAGGTGGGCAGCAGCAGCGAGTGGGCGTTGCCCGGGCGCTCGCCGCTGAGCCGAACATTCTTCTTATGGATGAACCCTTCGGCGCGCTCGATCCCATCATCCGTGCAAAGGCGCAGGACGATCTGCTGGCAATCCAGAAGAAGCTCGGTGTCACCATCGTTCTTGTAACGCACGATATGGATGAGGCCTTTCATCTGGCAGACCGTATTGCCGTGATGGACAAGGGAAAGATCGTGCAATACGGGCGGCCTGCGGAGCTGGTTCTGAAGCCGGCAACCGATTTCGTACGCACGATGATCGGAGAGCGCGAAAGGCCCCTGCGCTTGCTATCCGTCGCGACGGTCGGTGACATTGTCGAGCCAGGGCAATCGGAGGGCGAGGCCCTGCCCTCGTCAACCAGCCAGCGCGATGCGCTGTCTGCCATGCTTTGGGCCGGGCGGGACACCCTGCCGGTCACCGATGAAACGGGTACCGTTACAGGCCGCATCCGCCGCGAGACCCTCTTGCAAAACGCCGCTGGCTCCGCATGAAGATTGGAATTGGACCATTCCTGCTGGCAACGCTGATTGTCATTCTAGCCACATTTCTTGTGTGGCCGGAAGCGTTCGAGCCGGTTTTCCGGCCCCTCGTCCAGACCAACGCACCGGCCATTTACACGCAGGCCAATCTTTTGTCCTTGACCCTCTCCCATCTCCAAACCGTAGCAATCGCGACTTCGGGTGCCATCGTGATTGCCGGAACGCTTGCTATTCTGGTGACGCGTCCGTTCGGTCGTGCGTTTCTGCCCCTTTCGCGCAGCATCGTGAATATCGGCCAGACGTTTCCGCCCGTGGCCGTGCTGGCGCTGGCCGTGCCGATGATCGGCTTTGGCGAAAAGCCGACATTGATTGCGCTTTTTCTCTACGCCCTGCTGCCGATTTTCGAGAACACGGTGACTGGCCTCACCACCCTGCCCCCTACCATTATGGAGGCAGCACGGGGCACTGGGATGACAGGTTTTCAGCGCCTCTGGCGCGTGGAATTCCCGCTGGCACTGCCCGCCATTCTGTCTGGCATCCGGCTGTCTGCCGTCATCAGCCTCTCTACCGCAACCATCGGCTCAACGGTGGCCGCGAAAACGCTGGGTGAGGTCATCATTGCCGGGCTGCAATCCAACAATCTGGCGTTCATCCTGCAAGGTGGCCTTGTTGTCGCGGCACTCGCTGTGCTGATCCATACCGCGCTCTCCATGCTGGAAGCGAAAGCAGCGCGACGGGCAGGCTATTGAGACGGGATGCTCTCAAGGCGTCGCTGCAGAAAAAGTTTTGGCATCGCAGCAAGGATGTTGTAGGCGATAGCCACATGATTTTGGAAATGCGGAGGACTTCATGAAACAGGCAATCATCGTCATGGGCGTCAGCGGCTGTGGCAAGTCGACCGTTGGCGAGGCGCTGGCGGAAAAGCTCGGCATTCCCTTCATGGAGGGTGACAAGCTTCACCCCGCCTCCAATGTCGAGAAAATGGCTGCCGGAACGCCGTTGAACGATGATGACCGTTGGCCGTGGCTTGATCTTGTTGGTGCCGAACTGCGCAAGGGCTATGAGGCCGACGGTATCGTTATCTCTTGCTCGGCGCTGAAGAAGATCTACCGGGAACGTCTGCGCGACGCCTGCGGCGGTCCCCTCGCCTTCGTCTACCTTGATGGCAGCGAGGCACTTTTGACCGAGCGAATGGGCGCCCGCACTGGCCATTTCATGCCGCTGTCCCTGTTGCAAACCCAGCTCGCAACGCTGGAAGTGCCAACCGGCGAACCCGGTGTCGTCACCGTCAGCATCGACGCGTCTCCGGAAGAAATCACCGAAAACGCCTGGAAGGGCTTGGCAGCAATTTAACGCTACACACCCAGCCTGTCACGCAAGCCGTACCACCATGCGCCGAGCATGGTGAGCGGCACGCGGAAGGTCTTGCCGCCCGGGAACGGGTAGTTCGGCAAGGAAGACCAGACATCGAAGCGTTCCGCATGTCCGGCCACCGCTTCACCCAATATCTTGCCCAGCAATTGCGTTGTGGTCACGCCATGACCGCTATCGCCGTGGGAGAAATAGACGTTGGGTGACAGACGTCCGATATGGGGAATACGGGTCAGCGTCAGCGCGAAATTGCCGCTCCATGCGAACTCAATCTTCGTGTTCTGCAATTGCGGGAAGGTCTTCAGCATATTGGGGCGGATGACGCTGGTCAGGTCATCGGGATCGGTCCCGCCATAACCGATACCACCCCCATAAAGCAGACGGTTGTCAGAGGTGCGGCGATAATAGTCGAGGATGTAATTGGCGTCCTCGACGCAATAATTGGCAGGCAGAAGCTCCTCGATCAAGCCAGCATCCAATTGCTCAGTTGCCATGACCTGGCTTGACACCGGCATCATGCGCTCGCCGATTTCCGGCAGCAGACCGCCGAGATAGGCGTTGCCGCAGACCAGAACATATTTGGCCGCGACCTTGCCCTGCGCGGTTCGCACAACCGGGTTTGCACCTTGTTCGACCGCGATGACGCGGGAATTTTCAAAGATGCGCCCGCCCAGCCGCTCGATGGCTTCAGCTTCGCCCAGAACATAGTTCAGCGGGTGGATATGGCCGCCGAAACGGTCAATCATGCCGCCCGCATAGCGATCCGACTTCACATATTTGCCGACCTCGGCCTTGGACACCATTTCAAGACCGGTATGGCCGTGCTTTTCCCAATTGGCCTTGTTGGCCGCCATTTCGGTGATCTGCTTGGGCGTAAAGGCAGCGAAGAAGCCACCATCGACAAGGTCGCAATCGATCCCGTATTTCGCCACCCGCTCGCGGATGATGTTTCCGCCCTCAAGCGACATTGCGCCCAGCTGTGCGGCTTTCTGCGCGCCATAACGTCTGGCAACTGTGTGGAGATCGCGGCTGTAACCATTGACGATCTGCCCGCCATTGCGCCCGGAAGCACCAAAGCCCACCCGCTCGCCTTCCAGAACGATGACGGAGAAACCCTTTTCCGCCAGTTCCAGCGCTGCAGACAGGCCGGTGAACCCTGCGCCAATGATGCAGATATCTGCATCCTGATCGCCCTGCAAAGCGGTGCGCACGGTCTTGCTGTTGGCAGACGCGGCGTACCAGGAGGGGGCGTGGCCGGAATTGGGAGTGGTCGTTACAGCTGCCATGTTAAACCGTCCTGATATATGCGTCATATTCGACGTCGGTCACGCGGAGCGAAAATTCCGACAATTCCTGCTGCTTGCAGGCCGAATAGAGCGTTCGATATTTCTGCCCAAAGGTTGCATAGGCAAAGCTGGAACGAGTGAACCGCTGAAGCGCGTAATCCCAGTTTGTCGGCAGCGGCTCATGATTGACGGCGTGGCTATCGCCAGAGATCGCACCGCCCGGCTGCCGCTTTTCCTTCATGCCGGCAAGTGCCGCACTGAGGATCATGGCAAGCACCAGATAGGGATTGGTATCTGCCCCCGCCACCCGGTGCTCGATGCGGGTTGCGTGCTTGTTGGCCACAATCACGCGCACCGCAGCAGACCTGTTGTCGATACCCCAGGAAGCGTAGGTCGGCGCATGTTCGCTCGGGCGCAGACGGCGGTAGGAATTGGCATGGGGCGCAAACACCGCCATGCTCTCCCCCATATTTTCCAAGAGACCGCCAACGGAATGCATCAACGCTTCGGAAGGGCCGTTTTCGCCCGCATAGATGTTGTTACCATCGGCATCCAGCATGGAGAAATGCACATGCATGCCATTGCCTGCCTGCATGCCGTAAGGCTTGGCCATGAAGGTTGCGTCAAGGTCATGCTTGCGCGCCACGCCCTTGACGATGCGCTTCAAAAAGACCGCATAATCTGCGGCCTGAAGAGCATCGGGGACATGGTTGAGGTTGATTTCGTACTGGCCCGGCCCGTTTTCCCGAAGCGTCGTGTCGGCACCAACATTCTGGGCACGGCACGCGGTCGAGATATCGTGGAACACGCCTTCGAAATCCTGCAATTCCGAGATGGAGAGAACCTGCGTCTGGCCCGTGTGCCAGCGTCCTTCGCGGCTGCGCGGCGGGCGGACCGGGTCCAGCGCGGAACGAACAGGATCGATCAGGTAGAATTCCAGCTCAGTCGCAACGACAGGCGTCAGGCCGCGCCGGGTAAAACCGGCCAGCACCTGCGCCAGCACATTGCGCGGATCTCCATAAAAGCCGTTGCCGTCAGGGTCTTTCATGGCCAGCAGAACCTGCGCCGTGGGACGTCCAAGCCACGTTACGCGAGACAGGGTTTCCGGCACAGCAACGCAAAGGCCATCGGGATCGCCGGTGCCTTCGGCAAGACCTGCGGCATTGACATCGCGGCCCCATATATCCAGCGCATAGACCGAGCGCGGGACCGCCATGCCTTTTTCCAGCACATCAATGGCACGCTCGCGCGGTATCCATTTGCCGCGCGGCACGCCATTGACGTCAATGACAAAGGCTTCCAGAATTTCAATATCGGGATTTTCTTCGAAAAATTTCTTCGCGTATTCAATATCGACCATTATTCACCAGCATGTTGTTTCAGCTTCGGTTCGCGGCAGAGTCGCTAACGGAAAGCATCCACAAGCTGATAAATAAGATATCGCGCCGTCATGATGACATTACGCCTCATTGTTTCCCACGTTGATACCACATCGTACGTGGGCTGAGCGCAGAAGGCCAGCCTGTTCTTGAAATTCCCTATTCGCTGACCGCAGCCGTCTTCACCGCCTCGATATTGAAGGCCGCTGCCATCAGCGCACGGGTGTAGTCTTGGGCTGGAGCTTCAAAGATGGTCTTGGCCGGACCGCTCTCCACCACCTTGCCGTGACGCATCACAATCATGTCGTTGGCAAGCGCCTTCACAACCTTCAGATCATGGCTGATGAAGAGATAGGCCAGATCGTGTTTCGCTTGCAGGTCACGCAACAGGTCCACGACCTGCGCCTGCACGCTCATGTCGAGCGCCGATGTCGGCTCATCCAGCATCACGAAGCGGGGTTTCAGCACCATGGCGCGCGCGATGGCAATACGCTGTCTTTGTCCGCCGGAAAATTCATGCGGGAAGCGCCAGCGTGTAGCGGTATCCAGGCCCACCTCGTCCAAAGCCTGCGCCACACGCCTGTCCCGCTCATCCGCAGACAGGGATTTCTCATGCACGCGCAAGCCTTCGGCAATGATCTCGCCCACAGACATGCGCGGGCTGAGCGAGCCGTACGGGTCTTGAAACACCACCTGAAGCCGGTTTCTGAGCGGCTTCATCATGCCGTAGGAATAGCCTTCGATGGACTGACCGAGGAACGAAATGCGGCCCTTGGATGCGATCAGCCGCGATAGCGCCAGACCAAGCGTGGTCTTGCCCGAACCGGATTCGCCAACCACGCCCACCGTCTGCCCTGCCCGCAGGGTAATATCGATGCCATCCACCGCCTTGACGTGATCCACAACCTTGCGCATCAAACCGGCCTTGATTGGGAACCAGACCTTGATGTCGTCTCCCTGCATGACGACAGGCTTGCTGCTATCGGAATGCGGCGGCTCGCCCTTTGGCTCGGCCGCCAGAAGATGGCGCGTGTAGGCGTGCTGCGGATCGTTGAAAACCTGCGCAACCGTGCCCGTTTCCACGATCTGACCCTTGGTCATCACGCAGACACGGTCTGCGAATTTTCGCACAATACCGAGATCATGGGTGATGAACAGCATGGACATGCCATGCTGGTTTTTCAGATTGCCTAGAAGTTCGAGAATCTGGGCCTGCACAGTGACGTCGAGTGCGGTCGTTGGCTCATCGGCAATCAGCAGCTTCGGGCGGTTGGCGAGTGCCATGGCAATCATCACGCGCTGGCGCTGGCCACCTGACAGCTCGTGCGGATAGGCCTTCAAGCGCTTTTCCGGCTCACGTATACCGACCTGCAACAGCAATTCCAAGATGAGTTTACGCGCCTCAGCCCCCGATAGGGCCTGATGAAGCTCGAGTATCTCACCGATCTGCCGCTCGATGCTGTGCAGCGGATTGAGCGAGGTCATCGGCTCCTGAAAGATCATGGTGATATCGTTGCCGCGCACAGAGCGCAGGTCACGCATCGAGGCGCTCAGCAAATCCTTGCCTTCAAATAGGATCTGGCCGGATGGATGGCTTGCGGCAGGGTAAGGCAGCAGCTTCAGGATCGAGTTCGCGGTCACCGATTTGCCGGAACCTGACTCGCCTACCAGCGCCACCACTTCACCGGGCATGATATCGAACGACACGTGATCAACAGCCACGGTTTCCTTGCCGCCCTGATGGAAGGCGACAGAAAGGTCACGGACGGAAAGAAGCGGCGTTGTCATCTGGTCCGTCATGGCACTCATCGGAAGGTCTTTCGCGGATCGAAGGCATCACGCACGGCTTCGCCGACGAAGATCAGCAGGGACAGCATGATCGACATGGTGAAGAAGGCCGTGAGGCCCAGCCATGGGGCCTGAAGGTTGTTCTTGCCCTGCGCAATCAGTTCGCCCAGCGATGGAGAGCCGGGCGGCATGCCAAAGCCAAGGAAATCGAGCGAGGTCAGGGTGGTGATCGATCCCGACAGGATAAACGGCAGGAAGGTCAGCGTTGCCACCATGGCATTGGGCAGAAGGTGGCGGTACATGATGGTGCCATTGCCAACCCCCAATGCGCGTGCGGCGTTGACATATTCGAAGTTTCGGGCGCGTAGAAACTCGGCGCGCACGATGCCGACGAAGCCGACCCATGAGAACAACAGCATGATGCCGAGCAGCACGAAGAAGCCGGGTGGCAGAATGGCTGCGATGATCAGCAGAATGTAAAGCACCGGCATGGATGACCATATCTCGATGAAACGCTGCATCAAAAGGTCGGTCCAGCCGCCGAAATATCCCTGCACGGCTCCGGCGGTCACGCCGACAATGGCAGAGGCGATGGTGAGCGCCAGGCCGAACAGAACGGAGATACGAAAGCCATAGATAACGCGGGCGGCCACATCACGCGCCTGATTGTCCGTGCCCAGCCAGTTGAGATTGCCAAGTGTGCAGGCGGGATCGGCGGCGCCTTGCGGATAGGCCGAGCAACGCTGCTGCTCGTCCATCAGCCAGAATGGCCGCGTCGGGGCAGAATGCGGAATGTTGGAGTTGACCGTCTGGTAGGAATAGCGGATCGGCGGCCAGATCATCCAGCCATTGGCATTGATCTCATCCTGAATGAAGGATGATTTGTAATCGGTCTGGGCCAGAAAGCCGCCGAATTTTTCTTCCGGATAATCCACCATGACAGGCACCAGAATCTCGCCCTTGTAGGAGGCGATGATCGGCTTGTCATTGGCCAGAAACTCGGCAAACAGGCTGAGGCCAAAAATCAGCAGGAACAGCCAGAACGACCAGTAACCGCGGCGGTTTGCCTTGAAATTCTGCCAGCGCCGAACGCTTGTCGGGGAGAAGAACGGACGTTTCTGTGGCGGTGCATCGGCTGGGGCGGGAGCAGCAATGGTCATCACACATCCCTCCGGTCAAAGTCGATGCGCGGGTCGATCCAGGTGTAGATCATGTCGGATATCAGGCTGACCACCAGACCCATGAGCGAGAAGATGAACAGCGTTCCGAACACGATCGGATAATCCCGGTTGACGATGGACAGATAGCCCAACCGTCCGAGACCATCGAGCGAGAAGATGTTTTCGATCAAAAGCGAGCCGGTGAAGAAGGCCGAGATGAAGGCTCCGGGGAAACCGGCGATGACGATCAGCATCGCATTGCGGAACACATGGCCATACAGCACCTTGTTTTCCGACAGACCCTTGGCGCGCGCCGTCACCACATATTGCTTCTTGATTTCATCGATGAAGGAATTCTTGGTCAAAAGTGTCGTCGTGGCAAAGGCCGAGAGAACGAGCGCCGTCAGCGGCAGTGCCAAGTGCCAGAAGTAGTCGATGATCTTCTGCCACCATGACAGCTCGGCGAAATTGTCAGAGGTCAGCCCGCGCAAGGGGAACCAGTCGAAGAACGAGCCGCCCGCAAACACCACGATCAGGAGAATGCCGAACAGGAAGCTCGGCACCGCATAACCGACGATCACGATGCCCGATGTCCAGACATCGAATGTCGAGCCATCGGAAACGGCCTTCTTTATGCCTAGTGGTATGGAGATCGCGTAGGAGATGATCAGGATCCAGAAGCCGAGCGAGATGGAGACCGGCAGCTTGTCGATGATGAGATCGATGACGGAGGAGTTGCGGAAGAAGCTGTCGCCAAAGTCAAAGCGAATGTAATTCCACATCATATCGAGAAAGCGGGTGAGCGGCGGCTTGTCGAAACCAAACTGCTTTTCGAGCTTGGCGATCAGCTCCGGGTCAAGCCCCTGCGCGCCGCGATATTTCGATCCGCTCTCATCCAGACCGCCCTGCCCCATGAGGTCGCCGCCGCCCGACAAGCGGTCGGAGGCGCTATCGCCAGAGCCCGAAAGCTGAGCAACGACCTGCTCCACCGGACCACCCGGCGCAAACTGGATGACGAGAAAGGAAATGCCCATGATGCCGATGATGGTCGGTATCATCAGGGCAAGACGCCGCAGAATATAGGCTCCCATCAGGCGCTCCGCCCAATGGCACGAGGTCTTGATGTCATCGGCTTCGTCAAACCGTTTCCTTTCGGGCCTGCGGTCTCTACCGCAGGCAGCGTGATTCGTAATGGCTCATGTGAATCAAGGCTTGGCTTATAAAGCAAGGCCCGCATTATTTTGCCGCAGCCGCAGACCACCAGGCATCGGGAAAACCGATGCCGTAACGCGGAAGCTCCTTGGGCTGCACCAGCGTGTTCCAGTAAGCGAGCGTCATTTCTCCGCGATAGAATTGCGGGATGACGTAGTTTCCCGCCAGAAGCACGCGGTCCAGCGCCTTTACCGCCGCAACCTGGTCATCCCGGCTTCCGGCAAAAATGATTTTGCGAACAATAGCATCGATGCCGGGATTGCTGATACCGGCGAAATTCTTGGAGCCCTGGCGTTCGACCGCCTTGGAGCCCCAATAATCGGCCTGCTCATTGCCCGGATTGGCGCTCTGAGCCCAGAGATTGACAATCATGTCATAGTCAAAAGAGCGCGTGCGATTGGTGTATTGCGACGTATCGACAAGCCGCACCGTCGCGTTGATGCCGATCTTTCTCAGGTTCTGCGTGTAGGTCACGACCACACGCTCCATGGCCGCAGAATCAACCAGAATTTCAAAATCGAAAGGTTGGCCGGTGGAGGCGTTGACCATGCGACTGCCGCGAAGCTCGTAACCTGCTTCCTTCATGAGCTTGACGGCCTCACGAAGATTGTCCCGCAGTTTGGCAGGGTCGCCACTAACAGGGTTTCGATATTCTTTCGTAAACACCTCCGGCGGAATCTGGTCCTTGACCTCGTTCAAAATCTCCAGCTCTTTGCCCTGCGGCAGCCCGGACGAGGCCAGGTCGCTGCCCATGAAAAAGCTGTTGATGCGTTGGTACTGGTTATAAAACAGCGTGCGGTTCATGTCTTCGAAATCGAAGGCGTAGTTCAAAGCCTTCCGTACCTTCGGATCCTTGAACTTGTCGCGTCGCCCGTTCGGCACCAACGCCTGCATGATTCCAACCGAACGATAGATATTGGGCAGTTCTTCCCGCTTGATGCGACCGTCCTTGACGGCGGGGAAATCATAGCCTGTTGCCCAGCGACCTGCGGAGTTCTCATGCCAGAAGTCTGAATTCCCAGCCTTGAAGGCCTGAAACTCGACGTCGCGGTCGGTATAGAATGTGTAACTCACCGTCTTGAAATTATAGAGCCCGACATTGACGTTGATGTCCTTGCCCCAATAATCGTCACGACGCTCATAGGTAATGGTCGAGCCGGGCGAGATGGACGCGATCTTGTAGGGGCCCGATCCCATGACAGGCTCAAGCGTACCACGAGAAATATCGCGAGGCTTGCCGTCTGCGCCATTGGCTTGCCACCAATGCTTTGGCACGACCAGGACCTGACCGACGATCTGCGGCAGTTCCTTGTTGTTCTTCTCATCAAAGGTGAATGTCACCTCACGCTCGCCGGTCACTTCGGCCTTCGTCACATGCGTGTAATAGGTCGCAAGTTGTGGGCTGAGTTCCTTGGATTTTTCAAAGCTGAAAACGACGTCTTCGGGCGTAATAGGATGCCCATCGGCCCATTTTGCTTGCTCCCGCAGGCGGAAACTGGCCTTGGAGATATCATCGGGAAAACTGACCGCTTCCGCGAGAAGGCCATAAGATGCGGAGAGCTCCTCTTCCGAAGACTTCATCAACGTATCGAAAACAAGGCCGAGGCCCGTTGCCAATTCGCCCTTTGCCAAAAGAGGATTTACCGTGTCGAACGTGCCTGAAGTCGACAAGCGCAATGTGCCGCCCTTCGGTGCATCGGGGTTGACATAGTCGAAACGCTCGAAGCCGTTTGGATGCTTCAGCTCGCCAATTGTCGAAATCCCGCTGCGCCAGACTTCACCATCCTGCGCTGCAGCGCCCAGCGGCGCAGCAAAGGACGACAGAGCAGCCAGAGCCAACAAACCGGATTTCAACCTTGCCAATGCCATAGGGCGATAGTCCTTTTTACTTTTCATTGCTGCGCACAATAAGACAAACATTGGCAAAATATAGGGGGCTCTCCTCACAAGCCGTTTATGACTTCGAAATCCAGCAAACATGCTTTCACCAAATTCCCGTTCCAGCGTAATATTTCCAGAGAATCATTTCAGGCATTGCAGGCGGCGGACGACATGGCAAAACATTCAAGGGGCGTGGGCAAGGCATCACTCCTGGCACTTTCGGTAATGTCCATGATGGCTGTGGATGGAGTTTCGGCCTTTGCACAGGATGCGCCAGCCAAGCAGGTTTTCGGCCATATGGCGCTGCCATCCGCCGGTCCCTCCGCCTCTTACGGCTCCTACGCCAAGGGCTGCCAGTCCGGCGCTGTCGCGCTTCCCACCGAGGGCCAAGGTTTTCAGGCGATGCGGCTTTCCCGCAACCGGCGCTGGGGCCAGCCGCAATTGGTCTCTTTCATCGAACGCTTCGCGCAGGACGCCCAAAAGATCGGCTGGCCGGGCCTTTTGATCGGTGACATCTCCCAGCCGCGTGGCGGGCCAATGCTGACGGGTCATGCCTCCCACCAGATCGGTCTTGATGTCGATATCTGGTGGCGGCAGATGCCAAATCAGATCATGAGCGCCGAACAGCGCGAAAGCACGCCGTTCATTTCCATGCTCGACAAAAGCAAATTCCTGACTGTGGATGATCGCAAATGGTCACCGCTCAATGCCAAACTTGTCATGATGGCGGCAAGCTATCCGCAGGTGGAACGCATTTTCGTTAACCCGGCCATCAAGCAGAAGCTATGTCAGACATGGACGGGCGACCGCACCTTCATGGGCAAGATCAGGCCGATCTACGGACATGATGAGCATTTCCACGTGCGTCTGGAATGCCCGCCGGGTGCGCCCAACTGCAAGCCGCAGGCGCCCGTGGGCGCGGGCGATGGCTGCGATAAATCTCTGGCATGGTGGTTCAGCAAAGAACCCTGGGCCGCTCCCAAGAAAGACCCGAATGCCAAGCCGCCAAAACCGCCGCGCCCGATGATGGTATCGGACCTGCCGAAAGCCTGCGCGGTCGTCGCCGCAGCCCCTGCGGCTGGCAGGGCGAGCAGTGCGGCTCAAAATAGCTACGCGCCCACCCCCGTGCAGCCGCAGTTGCAGGAAGCTGCTCCTCAGGGCTTCGGTTCGGGTGGACCGGTGCCGCCCGCCGATGTACCGCGCCCATCGTCTCGGCCCTCATCGAATTGAACCCCTGCGGCTTTTCAAACGATGCGAAGTTGCTGTAGAAGCTTCAAATCGATTTAAAGATGCCATCTGAATAAGGCTGGGGTGCGGACCAAATGACCGGGCAACGCTGTATCGCTTTGATCGCGCATGACCAAAAGAAAGATGACATGGCGGATTTTGCCCGCCAGCATCAAGATGCACTGTCCCAATTCAGAATTGTCGCCACGGGTACCACCGGTGGGCGCATACAGGATGCGTGTCCGGGATTGTCCGTGGTGCGGTTGAAGAGTGGTCCGCTGGGTGGCGATCAGCAGATTGGCGCGATGATCGCAACAGGTGACGTGGATATGCTGATCTTCTTCATCGACCCGCTGTCTTCCCAACCCCACGACGTTGACGTAAAAGCGCTGACGCGGCTTGCGACCGTCTATGATATTCCGATGGCCCTCAACCGCGCCACGGCCGAACAGCTGACTGATTTTCATTCAAAACACTAAAATGCCGGCGACCCAGGAGCAGCGATGTCCACGCAGACCGACACACTTTCCTTTCCGATTCTCATCGGAGACATCGGCGGCACCAATGCGCGCTTCAGCATCGTACCGGATGCGACATCCGAGCCGACACAGCTGACAAGCGTCAAGACCGCCGATTTCAAGACGATTGACGAGGCTATCCGCAGCGCAGTGCTGGATCACACACCATTACTGCCCGTTTCTGCAATCCTCGCCGTTGCCGGTCCCATAGAGACCGACGAAATACCGCTGACAAACTGCGACTGGGTGGTTAAGCCAAAGGAGATGTTGACCAATCTCGGCTTGAAAGATGTTATTGTTATCAATGATTTCGAAGCGCAGGCTCTAGCCATTGCGACTTTGGGCAGCGACGACAGGGAAACAATCGGGCCTCAGCGTCCGGATATGATCGCCTCTCGCGTCGTTCTGGGACCCGGCACTGGCCTGGGTGTCGCGGGGCTGGTCCACGCCCGAAACATTTGGTTTCCCGTCCCCGGCGAAGGTGGTCATGTGGATATCGGCCCACGCAGCGCGCGTGACTATAAGGTGTTTCCGCATCTCGACACCATTGAAGGCCGTATTGCGGGCGAGCAGATCCTGTGTGGTCGCGGTCTCGTCAATCTTTACCGTGCGATCTGCCTTGCCGATGGTGTCACGCCCGTCTTTTCCGATCCCGCAGACGTCACAGCCAAGGGCCTCAGTGGCGAGGACGTCCAGGCGCAGGAAACCCTGTCGCTGTTCAGCACCTATCTTGGCCGCATCGCTGGCGATATGGCATTGATCTTCATGGCGCGTGGCGGGGTCTACCTGGCCGGTGGCATATCGCAAAAGATCATTCCCGCCTTGAGACTGCCGGAGTTCCGGGCAGCTTTCGAAGACAAGGCTCCGCACAAGGCGCTGATGCGCAGCATTCCCACCCATGTCGTCACCCATCCTCAGGCGGCGCTGGCAGGACTTTCGGCCTATGCGCGCACGCCGTCTGATTTTGGTCTGACACTGGATGGCAGGCGCTGGCAGGCCTGATAGAACGTCAGCACTGGTCAAAACCGGCTTGAGTGGATATAGACGCCGATTGAATGGGCGGCGTGTCCGCCTCAACAGCTTAAGGTGGATGAACACTTGAAGACTGCCAAAAAACGGCATCCCGTGGATCCCGATACGATCACGTCAGTTTTGAAGCGCATTTTCGCTGAAAATGCGCGTGATCATATCGGAGGCTATGCATTTGCAATTTTCTGCCTGCTCGCCGTCGCAGGCACCACGGCCTTTACCGCATGGATCATGGATTCCATCATCAACGAGGCCTTCGTCAACCGGCGGGCCGACCTTGTCTGGATCATCTGCGCATCCATCTTCGGGGCGTTCTTCATTCGCGGCTTTGCGACATATGGCCAATCCGTGGCGCTGTCGAAGATCGGTAACAACATCGTCGCACGTTACCAGAAGCGGCTCTATGCCCACCTGATGACGTTGTCTGTCGGCTTCTTGAGTGAATCCCGCTCCGCGCATCTGGCAGCGCAGGTCAGCCAGAATATCGGTGGCATCAGGGATGTCATGAACCTGACCGTCACGACGGTTGCCCGCGACCTTCTCACCTTTATTGCACTCGTTGCCGTGATGATCGTCAAAGATCCGGTCCTTTCGATCGTCATCGTCTTCATCGTTCCGCCACTCGTGCTGGGGCTTCGCTATATTTCCAAACGTCTGCGCCAGGCCACGCGTGACGCCGTTATCCTCAACAGCCGCGTGTTGGGCGCCATGCAGGAAACCCTGCAAGGCATCGCAATCGTCAAAGCTTTCACCATGGAAAAGCAACTGGAGGAGCGCGTCGACAAGGTCATCGACTCCGCCGAGGGGCGCGCAAACCGCATTGCACGGCTGACCGAAAAAAGTGCGCCCTTGACGGAAACTCTGGCAGGACTGGCCGTTTCAGGCGTTCTGGCTTATGCAGCCTACCGCGCCATCTATGACAATGTGCCTCCGGGTGCTTTTTTTGCCTTTGTCACCGCACTTCTTCTGGCCTATGACCCGGCACGTCGTCTGGCCCGCGTGCAGATCACGCTGGAACGCGCCGTCGTGAACGCTCAGATGATCTACGAAATTCTCGACATGCAGCCTGTACAGCGGCAGAAGCCGGATGCCCAACCGCTGAAGGTTTCCAATGCAACGGTGGAACTGCGGGATGTCGTATTTTCCTACAAGGAAGGCGGGCCGATCCTCAAAGGCGTGAGTTTCATCGCGGAGGGTGGCAAAACAACGGCTCTGGTGGGACCATCGGGCGCCGGCAAGTCGACGATCATCAATCTCATTCCCCGTTTCTACGATCCGAGCAGCGGCTCGATCCTCGTCGATGGGCAGGATATTGCTGACGTCACCACACATTCGGTGCGCCAGAACCTCGCTTATGTCTCGCAGCAGCCTTACCTTTTCGAAGGAAGCATCCGCGACAACATTCGCTATGGACGGCCTGAAGCGACCGACGCCGAGATCGAAGAGGCGGCAAGGCTTGCCTATGCGCACGACTTCATTCTGGCGCAGCCGCAGGGCTATGACACACCGATTGGCGAAAACGGCATGTCGCTATCCGGCGGCCAGCGTCAGCGTCTGTCGATTGCGCGTGCTCTGGTGCGTAACGCCCCTATCCTTCTTCTGGATGAGGCCACGTCTGCGCTCGATACCGAATCGGAGGCCGTCGTCCAGAAGGCCCTCGACACAGCAATGTCTGGGCGCACCGTCATCGTCATTGCGCACCGCCTTTCGACCGTCGTCAAGGCTGACAAGATCGTCGTGATGAACGAAGGCCTTGTCGTGGAAGAGGGCGATCATGAGACGCTTGCGCGTCGGGAAGATGGTCTTTACGCTCGTCTCAACAATCTCCAGGCGACGGGCGTTCGCGCCCTTTGAACCAACGGTAGGACCCGATGAGCGACAATGTCATGAAACTGGTGGTCGTTGGCGCGGCCGGGCGCATGGGCCAGACCCTTATCCGGGTGATCCATGAGACTCCAGGCGTGGAACTTCATGCAGCCGTCGAGCGTGAAAGCTCGCCCTTCATAGGGCGCGACGCGGGCGAATTGTCCGGGCTGGGTCTAACAGGTGTTTCAGTCACAAGCGATGCGCTTGCGGCTTTCCTTCATGCGGATGGTGTGATCGATTTCACGTCTCCGAAGAGCAGCGTAGAATTTGCAACGCTCAGCGCACAGGCACGCATTGTCCACGTTATCGGAACGACAGGCTGCTCAAATGAGGACGAGGCACGTTTCGAGGCCGCCGCTCGTCATGCGAGAGTGGTCAAATCAGGCAATATGAGCCTTGGCGTGAATCTGCTCGGTGTCTTGACCAAGCAGGCTGCACGGGCGCTCGATGGCACAAACTGGGATATCGAAATCCTGGAAATGCACCACAAGCATAAGGTCGATGCCCCATCCGGCACAGCCCTCCTTCTGGGAGAGGCGGCAGCGCAGGGTCGTGATATCGACCTCTCGGCCAACTCGGTTCGCGTTCGTGACGGACATACCGGGGCGCGCGAGACCGGCACAATTGGTTTTGCAACATTGCGTGGCGGTTCTGTCGTCGGTGATCATTCCGTTATTTTTGCAGGCGAAGGTGAGCAGGTTACGCTCGTCCACCACGCCGCCGACCGTTCCATATTCGCACGCGGCGCAATTTCTGCAGCCCTCTGGGCCAGGGATCAAAAGCCTGGTCTTTATTCCATGCTGGACGTTCTCGGTCTGGCTGACGCCACATAATCAACCTCTGGGAGAGCAATCGATATGAGCGGAACACTCGTCCTCGTTCGTCACGGCCAAAGTGACTGGAACCTGAAAAACCTGTTTACCGGCTGGCGCGACCCGGACCTGACGGAACTCGGCGTCCAGGAAGCCAATGCTGGTGGCAAGGCGCTTGCAGATTACGGCATCAAATTCGATGTTGCCTATACATCGTCGCTGATCCGTGCCCAGAGAACCTGCCAGATGGTTCTCGACAATGTCGGTCAGTCCGGCCTCGAAACCATCCGCGATGAAGCACTGAACGAGCGGGACTACGGCGATCTTTCCGGTTTGAACAAGGATGATGCCCGCGAAAAGTGGGGCGAAGATCAGGTTCATATCTGGCGCCGGTCCTACGACATTCCACCTCCAGGCGGCGAAAGCCTGCGTGACACGGGCGCCCGCGTCTGGCCCTACTACCTGACCGAGATTTTGCCCCGCGTTTTGAGAGGCGAAACCGTTCTGGTCGCAGCACACGGAAACTCTCTCCGTTCGCTGGTGATGGTGCTGGACAAGATGAGCAAGGAAGAAATCCTGAAGCTCAATCTCGCGACAGGCGTACCGATGGTTTATAAGTTGAACGCAGATTCAACCGTCGCTTTGAAAGAAGTTCTCGGCGACATGTCGGCAGCACACTAAGCTCTCATGCAAGAAGCGCTGGAAGTTATGCTTCCAGCGCTTTTAAAAAATCAAATAGTCTCCCCGCTGCAGGATCTCAAAGACCGCGACGTTCACCAAACCAATAGGCACAAGCGACGCTTGACGTGGCGAATACAGCGAAGAAAAGCGCAATAATCATTTCGATTTCCATTAGCCTTTACTCCTTCCGTTGGTGAAGACTGTGCAGATACAACGTACAAAGCTTGAAGAAGTTTCATCGCTGCTGCACGTATGCTGGTAACGGTCTCGTTTCCCGGCTTATTCGACCCCAGCAAACGTCTTGGCAGGTAGAAAATTCTCGTAGCCCATCATCATTCCGTCACGCGAAAGGGCTAGTTGGCCATTGCGGTCTTGCACGGCAAGGGCGTATGACCTTAACAGTTCCGTTACTGCGGATAGCTGAAAGTGCGATTGAGTGCGCTACGCGATCTATTTTACCCCCGCCGAAAACGATGCGCTCACCCGCAAAGCCTCCCGCTGGCTTGGGCGTGACGCCTTTAACGACACCATCCATAACGACCACAGCGACCATGCCGAAATAACCGCAGAGCCGCGACGCTATGGATTTCACGCGACGCTGAAAGCGCCGTTTACCCTTGCTGACGATCGCCACGAGGATGAGCTTCTCGCAGCTCTGGAGAGTTTTGTCCGCAGCCGGCACGCCTTCGATATTCCGAAAGTCATCATAGGCAATCTCGGGCCATTCTTCGCAATCGTGCCAGACGAAACGCACCAGCCGCTCCAGAATTTTGCGGCTGACGTGGTGACGCATTTCGAGCCATTCCGTGCCCCCTTGTCCGACGCCGATATCGCAAGGCGCAGGCCGCAGGATCTGAGCGAGAGCCAGAGGCGTAATCTGGTGGATTGGGGCTATCCGCATGTCATGGACGATTTCCGCTTCCACATGACACTGACGGGACCCGTGGATATGTCGAACCGTGCGCATATGTCTGAGGTTCTCAATGCAGAATTTGCCGATTTCACCGATCGTTCGCTGTCCATCTCGGGCCTTGGCCTGTTTGTTGAGCCGGCACGCGGTCAACCGTTTCGCGTTCACACTTGGTTGCCGCTTTTGAACGCAAATGAACACCAGAATTCCGTCCAGAAAGAAGTATTTCCATGACCGAGCAGGTTTTCAGCAATGCACGCATCGCGCTCGATAACGAGATTATGGAAGGCTCCGTGCTGGTCAAGGATGGGCTAATTTCCGATATCAGCACGGGGTCATCCCATCTTGGTGAGAATTTCGAGGGCGATTACCTCATTGCCGGGCTTGTGGAACTGCACACTGATCATCTGGAGCAGCACTATTCGCCGCGTCCGGGTGTAACGTGGAACAAGACGGCCGCTATTCAGGCCCATGATGCGCAGGTCGCATCATCTGGCATCACCACCGTGTTCGATTGCCTGCGGCTGGGTTCCGACGAAGATGGCGGCTTTGCACGCGGCGAGATGCGCGAGATGGCCGATGCCATCGAAAAGGCTCAGAGCGACAACCGCCTGCGCGCCGACCACCTTCTGCACCTTCGCTGCGAGGTGGCCTCATCAGACGTTCTTGAGCATTTCGAAGACTTCGAAAACGACCCGCAAGTGAAGCTGATTTCGCTGATGGACCATTCTCCGGGCCAGCGCCAGTTCCAGACGATGGACCAATATATCGTCTTCTATCAGAAGAAGCGCGGCCTCAGCGATGAGGTTTTCAAGGCGTTCATGGATCGTCGCGTCGCGGCATCGGCTAAATATTCCAGCAAGCATCGCGATTATCTCTCCGCGCAATGCCTCAAGCGCGGCATCACCATTGCCAGCCATGATGATGCAACGCATGCCCATGTCGATGAGGCGATCAGCCACGGCGTGAAGCTCGCCGAGTTTCCGACCAGTGTCGAGGCGGCCAAGGCATCGCATGGGGCAGGCATGAGCGTGCTGATGGGCGCACCCAACATCGTGCGCGGCAAATCCCATTCCGGCAATATTGCCGCTCGCGATCTGGCCGAACTCGATGTTCTCGACGTTCTGTCGTCGGATTACGTGCCGTTCAGCCTTCTCTATGCGCCGTTCCTTCTCGCCGATCAGGTCGATGGCATGTCGCTTCCAAAGGCGCTTTCGATGGTCACGGCAACCCCTGCCCGCACGGTCGGGCTATCGGATCGCGGCCGCATTGCCACCGGTCTGCGCGCCGATATCATCCGCGTTCATCGCGACGAAGATGTGCCGGTTGTGAGAGGCGTGTGGCGGCAAGGCGGGCGCGTTGCATGAGCAGTATTTCCAAGCGCGCCGGCGTCATGATTGTCGTGGTCGGACCGAGCGGTGCTGGAAAAGACACGCTGATGGACTTCGCTGCGCGCCGTTTCGAAAAGCATGATGGCATCCATTTTGCCCGTCGCGTCATCACCCGAAGTCATGATGCGGGTGGGGAAAACCATGATGCCGTCAGCGAGGCAGAATTTGCGCGCAGGGCAGCATTGGGAGAGTTTTGCGTGTCCTGGGAGGCGCATGGCCTGAGCTACGGCATACCGGCCTCGATAAAGGACAGGCTTGCCCGGGGCGAAACCGTTGTTGCCAACGGTTCCCGCTCCGCCCTTGGTGAGTTCAAATCCGTCTTCGCAACCATGAAGGTGGTGAATGTCGTGGCACGGCTCGATGTTCTCGCTGCGCGGCTGGAAAGCCGGGGCCGCGAAAGCCGGGAAGAGATTCTTCTTCGGCTCCAGCGCAGTTCGCTCGATGTCTGCGGTGACTTCGACGTCACGACAATTGACAATAGCGGCGCTTTGGACACATCAGGCGCGGCTTTCGCCGAGCTGCTGAATGAGCACATCCGCTCGGGCACCTGATCAGAGCGCCCGGATTTGGGTCATGATGTCATCGTCGATGACAATCCCCTGCTCCAGCGACTGTCGACGAAGACCCTGGCTGCGGCGGCCCGGCAGTCGGACATTGTCTTGCCCCTCGATCTCGGTTGCCATCATGGCCAGCCGGCGGGCGAACACATGATCGCCGGCAATGGACGGGTCGATGACGATAATGGTGTGACCCAGCGAGGGCGCTGCGCCGGTGTCGTCGAGCAAGGATGACGCCTCAAAACCGAAGTTCCCGCCCGTCAGTCCTGCGGCCATCACCTCCACCATCAGCGCAAGTGCCGCCCCCTTGGCATCTCCCGCGGGCACCATCGTTCCATTGATCGCTTCATCGGCGTCAGTGGTCGGGCGGCCGTTGGCATCCAGCGCCCAATCATCGGGAATGCTCTCACCTTTCTGGCGGGCAGCCATGATTTTGCCGCGTGCGACCTTGGACAAGGCGAGATCGATCACCAGCGGATCGGCGCCCTCGACCGGGGCTGCAAACGCAATCGGGTTGGTTCCGTAAAGCGGCTTGGTTCCACCCCAAGGGGCCATGGAGGCTGGCGCATTGGCAACCATGAAGGCGACAAGGCCAATCTCTGCGAAGCGTTCCACCGTCAACGCCATGACGCCTGCATGGTGCGATCGACCGATGACCGCCAGGGCAATGCCTTGCGATCTTGCCATGTCGGGAAGGCGCTCGACGGCAGCATCGATAGCCGGGTAAGCATAGCCATGGCCCGCATCCACGGAAAGAACGGCGGGACGAAGCAGCGTCACCACCGGTTCGGCTTTTCCATCGACCTTGCCGACATGAAGCTGGCTGATATAGGCGGTGAGCCGGCGGATACCGTGGCCACCCTGCCCTGCGGCCTCTGCTGCAATGAGGGCGCGGGCGACAGATCGCGCATTGTGTGGCAGAACGCCGTTTTTCTCGAATATGGAAGATACCAGCTCTTCCGCCTGCTCAATGCTGAATTTCATGACTATGACTATTTCCTGATGAAGAAACAGGCATACCCCATTCCTGCGTCAGAAAGCCATAAGGCAATAGCGAAAACAGGTGGACCCGCACGGGGTGGGTCTCACTGGATCTCTATTCTGACCTGAAATGAAGTTTGAGAACCCGGCGGCGGCTGGGGTACGGATATGCCCTCGATAGAACCGGCGATCTTCCTGTCCACCGTCGCATCTCCCGTGGAGCCCAGGACACGAACGCCACCGATAGAGCCACCACCGCTCACGTTAAAAGCGACAGTGACGGCCATTCCCTTGGAGCCCTCACGTGACACGCGACGCGAGACGGCGGAACGGACCCGGGAGTTCCACTTTGCGGGCGAAACCGCAGACGAGAACAAACCTGCGCTGGTTTTCGGCGCTGCCGTTCGGTCCGATTGTGTCGTCTCCACCCTGGCGGCGGTTTTTTCGGCGGATGCGGGAGGCGCAGCGGTTGGCTTGCGCTGAACCTTTTTCTTTTCGACCTCTTCCTTCTTTTTTTCGGCAACAGGCGGCGGTGGCGGGCGCAAGACCGGCAGCGGCACTTCGACGTTTTCGAGCGCCGCCATCTGTTGTTCCTGTATCGGGTCGATCTCTTCTACCGGCTCGAGCGGTTCTTCCGGCAAGGGTTCTACCACCTCTTGCGGAGGTTCCGGCATTGGCTCAGGCTCAGGTGGTGTTTCCTCTGCGATCGGCTCTGGCATGGGCTGAGGCATTTCAGGGGGAGGCACATCATCTACCGTCTCGGGGACGATGCTTTTGACGTCTTGAACGTCCTCCACATCATTGGTTTCAATCGTTTCTTCCGTCTGTACGGCTTCCGGAAGCGCAGCAAGTTCAATCATGATGGCCGCTGGTGGGCCGCCATCGACTTCTTGCTCTGCTGGTTCCTGCATGAGGTAGTAGGCGCCACCCGCATGGACAGAAAGCGTCAACAGACCCGCAACCGCCCAGAGGGCAACTTCTCCCAACCGGGAGCGTCCGGGAATGGGGAAGGAGCCGTCACTCATGGCGTGGCTCCACCGGGTGCAGGCGCGGTGGAAGGCTGGCTTGCAGCCGCCGCACCCTCAAGGCCCACCAGCGCGATCTTCAGATAGCCGCTGTCACGCAGCATGTTCATGACTTCCATGAAGTGGCCGTAGTCGACCGCCTTGTCGGCACGCAGAAAAATACGAGTGTCTTTCTTGCCGCCTGTGCGCGCATCAAGGCTCGCAGCCAGCGCATCCTTTGAGACCGCGTCATTGCCAAGATTGAGCGAGAGGTCATCCTTGACGGTGAGGTAGAGCGGCTCTTCGGGACGCTCTGCGGGCTTTGCGCTGGATGCGGGCAGATCGACATTCACATCGACGGTTGCCAGAGGTGCCGCCACCATGAAGATGATCAACAGCACCAGCATCACGTCGATAAAGGGCGTAACATTGATCTCGTGGTTCTCGGAGAGTTCGTCTCCCCCGCCTTCACGAATACCGCCAGCCATGATCAGCGCCCCACGAGCGAAACGGCAGGCCGCGCAGAACTGCCCGGCGGAATGCGGCGGAAATCAAGATCGCGACTGACGAGGCGCTCGACACCGGCAGCGACATCGGCCAGCAAGTGGCGGTAGCCGGTGATGGAACGGGCAAAGACGTTATAGATCACCACTGCCGGAATGGCGGCAACCAGACCGATGGCGGTTGCCAGAAGGGCTTCGGCAATACCGGGTGCCACGACGGCGAGATTGGTCGTCTGCGATTCCGAGATGCTGATGAACGAATTCATGATGCCCCAGACCGTTCCGAACAGGCCGACGAAGGGCGAAACAGAACCGATGGTTGCCAGAACGCCCGTCCCCCGTGACATGCGGCGACCCGCATGGGTCTCGATCCGGCCGAGAACGGAAGAAACGCGCTCCTTGATGCCGCCGCCATCCGTGTGCTCCACAACAGCGTCGGAAAGCTGCATTTCATGGGTCGCCATGCGCAGCATGAGCGCGCCGGGACCACCCTTTTTCTCCAGCGCGTCTGTGGCTTCCGCCAGGGTCTTCGACTTGTGAACGATCTTGAGCGTGGACTTGGCGCGAATGCTCGCACCGGCAAGCTCGATGGTCTTTGCAATCCAGACGGTCCATGTCATCAGCGATGCGACGGCTAGCCCAATCATCACACTCTTGACCACCCAGTCGGCGGCCATGAACATGCCCCATGGGGACAGGTTGTGCGGAATATCCGTGCGTGCATCAGCTGTGCCGGTGGCGGGCGCCTCAGCTGCCTGAGGATCTGCGAGCGTCGGCTGAAGCGGCGCATCATTTGCGGCTGCAGGTGCCGCTTGTGGCTGTGGTTGGGGCTGCACGGGCGCGACGTCTGACTGTGTAGGCGCAACAGGTGCCGGAGTGGGCTCTACTGGTGCTGGATTGACCTGTGTTGGCGTCGATGGCGCTGCGTCCTGCACAACAGGCGCTGGCTCTGTTGAAAGTGGCACCTGCGAAGTTTGTGGCTGAGGCGTCTGGGCCAGAGCTGCACCGGCGAAAAGGCCAGCAGCCAGAGACAGCGTGATGACAACAGACCTGCACCGTTTTTTCGACAAAGCAGTGGAGTTTGACAAAAAGGTCATTCTATCAGGTGCCATCATCATAATCCCGGATCTCGTAAAAGCGAAGATTTGAAAGCCACAACCTGCATGCCTCGAAAAATCTCGGATGCAATCGTGTCTGCTTGTCTCGCTAACAAAGTTGACTGGGAAAGACAACTAATAGATCAGGAAAATATGATCCGCAAACTCGCCTTATGTAAAAAGACTGTGGGAGAGAAGGCTTAGATCTGCTGCGACGGCATGAATTGCGCCACCAGCTCGTGACGATCTCCGGGATAGGTCACTTTTACGTGAGTGATATAGGCCAGCCCGTTCGATGTTCGGCGCTCAATCACCAGACAGGCCGTTCCGTTGGGAATGGCCAGCGCTTCAGCCACGCGCTTGTCTGCCGCTATTGCGCGGATGCGATGTTCGGCTGCACTCCAGGGCACCATCTGCAACAGCCATGAGCCCGGCCCCGTCGTGGAAAAATCGGCATCCTTTGCTTCGGGCACGGTTGAGACGTTGATGACCCGCTCTTCAAGGCAGAAGGGCGCGTCGGCGGCAAAGTGGCGGCAGGTCAACGAAAGGACCGAGGCGCCCGCATCCACGCCCAGCATGGCCTGGTCGGCTGCGGTCGCTGTCCGTAATTGGCGACGATCAAGCCGGTAAGCGTAGATCAGGCCAAGCGCCTGCACCTCGCGCTGAATGTCCTGAATTTCCAGAACGGCGGATTGCGCGTGCGGCTGCGTGACGAAGGAGCCGGAACGGCGGCGGCGCTCGATCAGACCTTTCTTCACCAGTTCGCCCAAGGCCTTGTTCACGGTCATCCGTGAGCAGCCATAGTCGAGCGTCAGTTCGTGCTCGAAGGGAATGCGGTGGCCCGGTGGCCATTCGCCGGACAGAATACGCCCTTCGACATCGCCCATAATCCGCTCATGCAGCGATTTTTCCTGAACCCGAGGGGCATCAGTCATAAGTTCGTTCGTCCTGTTGCATCGTGTGGTAATATCATTCCCCAACCCGCTTAGCCATATCGTGCATCATCTTGGTTGAAAATCGCGTGGCGGCGGGCTTACACTCACATCGTTCCGGGCACGCACATCGCAAGGGTCCGAACACGACATGCGAGACCTCATGACTCGACAGAGACGCCGCACAATCATCCGCGCAAGACGCACGGCAGCTGGGGTAGCGCTTGTTGCCGCCATTTCCTTCATCGCGGGCATGACGGATGCGATCGGTGTGACTATGTCGGGAGATTTCGTATCCTTCATGACCGGAAACACGACCCGCGCAGCGCTCTCTCTGCAATCGGGCGATATCGGCCATGGCCTGATCCTCCTGCTCGCGATTCTGATTTTCGTGGCGGGTAATGCGGGTGGCGTCATTATCGCGCAAACATCGCAGCGGCGGCTTTTCACCGTTCTGTGCTCGGTCAGCCTTGCTATGGCCTGCGCCGCGCTGTTGCAGACCCGCGACATGACATTGGGGGCATTCTATCTCGTTGTTTTCGCCATGGGCATGATCAATGCTGCAGTTGAGCATGTCGAAGGCCTGCCCATTGGGCTCACCTATGTGACCGGCGCACTTTCCCGCTTCGGGCGCGGCATTGGCCGTTTCATTCTGGGTGAGCGCAAGCTGGACTGGACCATACAGATCGTGCCTTGGATCGGCATGGTGACAGGCGCCATTTCAGGCGCAATTCTTGCGACCTTCTTTCAGGCTCAGGCGCTCCTGATCGTCGCTATGCTGATCTTTGCCCTCGCGCTCGCCAGCCTGCTTATGCCCCACGCGCTAAGCCGCCGGTTCCAGGCCAATGTGGTCACCGGAACCGTCAGGCGGAAATAAGCGCTATTTAGCGGAAATCGTCACGAATTTCGTGCCGCGTACACGCACGGTCATGATGCAGGGTGCGGTGTCGGTGCGCTCGCAAAAACGCGGATGCATCTTGAACTCGAAGACCATGTTGCCGAAACGCATGATGAAGTCATAGCCGTAGATCGTGGCGGTCGCGATCATCAGATAGCCGCCTTCCTTGACCTGCACATAGAAATTATAGGGGCAGCCATCCTCGTTGCAGCTGCGTCCCTTTTCGCCGTCGCAGGTCAATTCGCCACGGTTGGTCAGTGCGTCCATCAGCCCGTCATTATTGATATCAAGGCGGGTCACGAAACCGGGGCCGAACTCAGCCACTTTGCACTCGTTGCGAAAGTGGTCTTTCTCGTAAATCTCGGGGTCGCTGACCAATTGCTGCTGGGCCTGCGCCATCATGGGAAACGCCAGAAGGACAAGCGTTTGAAGCGTAACGAAGAGAAGGCGTTTCACGGCATTTTCCTTTGGGTCTGTTTCCGCTATGGATGCGGCGGCATGGGGCATGTCATATTTGATCCGGCTGTGGATCCTATCCGGCGGCCCTTGCGTCACACTGACCGCGCAAACATTCGAGGAGCGCCTTTCGATGACCCTTCTGGCCTTTCTCGATTATGCGGGCGTTGCTGTTTTTGCAGCAACGGGCGCTCTCGCTGCCTCCCGCAAGCAACTGGATTTCATTGGCTTTCTGTTTTTTGCAGCCGTCACCGGCATTGGCGGCGGCACACTTCGCGATCTTGTTCTCGGCCGCGCACCGGTGTTCTGGGTCATCAACCCGACCTATATTCTCGTCTGCGCCGTCATCGCAGCCCTCGTCTATCTGACGGCCCATCTGCTGGAATCCCGTTACCGGCTTCTGATCTGGCTGGATGCCGTGGGACTATCCGCCTATTGCGTGATGGGAGCCGCCAAAGGCCTTGCCGTTACCGGCTCACCCACCGTGGCCATCGTGACCGGCACCATGACCGCGACGTTTGGAGGTCTGTTGCGTGATATTCTGGCTGGCGAACCCTCGGTACTTTTGAGGCCGGAGATCTATATCAGCTGCGCCTTGGCGGGCGCCTGCGTCTTCACCGCAGCCCATGCCATCGGCTTGCCACTTCTCGTCGCGTCTGCCGCCGGCGTGCTCACCGCCTTTGCCATTAGAAGCGGTGCGCTGATTTTCGGCTGGACATTCCCGCGCTACCATCCCCGCCCCGGAAGACCGCCTGAAGACGTCATGTAGGTCGCACTAGCCTCCATGCAAAAGGCGCCTTTCGGCGCCTCAAACAGACCATCGATAAGATGTGAAATGCTCAGTGCACACTGATGGTGCGCAACTCGTCTTCCGCTGCCTTGAAGAACGTGCTGGAGCGATTGTCTGTCAGAAGGATGGGCGTGCCATCGGCGCCGAAGAGGGCCCAAAGATCAAGGCCGGGATCGATATTGGGCGCTTCGGGGAAGCAACGGTTTACTTCCTCGGCACGCATCTTGCGAATATATCCAACTTCTCCTGCACCGATGTGAGCGAGCTGTGACTGAGTCAAACGCGCATGCGCTTCTTTCAAGAGCATAATCCGGCCTCCATATTCTTCAGACGTCGCGCCGCGGTGCGTCGCTTGGCGTGCAGAATCCTATTGTGAAACGGAAATGTTAATTTTTTTCACCACGCTAGAGATTTCTGGTCGTGTAAGATCAATGGAAAGAAGGCCGTTGCGCAGCCGCGCATCATTGACCTGCATGCCATCCGCCAGCACGAAGACGCGCTGGAACTGGCGTGCGGCAATGCCGCGATAGAGATAGTCCTTGGCATCCTGCTCTTGCTGACGTCCGCGAATGACCAGTTGATTGTCTGCCGTGGTCACTTCCAGATCATCTTCGGAAAAACCGGCAACGGCAATGGTGATGCGCAGGCGCTCCGGACTTTTGCCATCGGCCACCAGCCGTTCAATATTGTAGGGTGGGTAACCGTCATTCGCCTTCGCCATCCGCTCCAGCGTTTTTTCCATGGCATCGAAACCCAGCATCAACGGATGGGTGAATGGTGTCATACGGCTCATATCTCTTCAGTCCTTGTGCCCAAGCGACGATCGTCTGCCCCGTTTACGGCGGCATGCTTTCATATGGTAATATGGTGTTTGCAAAGCAAGAACGCCGTGGCGGGAAAAGTCTGAACCGCCTCATGCTTGACAAGCTTCCGAAACAGGCTTGAAAAGGCATGTCATACAAGAAACAGGACAATCATGGCCGAGCGCAGAAAAATCATCATCGACACCGACCCTGGACAGGACGACGCAGCCGCCATCATGCTGGCGTTGGCAAGCCCGGAGGAAATCGAAATTCTCGGCCTCTGTGCCGTTGCAGGCAATGTGCCGCTGAAGCTGACCAGCCGCAACATTCGCATCATGCTGGAACTGTGCAACCGCACCGACATTCCCGTCTACGAAGGCTGCGAGCGCCCGCTGGTGCGCGACTCCATTACCGCCGAACACGTGCATGGCAGCACCGGGCTGGATGGCCCGACCTTGCCGGAGCCGGTTCTGGCCGCGCAATCCCAAAACGCCATCGACTTCATCATCGAAACGATACGCCGTGAACCGGAAGGCACAATCACGCTGTGCACGCTCGGCGCGCTGACAAATATCGCAACCGCCTTGCAGAAGGCGCCCGACATTGCACCACGGATCAAGGAACTGGTGCTGATGGGCGGCGGCTTCTTTGAGGGTGGCAACATCACGCCAGCGGCGGAATTCAACATCTATGTCGATCCGCATGCAGCAGACATCGTGTTTCGCTCAGGCATTCCGCTGGTCATGATGCCGCTCGATGTGACGCACAAGCTGCTGACCACCAAGGCCCGCATTGCTGCCATCAGAGAAATCGGCACGCGCCCTGCCATTGCCATGGTGGAGATGCTGGAGTTCTTCGAGCGTTTCGACGTGGAAAAATACGGCTCCGATGGCGGGCCGCTGCATGATCCGAGCGTCATCGCCTATCTGATCAAGCCGGAGCTTTTCGATGGCCGCGATTGCAACGTCGAGATCGAGGTCAATTCCGAACTCACCATCGGCATGACTGTGGTTGATTGGTGGAAGGTGACGGGCCGCGAGCCGAACACCCGCGTCATGCGCGATGTGGATGCCGACGGTTTCTTCGCACTTCTGACCGAGCGTTTCGCCCGGATTTGAACAGGCTCACCTTTCGTCACCATCCCCGGGGCAAGCCCGGGAATGGTGACGAGTGGCCACCTCAAAGCTCATAGAAATCCGCAATGACCTTCCAGGCATCATCGGCGGTTTCGGCGAAATGCAACAGGTCCATATCATCGGGTGCAATCGTGCCGAAATCGGCAAGCGCATCGAAATTGATGATGGACCGCCAGAAGGCCTCGCCGAACAGGATCAGCGGGATGGGAGCCATGCGCTTGGTCTGGATCAGGGTCAGCGTTTCAAACAACTCATCCAGTGTTCCGAAGCCGCCGGGAAACACCACCACCGCCTTGGCGCGCATAAGAAAATGCATCTTGCGAATGGCGAAATAGTGGAAGTTGAAGCTGAGTTCCGGCGTGACATGCGGGTTGGGCGCCTGTTCATGCGGCAACAGGATGTTGAGGCCGATGGATGGCGCACCGGCTTCCGCCGCACCGCGATTGCCCGCTTCCATCACACCCGGGCCACCGCCCGTCATGACGACATATTCGCGGTGATCCTGCTTTTCGGATTCCTTGGCACAAAGCTTGGCGAACTTGCGGGCCTCGTCATAATAGACTGATGCTGCCTCAAGGTTTTTTCGCTGAGTTTCATTGCGGGCCGCCCAGGCATTGCCACCGGGTTCGGGAATACGCGCGCCGCCAAACAGAACGACGGTGGACTTGATGCCGCGCTCAGACAGGATCATTTCCGGCTTCATCAATTCCAGCTGCAACCTGATGGGGCGCAGTTCTTCCCGGCACAGAAAGTCAGGATCGGCATAGGCAAGACGGTAGGTTGGCGAGACCGACTGCGGTGTCTGGGGAACGCCCTCCGCCTGCCGCTTGTCATCGGAACTGGATTTCAAAGGGTCCCAGGAGCCGTCCTTGCGCTGCAACTTGCCGTTTTTCAATCTTGCCATCTCAATGCCTTTCGTCTGCCTGCGCCAAATCACATTGACGCCCTTGAAACACTCGCTTAGAGCAATTGGCCATGTCCGGCCAGCGGTGCGGATACTCCCTTTATGTGACGATAGTCAGCGAAGTTTAAGGAATCCTCATGAGCATCTCGGATCTTGGCTCTCTTGAAACAATCATCGAATCTGCATTCGATAATCGTGACAGTGTCAACATATCGACCAAAGGCGAAATTCGCGATGCTGTCGAGACTTCCCTGAATCTGCTGGATGCCGGTCAGGTGCGCGTTGCCGAACGGCAGGCTGACGGCAAATGGACCGTGAACCAGTGGCTGAAAAAGGCCGTTCTTTTGTCTTTCCGTCTGAACGACATGGACATCGTGACCGGCGGCCCGGGCGAATCCACCTGGTGGGACAAGGTGCCATCCAAATTCGAGAACTGGGGTGAAAACCAGTTTCGCGCAGCAGGCTTCCGCGCTGTGCCAAATGCTGTCGTGCGCCGCTCTGCCTACATCGGCAAGAATGTTGTGCTGATGCCATCCTTCGTCAATCTCGGCGCCCATGTTGGTGAAGGCACGATGGTCGATACGTGGGCAACCGTCGGCTCCTGCGCGCAGATCGGCAAGCATGTGCACCTGTCCGGCGGCGTCGGCATTGGTGGCGTTCTGGAGCCTCTTCAGGCCGGACCGACCATCATCGAAGACAATTGCTTCATCGGTGCGCGCTCGGAAGTCGTTGAAGGCTGCATCATACGCGAAGGTGCGGTTCTTGGCATGGGCGTCTATATCGGACAGTCCACCAAGATCGTCGATCGCGCTACCGGCTCCATCACCTATGGCGAAGTGCCGCCTTACTCGGTGGTCGTTGCTGGCGCCATGCCGGGCAAGCCCTTCCCGAATGGCGAGATGGGCCCAAGCCTCTATTGCGCCGTCATCGTCAAAACTGTCGATGAAAAGACCCGTTCCAAGACCGGTATCAACGAGTTGCTGCGCGACTGACAAGAGTAAACTGACCCATGAATGCCACCGATCCCGTCGCCAATCTCGCCGCTCTCATCCGTTGCCCTTCGGTGACGCCAGCAGAAGGTGGAGCGCTAACGCTGCTCGACACGCTGCTGACACCGCTGGGCTTTGCCGTGGAGCGCGTCATGGCGACGGAAGATGGCACGCCTGACGTCGAAAACCTCTATGCCCGCATCGGTACAAAAGGTCCGCATCTGATGTTTGCGGGCCATACCGATGTGGTGCCGGTGGGCGATGAGGCGGCATGGAGCCACCCGCCCTTTTCGGCAGACATCGCTAATGGTGAGATGTTTGGCCGAGGTGCTGTGGATATGAAAGGCGGTATCGCCTGTTTCGTCGCAGCGATTGCCCGCCACATCGAAAAGCACGGTGCTCCTGAGGGGTCGGTTTCCTTTCTCATCACCGGCGACGAAGAGGGCCCATCGATCAACGGCACATCCAAGCTGTTGGAATGGGCCGCTGCCAAGGGCGAAACATGGGACGCCTGTGTTGTGGGTGAACCGACCAACCCCGACCGCCTTGGCGACATGATCAAGATCGGCCGTCGCGGATCACTGTCCGGTCGCATCAACGTCCATGGCGTTCAGGGCCACGCGGCCTATCCGCATCTGGCCGACAATCCCGTTCGCGGCCTGTTGCAGCTCACCCACGCGCTGATGGACCCGCAATTCGATCAGGGAACCGATAATTTCCAGCCATCCAACCTGGAAGTGACCACCATCGACACCGGCAACCCGGCAACAAACGTCATTCCGGCCAAGGCAACGGCTGCCTTCAATATCCGCTTCAACGATACGTGGACTGCCGAGACTGTCCGCGCCGAAATCATCCGCCGTCTGGATGAGGCCGCCGCCGATGGCGCGCTTCGCCCGGATCGCACGCCGGTTAAATACGATATCGTCTGGGCAGATCGTCCAGCTCATGTCTTCCTGACGCGCAACAATGCCCTGATCTCATCGCTCTCAGGCGCTGTGGCCGAAGTCACCGGCAATGAGCCGAAGCTATCGACGACTGGCGGCACGTCGGATGCGCGTTTCATCAAGGATTATTGCCCGGTGGTGGAATTCGGCCTCGTCGGCCAGACCATGCACATGGTGGACGAGCGCGTGGCCGTTGCCGATCTCGAAACGCTGACGCGCATCTATGAGACCTTCCTGCAACGCTGGTTCAGCCATGCCATCGGGTAGTGAAGTCGCGCTCTATATGAGAGGCCTGTGGCTTCTGTTTTTAGGCGATCCAGCCGGGGGACGTCTGTTGGACCTCACCGACCGTGGAATGACACGGTCCTTCTATGCCGCCCTTCTCTGCCTGCCATCCATGGCGCTATCCTGGTACTGGTGGCATGAGGCCTATGTTTCCGTCTTGCCGAAGGGCGTCGGCACCGGCGGCCTGTTCTTCGTGCGGTTGGCCATGGTCGAGGCCATCTGCTGGATGGTGCCGTTGATCCTCATCGGGCTTTTGCTGATGTCATTTGGCGCCAAGCAGAAGTTTTCGGCGCTCATCGTCGTCGCCAACTGGCTGTCGCTGCCGTTTTCCTATGCCTATGCGGCGCTGATCCTCATCGCGCTGCTCGTCCCCTCCTTGCAGGGACTGATTGCGATCCTGTGGTTCTCGCTGCTGCTGACGCTGGTGTTCAGCTTCTCGCGCATCGTCAAATTCTTCGTGCGTGAACAGCCTGTGCTGGTGGCCGCGATCGTCATGACGCTGCTCATTCCCGGCATGCTTCTCTCGGAGCTACTGCAACGTTTTCTCGGCGTCTATCCGAGCTGATCCTCGGGTGCGATCACGATAGATCGTCACCGTCAGCCGCAACCTCAGGTCGTGGCTTTCTGGGCGGTATCACATCGGGATAATCCACCTGCATGAAATAGAGGCCCTCGGGCGGCGCAACAGGGCCGCAGGCCTTGCGATCCCGAGCCTCGAGGGCTGCCTTCACATCATCCACCGTCATGCCGCCATCCCCCGCCAGTTTCAGCGTACCGGCAAAGGAGCGGATCTGATTGTGCAGAAAGCTTTGGGCCGTAGCGCGGATCTCGATCAGGTCGCCATCGCGTGTCACATCCAGCCGGTCAAGCGTGCGCACCGGGCTGTTGGCCTGACAGTGCACGGAGCGGAAGGTCGTGAAATCATGTCGCCCGACCAAAGTCTGCGCTGCCGCGTGCATGGCCTCATGGTCAAGGTCTTTCGATACCCACCAGGCGCGCTTGTGTTCAAGCGCCAGCCGCGATTTGCGGCAGATGATACGGTACAGATAATGGCGGCGAAGGGCTGAAAAGCGTGCGTCGAAATCCTCTGTGACCGCCTCGACATCAAGAATCGAGACCGCTTCGCCCGCCATGGACAGATGGGCGTTCAGCGCATTTCGCAGCTTGTAGGGTTCCCACTCCCGTGTCAGATCCACATGGGTGACTTGCCCCTTGGCATGAACGCCGGAATCGGTACGACCAGCACCGCGAAAGCTGACGGTTTCTTCTGTCAGCGAGAAAACCGCAGCCTCCAGCGCGCCTTGCACGGAGGGGCCGTTGGTCTGTCGTTGCCAGCCATAATAGGGCGAACCATCATATTCGACGGTCATGCGAAAGCGTGGCATCAGCCGAGCCTCGTGCCGACAGAGACCTTCGTGCCGCGCAGAAAATCATCCGCCAGCATGGGTTTGCCCCCGGCCTTTTGCAGGCGCAAAAGGCGAACTGCACCGCTGCCACAGGCAATTGTCAGCGCATCATCCAAAACGGAACCAGCCTCACCCATGCCGCTCGCAACCTGCGATTCCAGCACCTTCACCCGCTCGGCCTTGCCGCCGATATCCATTTCGAACCATGCGCCAGGAAAGGGCGAGAGGCCCCTGATGTGGTTGTGTACATCCTGACTGGAGCGGGAAAAATCAATGCGGGTTTCACCCTTGTCAATCTTTGCCGCGTAGACCACACCTTCGTCTGGCTGCAGGGTGACAGGCAGATCGCCATCTTCGAGCTTCAGCATCGCATCGCGCATCAGCCGCGCACCCGCCAGCATCAGGCTGTCATGCAGCGCGCCAACCGTCATGTCAGGCGTAATCGTGACGCGGGCTGTGAGGGCGACAGGGCCGGTGTCCAGCCCCTTTTCCATCTGCATCACCATGATGCCGGTTTCTGCATCACCTGCCATGATGGCACGCTGAATGGGGGCGGCACCGCGCCAGCGCGGTAGGAGCGAGGCATGGCCATTATAGCAGCCCAGCCGCGTGCCGCTCAAAATGGCATCCGGCAATAGCAAGCCGTAGGCCACGACAACCGCCACATCGGCATTGAAGTCCCTGAACGTTGCCCGGTCTTCCTCTGCCTTGAAATTGAGAGGTGTCAGAACCGGAATGCCGAGCAATTCGGCGGCCTGATGGACTGGTGATTTCTGCAGATCAAGTCCGCGACGTCCGCCGGGACGTGGCGGCTGCGTATAGACCGCCACGATCTCATGGCCTGCATCGACAAGGGCGCGCAAGGTGGGAACGGAAAAGTCCGGTGTACCCATGAAAATGATGCGAAGTGCCATGGATGCCCCCTGTCCCGCAGACGTACCCGTCGATCTGAAGAGATCGGCGGATCAGAATTTTGCGCGGGCCGCTTTGGTGAATTTCTTGATGACCATTTCCCGCTTCAATCGGGAAATGTGGTCGATGAACAGCACACCGTTCAGATGGTCGATTTCGTGTTGCAGACAGGTTGCCAGCAAACCGTCAGCCTCAAGCGTCTGCTTTTTGCCCTCGCGGTCGATGTAAGCCAATGTCAGGGCTGCGGGCCGCTCCACCTCTGCATAATAATCGGGGATCGAAAGACAGCCCTCCTCATAGGTCGAAACATCATCCGACACGGTGAGGATTTCAGGATTGATGAAAACGACAGGCTTGCGGTCCTCATCTTCACGCGAAATATCGATGACAAGCATGCGGCGCGGCACACCGATCTGAATGGCGGCAAGGCCAATGCCCGGCGCATCATACATCGTTTCCAGCATGTCATCGGCCAGCCGCGTGATCTCGGCATCCACCTGTTCGATGGGCTTGGATTGTTGGCGCAGCAAAGGATCAGGCAAAATAATAAGAGGTTTGATCGTCATGGCTTCCCCATAACGCATCTCTTCTTTCGAGGAAACAAAAAATAGAAGGCACCATCTGCTCCTTGAAAGACGGAAAAGCAGACTCATTTACGCCGTGGAAATGTTCATGCTTTGATCTGACGAATCACGGGAAATCTGTTAGATTTACTTATGAACATTGATTTTAACGCACTTGGTACGACAGCTTTCAGTCTTGGTGGCAACGACATATCGGTTGGCGCACTGCTTGCCCTTCTCCTTGTCGGATGTCTTGTCGCGGCGATCCTTATCTTGCGAAGGCCGCCGGTGGTTGACCAGTCGCGGGATGAGATCACCGAGCTTTTAAGAACTCAGTCGGAACTGCATGGGCGCATTGCCGCGATGACGGAGAGCCTGAGCGCCCGTCAGAACGAAATGAGCCAGACGCTGAACGACCGTCTGGACGGCATGTCGCAGCGGATCGGCACGACCTTGACTGAGCAGACCCGCTCCACGCATGAAAATCTGAGCAAGTTGCAGGAAAGACTTGCGGTCATCGATGCCGCGCAGGGCAATATTCAGGATCTGGCCAAGGATGTGATCGGCTTGCAGGCCATTCTTTCCAACAAGCAGACACGCGGCGCCTTCGGTCAGGCACGCATGGAAGCTCTGATTGCCGACGCGCTGCCCTCCGGCTCCTATAGCCTGCAGCCTACGCTTTCGAACGGCTTTCGGCCCGATTGCACCATCAGAATGCCCAACAATGCGCCGCCGCTGGTGATCGATGCGAAATTCCCGCTCGAAGCCTGGAATGCGCTGAAAGCAGATGATTCGCCGGAGGCAAAGCGGGCCGCCACGCAGCAGTTTCGCCGGGACATGGAAGTGCATATTCGTGATGTCGCCGACAAATATCTGATTTCGGGTGAAACGCAGGACACCGCCTTTATCTTTGTGCCGTCGGAATCGATCTTTGCCGATATTCACCAGCATTTTGAAAATCTGGTCCAGCGCGCGCACCGCTCCCGCGTCGTCATTGTATCACCCTCCCTCCTGATGCTGTCCGTGCAGGTCATCCAATCGGTGCTGAAGGATCAGCGTATGCGGGAACAGGCCCACCTCATTCAGGGTGAAGTGGCCCTGTTGATGGATGATGTGCGGCGACTGGATGAGCGGACGCGCAAATTGCAGTCTCATTTCGGGCTGGTGCAGAAGGATGTGGACATGATGTTGACCTCGTCTGACAAGGTGCTGGCGCGCGGTGTCAAAATCGAGAGCCTGGATTTTGCGCCCTCGCAAAAGGAAATCGCCCATCTGGAAGCCGAGCAACTGCGCCGCATTTCAGAGGTTCGCGCCGGAGCTGCCAAGCTGAGGGTGGTTGACGACGAGTGATACACCCGGCAAAGTCGCCGTCTGTTTCGACTTCGTTTTTACCCCCTTTGGAATGACCCGCATGATCACAGTTTTCGGCTCCATCAACATGGACCTCGTCGCCATATCCGACCGCCTGCCAAAGCCCGGCGAGACCGTGACCGGCAAATCCTTCTCGACCGCCGCCGGTGGCAAGGGAGCCAATCAGGCGCTGGCCGCACGGCGCGCAGGTGCCACGGTGAAGATGGCTGGTGCCATTGGTGATGATGCGTTCGCCGCGCCCGCCTTGACGCTTCTTCGCGATGCGAGAGCGGATCTGTCGCTCATCAAGACCGTGGCTGTGCCTACCGGAACCGCCGTTATCCTGATTGGCGAAGGCGGGGAAAACATGATTTCGGTCATTCCCGCCGCCAATGGCGAAGTTTCGGCTGAGGATGCAGACCGCGCAATTTCTGAAATGGCTTCAGGCGATATTCTGATGCTACAGTTCGAGGTGCCTGCAGATGCCATCGAGGCCGCGCTAAAGGCCGCCAAGGCAAAACGCGTCACGACCATCATCAACACGGCCCCTTTGACATCGCAGGCGCAGCGCCTGTCGCGCATGGCTGATATCGTGATCGCCAACGAGACGGAGTTCGAGCTTCTGATCCGCAAGGACAATCTTTCCGCCGAACAGCGTGAAAAGGAACTTGTCTCTCTTCACAATGAAACCGGACAGACGCTCATCGTCACACTGGGTGCAGAAGGCGTCATCGCCATTCGCAATGGAAAGCTGGTCAAGGCAAAGGGCCTGAAGATCGAGCCCCTGGATACGGTCGGCGCTGGTGATACCTTCTGCGGTTATCTCGCGGCCAGCCTCGATGCCGGTCTCGACTTTGAAGCGGCACTGCGCCGCGCCGCCGTTGCCGGTTCTCTGGCCTGCACCCGTCCGGGCGCACAGCCATCCATCCCTGTCGCATCCGAGGTGGACGCGAACATCTGATCGGCAATCAGGTCCGGATAAAGGTGAGATAGGCGGAGCTGCGACCCTCGCGCTTCGCCTTGTTCTCGTAGCGCGTGCCCGGCCATGTTGCGAATGGCGTCGTCCAGTCAGCAGAGACCTCAGCCGTCCATTCAAAACCGCCATGGCGCGCGCAATGCTGAAGTGTCCAGTTGAGATAGGTATCGATATCGGAGGCGAAACAGAACTTCGCGCCGGGTTTAAGCACACGGTGAAACCGCGCCAGATTGACGTCCGAGACGAAACGGCGCTTCCAGTGCTTCTTCTTTGGCCATGGGTCCGGATAGAGAAGATCGATGTGATCAATGGACGCATCCGGCAACCAGTCCAGCACCTGCGTCGCGTCATCATCATAAAGGCGGATGTTCATCAGTTCCCGCTCGCGGACCGAGCCCAGCAATTTTGCCATGGAATTGACGAAGGGCTCGACGCCGATAAAGCCCGTATGCGGATTTTCACCGGCGCGGTGAATGAGATGCTCCCCGCCGCCAAAGCCGATTTCGAGCCGGATGGATTTCACATCGGCCGGAAACAGTGCCGCGAGTGTCTGAGGTGGCGGCGTCGCAAGGTCGAGCTTTAGCAATGGCAGGAGGTTCTCGATGGAATCAGCCTGCTGCTCGCGCAGGGGCTTGCCTTTGCGCCGACCAAAAAACGCTTCCGTTGAGCGTGAGCGTCGTTCTTCCGTCATTTCCACACTCTCATGCAAATGGAGAACCCGCACCGTGCCTTCCATGGCACCGCGCGGGTTTCAGATTTTTCAAACCGTATCTCTCAATCAGCGATGATTGACAAGCCTTATGCGGCTTTCAAAGCATCCTTGAGCGGCTTGACCAGATCGAGCTTCTCCCAGGAGAAGGAGCCGTCACGGCCAGCCTTGCGGCCGAAATGACCGTAGGAAGAGGTCTTGGCATAGATCGGCTTGTTGAGGTCGAGGTGACGACGAATGCCCGATGGGGAGAGGTCGATGACCTTGCGGATCGCGGCTTCGACTTCATCTTCGCTGAGTGTGCCGGTCTGGTGGAAATCAACATAGACGGACAGAGGCTGAGCGACGCCAATGGCGTAAGACAGTTGGATCGTGCAACGATCTGCCAGTCCTGCTGCAACGACGTTCTTGGCGATGTAACGTGCCGCGTAGGCTGCCGAACGGTCAACCTTTGTGGTGTCCTTACCGGAGAACGCACCGCCGCCATGGGGAGCCGCGCCACCATAGGTGTCCACGATGATCTTGCGGCCGGTGAGACCCGCGTCGCCATCAGGACCGCCAATAACGAACTTGCCGGTCGGGTTGATGTACCACTGGCAATCATCGGCAATCTTCAGGTCGCCCAATGCTTCGCGGATGTAGGGCTCAACGACGGAGCGAACCTTCTTGGAGTCCCAGCTCGCGTCCAGATGCTGCGTCGACAGGACGATGGAAACGGCTTCCGACGCCTTTCCATCGACGTAACGCACGGTTACCTGGCTCTTGGCATCAGGACCAAGCTTTGCAGCTTCACCTTCGCCGCTTTTACGCGCCGTGGCCAGAAGCTGAAGGATGCGGTGCGAATAATAGATCGGCGCCGGCATCAGATCAGGCGTTTCCTTGCAGGCGTAGCCGAACATAATGCCCTGGTCGCCAGCGCCTTCATCACCCTGCTTGTCGGATGCGTTATCCACGCCCTGCGCAATATCAGCCGACTGCGGGTGAAGCAGAACGTCAATCTTTGCGGTCTTCCAATGGAAGCCGTCCTGCTCGTAACCGATATCGCGGATGGCCTTGCGGGCTGCTGCCTTGAACTTGGCGGGGTTGATAAGGGGATGGCCGTTTGCGTCATTGACGACGTTGCCGTCCTTGTCCTTCTTCAAAAGCGTATCGGGAACACGCACTTCACCGGCGATAATCACGCGGTTGGTTGTGGCCAGCGTCTCGCATGCGATGCGCACAGTCCAAGGATCAACCCCGGTCTTGGCTGCTTCGCGGTAAATGAGATCAACGATTTCATCGGAAATGCGGTCACAAACCTTGTCAGGGTGACCTTCAGCAACGGACTCGCTGGTGAATAGGTAGTTGGCACGCATGCGGGATTCCCCTCAAAGAAACGGTCCTGATTTGTTAGTCAAATTGTGTGGAAAAAACAAGGACACAACGACATAAATATATCTTTATATCGGAATTCCTAAAATCATCCTTACCCAAACAGAAACAGTACCGCCCAATAAAAAACGGCCCCGAAGGACCGTTTGAGATGCAACAACTGAGCCGATGATTTTACTCGGTATCGCCTTCGGCAGCCAAGGCCTTGACGAGATCTACGATGCGGCGGCGCACCTTCGGGTCTGTTATCTTGACGAATGCGCGGTTCAACTGCAGGCCTTCCGAGGAAGAGAGGAAGTCCACGACATAGTTGGAGCTGCTGGCTTCCGCCATGCCAGTTGGGGTGACACCCTGATCGCCTGGCGCATCTTCAAAGAAGAACGACACGGGCACATTCAAGATACCGGAAATATTCTGAAGACGGCTCGCGCCAACCCGGTTCGTTCCTTTTTCGTATTTCTGAATTTGCTGGAACGTAATGCCAAGGCTTTCGCCGAGTTTTTCCTGGCTCATACCCAGCATGGTCCGGCGAAGGCGGATGCGGCTTCCGACGTGAATGTCGATCGGGTTCGGCTTCTTCTTGTTCTCTGTCATTTATTAAGGTCCTGACATTCAGTTCTTCGGTTTATCGACTACACGCCTGTTCAAATCCTGAATTGCTGGATTGTCACCGCACGCAATATATCATGTGCGTTGTGCAACCTGACAAGTTCACTATGCAATTTTAGGGGTTTTGGGTCAATTCTTACGTTTCATCAAACCTATCCGCGAAATCACTGATATTACGAGCAATATTGCAAAGAACAACCAAAAGTATATTTGTCGCATATCGTCAATAAGTACACCAGTAGCCGCACCACTTAAAGTGGAATCAATGATTCCTTTTTGACCATAGTCAAGTCCTGCGGCAATTCGCCCCACAGGGTCTATTATTGCCGAAACGCCGGTGTTGGCAGCGCGAATCACTGGAAGTCCTGTCTCGACTGCGCGGATGCGGGCCTGTTGCAAATGCTGGTAGGGTCCCGGCGTATTTCCAAACCAACCGTCATTCGTCACATTGAGAATGGCGGTCGATGTCGCAATATCTTTTGGTACTTCGCCGGGGAAGATGATCTCGTAGCAAATGAACGAATAGAGTTTCTTGCCCGATGGCAGCGTGATCGGCTCACGCGTCGCAGCCGGTGAAAACCCGCCGGGAAGGTTGATCAAATTCTCGATGCCGAAACGGCGCAGGATATTTTCAAACGGAACATATTCACCGAACGGAACGAGGTGAACCTTATCCGTCGCGCCGATGATCTGGCCCTGGCTGTCGATCGCATAGACGGAATTGTAGTAACGCGTTTGCTGCCCAGCTCCTGCATCTTCCATCCGCACGGCACCCGTCAGCAAAATCTGCCCGTCAGACAGGGTCTTTGCGATTTCCTGAAGGGCGTCCGGGTTTTGGGTGAGAATGAAAGGAACGGATGTTTCGGGCCAGACAATGATGTCTGGGACTTTCTGCCCGGACGTTGGTGGCAAAGCCGAGAGGCGCAGGTGTTCATTGAATATCTCGGCGCGGTCGGCGTTGAGCATCTTGCGGGACTGGTCGATGTCAGGCTGTACGATCCTGACCGTCAAGGCATCGCTATCGACCGCCAGCGGCTGGCTCAATCGATAGGCGCCATAGCCCAGATGTCCTGCCAACATTGCCACGGCGATACACAGACCGGGAACCATGCCTTTTTTTGTGCCCAGAAGCGTCGGACTGGCAAAAATGAAGACTGCCAGCATCGACATGCCGAAAATGCCGATCAGGTTCGATGTCTGCATCATCAACGGCACGGGCATCAAACCAAAGCCGACGCTGTTCCAGGGAAAGCCGGTCAGAACGAAGCTGCGCAACCATTCGATCAGACCGAAGGCTGCGGCAAGCGCGGCAATCCTGCCCCAACCATCAGACCAAAGCAGATTGGCCAGCATCACGGCAAGTCCGTAAAAAATGGCCAGACAGGCAGGCAGGCCGAGAATGGCAAGCGGCAAGGCCCAGGCAAATTCTTCCGCTTCCAGAAGCAGCGCATTGCCCATCCACCACAGGCTGGCGACGAAATAGCCCAAACCGAAGAGCCAGCCGATGGTGAATGTCTTCCAGCCGCGCGACCACACGCCACCATCGGGATTGCCCGTGGCGCCATCGATCAACCAGACAAGCAGCGTGAAAGATACAAAGAGAGCCGCAAAAAAACCGAAGGGCGGAAGGGCCAGCGCGCCAATTGCGCCTGCGGCTGTTGTCAGCGCTACCCGGCCAAAACCATTGCTCAACATGATCTTGCCCGCCAGCCGTTCCATGTCATCTCCAAGCCTGAAGGCGCCGCAAGGCGTTGATCCACGGAAAAACACACCGCTCGCCTACGGCTGTAATGTAAAAAAAAGCGCCCGTCCACCGCGCGCCGCCTCGCCAGGGCCAGGGCTTGCCGCAACGGGCATGCGGCACTTTCGAAAACCCCGGAAACAAGTCAGGGGTTTCCAATATTCCGTTATTTGAGCCTGAGATCAAACGGTCGCATTGTCAGAGCGGCTTTGCGGTGCCGGTAAAGAGAGAACAACCTGGCTTGCGGCATTGGCCGGCGCTTGGTCATCTTCACCTTCGGATGATTGATTGCGCACGATACGAACACCCTTGATGCGGCGAGAATCGGCGTCGAGAATGTGGAATTCGAAACCGGGAACGGCACGAACCACCTCACCCTTTACCGGAATACGGCCAAGCGCAAAGAAGATCAGCCCGCCCAGCGTGTCGATTTCTTCGATATGCTCACGCACGTCGAAATCGTGGCCGATGGCCTCGGCAAGCTCCGTCAACTCGGCGCGCGCATCAGCGATGAACACACCATCCGACAGGCGCGAGAACATCGTCTCGTCCTTGTCGTGCTCATCGTCAATGTCACCAATGACCATCTCGACGATATCTTCATGGCTCACGAGACCGTCTGTGCCGCCATATTCGTCGATGACCAATGCCAGCTGTGTGCGCTGGGCCTGCATGGTTTTCAGCAAAGTGGATGCCAGCATGGATGATGGCACGAAGAGAATTTTGCGCACCAGACCAGCGTCTGCCAGCGTCTTTTCCAGATCAACACGGGCGAGGTCAAAATTCGAGCGGGGTGACTTTGCGACCCGTACGCCCTCGCTTGCAACGCCCCGTGAACCGACGCGGCGCTTGTTGCGGGCCTGCTTGCCGATAAAGGCCAGCAGGTCGCGAATATGGATCATGCCCTTGGGATTATCCAGCGTCTCATCATAGACAGGCATGCGCGAGCGACCGGTTTCTTCAAACAGGATCATCGCTTCACCAACGGTCATGTCCTGATCAAGGCCATCAATATCCACACGCGGGATCATGATGTCCTCGACGCGCACTTCCCGGAACCGAAGGATATTGTTGAGCATCGCTCGCTCTTCGGGCGTGAATGCGGCACCAATTTCGGTGTCTGTCATCAATGCGTCGGTAATGTCTTCACGAAGACGCTCGCCCTGCGATGGCTTCAAGAGCCGCGAGATGCGAGACCAGATGCTTGCCCTGGGTTTCGACTGGTAGTCCTGACGTAAGGGACTACTGCCTTCCTCCGATGAGGATTGTTCCCCGGTGTCTTTGCCCTCGAGGGGCGGTCGTGCCGAATGTTCGCTCATGGTCCCAAACTGTTAAATCAAAGCGGTTCCTGGCCCGCATAAGGATCAGATAGACCAAGCTTGGCCAAAATGCGAGTCTCAAGCTCTTCCATTTCTTCCGCATCGTTTGTTTCGATGTGGTCGTAGCCGAAAAGATGAAGGAATCCATGGACCAGAAGATGGGTCAAATGATCATCAAAACTCTTTTCGAGATCGCGTGCTTCACGCTCCACGGTCTCGAAAGCGATGATGATATCGCCCAACATCGGCCCGGGCATGCCACCTGGTTCCAGCGGATAGGCCGGAAAAGACAGCACATTCGTGGGCTTGTCCATGTCGCGCCATTCCGCGTTGATCTCGCGGATTGACGCATCATCGGTAAAGACGAGCGACAATTCGGTCGGAACAGGCGGAAACGGCTGTTCTTCTTCAGCTTTCAGAAAATCAACAGCCAGATCCAAGACCCGGCTGCTGAACGCAAAAAGCTCTTCTTCCGATGGCCATTTTTCAGCTTCGACGCTGATCTGAATATCCAGTGACGTCATGTCTTGCTTCAGTTGCCCCTTGGCAGACTTTCATCCGGCACAGCGGTCTGCGCTTCGTAGGCGCGGACGATGCGTGCGACCATCGGGTGGCGAACGACGTCGACATCCTTGAAGCGAACGACAGACACACCTTCGACGTCAGTCAGAATCTGAAGGGCATCAACGAGGCCGGATTTCATGCCGCGTGGCAAGTCGACCTGGCTTGGGTCGCCCGTTACGATCATGCGACCATTTTCGCCCAGACGCGTCAGAAACATCTTCATCTGCATCGTGGTCGTGTTCTGCGCTTCGTCGAGAATGACGACCGCATTGGCGAGTGTGCGTCCGCGCATGAAGGCAAGCGGCGCGATTTCGATGACACCCGCCTGAATGGCACGCTCCACCTTGTCACCCGGCATCATGTCGTACAGCGCGTCGTAAAGCGGGCGCAGATAGGGATCGACCTTTTCCTTCATGTCGCCGGGCAAAAAGCCCAGACGCTCGCCCGCTTCAACAGCCGGGCGGGACAGAATGATACGATCCACAACGCCGCGTTCCAGCAATTGCGCTGCATGGGCCACGGCCAGATAGGTCTTGCCGGTGCCTGCGGGGCCAACACCGAAGACAAGCTCCGACCGTTCCAGCGCCCGCATATAGACATCCTGCGTCGGCGTGCGGGCAGCGATGGTCTTCTTGCGGGTGGAAATCTGGGCCATGGAAACCTTGGCCTTGCGCTCCATCGTCGGCAGGGTCAGCTGATCATCAGCCGCCATGGCCATGCGGATGGCACCTTCGACGTCGGACACTTCAACGGTGCCGCCTTTTTGAAGGCGCTCGTAAAGGCTATCCAGAGCGCGGCGGGCCTGATTGGTGGCTACCAGCTCGCCTGTGATGGCAACAGAATTGCCACGCGGGCGCGCGTCGATGTTCAAACGCTGTTCCAGCAATTTGAGGTTCTGATCGAACTGACCGAATAGCTCTCCGGCTATCCTGTTATTCTCGAACGTGAGGACGAAGTGATTGGCGTCGGTCGCGGCTGGGCGTGGCTGGCGCGATGGGGGTGATACCAATTCGGTTGCGTTCAAGCGGTCAGGCTCCCGTTCTTATCAGTGTGGGTCCCTCACTCTAGCTTCATGCCACCTCGGCAAACAAGCTGTTTGGACCCGTCGCGGTGATTCGTACATGAATAATGTCGCCGATTTTCATGTCGTTTGCATCAAGATTCACAGATTGCAGCCAAGGAGATCTTCCGATCAACTGACCGGGCATGCGGCCCGGCTTCTCCAGCAACACATCCATGGTTTTGCCGACCAGCGACCCGGCAAATTCATGCTGTTGTTTCAAAAGCAATGCCTGAAGGCGCTCGAGCCTCTCAGACTTCACATCTTCCGCCACCTGATCGGTCAAATCCGCACCCGGCGTACCGGGACGTGTCGAATATTTGAACGAGAAGGCCTGCGCGTATTTCACCTCTTCCACCATCGCCAGCGTGTCTTCGAAATCACGATCCGTCTCGCCTGGGAAGCCGACAATAAAGTCTCCAGACATGGCAATATCAGGGCGGGCGCCACGAATCTTTTCGATAAGCCTAATATACTCATCGCCCGTATGGCGACGATTCATGGCCTTGAGAATTCGATCCGAGCCGGATTGCACGGGAAGATGCAGATAAGGCATCAGGATGCGCAGGTCACGATGCGCCTCGATCAATCGCTCATCCATGTCCCGCGGATGGCTGGTGGTGTAGCGCAGGCGAGCAATGCCGGGAATTTCAGCGAGCCGATAGAGCAGTTCGGCGAGACCCCATTGCTGACCATCCGGTCCTGCGGATCGCCACGCATTGACGTTCTGGCCAAGCAGCGTGATTTCCCGCACGCCGGAATCGGCCAGACGCTTGGCTTCATCAACGATCTGCTGCACTGGCCGGGATACTTCCGACCCGCGCGTGTATGGCACGACGCAGAAGGTACAGAACTTGTCGCAGCCTTCCTGCACCGTCAGAAAGGCGGTAACGCCACGCGCCCGGATCTTCGACTGTTCAGCCGCTGGAAGGTGCTCGAATTTGTCTTCGACCGCATAATCCGTTTCGATCACGCGCTCGCCACCGCGCACACGGCGCAGGGCCTCAGGCAGACGGTGATAGGTCTGCGGGCCGATCACGACATCCACGGCAGGTGCGCGGCGCAGGATTTCCTCGCCTTCCGCCTGGGCCACACAACCGGCCACGCCGATCACGAATTCCCGGCCCTGCTCTTCGCGTGATTTTTTCATATCGCGCAATCGGCCAAGCGCGGAATAGACCTTCTCTGCCGCCCTTTCGCGAATATGACAGGTATTGAGAAGCACCAGATCCGCCTCGTCAATGTCCTCGGTCGGCTCGTAGCCGTCCTTGGTCAGAGCATCGCTCATGCGCACGGAATCATAGACGTTCATCTGACAGCCATAGGTCTTGATGAAGACCTTGCGGCTGTTGGTACCGTCGAAATGCGTGTTTGGGGCGGCCTCAAGGCCGATCATGTCCTGGGTCATGGCCGTTATCTAATGATTCTAACCGCTACATTAAACAGAAAAATGCGAGATCACCGCGACTTTCGCCAGCCGCCGCGCAAACTGAAATTCAGCAGCTCCCTCAGCGACGCCGTTGTCTTAGCACTCAAGACCTTGCGATTATCGCCGCGATGGAAGGCAAGGGTCTCTCCAAAGGAAACATCGACATCGATAGCGCCCGCCTTCATCAAGGCGAAAAGCGACGGAATCAGTCCGATTGTTCCCGGCCACGCGATCACGCTGCGGTGGTATCTGCCCATCGCCATGCCGTTGATGCCGGTATAGGCGATGGCCACCGGCTGCACATGGACCATCTGCCCCGGCACCTGCTCGGCGGCGCTCGATGCTGCGCCGAAGAGGGAGGACTTGATCGGCAACAGCCTGTTGCCATCCGACGTCGTTCCCTCGGGAAACAGAACGACGATTTCATCATCTGCCATGCGTTGGGCAATCTCGTTGACCTGCGCACCGGCGCTGCGCTTTTGCTCACGCGTGATGAAGATGGTTTTTTGCAGCCGTGCCAGAAGCCCGAAAACCGGCCAATCCCGCACTTCCGTCTTTGCGATGAAGGCAACATCGGCGACGCTGCCCAGTATCATGATATCTGTCCACGACACGTGGTTGACCACAAGGAGCAGCGGCTTTGAAGCCTCAACAGACCCGTGCGTATGAACGGTGATGCCCAGTGCGTGGCAGGCAATCCTGTGCCACGTTCTTGGCAGGCGACGCCGGATTGGCCAATCGAAGCAGAGGCCAACAAGCTGTATCGGCAACAGAAACAGCGTGGCCACTGTCAGAACGGCGATCAGGTAAATAAGCCGCAACCACTTCATCGCTGCATTCGCTTGTGGTTCCCTCGGGTTTCAGCGCTCTTCAGGCTTGAGAGGAACGCCATAAAGCTCCAGCCGGTGATCCACCAGTTTGAAGCCGTGTTCACGCGCGATCTTTTCCTGAAGCGCTTCGATCTCTGGCGAATGAAACTCAATCACCACGCCATGCTTAAGGTCGATCAGATGATCGTGATGCTCTTCCGGCATCGTCTCATAGCGCGAGCGGCCATCACGAAAGTCGTGCCGCTCGATAATGCCGGCATCTTCGAACAGTTTGACGGTGCGATAGACTGTGGAAATCGAAATGCGGGGATCGACCGCTGACGAGCGGCGATAGAGCTCCTCGACATCGGGATGATCGTCGGCGTCCTGGATCACGCGCGCAATCACACGACGCTGATCGGTCATGCGCATACCGCGTTCGGCACATAATTCTTCCAGGGTTTTGGAAAGGTCTATCACGTCGTCTGGCTTTCAGATGCTTCCGTTCGGATGGCGCTTACGCGCTGCGTTCAATCCTTACACGAACTAGCGAAGATCACACTGCATGACAAGCGCCGTCGATTTTGTCCCATCTTTTGCCGTGTAATAGGCCGGTCTTTCGGCAACGGTTTTGAAGCCCAATTTCCTGTAAAGGCCGATGGCCGAGACATTGCCACCATCAACCTCCAGAAACATGGTCTCAGCACCGCGCATCATCGCTTCGCGCATGACAGACTGCATCAGCCGCCAGCCGAGGCCAGAACGACCGAACTTCTCGCTGACAGCAAGCGTCAGGATTTCCGCCTCGCCTGCCGCCTCACGGCACAGAACGAAACCGCCGAGCGGCTTGCTAAAAAACGCATTGGTCTGACGCACAACCATGCCAAAAACACTGGATTGGCCGAGAAGGCCAGAGAACTCCGCGTCACTCCAGGCGCGCGGGAAGCGCTCCTGATGGAGCAAGGCCACGTCAGCACAATCGGAGTGCTCCATACCCAAAATTTCGAAATAGGGTTTCCAGCTGAGATAGTCGTCAAACATGTCAGGGTTTCATCCGCGGCTACACATGACTTGCCCGTATCAGGCTACCGGGCGACGTTCCAGTGCAAATCCGGTCTGCGGCTTGGCATCGGGTCCGCGCAGATAGAGCGGCGCGGGCTTGGGCATGCCCTGGGGTTTGCTCGCTGCAATGCGGGCCACCGTCACGATATCAAAATGATCGGGCCCGGAGCCGATTTCGGCACCGGCAAAAAGCGGCGCGGCCGAACCAATAATATCGCCCTTGAAATCGGCAAGCACGGCTTTTGCCTCATCAAGATCCAGAAGCGCGGCATCGCTCAGGGGTTGCCCATCCGCATCAAACATCTGGAGATAGGCCTCATTGCGCTTGGCATCCAACCCCACGGCCACGGCCAGACCGGGATTGTCTTGCAGATAACGGGCCGCCAGTGTTTCCAGCGTCGTTACGCCCACGGCCTCAACGCCGAGTGAAAGGGCAAAGCCGCGTGCTGCGGCGACACCCACGCGAATGCCGGTGAAAGAACCCGGCCCGATGGTCACGCCGATCTTTTCCACGGCATCAAGCGTCAAGGACGCCTGGCCTAAAGCATCGTTGATGATGCCCATCAACAGCTCCGCATGGCCCTTGCCGATGTTTTGGGTCACTTCACCCAGCACGACGTCGTCAGCGCTGTCATAAAGACAGGCAGAGCAATCCACACCTGATGTGTCGATGGAAAGAACGATCATCTGAAAAGCCGCTTCTGGTTAGACGGCCTCGACCTCTTGCACCTCAGGAACGAAGTGGCGCAGCAGGTTCTGAACACCGTGCTTCAGCGTTGCCGTGGAGGACGGGCAACCGGAGCATGCACCCTTCATATTAAGGAACACGGTTCCATCGCGAAAACCGCGGAAGGTGATATCGCCACCATCCTGCGCAACGGCAGGGCGGACGCGGGTTTCCAGCAGTTCCTTGATCGTGGCGACAATGGTCTCATCGCCAGCCTCGAAGAATTCTTCTTCCTCATCGGAAATCTCAGCCGCAACCGCCGTGCCCATCAACGGGCGACCGGACATGAAGTGCTCCATGATTGAACCGAGAATCGCTGGTTTCAAATGCTGCCACTCGGCACCATCCTTGCTGACGGTGATGAAGTCGAAGCCGTAATAAACGCCGGTAACGCCGGGAATTTCAAACAGCACCGAGGCCAGTGGCGAGGCTTGCGCCTGCGCGGCATTCAGGAATTCCGCCGTTCCGCTCTCAAGAACAACCTTGCCCGGAAGAAACTTCAAGGTGGCTGGGTTCGGTGTGGATTCCGTTTGAATGAACATGTCGATCTCCTACGGGACAAGCGTTGGCTATCCCGGAATTTAGAATACTTCCAAAGTATGCCGGACGAAGCCTGACTTCAAGTCCTGACATGATAAACCCATTCAAGAAATAAGCATCTCTTGTTTCAGGCTGGCGGGCACTTTCTCAGCAAAGCGCGTCGATTTCCTCATCCGTCAAACTGTCCGGCAGAACCGTGACGGGGATGGGGAACGCCGTTCCGCGCCCGGCAATGGACGAAACCAGCGGTCCTGGGCCTTCCTTTGTCGAACCTGATGCCAGAACGAGGATGGCGATATCACGGTCTTCTTCGATCAGCCCGTGGATCTGTTCGGCCGCACTGCCCTCGCGAATGACAGCTTCGGGCTCCAGCCCCACATTTTCGCGCACCTTCTGCGCAACTTTCGCCAGCGATGCCTCGGCTTCCTCACGGGCCTCGGCGCGCATGATCTGCTCTACGCCGAGCCACTGCTGGAAGTCACCTTCCGGGATCACATAGAGAAGCACCAGAGCGCCGTTGGAATTCTTTGCGCGGCGACCGGCATAATGGACGGCCCTTTCGCATTCTGGCGTCCCGTCGATGACCACCAGAAATTTCCGGCGGTGTCCTTCGAGACGCGAAAGCCGTTTCGATACCATTGCCTACTCCTGTTTCCCCCGTCACGGCAAAGCCGCCCGACGCCCCGGGCGGACTTTATATCAAATTCCCGCGATTAAAAATGCTTCGACAGACGGGAAATGATCTTCGCCTTAGCGAAGGAAACCGATGATGTCGCGCACTTCATTCATCGTTTTTTCTGCAATAACCCCTGCCCGTTCGCCACCCTGCTTGAGGATCGCGTCAATGTGGCTCACATCATCCAGAAGGCGGCGCATCTCGCTGTTGATCGGGGCGAGTACGTTCACGGCCAGATCGACAAGGGCTGGCTTGAAGGCGGAAAATTGCTGCCCGCCAAATTCGGTGAGAACATCAGCCTTCGTTTTGTCGGACAGGGCTGCATAAATACCGACAAGGTTCTCGGCCTCCGCACGGCCCTTCAGGCCCTCGACTTCGCTCGGCAAAGCATCAGGGTCCGTCTTCGCCTTCTTGATCTTTCGCGAAAGCGTATCGACATCATCCATCAGATTGATGCGCGACAGGTCTGACGGATCGGACTTCGACATTTTCTTCGTGCCGTCCTTGAGCGACATAACACGCGGGGCCGGGCCACCGATCAGTGGCTCCACCATCGGGAAATAGGCATGAACCGGCTCGTTACCGACGGTGATGTCGATGCCGAGGTTTGCATTTTTGATGTTGTCGCTGAAATCGATATTGAACTTCTGGGCGATGTCGCGTGCCAGTTCAAGATGCTGTTTCTGGTCGTCGCCCACGGGAACGTGGGTTGCGCGATAGACCAGAATGTCAGCGGCCATCAGGCTTGGATAGGCGAGCAGGCCGAGCGAAACCTGTTCGGCATTCTTGCCCGACTTGTCCTTGAACTGCGTCATGCGCTCCATCCAGCCGATGCGCGCCACGCAGTTGAACACCCAGGCAAGTTCCGCATGCTGCGGAACGGCAGACTGGTTGAAGACGATGTGCTTGACCGGATCGATACCCGCCGCAATGAAAGCCGCAGCAATCGAGCGCGTCTGCGCCTTCAGATCGCTGTGGACCAGTTGCGCGGTAATGGCGTGCATATCCACGACGCAATAGATGCAGTCATTGTCTTCCTGCAGCGCCACGAATTTGCGGATCGCGCCGAGATAGTTGCCGAGGTGGAGATTTCCGGTTGGCTGGACGCCTGAGAAAACCAAAGGCTTGAATGCGTTCATGATCGTCCTCGAAAAGGCTTGTGGAGGGCCTTGCCTCATGTTTCAAATTGGCCGCGCTTATGCACCCGCAACAGCCTGTAATCAAGGAGTTTCGGTGATTTCAGCGCGCGGGCTGCAATAGATCCCATTTGTTGCCGTAGATATCCACGAAGACGGCCACAGAGCCATATGCCTCGTGGCGTGGCTCCTCCAGAAACTGGATGCCCCTTGCCGTCATGAGCGCAAAATCGCCAGCAAAATCATCGGTGTGTAGAAAGAAGCTGACACGCCCGCCCGTCTGGTTGCCGATGGCCGCATCTTGTTGTGGACCATCGGCCTGCGCAAGCAGCAGCCCAAATCCAAGGGTTTCCCTCGGTGTAACCACAACCCACCGCTTTCCGTCGGGAAGTGGCTCATCAGACACGCAGTCGAAGCCCAGGAGATCGCAATAGAAAGCCTTCGCCCTGTCGTAGTCATCAACGACAAGCGTTACGAGGGCGAGATGTCTGGACGACACAAAACTGGCCATCAAGTCTCCTTGTCTTCGACCACGGTCTTCGGCTTGCGTTTCAGTCCCCGCTTGACCATGCCAAGGCTTGCTCCACCTGAGAGAAAGGCCAGTCCGAAATAAAGGACTGCGGCGGCAAAAACGAGGCCGAGAAGCGTTCCGGCTCTGACCGGTATGGATGCGGCGGATGACAGCTCGAATGCAAAATAGGCAAGCGCGTAGTGGATGGCCAAGGCCATGAGTCCCGCCGCAATCAGAAGCCGGGGAATGCGGGTCAACAGTGGGAGGTCGATTTTCCAATGGCCGCGCCATAGAAGCATACCGAACAGCAGAGCCGCATTCACCCAGCCAGCGGTGATTTCGGCGGTCGCAATGCCGGGGCCGCCATAGGCCGGAAACAGGGTGAGCGCCATCGAGACGTTCACGACAACCGAAATGGCCGCAAAGATCATTGGAGTGCGGGTGTCTTCGCGGGCAAAGAAACCGGGAATGAAAGCCTTGATCAGCACGAAGGCAGGAAGGCCAAGGCCATAAATGCCTAAGATCTCCGCTACTGTTCCGGTTGCGGATGCGGAGAAGTTGCCGCGCTCATAGAGGAAGCGCACGATGGGCTCGGCCATGACCAGCAGGGCGGCGGCGGCAGGCAGCGTCAGGAACATCACGAATTCGACGGAGCGGTTTTGCAGATTGGCCGCTTCCACCTGATGCCCGCCACGCAATGCGCGGGCAAGCTCCGGCAACAGCACCGTCGCCACAGCAATGCCGACAACACCCAGCGGCAGCTGATAGATGCGGTCCGCATAGGCCATCGACGAGATGACGCCATCCTTGCCGGATGCGATGTTGGTGTTGATCAACAGGTTGATCTGCGTAATGCCGCCGGTGATGGCTGCGGGAAAGGCCAGCACCAGCAGGCGCTTGACGTTGCCGGTCATGCGCGGACGTCGAAAGCCGATCTTGATACCGGCATTGCGCACCGCAAGCCAGACGATGGCCAGTTGCACGAAACCAGCCGCCATGACACCCCAGGAGAGCGCGAAGCCCACCTGCAACGGGTCATAATTCTTCCACCAGGCAAAACCCAGCACGCCGATAAGGATGATATTGAGGAAAACAGGCGCAATGGCTGCCGCGAAATAGCGATGCAGCGAGTTCAGCATGCCGCCCATCATCGCCGCCAGCGACATGCAGGCAAGATAGGGGAACATGATCGTTGCGAGGCGAACGGTGTTATCGAATTTTGTGGGATCATCGACAAAGCCTGGCGCGATCACCGTGCGCACAATGAACGGCATCGACACTTCCATGAGGATCGTCAGCACCATCAGCACGGTAAAGAGAACGCCGAAAACCTCTTCCGAAAAGCGCTTGGCGCCTTCCATGCCGTTTGCTTCGATTTCCTTGGCAAAGAGTGGCACGAAGGCTGAGTTGAAGGCGCCCTCGGCAAAGAGGCGGCGGAACGTGTTGGGAAAACGGAATGCCGCATTGAAGGCATCCGCCACCGGCCCCGTGCCCACGGCTGCGGCCATCAGCATCTCACGCCCGAAGCCAAATAGCCGGCTACCGAGTGTAGCAAAGCCGACGGTTGCGAATTTCGCGATCAATCCCATTGTGTCGTCAAGCCTTCGCGGTGCGTGCAGCGGGCAGAGCCGCGACATCGGGATGGGCGATGATGCCCGATGGCATACGGTCGCGCAGTTCGTCTTCCTGCTCGGCCATCACGGCTTTCAGGCGTGAGGCGATGCTGGCCTGGCGGTTGTCGGTCATCACCTTCTGGCCGAAGAGATCGGTCACATAGAATGTATCGATGACCTTCTCGCCGAAGGTGGTGATGCGGGCAGAGGTGATGTCGAGCGACAGATCGGCCAGAACCGCCGTCATATCCGCCAACAGGCCGGGCCTGTCGAGGCATTCCACCTCGATCACCGAAAACTTGTTGGAAAGGCCGTTGGAGATGGTGACCGAGGGCGGAATGTTGAAGGTCTTGCTCTTCTTGCGGCTTTTGGTGCGCGTGGCGATGATTTCCGGAATGCCCTTTTTGCCTGCCAGAACCTCCTCGATCATCTTGCCGATGGTGTTGGCGCGGCGGGTCTCATCCTCATCGATGGGGAATTCGCGGTTGATGAGGATCGTATCAAGCGCACGCCCGTCCGAGGTGGTGAAGATCTGCGCATCGGCAATGTTGGCACCGGCAGCGGCACAGGCCCCTGTTATGATGGACAGAAGGCGTGGATGGTCGGGAGCCAGAACGGTGATTTCAGTGATGGCGTGGAACGAGTGGGTTCGCACCATGGTGGACAGTGCTTTTTCCTGCTTGTCCGTTTCGCGCAGAAAGCGCGTATGGCGGATCTGGTCGTTGAGATCAACAGACAGAAGATAGGGCTCGTAATGCAGGCCGGTATATTTGCGCCGTGCCTTCTGGCCCCAATCGGTCAGCGAATCGTACAGCGCCTGACGGGCGACCTTGGCGCGCTCCTTGCGCGATGTTTCCGAAAAGCCACCTGACAGCAACAGCTCGGTTTCATAGTAGAGTGTGCGCAAAAGCTGGCCCTTCCAGCCGTTCCACACATCAGGCCCCACGGCCCTGATATCGCAGACGGTTAGGATCAGCAGCATTTTGAGCCGCTCCATCGACTGCACCTTGTCGGAAAAGTCGGTGATCGTCTTGCGGTCGTGCAGGTCGCGGGTCTGCGCCACCATCGACATCAGCAGATGCTGCTCGATAAGCCAGACCACCGTTTCGGTCTGCTTGCTGGAAAGGCGGAAGCGCTGGCACAGTTTGCGCGCCACCCGCGCACCGGCAATGGAGTGATCCTCCTGCCGACCCTTGGCCACATCATGCAGCAACACCGCCACATAGAGCACCTCGCGGTCTTCAATCGCCGGCATCAGCTGGTTGACCAGCGGGTGGGTATCGACCGCATGCCCCTTTTCGATTTCCGACAGAACCGCCACTGAGCGGATCAGATGCTCATCCACCGTATAGTGGTGATACATGTTGAACTGCATCATCGCGACGATCTTGCCGAATTCCGGCATGAACTTGCCCAGAACGCCCGCCTCGTTCATCCGGCGCAGGGTCAAGGCTGGATCACGCCTTGATGTCAGGATGGAAAGAAACAGGCGATTGGCCTCTTCGCTTTCGCGCAGTTCATGGTTGATCAAGGCCATGGACCGGGTCACGACACGCAACGCATCCGGATGCAGTTCGAGATTGTTGATGTCAGCCACATGGAACAGCCTGATGATGCTGACAGGGTCATTGCGAAACACATCGGCATTGGCCAGCGCAATGCGGCCACGATCTTCCACGAATTCATCGGAACCGGGGATCTTGCGCAGCCGGTGGGCAAAGCGGCTGAAGACGCCCGAAAGGCCGGGCACATCCTTGGCCTGCCTGTCTTCAAGTGCTGCACACAGAATGCGGGTCAGGTCTCCCACGTCCTTGGCCACAAGGAAGTAATGCTTCATGAAGCGTTCAACGGCAGACAGGCCGGGGCGCGGCTGGTAATTCAGTGCGGCTGAAATCTCACGCTGAATGTCGAACGATAGTCGTTCTTCCGCCTTGCCAGTGATGAAATGCATCTGGCAACGCACGGTCCAGAGAAAGTCATCGGCCTTTTCGAAGAGTTTGAGCTCACGCTTTGAAATGACGCCCAGCTTGACGAGTTCTGCCGTGTCGCGGACGTGATAGTAATATTTGGCAATCCAGAACAGCGTGTGCAGGTCGCGCAAACCGCCCTTGCCTTCCTTCACATTCGGCTCAACCAGATAGCGCGTATCGCCTGCCTTGCGGTGGCGCTGGTCGCGCTCGGCAAGCTTTGCTGCAATGAATTCCGGCCCGCTGCTGGCCGCGACTTCGGTTTCGAAACGCCGCTCCAGCTCATCGGCCAGCGATTGCTTGCCGCAGATGGCGCGCATTTCAAGAATGGCTGTGCGGATCGTCATATCGGCCTTGGACAGGCGAATGCACTCATCCACCGTGCGCGTGGCATGGCCAACCTTGAAGCCGATATCCCACAGAATATAGAGAACAAACTCTATGGCCTTGGTCATTTCAGGGGTGTTTTTGGAGGGCAACAGGAACAGAAGGTCGATATCGGAGCCCGGTGCCAGCGTGCCACGGCCATAGCCGCCAACGGCGGTGATTGCGATCTGGCACGCATCATTGGGGTAGACATGCTCACAGGCAAGGTCAAACAGCACTTCGATCAAGCGGTCCTGAAGCCATGAAATCCGGCGCGCGCAATCGATACCGCCGCCTTCCGTATCCAGCAATTCACGCGCTTTTTCCCGGCCTTGCGCACTGGCTTTCTTGAAAATCGGCAACAGGTCGGCGCGCACATCGGAAACGCGCTGCCCATCGCCCTGAAAGACGAGTTGGCATTCCCGCTTCAGCGCATCAACATCCAGTATCGATGAGAAATCCAGGTCTTTCATGGCCATTGATGCCGATATCCATTTCATCCGGTCTATGCATTCGGCATAGGCCTATAGCGATTTTTAGGCGTGATGGACAGGCACATCTAAAGTTCAGTGCCCTTCACAAGGCGCACTGTAAGGCTCAAGCCTTGCCAAGTTGTTTCTTGAGCACATAAAGCGCATCCAGCGCCTCACGGGGGGTCATCTCATCCGGGTTGAGCGCCTTCAGCGCCTCATCCACCTTGGAATTGCCGTTGCTGCGGCTTTCCTCTCGCCGCACGGCAATCTGAAACAGCGGCAGATCATCAATCAACTGGCTTGCCGGGTTCTTGCGGTCGGCATCTTCAAGCTGGTTGAGAACCGCCCGCGCGCGCTCGACGACCGACGCCGGAAGGCCGGCAAGCTTTGCCACCTGGATACCGTAGGAGCGATCGGCCGCACCGGGGCCAACCTCGTGCAGGAAGATCACGTCACCTTCCCACTCGCGCACTTTCATCGTGGCGTTGGACAGACGACCGAGCTTTTCAGACAGCACCGTCAATTCGTGGAAGTGGGTGGCAAACAATCCACGGCAACGGTTCACCTCATGCAGATGCTCCACTGCCGCCCATGCAATCGAGAGACCGTCAAAGGTCGCCGTGCCGCGCCCGATTTCATCGAGAATAACCAGCGAGCGGTCTGTGGCCTGGTTGAGGATGGCAGCCGTTTCCACCATTTCCACCATGAAGGTGGAGCGTCCGCGCGCAAGGTCATCCGACGCACCCACGCGGGAAAACAGGCGGTCGACAATGCCGATATGGGCCGCTTCCGCCGGAACGAAGGAGCCGATCTGGGCCAGAATGGCAATCAGCGCATTCTGGCGCAGGAAGGTGGATTTACCGCCCATATTCGGGCCGGTCAGCAGCCAGATCGCGCCGTTGCGATTGCCGTTCACAGCCGAGAGATCGCAATGATTGGCAATAAACGGACCCGAGGACTGGCGGCGCAGCGCCTGTTCCACCACCGGGTGGCGACCGCCCTTGATGTCGAACATCATCGAGCCATCGACCACAGGGCGGCAATAGGCCTGTTCGGCAGCCAGATGTGCAAGACTTGTGGCGACGTCGATCCTGGCCAGCGCCTGCGCGCCTGCCTTGATGGCCTCCGCATTGGACACCACGGCCTGGACCATCTGCTCGAAGGCCTGCAATTCGATGGCGAGCGCCTGCGAAGCGGCATTGGCAATGCGGCTTTCCAGATCGGCAAGTTCGGTGGTGGTAAAGCGCATCGCGCCTGCCATGGTCTGGCGGTGAATGAAGCGCGCCTTGGCTTCGTCTCCCGTCATCATCACATCGGCATTGCCTGCTGTCACCTCGATGAAATATCCCAGCACATTATTGTGCTTGATCTTCAGCGACTTGATGCCCGTCTCTTCGGCATATTGCAGTTGCAGCCCGGCGATGACCCGGCGGGACTGGTCGCGCAGCGCCCGGATATCGTCCAGTTCGCTGTTGGAACCCTCCCGCACGAAACCACCATCGCGTTTCAGCAATGGCAACTCATCGGCAAGCATGGCGCTCAACATGCCCTCAAGCGGTACCGGAAGCGCCTTCAGCGCGGCAAGCGCCTCGGCCAGCTCATCCGGCAACAGGCCCTGATCCAGAAGGTCGGCAACATTGGCTGCGGCAGATAAGCCGAGCCGGATAGCGCCAAGATCCCGCGGCCCGCCGCGGTCCAGCGCCAGCCGCGACAGCGCGCGCGGCATATCAGCCACCTGTTTCAGTGCATCACGCAAACCATCGGATAGCGACACATCATCCAGTAGGTAGCCGATCGCATCCAGGCGTGCGTTGATCCTGTCGGCATCCGTCAGGGGCGACATCAGCCGCTCTGCAAGCAAACGCGCACCGCCACCGGTCACCGTGCGGTTGATGGCGTGAAGCAGAGAACCGTCGCGTTCGCCCGACAGCGTCTTGGTCAGCTCCAGATTGGCGCGTGTGGCGGGGTCGATGAACAGCGTCGAGGCGGCACTTTCCCGCTCAGGCGCGGCCAGAGGTGGGCGCTCGGCGATCTGGGTTTTTTCGACATAGGCAACGGCAGCGGCAGCCGCCGCCATCTCGACGCGGGAAAAGGTGCCGAAACCATCCAGCGTGGTCACGCCGAAATAGCGGGCAACCCGGCCTTCCGCCGTTGCGCTATCAAACAGAACTGCAGGCTGCGGCACGGCCACACGGCCCAGAACGTCAAAAACCGCTTTCAGCTCTTCATCATGAAACAGGCTGTCGGCAACAATCAGTTCCCGTGGATCAATGCGCCAGATATCGGCCAGAAGCCGCGTCAGCGTTGTCTCGGCCAGACGAAAGACACCGGTGGAAATATCGATCCAGGCCAGCGCAAACTGCGCCTCGGAACTGCCCTTGATGCGGGCAAGCGCCATCAGATAGTTGGATTCCTCGGGCGAAAGCAGCTTTTCTTCCGTCAGCGTTCCCGGTGTGACCAGCCGCACCACATCCCGGCGCACGACGGATTTCGAGCCGCGCTTTTTGGCTTCTGACGGATCTTCCGTCTGCTCACACACGGCCACGCGATATCCACGCAGAATGAGCTTTTGCAGGTAATCATCGGCTGCATGAACGGGCACGCCGCACATGGGGATGTCCTGTCCCAGATGCTGGCCGCGTTTCGTCAGCGTGATGCCCAGCGCGCGGGACGCTTCCGCCGCATCATCGAAGAACAACTCGTAGAAATCGCCCATTCGGTAGAACAGCAGCGAACCGGGGTTGTTCGCTTTGATCTCGATATATTGCTCCATCATCGGCGTGGCCGATGCGCGGCTTTCCGGTGAAACGAGCGAGGCGGTGGAATGAACGTCCGTCAATGGCTTTACAATATCGCTGTTGTCTAGGGGAAACGAGCACAGAGACTAACGGTCCCACCCCTTCACCACAACACACTCAAGCAGCCTGCCCACAGGAAGGTTCAAATCTTACCCGTTGAAGCGATAGGCCTCGCCGCCATAATAATTGATGTAGCGACCCGCAATCGATGAAACAGGCAGGATGACGAGAACATCCGTCGTGTTGAAGGCATGGTCGACGACGGCACCGGAGCCGAACATGGCACCAAGGCGCATGTATCCTTTGATGAGCGGTGGCATGCCCACAAGCGCCTTGCGCGGATTGATCGCCTCAACCGGCATCATGTCCATCTCGCGGTAAAGCTCCGGCAGCGCCTGCGCCGCCCAATCGCCCTTGGCACCGCAGGTGTGGTGCAGGAAGGACAGCGCCAGCGCATGGGCTTCCGGCTGGACACCGGGAAAGGATGCACAGCCAATCATGGCGTCCATGCGGTGGCGAACGGCATAGGCCCAGTTGCCCTGCCACAGCAATTCGACGGTTCGCTTGGTGCGATATTGTGGCAGCACGCAGGAGCGGCCAAGCTCCATGAAGCGTTTGCCGGGATGGCGGGCGATCAGGCCTTCGATATCGAATTCGCTGGCCGAGTAAAAACCATTATAGGCAAAGGCCGTTTCCTGGCGCAGCAGCCGGTAGGTTCCGACGATCTGGTCTTCCGGATCACCCTCTATCGAGTTGTCCAGCACCAAAAGGTGATCGCACACCGCATCGAACGCATCGATATCGCGGTTGCGGCGCATGGCGTCTGCGGGAAGCCGCGCACCCATTTCTTCCACAAAGACCCGGAAGCGGACATGTTGCGCCGCATCGATCTCGCGTTCGTTGCGGGCAAGCCGGGTCTCCAGCGGACCAATGCGCCCGAACACGTCGTCGTTGCGCGGTGGCGAAACCGGCCCGATATTTCCGATGACATTGCGTTCGCGAATGTCGTGTTCAAGAATTTCCGTGACCATGGAGAATCGCCCCACCACCGTGTTTGTTCTGGCTGTCATAAATCACTTCTTGACGACAAAACAGTGACAGTTAGCCGCGTAACAGGCAACAGTTCCGGCTTAAAAAACACCAGTGCGATTTTGTGGAAACAGTCGCAGCACTTCTTCGATTAGACGCTTGGGTTCCACCGGTTTGGCGAGCACGGCACTGATGCCTGCCCCTGCCAAAAATGATTGTGTATCCGGCGTCGTATCGCCGCTCAGCACCATGATGGGCAAGCGCTTTTGACTGTTCAAGGATGCGCTGAGACGCGGCAGCACCTCCAGCCCATCACCGAAAGGCATGTGAAGATCGGAAATGATGAGATCGGGCAAGGATGCGCTTTCCCCGGTCAAAGCATTGGTCAGGGCTTTGAAATCGGTGACCATTCGCACGCGGCAGCCGGATTTTTCCAGCACAGCCCGCAGAATACGGGCGTTGACAGGATCGTCCTCGGCTATGAGCACATCAAGCTCGTCGGATGTTTTATCGAGCGCGGATGAGAAGCCGAAGCCCGGATGCTGGTTGTCATTGATGGCATCGCGCCGTTCAACACCACGCAGGCGACCGCAGAGAACGTCGACCAGCGATTTTTCGCGCAGCGGACGGATCAACCAGGCATCGAAATCTTCCTTGGGCTGGGCAGCACGCTCTTCCGGATTGACGAGCAGGATCTGGCGCACGGGCCGATCAGCTCTGGATGGCCAGCTCTTCAAAGCGTCGCGGAACGACGCGGCCACACGGTGGTCGATGATGATATCGGTGACGTCGGCCAGTTCTTCAGGCGCTTGCAGCCTGTGCGCCTTCAACTGTCGTGGTGTCGAGAGCAATGTGCAGGTGCCTCCCAACGCCCGTATCACATCCGCTGTCGCGACAGCGGCAACGCCTGCTGGCGCAAGCAAAAGAACGTTGGATCTGGCAAGCGCCGCCGCGCGGCTGGGTGCCATATCGAGCACGGGTGCAGAGGCGGGCTTGAATGTGGCGGTAAAGACGCTGCCTTCACCCTTCCTGCTCTCCACCATCAGTGCGCCGCCAAACTCTCTGATAATTCGGGCGGATATGGCAAGTCCCAGGCCCGTGCCAGCATTTTTCTGAGATCTGGAGCCCGCCTGTTCGAACTCGCCGAAAATGCGGGCCTGTTCCGCCTTGCCGATGCCGGGGCCGGTATCCTGAACCGCAATGGACAGCGTCTCGCCGCTCATTGAGGCGCGCACCAGCACGCCGCCTTTGGTCGTAAACTTCACCGCATTTCCGATGAGATTGAACAGCACCTGGCGCAGCCGCGCCGGATCAAAATCGAGGCAATCCGGCACGTCTGCCGCGATGATAGAGGCGATCTCGATGCCTTTTTCATGGGCGCGGTGAGCCAGCATTTCCACCACACTCTCGATCAACTGGCGCAGGTTTTCCGCTCTCGGATTGAGCCTGAACCGCCCGGCCTCCATGGTGGAAAAATCCAGCAGGTCTTCAACGAGTTGCACCAGAGACTGCCCGGATTGACGCATGCCATCCAGATAATTGCGCTGCTCCTGCGTTAGCTTCGTCTGCGACAGCAGATGGTTCATGCCGAGAATGCCCGATAATGGTAGGCGAATTTCATGGCTGACGGTGGCCAAAAGGCGGCCCTTTGCGGCATTGGCGTTTTCAGCCCGCAGTCTTGCGTCTTCGCGGGTTCTGAGCGCTGCGCGCTCATCGGTCACATCACGCGCAAGGCTGGAAATGACCAGACGGCTGCTGGCCGGATCATTGGCCACCACATCATGCCATGTGAAAATGCGCTGGCCGTAGGGCGTGGCAATTTCCACATCATAGCAATGGGCCTTGCCACCAGGGCGGAATGCGATGCCGATTTCCTCACAGGTCTTGCCGAAGGGTTCCGCGCAGCCAGTCATTTCGCAAAAGGCGACGTTGGCGTTAACGATGCGCCGGTCCATATCGCGTGTCACGACAATGTCGCCCATCGCCTCATGGATTTCCGCCATCAAGGCCGCGTTCTGGCGGTGGCGCGCATCGAGGAGATTGGCGTGCTGCATGGATGCCTGGCGCAGCATGGAAGAGCGGACCATCATGTAGACGGCGCAGAACACGCAGATCGCCACCGAGACCGCCGCCATGTAGAGCGCAGCGTTGCCGCCGAGATAGACGGCGCTAGCGAAGGCAAAACCGCAACCGGCTGTGAACAGCGTCATTGCGCGGAGCAAACGGATATAAAGGGGTGATCTCAGCCGTTCCGCACGGGCGGGAACGGCCGACGCTATGGTCAGTCCCTCATCCGCCTCAACGGAACCGAATGTTTCGGACAGCCGGTCTTTCAGTATTGCCAATTCGCTCATGCAAGCGGTGCTAACATGGAAGCTGTTTGGATTGGCTTGGCAGGAAGATTAAAGTTTTAGCTTTTCTTCGCCCGGGCGTGAAGAATTTCATCCAGAATAACGCAGGCCGCGCCGATGGTGATGAAAGAATCCGCCAGATTAAACACCGCAAAGGACCATGTCTGCGTATGAAACAGAATATAATCGATCACATGGCCATAGAGAAAACGGTCAAAGATATTGCCCGCCGCTCCGGCAATGATCAGCGCGAAACCGAGATGGGCAAAGGTGCGGTCGGCGTCAGTCTTGCGCCACAGCCATATGACGAAGCCGACGATGACAAGGCGCATAGTGACGATGAACCAGCCTTCCATGTCAGCCAGCATCGAGAAGGCAACGCCGAGATTATAGGTGCGGTATAGCGCCAGAAACGGCACGACCGGCACCATTTCCTGCAAGGGGAGATAGGTTTCGACCATAATCTTGATGACCTGATCAAGGATCAGCGCGATCACGATCAGCGACACAGCCGGAACCAGTCTTGAGAACAAAGCGGGCTTTGTTATTTCCATCATGTCACCGGTGCAAGTTCGAGAAGGTGGCGGCGGGCTTCAAACAGCATGACACCGGTCGCAATCGCCAGATTGAGCGAATCGGCACGGCCCTGCTGGGGAATGCGCGCCAGTTGATCGGCCTTCGAGGCAAGCTCTGGTGGCAGGCCGCCCTGCTCATTGCCCATCAAAAGCACCGTAGGTCTCTTCTTATAGTCGATGGTTCTGTAATCGACCGAACCGGCCAGATGGGTCGCCACAACACTGACACCGGCTGATTTTTTCCAGCTCAGAAATTCCTCGACGGTTGCATGCGCCACCGAAATCGCAAAGACCGAGCCCATGGTGGCGCGCACTGTTTCGAGCGAAAACGGATCGGTGCAATCGCCTATCAGGATCACGCCGGAAGCGCCTGCCGCATCCGCCGTGCGGATGATGGTGCCGAGATTGCCGGGATCGCGTACTCGATCCAGCGCGATATAGGTCTGGCCGCTTTCCGGCTGGATATCCCGGAGGTTAGTCCATTTCTGATCGAAAATCCCCACCACCATCTGCGGATTATCGCGACGGGTGATGGACGACAGGATTTTTTCGGTGACCTCAAGCACAAGGCCACCGGACGCAACGGTCTTTGTCGCAACCTGCTCAACCAGCGACTTGCCCTTTGCATTCTTGGCGTAAACCAGCGTGCGGATCGTCCAGCCCAGCTCCAGCGCATCGATGACCAGCTTCAGACCTTCGGCCATGAAGGTGCCAGTTTCTTCCCGCCCCTTCTTCTGGGTCAGGTTCTTGATGTCCTTAATAATAGGATTGGAGAGGCTGGTGACCTCCTTGACCTGCCCTACCCGGCCCGGTCTGTTTTCACGGCGCTCATCGTTCATTTTGGCACCCAACGGCTAAAGAGTGAGGTGGAAAGGGCGCGCCCTTGCGTCTTGCCATCAAGGCCAGCTTCGCGGATCACGAGTTCGCCGGAGGATACTTCACCGCCCGCGCCGCGCATGGTTTCGCGCATCAGTTCATGCATCGAATAGAAACTGGCGCGGATGGAATAGGCCGTCAGCACAAGTCCCAGCGCATTCGGCGACAGGATTTCGCGGCACACATCCAGCATTAACGGCAGGTGGTCGAACAGTTCCCAGATTTCGCCATGGGTTCCGCGACCGAATTTCGGCGGATCGGTGAGAATGATGTCGTAGGTGTTGCCGCGCCGTTCTTCGCGCAGAATGAATTTCATCGCATCTTCGCAGATCCAGCGGATTGGCGCATTTTCGAGACCCGCCAGCGCCTGATTTTCCCGCGCCCAGCCGATTGCCTTCTTGGAGGCATCCACATGGGTCACTTCCGCACCGGCAGCAGCCGCCACCAGCGAGGCAACACCGGTATAGCCAAACAGGTTCAGAACTTTAAGCGGCCGGTCAGATGCTTCAATCTTAGCCTTCAGCCATTCCCAGTGAACGATCTGTTCCGGGAAGACACCGACGTGGCGGAAGGCGGTAAAGCGGCCCAGAAAATTCACGCCGAGAAGGGACAGCGGCCATGTTTCTCCAAGCGGCTCCTTGGGAAAGCGCCAGCGTCCCATGCCGTCCTCATCCGTATCACCAGAGAAGATGGAATCGGCATTATCCCACACGCGCTGCGGCAAGGTTGGTCGCCACAAGGCCTGCGCTTCCGGCCGCACGATACGGTACTGGCCATATTGCTCGAGCTTGAGCGCATTGCCGCTGTCGATGAGGTGGAAGTCACCCGCGCCAAGCGATTCCAGAATAACGGGGACATTTTCGGCAGGCAGAGCGCCGGTGCGGTCCTTCAGGGGACGCGGCGGAACCTGTTCAGCCTCAGCCGCCTGCGGTCTGGCTTTTGCCTTTGAGGCATCCTTCGGCGCGTCCCTTGGGCCAGCCTTTACCGGCGGGGCTCCGGCCGAGCGAACGTAATCAGGCGTGCGCGTCCGCGTCTCGGCATTTTTGGGCCGAGCGGGCTTGGCAGCACTTTTGTTTCGAGGTTCCTGTCCCGCGCGCTGCTTGGCGCCCGGGCGGTTTTCTTTTTTCTTCAACGGGGTTCTTTCCAGGTCTGACCGCATCTCATGCGACAGCGAATATCATCAAGGCGCGCCATTATCAAAGGGCTGCGGCTGAAACCCGTATCGCTTCACGCGGAATTTTACTTGGCGGCGATCTGCGCGCTGGTTGGCGTGCTGACAACAACCGCATTGGCAGCCGCCTTGTGACGATTGGCCTCATCGTGCCAGCGCACCGCTTCCTTGGCTTCGGTGCGCGCCCGCTTGCGGTACTTGCCCTGAGAAAACCAGGTGACCAGAGAGCCCAGCACCACACCCAGAATGAGCGACAGGAAGATGAATACGAAAAATGGCGCCGAGAATGACATCAGCACATCGTCCGGCTTGAAGGGATTGAGCGCCAGCGTCACAGATTGCCGGTTGGCCACACACAAGACCACCAGAATGATGGCGAGCGGCACGAGAACCAGAAGGTTGATGATCTTTTTGGGCATCCAACGATACTCCGTCTTTAGGGGCCTTCAGACTGCATGGACATCACATAGGACGCCGATTGCTCCGGCTCAACCGTTGCTGACCGATTGCATTGCGGATCCCGCCTCAGTCTTCGTCTTCGACGTCGCTCATGCCCGGGTTGAGCCGCTCACGCAGTTCCTTGCCGGTCTTGAAGAAGGGAACCCACTTTTCCTCGACGAAAACCGATTCACCCGTGCGCGGGTTGCGCCCGGAGCGTGAAGGACGGTTCTTGACGGAAAAAGCGCCGAAGCCGCGAAGCTCCACGCGGTTGCCGGCAGCGAGCGCATCCGTGATTTCATCCAGAACGGCGTTGACGATATTTTCGACGTCGCGATGGTAAAGGTGCGGGTTGTGCGCAGCCACGATCTGCACCAGTTCAGACTTAATCACGGTTGCCCCCTGAAAGGATTGGATTTTTAACGTTCTCTAACCTGCCAAACAGAGACAAGACCGTCAAGAAACAACTTGTCGGCTCCCAGTTGGCGCGGCACGTTAAATGGCAGAAATTCATCATAGCCCAGCATTTTTGCAAGGCCAGCGATGCTGAAGAGCGCCAAGGGCGAACGCTGGGAAGGCGCGGTCCATTCGACGATGGGCAGATCCTTGGCAACATCGCGGCCATCGAAATAGGCGCGAATTTCCTTTTCGCCACCCAATGTGTCTATGAGTTTGACGGCAAGGGCCTGTCGTCCGGTGAAGATCGAGCCATCGGCAAGCTTCAAAACCTCATCGCGCGGCAGCTTGCGGCGGTCGGCCACCAGATCAACGAACCAGCCATAGCTGTCCATGACCATATTGCGGATCATGGTCTTGGATTCTTCCGGCGGTTCATGGAAAGGCGATGGCTCGGCCTTCATCGGCGAGGATTTGATTTCCTGCAGCGAGACGCCAAGCTTTTCAAGCAATGGTCCGACCTGCGGATACTGGAAGATGACGCCGATGGAACCGGTGATCGACGTGTCACCTGCGATGATCGTATCGCCAGCCGCCGCGATCATATAGCCAGCGGAGGCGGCCAGAGTGCGCACATCCGAGACGACCGGCTTCTTTTCGGCAATGGCGCGGATCGCCTTGAAAATGCGCTCGCCGCCATAGGTGGTCCCGCCGGGCGAGGAGATGGAAACGATCAGCCCCTTGGCGCTGTCGCTCTCTTCAATCTTCTTCAGCCGCTCCAGCAACTCGGTATCGTCCTGGATCAGGCCCGTAATCTCGATGCGCGCAAGGTGCGGGCGGGCGCTCTGCTGCGGAGGCGTCAGGGCAAAACGGTAGAGTGCAAAGGCACCGACCACCAGAAGGAAAACGGCAGCGACGCGCCAGAAGGTCAGCTTGCGCCGCAATTGTCTGCGGTCTGCGATTGCCATCTGATCCATGTGCTTCCTTTCGCCCAACACTCGCCACAGCGCTTCAACTTCGCCATATGAGCCTTGTAGCCACCTCTTGCAAGGAAACAAACGGGAAAGCATCCTTTTGAGAAAAATAACGTAACCCTTGCGATACTGCAGAGAAAAACCATATTGGCAGGGCATGGCCTCGCGCCAGACCCAATGTTAGAGTGAGTAAGGTCGCTTCAACCTGATGATGCGACAGTCTTGACCCCCGGATCCTTCAGAATGCTTGAGCGACTAAGCCAACCCAGCCCCAGTCTTGCGCTGTCCCACGGACAGGAGAACGCCTATATCAAGGCGGTGCGCCACTCTGCGCGGGTGCGAAGGCTCAAGGTCATTCTTCCACTCGGTGCGGCCATCATATCGCTGTCCTTCATTGCGGTTTCTCTGATCCGAACCTGGGTGCCGGACGAGGTAACGCTTGAAAGCTCGAAGGTCGAGGACGGCAAGATCGTCATGGAAAAGCCCGCCCTTGCAGGCCGCAACAATCAGGGCTTCGACTATTCGATGAATGCCGAAAGAGCGCTGCAGGATATTGACAGCCCAAACCTTATGACGCTTGAAAAAGTGCTGGCGGCAGTGCCGATGAATGACATCGTGGCGCAGGTGGTGGCGCAGGAAGGCCTGTTTGATCGCGCAACGAACCGGTTGCAGATGACGGCCCCCTTTGACATCAATCTGAGCAATGGATTACAAGCGAAATTCCAGTCTGCAAATGTCGACCTGAAGGCCGGAACGATGGATACGGACAAACCCGTTGCCATCAAGACCAAGGAAGGGTCGATCAATGCGGAAAGTTTACGCATTGCAGATAATGGTAAAACGATTACATTTACGGGGCAGGTACGAGCTCGTATAGCTGCATCGACCATTCAGAACGCCGGCAAGTGAGAGCCCGACACAAATGATGCAGATTTTGCGCACAACCCGCTACGCCAACACCGCCTGCTTCGCAGCTGTTGCTCTTTCATGCCTTGCTGGCACCGCAGCCGCGCAGACCGCGACCAGCATGGAGGGCCTGAAGCTTTCCAACGATCAGCCAATCGCCATCGAAAGCGATCAGCTTGAAGTTCGGGACCAGGAGCGCAAGGCTTATTTCACCGGCAATGTTAAGGTTGTGCAGGGCACGACGACCCTGCAGGCTGGCAAGATGACCGTGCTCTACAAGAGCCAGTCAGAGGGCGGTGCTGCAAGCTCTTCCATCACCAGCGGTGGTGCAGATATCGACAAGATTTTCGTAGACAACTCCGTATACCTGACGTCTGGCACGCAAAAAGCGACCGCCGACAAGGGTGAGTTCGACATGGCAGCGCAGACGTTTATTCTGTCGGGCAAGCAGGTGGTTCTGTCGCAGGACACGAACGTCTTTACCGGTTGCAAGTTGACCGTGCTGATGAACACAGGCGAAGCGAAGCTGGAAAGCTGTGGCGGACCGGTTCGAATTATGCTCGATCCTAAATCACAGAAAAAGCAGTAGTCTTTACCCCGTGAAAATCCAGTCCATCTCAAAGCTTTTTGGCGCAGGCTCTGCGCGCGCATCGGAAACGGACAGCATGTCCGCGGACAAAGCGCGCTATGAGGGCACATTGATTGCCCAAGGCCTGACCAAGACCTACAACACGCGCCGCGTTGTCAATGGCGTCTCTCTCGTCGTTCGTCGCGGAGAAGCCGTGGGCCTGCTTGGCCCCAACGGCGCTGGCAAGACGACATGCTTCTACATGATCACGGGCCTCGTTCCTGTCGATGCCGGGAAGATCGCCATCAATGGCAATGACGTCACGTCCATGCCGATGTATCGCCGCTCGCGTCTGGGTGTCGGCTATCTTCCGCAAGAAGCTTCGATCTTTCGTGGCTTGAGCGTCGAAGACAATATCCGTGCGGTTCTGGAAGTGCATGAGCGCGACGAGACGAAGCGCAATCGCAAGCTCGATGAACTTCTGGAAGAGTTTCACATCTCGAACCTGCGCAAATCTCCAGCCGTCGCCCTGTCCGGCGGCGAGCGGCGCCGTCTTGAAATTGCCCGAGCTCTGGCGACAGACCCGACCTTCATGTTGCTGGATGAGCCCTTTGCGGGCGTTGACCCGATCTCGGTCAGCGATATCCAGAATCTCGTGCGCCACCTGACGGCGCGTGGCATCGGCGTTCTCATCACCGACCACAATGTGCGTGAAACGCTCGGGCTGATTGACCGCGCCTACATCATCCATGCGGGTGAGGTTCTGACCCATGGCCGGGCCTCGGAAATCGTCGACAACGCGGAAGTCCGCCGCCTCTATCTCGGCAACAACTTCAGCCTTTGACGGATAGGCCCATAAAAGTGACGCAGCCAGCGTCACCGGGCCAAAGATTCTTTATCCCTGCCCCCAAGTGAGCTTGACCAAACAAGAATAAAAAGCAATTTTTGGGCCAAGTCAGACTTCGCTGCCCAAACTTTTTTAAAAAAGTCGGCGACGAAGGGGTTTATGGGAGTTTAGCGTCCGCCATGGCCTTGTCCGCCAGTCTTTTGTTGCGTCAAAACCAGTCTCTGGTCATGACCCCACAACTGATGCAGTCCATTCAACTGCTTCAGATGACGCATATTGAGCTGACGCAATTCATTGCCCAGGAAGCCGAAAAGAATCCTCTGCTGGAAATAGTGGCAAATGATACGGATTTGGTCACAGCCGCGCCCGATGATGGCTTTGATCGTCATCCCGAACCGCCCGAGCCGGTTTCCGAGGCCTCCCATGATACGGAGGAATGGTATGGGGATCGCGCCAGCACGCTGAACGAACAGCTCGATACCAATTTCGAAAACGTCTTTCAGGATGACACCGCCCCTGCCAAGGCTGATGCGCCAGAGCTTGTCGGCCAGTGGAAGTCCATGCCGGGCGCCGAAGCGGGCGAATCCTACGATCTGGATGATTTCGTCGCGAGCAAACCCAGCCTGCGAGACCATATCGGCCAACAGCTTCCCTTTACCGTATCGCTCCCGCGGGAGCGTATCATTGCCGATGCGCTGCTGGATTATCTCGATGAGACCGGCTACCTCGCAGCCGATGCGCTGGACGATATTTCAGAGCGCCTGAACACATCCAGGGTCGAGATCGAGACGGTGCTGAAGGCGTTACAAACCCTCGATCCACCCGGTATTTTTGCGCGCTCCCTCAGCGAGTGCCTTTCCATTCAGCTTGCCCAGCAGGATCGTCTCGACCCGGCGATGAAGGCATTTGTCGGCAATCTCGAGCTTCTCGCCAAGCGCGATTTCGTCTCCCTCAAGCGCCTGTGCGGCGTGGGCGAAGACGATCTTCTCGACATGCTGGCCGAGATCAGGTCGCTCAATCCGCGTCCCGGCGCTGGCTTTGAAACGGGTAATGCCGATACAATCATTCCCGACATCATCGTGCGTCCCTCAAGCGATGGCGGCTGGTTGATCGAACTCAACCCGGAAACCTTGCCGCGCGTGCTGGTCAATCACACCTATTTTTCTGAAGTGTCCAAGGTCAAGGCGCGCAAGGGCGAAGATGAGGAGTTTCTGTCCGAATGCATGCAGACGGCCAGCTGGCTGACCCGCAGCCTTGACCAGCGCGCCAGAACCATCATGAAGGTGGCCAACGAAATCGTGCGCCAGCAGGATGCCTTTCTGCTCCATGGCGTCGATCATCTTCGCCCGCTCAACCTCAAGCAGGTTGCCGATGCGATCAAGATGCATGAGTCCACCGTCAGCCGCGTCACATCGCGAAAATACATGCTGACGCCGCGTGGACTTTTTGAGCTCAAATATTTCTTCAGCGTTTCGATTGGCGCGGTCGAGGGTGGAGACAGCCATTCGGCCGAGGCGGTGCGCCATCGCATCAAGATTATGATTGCGCAGGAAGCGCCCGACAGTGTTCTTTCAGATGATGATATTGTCGACAATCTCAAGAAAACCGGCGTCGAACTGGCGCGGCGAACGGTCGCAAAATATCGTGAAGCGATGAATATTCCCTCCTCCGTCCAGAGACGAAGAGAGAAAAAAGCCATGGCAAAAGTTGCGACGGCGTAACGAAATATTCATATATTTCAAAATGATAATAATGTTGTTTGACTCTTGCCCCCACCACAGCTAGAAGCTCGCCGCACAGATGGCTGAGGGCCCATCAACGCTAAATTGACCACGTCGCTGGGGCGCCAGTCCGGAATGACACTTAAAGTGTTTCGAAACGCTTGGATGAGCGTCTTCCTTGACGTAAGCTGGTATGCGCAAATCACTGAAAAAGGAAAAATTCCATGAGTGTGCGTGTATCTGGTAAACATATGGATATCGGCGAATCGTTCCGTCAGAGGATCGAGGACAACATTAGCCTGGCGATTACCAAATACTTTGATGGGGGGTATTCTGGTCAAGTTACTGTAGAGAAATCCGGCGCGGGTTTCTCGGCCGATTGCAAGATCCATCTCGATACCGGGGTGGTCCTGCACGCAGCCGGGCAAGCCAACGACCCGCAGGCCAGCTTCGATGCTGCAGCCCAGCGCATCGAAAAGCGGCTTCGCAGATATAAGAGAAAATTGAAGGACCACCACCACAACGGTGCTTCGGCCAATGGCATGATGGAAGAATTTCCATACACCGTGATGGATGCCGTGCCGGATGAGGATGACGAACTGCCGGAAGATTTCGCGCCAACGATTGTTGCCGAAACGTCCAAGCAGGTCAAAACCATGACGGTCGCAAGTGCTGTCATGGCGCTCGACATGACGGATGAGCCGGTGCTGCTGTTCCGCAGCCCAGCCAAGGAACTGAATATCGTGTATCGTCGCACCGATGGAAACATCGGCTGGATCGACGCGGCAACGATCAAGAACTGAACAGTCTGATAAAGGCGTCGGGGGTGCAGCATTTTGGCAGCACTCCCGGCCCGCCTCGATCGCATGAAGGATAAACAGAATGGCGTTGGCAGATTTGCTGCAACTCGATGCGATTATTCCCGCCCTCCGAGTCAATTCCAAGAAGCAGCTGCTTCAGGAACTGGCGGCGAGAGCATCCAGAATAACGGGTGTGGCAGAACGGGAAGTGTTCGACGTCATCCTGCAGCGTGAGCGACTGGGCTCGACCGGCGTCGGCCATGGCATCGCCATTCCCCACGGCAAGCTCGCCAGCATCGATACGATCGTCGGTGTCTTTGCACGCCTTGAAAACGCCGTCGATTTCGAAGCGCTGGACGATCAGCCCGTCGATCTGGTCTTCCTGCTTCTGGCGCCTGAAGGTGCCGGTGCAGATCACCTCAAGGCGCTTTCGCGCATCGCCCGCGTGCTGCGCGATCCCGAGTTGGTGGCAAAACTGCGCGCAACGGATTCGGATACAGCGATCTACACCTTCCTCAACCAGGAACAGGCCAACGCGGCCTGACACGCTACTTCGGGGTATCGGACCCCACCCCAATCTCTCCACAAGCATCCACAAAAAACCCCGCCGGTGTGGCGGGGCTAATGACTATTAAAAGCCGCACGGCCACCTCAAATGGAGATGGCCAATGATATCACGCGTCTTTTTCGTTGACGCTTGAGGTGCCTGGCTCAGCTGTGGTCGGCACGTCGCCCTTCGGTCCACCCTTGGAAACGCCGACCATAGCCGGACGCAAGACGCGGTCACCAATGGTGAAACCAGCCTGAACGACCTGCACAACCGTGTTGTTGGCAACGGCCGTATTGGGGATCTCGAACATGGCCTGATGGAAATTCGGGTCGAATTTCTGGCCTTCCGCATCCATCTTGCGCACACCGTGACGCTCCAGTGCTGACAGCATCGAGCGTTCCGTCATATCGACGCCTTCGATCAGTCCGGCAATGCCAGCTTCGGAGTTTGTCTTCAACTCTTCAGGAATGGTGTCGAGTGCGCGGCGCAGATTGTCGGATACGGCCAGCATGTCGCGGGCAAAGCCTGCCACGGAATAGGCCTTGGCATCCTTGACTTCACGCTCTGTGCGGCGACGAAGATTGTCCATTTCAGCGGCAAGGCGCAGGAACTTGTCGCGCAGTTCGGAATTTTCCGCCTTCAGCACATCAATCGGATCGGGCTCGCCCTGCTCAGGCGCATCATTATCGATTTCCAGCGCCTCAAGTGCCTCGTCGACGACGTCTGCGTCGGGTCCGTTCTTGTTCGTGTCATCGGTCATGACGTTCTCCAGCTTTAGATCTGTTATGGGTTGTGCCCGATATCGAGCTTTGCCAAGCAAAAATCAAGGCTTGCAGGCAAACCATCTCCTATTCACCGGCAGGTTTTCACAATCAACGTCGTTTGCTGGACAGTCGGGCCATGATCTGGGCGGTGTAATCGACCATTGGCACGATCCGCGAGTAGTTGAGCCGCGTTGGCCCAATGACACCCACGGCGCCCACCACCCGGTTTTCATCATCCCGATAAGGCGCAACGATGAGGGAAGAGCCTGATAGCGAAAACAGCTTGTTTTCCGAACCGATGAAAATCCTGACGCCCGATCCTGTCTCGGCCAAGTTGAGAACCTCGATCAGGTTGTCCTTGCGCTCAAGATCGTCGAACAGCAAACGAACGCGGTCGATGTCTTCTTCACCGGCCAGACCCTCCAGCAGGTTGGAGCGTCCGCGCACGATCAAACGGCCGAGCTTGCCCTCTTCATTGTCGCCAGACCAGACGGCAAGCCCGCGCTCGACCAGATCCTGCGCCAATGTGCTCAGAGCCGTCTGCAACGCATCCTTCTGTTGCAAAAGCTGCGTGCGCAGTTCAGGCAATGTTTGCCCTGTCAGATGCGCATTGATGAAGTTGGCCGCCTCGGTGAGTTGCGAGGAGGTGATCCCAGCCGGCAGCTCAATGATGCGGTTTTCGACCTGGTTGTTGTCTCCCACCAGAATGGCAAGACCCTTGGTCGGTTCCAATCTGATGAATTCGACATGCTTCAGCACCGCATCGCTTTTGGTCGTCAGCACAAGTCCCGCGCCGCGCGACATGCCTGAAAGCATTCGGCTTGCCTCGGTCAGCAGGCCCTCGATCGGCTGTTCACGCCCGGAGACCGGGCCGATCTGACGGTCAATGCTGGCGCGCTGCTCTTCCGGCAAGTCCCCCACCTGCATGAAGGCATCCACGAAAAAGCGCAGGCCCGTCTGCGTCGGCAATCGCCCGGCGCTGATATGGGGGGAGTAGATGAGGCCAAGCTCCTCAAGATCGCTCATCACATTGCGCACGGATGCGGGCGACAGCGACATGGGCAACAGGCGCGACAGGCTGCGCGAGCCTAGCGGCTCACCGTTTTCGAGATAGCCTTCCACGATGCGGCGGAAAATTTCGCGTGAGCGATCATCCAGCAGCGCGCCCGGTTCTTTTCCGCTCGGATGAGAAACGCCCATTCACTCAACTCTTCGTTCTGTCAGTAACATATGGAATATAGTCGTTCGCGTCGTTAAGTGACAATGGAAATTGCATATGCCATAGCCATGGGCCGCTTTTCCTTTGCAAAACCGGTGTCACGGCCTTAAGACGCGGAGATTAAAACGGAGACGACCCCTATGCGGCCTTCAGGCAGAAAAACCGATCAGATGCGCAAAGTTTCTTTCGAGCGCAATTTCTCCAAACACGCCGAGGGTTCCTGTCTGGTGAAATTCGGCGATACGCATGTGCTCGTCACGGCCAGCCTTGAAGAAAAGACGCCACCATGGCTGCGCAACAGCGGCAAGGGCTGGGTTACCGCAGAATACGGCATGCTGCCGCGCTCCACGCATGAGCGGATGCGCCGCGAAGCGTCTACCGGCAAGCAGGGTGGCCGCACGCAGGAAATCCAGCGTCTCATCGGCCGCTCGCTGCGGGCGGTGGTTGACCTTCAGGCGCTGGGTGAGCGTCAGATCAGCATCGACTGCGATGTTATCCAGGCAGATGGCGGCACGCGCACAGCCTCCATCACCGGCGCTTGGATTGCCTTGCATGACTGCCTGAAGTGGATGGAAACCCGCAACATGATCAAGGTGGAGAAGGTCTTGAAAGATCATATCGCCGCCATTTCCTGCGGCATCTTTGCCAGCCAGCCAGTGATCGATCTGGATTATCTGGAAGATTCCTCTGCCGAAACAGACGCGAACTTCGTCATGACCGGCTCCGGCGGCATCGTCGAAATTCAGGGCACAGCCGAAGGCGCACCCTTCAGCGAAACAGAATTCCTGACGCTGCTGGGCCTTGCCAAGACCGGCTGCGCGGAACTCGTTGAGATGCAGAAGCAGGCGATTGCCTGATCAGGGACGTTAAAACCATGCGCAAACTCGACACCAGAACCATTGTCGTTGCCAGCCACAACAAGGGCAAGATTGCCGAGATTTCCGATCTGATCGGTCCGCTCGGCTTTTCCGCGAAATCCGCCGCTGAGCTGAATTTCGCCGAGCCGGATGAGACAGGCACGACATTTGAGGAAAACGCGGCCATCAAGGCGCTTGCATCTGCAAAAGCCTCTGGGCTGCCGTCCCTTTCCGACGATAGCGGTCTGGTGATCGATGCGCTCGATGGTGCCCCCGGTGTGTACACCGCCAACTGGGCGGAAACGGCTGACGGCACGCGCGATTTTGCCTTGGCCATGCAAAAGGTGGAAGACGCCCTTCAGAAGCAGGGTGCGACGGAAGCATCGGCCCGCACTTGCCGCTTTGTTAGCGTGCTGTGCCTGGCCTGGCCGGATGGCCACACGGAGTTTTTCCGCGGCGAGATCGAAGGCATTGTCGCATGGCCACCGCGTGGCGCAAGTGGCTTCGGCTATGACCCCATCTTTCAGCCGGAAGGCTATGAAACGACCTTTGGCGAGATGACCTCCGGGCAGAAGCATGGCTGGAAGCCGGGGGATGCGCAGGCGCTGTCGCACCGCGCCCGCGCCTTCAAGATATTTGTCGAAACCTGTCTGGACGCATGATGATCGATCTTGGGAGCAGGTTCTCCCCTGCCCCCGATGCGACGCTGCTGCCAGATACCGGCGAACCCGGTTTCGGCATTTACGTGCATTGGCCCTTCTGCGCCGCCAAATGCCCCTATTGCGATTTCAACAGCCATGTCCGCCACAAGCCGGTGGATCAGGATCGGTTTGTCTCCGCCTTTTTGCGCGAGATGGAAACCATGCGGCAATTGAGCGGCGCCAAAGTCGTTTCCAGCGTGTTTCTCGGCGGCGGCACGCCATCGCTGATGGACCCGCAGACCGTGGGTGCCATATTGGATGGCATTGCCCGTTTCTGGCATGTGCCTGATGGTATCGAGATAACCATGGAAGCCAACCCGTCCAGCGTGGAGGCGGAGCGCTTTCGCGGCTACAGGGCAGCTGGCGTCAACCGCGTGTCCATGGGCGTACAGGCATTGAACGACCGTGACCTCAAATTTCTGGGCCGTCTGCATGATGTGGCGGACGCCTTGAAAGCCATCCGACTTGCCCGCGAGATTTTCCCGCGCATGTCCTTCGACCTCATCTATGCCCGCCCCAACCAGACGGTGGACGAGTGGGAGAAGGAGCTTGTCGAAGCCATTTCCTATGCCGTCGATCACCTGTCGCTCTACCAGTTGACGATTGAGGAAGGCACCGCCTTTTACGGTCTGCACAAGGCTGGCAAGCTGATCGTGCCCGATGGCGACCAATCCGCGCTGCTTTACGAGGCAACGCAGGAGATCACCGCCCGCCACGGCATGCCCGCCTATGAGGTATCCAACCACGCAAGGCCCGGCGCAGAAAGCCGTCATAATCTGACCTATTGGCGCTATGGCGATTACGCCGGTATCGGCCCCGGCGCCCATGGGCGTCTCACCACCGGTGGCGCGAAACTGGCGACAGCGACCGAACGTCAGCCGGAAACATGGCTCGAAACCGTCGAGCGAGATGGCCATGGCATTCTGGATCAGGAGCTTCTGGGCGTTGAAGAACAGTCCGACGAGCTGCTGCTCATGGGCCTTCGCCTGCGCGAAGGCGTCGATCTCGCACGCTGGAGCGACCTCTCCGGCCGCGATCTGGACCCGGACAAGGAAGAGTTTTTACTGAAGCACGGCTTCATAGAGCGCCTGGGCAATTCCCGCCTACGCTGCACACCCTCCGGCATGCTCATTCTGGATTCGGTCGTCGCCGATCTGGCCTGCTGAGGCCTGCTTCGGCCATCATCATCTATTTGGCGCGATCAGGCTCACCCCTGTTCTACGGGATCGCCTGCCTCTGGCCCCTTCGCTTTGCGGGCGTTCTCGGCACTTTCGCGGCGCAAAGGCGCGCCGATCGGGCAGATATCCTGCACGAAACCCGTCAGACTATTGGCCAGCGTGTCTGACGCCTGGCGATAATAGACATACTTGCCGCGCTTTTCAGACGCCACCAGTCCTGCATGCTCAAGCAATTGTAAATGCTGCGAAATAGAGGGTTTCGACATGTCGAAGCGCGCCGCTATATCGCCTGCATTCATCTCGTGATGCGCGACATAGGCCAGGATCTTGCGTCTGACGGGGGAGGCAAGCGCCTCGAAAATCAACTGAATGGACATGGCACCTTCTACCATTAATCAATTAGGCAATCAACTAACTATTGACAGGATTACAATTAGTCGATTACCTAAATGTATAAATGAAGGAGATACGATCATGCAGCTTCACTCGACATGGATTTTCAACTGCGCACCGCATCACATCTGGCCGCATTTTCTTCATGCAAAGATGGATAATACGAAGCCGCTCCTGTTTCGCCTCGGGGTGCCGAAACCCGTCAGTTGCAAGGTTCTGGAAGGGTATGGCGCCCTTGGCAACACCCGCCAGTGCACCACCGATCGTGGCACCATCGACCAACGTATTCTTGATTATGTGCCCAATCAGAAGCTTCGTTACCGCATGATCGCCAGCACCGTCTGGTGCCAGGACTGGATCGGCAATTTAGAGGATGAATTCACCCTGGTTCCCGTGGGTGAGAACGTGACCCGCGTCGAACGCCGCAGCGACTTCACTGCGGATGGATGGATGGCACCCATCAAGCAACTGGCGCTCTGGCTCGCGCTGAAACAGGCACACCGCTATGCCTCGAAAAACTGGCGCAGATTGAGCAGCGAGGCGCAAGCGGCGGAAAAGCGGTTGGAGGTCTTGCCATGAGCGATCGCCAGCCATCGCACATCGTCGGGCGTGCCGTGTATTTCGTGGAAATATTGATCTTCGCAGCGCCATTCTATCTGACCTATGGCCTGCTGACCGTTGTCAGCGTGCCCTATGCGGGCGCGCTGTTGCTGTTCAGTCCGGTTTGGCTTGCCAGCTATCTGGCGGATGCGAACGGCGAGATCACATCGGTTCTGATCATAGGAACAGCCGTCATCCTAGCCGCAGCCCTTTCCGTGACCGGCTTGATCGCACTTTGGAAATTGGCAAGGCTCTCAATCCTCTATCTCTTCAAGGGGAGCGACGAACTCTCAAAACACCGGCGGGATTTCCGGATCGGCTTTTATTGCGGGCTCGCGCCACTCATCTTCACCACAAGCATCATGGCAAGCATCGGGTTCAGCGATCATGGATGGGCGGGCTTCCCTTATGTCTTCATGGGTGGCAGCACGCTGCTCGTCCCCATCACCCATCTGTGGGTAGCGATGCGCAGATCGCACAGTCGCCTCGTCCATCAGGTCTCGTCGCGACCCGGGGTGCAGTACCAGACGATGACGACGATGAGCCCGACCGGGGCGAAACAATAGAGAAGCTGATGCCAGCCGCTGCGGTTGATATCGTGAAGGCGGCGGGCAGCAACTGCAATCGACGGTAAAAACAGGATGAGCGACCAGATCAGGCTGATAATCCCGCTATTATCAATGATCTCGACAACAATCGAACTGCAGAAAACGAAAAGAAATGAGAACCAATATTCCGAGCGAGCCGCCCTGCCTTGGAAGTTGACAAGGTTTCTGAAAAAACTGGCAATGGCCTCACCGAAACTCATCGGCATGGGTGCCGCCCCAAACCTGTTGGGGCCAGATGGCGGTGGCCTGAAGACGAAAATCAATGGGAAGAAAATGAGGACTAGGATGATGATCCAGTGCCAATACGACGAACTTCCCAAGCTATGCCCTTCCATCATTTCAAATCACGATAACAGATTCAAACGCATTTCGCGCCCCCGACAGGAGGGAGCGATATGAACACTGTTCCCGAGTATGAGATAATCACGCGCAATGCATAGCTACAAGAAAAAAGACCGGCCGTCGCTGTTGATGCGAGAGCCGGTCTTGATGTGGCATGCAGATATTCAGGGGGCCGGTTTCCCGCCCGCCGTCTTTATGCGTTGTTTTCGTTGATCAGGCGCTTGAGCAACTCAACCTCGTGGCCGAGCTTCGTGTCACCGCCGATCAGTTCCTCGATCTTGCGCACCGCATGCAGAACCGTTGTGTGATCGCGTCCGCCGAAGCGACGGCCGATTTCCGGGAAGGAACGCGGTGTCAGCATCTTGGCGAGATACATGGCGATCTGGCGAGGCTTGACGATGACGCGCGTGCGGCGGTTGGAGACCAGCTCCTGGCGCGAGACATTGTAATGTCTGGCAACAATGCGCTGAATGTCTTCGATGCGCACGCGCTTTGGCTCGCCCGAACCCACCAGATGGGCCAGAAGTTCATCGACACGCTCGACCGAAAGGTTCGGCTCGAAGGAACGGCGGAAGATCAGCTGGTTGAAAGCGCCTTCCAGCTCACGGCCGCTGGCGGTTACGCTGCGTGCCACATGGGAGACGATTTCTTCGGGAATATCGAAGCCTGGGTCTTCCTGACGGGCGACTGCAATGCGCTGTGTGAGCATTTCGTGACGCATCTCGTAATCAGGACCTTCGACCTCGATGGCCATACCGCCCTGAAGACGCGAGCGAACACGTGGGTCGAGCGATTCCAGTTCCCATGGCGCACGGTCTGCAGCCACGACAACCTGCTTCGCACTGTCGAGCAGCATGTTAAGCAGATGGCAGAATTCGTGCTGGATCATCTTGCCCTGCAGGAACTGCATGTCGTCGATGACGAGAAGATCGATATTGCGCAGCGTGTCCTTCAGCGTCAGCGCATCATTATCACGGATCGCGGTCGCGAAACGCCACATGAAATATTCAGCCGTCAGATAGACGACGCGCGGGTTGCGCGGGCTGTCGATGGCGGCATTGGCAATCGCCTGAAGAAGATGCGTCTTTCCAAGGCCAACACCGGCATGGATGAAGAGCGGATTGAACCGTACCGCACCGGCACCAGCCTCGGCAATGGTCTTGGCAGCTGCCAATGCCACGCGGTTGGACGATCCTTCGACAAAGGTATCAAAGGTGAAACGGCTGTCGAGCGGCGATCCGAACAGTGGACCGGAGCCGGAATGGCGCGTGAGCGTTGCAGAAGCGCCAGACATCTGGACGTTCGCAACCGGCTGCGGCGGCAGGAAGGGCTTCGCTCTCTGGATGGAGGTGCTGATATCAGATGCGGGCACCACATCCTCTTCGACTGGCGCTGGCCGTGCAGGACGGCTGGCCGAGCGAACCAGAATTTCGACCTTCAAGACATCGGCATCCTCGCTCTGGACGAGCGTCGTGATGAGATCGATGTAGCGATTGTTGATCCAGGATTTCAAAAATGTCGTCGGAACCGTAAAACGCACGACGCTTTTTGAAACCGAGTGAAGTTTCAGACGTGCGAACCAGCTTGCATATACTTCCGGTCCAACCTGTGCCTTGAGGCGCGCGCTAAAACGTTCAAACAGCGCGTCATGCTTCATAGCTTGCTTGTCCCCTGCCGCATCAGTCTCAGCTGCATCACATGCCTTCGGTGTGCGGTCCCCGTTCGATACCGCACCCATCAAATTCATTTGCATATTGCCGCCTTTCAAATTGCCAATCATAGCCTGACGAACCAACGCCCGTCAGGGATACCCCTCGTTCTTATTCTCTCTCAGACATCCCCCTCGAAAGTATGTCCTTGAGCCACTTATCTCACCGCGAGCCGGTTATCCCATTATCCTCTACATCATGGAGAGGCCTGCGATTACTCATCTACGAACTCCTGCAGCACACATTATTCAAACGCCGAGGCGCGGTTTCGCATTTCCACAACCTATAGGATTGCGACCAAAACGACCCCAATACTTGAAAAAACGAACCCAAACAGAATTCGTCCGCAAGAAGCATGTGCCTTCGATACTCAAGGATCGAGATAGCTTGTGGATAGAAATCCTTGCCCCTTGTCGAGATCCATTTAGGCAGGATCAGGGTGGGAGATCAATGCCGATATTTCTTTGATTCGGAAGATCGACCATTGACTCACAGGGGCCGTTTTGCATCGCCTTCATGCCCGTCTGGAGAATCTCTTATGAATCAATGAGATTCAATTTCCTGTCTTTTTTAAGGGCCGATTTGGGAGAAAAATAAAAATTCTCTTGACACAATCTTTGCCTCGTCTTCCCCTACGTAAAGAAGATCGTATTTTCATTACCTTTCACAAGTCATTGATTTTTAAGGTACTTTTCCGTCATCTCATTGACGCAGAAGCATCATGTTTTTGCGATGATCGTTAAAGATCTATGACAAACGAAAAAAAGCCCGGTCGCGAGACCGGGCTTTTTTTGGATGAAAATGTGTTAGCCGGATTAGGCCATCAGTGCCTTCACGCGCTGTGCAAGACGGGACACCTTACGGTCTGCCGTGTTGCCAGGCATAACGCCGCGAGTAGCAGCGCGCTGGATCTCAGGCTGCGCTACTTTCAGCGCTTCTGTTGCAACTGCCAGATCACCTGTTGCGATGGCTTCTTCGACCTTGCGAATGAAACCACGAACGCGCGAACGGCGAGCCTTGTTGACTTCAGTACGGCGAGCGATCTTGCGAGTCGCCTTTTTCGCCGAAGTTGTATTGGCCATGTATGCCTCTCTTCGAATTCAAACCAAAATCCGCAACCACAGGATCAGGTCCTTCAAAGACCTCGCGTTCCAAAGAGTGCGGGAGTAATTGGAATAAGCCGGATGGCTTTTCCTAACCGTGGGCGGGCATATAGCCTTAAAGCAGCTGCCCGTCAACGCGCATTTGCAGTAAAAACGCTGATATTCCGAATCCTTGGAGCGAAGCGGACTCAAAACACATGAAGTTCTCTAGAGCATCGCAGGTGGTTTCACCTAGCGATTTCTGAAGACGGGTTTTCTCTTCTCCGCAAAAGCCGCCATGCCTTCCTTCTGATCCTGCGTAGCAAAGAGCGACTGGAACAGGCGGCGCTCAAACCGCAGACCTTCGCTCAACGTGCCCTCGAAGGATCGATTGACGCTTTCCTTTGCCATCAGCACCGAGGCGCGGGACAGGGACGCGATGACGCCAGCGGCTTCCACAGCCTCATCCATCAGCCGTTCCTGCGACACGATGCGGGAAACAAGCCCTGCGCGCTCTGCCTCCTGCGCATCCATCTTGCGGCCTGTCAGCACCATGTCCATGGCCTTGGCCTTGCCCACGGCCCGCGTGAGACGCTGGGAGCCGCCCATGCCCGGAATGATGCCCAGGGTGATCTCTGGCTGTCCGAATTTGGCGCTATCCGAGGCAATAATGAAATCGCACATCATCGCCAGCTCGCAGCCACCGCCCAGCGCAAAGCCGGATACTGCTGCAATGACCGGCTTGCGGCTTGCGGCCACATCGTCCCAGCCGCCCAGAAAATCACCGAGATAGGCATCGACGAAATCAAGCGCCTGCATCTCCTTGATATCGGCGCCAGCCGCAAAGGCCTTTTGCGAACCCGTTATGACAATCGCTCCGATGGAATCATCTGTCGAAAAAGACGCCAATATATGGCGCAGCTCTTTCAGCAAGGCGGCATTCAGCGCATTCAGCGCCTGCGGGCGATTGAGCGTGATGACGCCGACATTGTCGCGCTTCTCAACGATCAGCGTTTCATAATCCATGGTGAGGGTCCTCTCCTGTTACGTCTGGCGTCATTTCTGGCAAGCGGCACAATAGAATGTCGAGCGCCCCGCCTGTACGATCCGCTCAACCGTACCCCCGCAACCGGGTGTGGGGCAAGCATGACCCTCCCGATCATAGACCGAGAAGGAATGCTGGAAATAGCCAAGCGTGCCATCCGTCTGGATATGGTCGCGCAGGGACGAGCCACCGGCGGCGATGGCATCGGCAATCACCTCGCGGATTTTCTCCGTGAGGTCGATCAGGGATGCCTTCGGCTTGTCCGTTTTCGTGACCAGCGTGCCCGCGGCTCTTAAAGGAGAGAGATGCGCACGCCACAGCGCTTCGCAAACATAGATATTGCCCAGTCCCGCAATGACCTTCTGGTCCAGCAGCGCGCTTTTGAGCGGCTGGCTTTTTCCGGCAAAACGGCGCGCCAGATAATCGGCGCTCAGCGCGTTTCCTGTTGGCTCCGGCCCAAGATCGGCAAAGGCGGGGTAAAGATCAATGTTGGATCGCTCCACCAGATGCATGAAGCCGAAACGGCGTGGGTCATTATAGATGACCTGTGCGTGCCTTCCGTCCGTATCCAGATGGAATATGACATGGTCGTGCTTGCCATCCTTGGAGCGCGGATGGTGGAACGCACCGGGCGCATCCGTCTCCTGCATCTCATCCTCGATGCGAAAGGAGCCGGACATGCCCAGATGCGAAACGATCGTCAGCCCGTCCTCCAGCTCGATCAGCAGATACTTCGCCCGCCGCCCCAGGGAGATGATGCGTTTGCCCTCCACCAGCTCCGAAAACCCTTCCGGGAAGGGAAAGCGCAGGTCCGGACGACCCAGCACAAGCTTTTCAAGGCGCGCACCTTCCATGGTCGGCGCGAGGCCGCGTCTGACGGTTTCCACTTCGGGCAATTCTGGCATCTGCTCAACTCACATGTTTACCGCGACGGTCTTGCGATCTAAATCCTGCGGACATACATGTCGCAGGCATAAACTGCCGCAACAGATAGCGTCGCATTCCTGTTTCCGCTATGGTGCGCCCCGTAATTAAAGATGGAGACCGCCGATGACCGAAGCCCGCACAACCGCCAATGGCGGCATGGAAACCTCCTACGGGTTTCACAAGGTTGATGAAGGCCAGAAGCAGGGCATGGTCAACGAGGTCTTCCACAAGGTCGCCAAACGCTACGATATCATGAATGACGTGATGTCGGCGGGCATGCACCGCTTGTGGAAAGACGCGATGATTGCCGCGCTCAACCCGCGCAAGGATCCCACCTACAAGACGCTGGATGTGGCGGGTGGCACGGGTGATATCGCCTTCCGCATCGTCGAAGCCTCCAACCGGCTTGCCCATTCTACTGTGCTCGACATTAACGGCTCGATGTTGGCCGTGGGAGAAGAGCGCGCCGCCAAGAAGAAGCTGTCCGACAATGTGACCTTTGTGGAGGCCAATGCCGAGGAACTTCCCTTCGAGGATAAAAGCTTCGATGCCTATACGGTCGCCTTCGGCATTCGCAACGTTCCGCGCATCGATGTGGCGCTGAAGGAAGCGCACCGGGTTCTCAAGCGTGGCGGACGCCTTCTGGTGCTGGAGTTTTCCGAAGTGGACATGCCGCTCCTCGACAAGGTCTATGATGCTTGGTCGTTCAACGCCATTCCGAAGTTCGGCAAGATGATCACCGGCGATGCCGAGCCCTACCAGTATCTGGTGGAATCGATCCGCAAATTCCCCAATCAGGATGATTTCGCGGCCATGATCCGCACGGCTGGTTTTTCGCGCGTCACCTATACCAATTACACAGGCGGCATTGCCGCGCTGCATTCCGGCTGGAAACTTTGATCGACATGATGGCTGGTAGCAGGAAGAAGGCATTCGCATGAGCACGCCCGGTGCATATTTACGCCTGGCCAAGGTTGGCTGGGTTCTGGTGCGCGAAGGCGTGGTTCTTGCCCTGCCTTCGCAAGACCTTCCACCCATGGCCAAGTTTGCAAAAGCGCTGCTCAAGCCCTTTGCCCGCAACCGCGCCAAACACACGGAGCGCCGCGACCGGTTGGCAACAGCCGTCGAGCGGCTGGGTCCATCCTATGTGAAAATGGGCCAGTTTCTGGCCACCCGCCCGGATGTTGTCGGCGCCGATTTTGCCGAAGACCTGTCGCGCTTGCAGGATCGCATGGCCTTCTTCCCGAATGCTGCGGCCAGAGCCAATATCGAGGGATCGCTCGGGCGCCCAATGGCGGATCTCTACCTCGAGTTTGGCGAGCCGATTGCCGCAGCGTCGATAGCGCAGGTGCACCCGGCCATGGTGCGCACGCCAAATGGCCAAAAAAAGGTGGCCGTGAAGGTCATCCGCCCCGGCGTGCGCCAGCGTTTCCAGAATGATCTGGAGGCCATGTATCTGATTGCCGATCTGCAGCAGCGGTTTATTCGCTCTGCACGGCGTCTCCGCCCGGTGGAAGTCACGCGGGCGCTGGAACAGACGACCAAGATCGAGATGGATTTGCGGCTTGAGGCGGCTGCTCTCTCAGAAATCGCCGAGAACACCAAAGATGATCCCGGCTTTCGCGTGCCGGAGGTGGATTGGGAGCGCACGGGCCGCGACGTCGTCACCATGGAGTGGATCGATGGCGTCAAAATGTCTGACGTGGAAGGCCTGAGGGCGGCCGGTCACGATCTCGACGCACTGGCCGATACGCTCATTCAGTCCTTCCTGCGCCACACCCTGCGCGACGGCTTTTTCCATGCCGATATGCACCCCGGAAACCTGTTCGTGGACCCGCAGGGCATGATCGTGGCCGTGGATATGGGCATTGCCGGGCGGCTGGGCAAAAAGGAACGCCGGTTTCTGGCAGAAATTCTCTATGGCTTCATTACCCGCGATTACATGCGCGTGGCGGAAGTGCATTTCGAAGCGGGCTACGTGCCCGGCCATCACGACATGGCAAGCTTTGCGCAGGCGATCCGCGCCATTGGCGAGCCGATCCATGGGCAACCGGCAGAAACCATCTCCATGGGCAAGCTGCTCACGCTTCTGTTTGAAGTCACAGAACTGTTCGATATGGAAACGCGGCCAGAACTCGTCATGCTGCAAAAGACCATGGTCGTGGTCGAAGGCGTGTCACGCATTCTCAATCCGCGCTTCAACATGTGGAAGGCGGCAGACCCTGTCGTCAGTGCCTGGATCAGAGACAATCTCGGACCAAAGCGCATCGTCACCGACATCAAGGACGGGCTGAAAGCCGCCGTCAAGCTTGCCGAAGCCGCGCCCGAGATCGCCGCAAAGACGGAGAAGCTCCATGCCGATCTGGTCTATATGAGCGAACATGGCCTGCGTTTCGATGCCAGCACGGCGGAAGCCATCGGCAAGGCGGAAGCGCGCCACACAAAATGGGGACGCGCCGCACTCTGGGTCATCGCGCTCACGCTCATCTATATCGCTATCAGGATCAGTTAATAAGACGAAGCTCTATCTGAGCTTCGTCTTCAAGGACGCATCCGGGAAGCAGGTCGGGCGCATGCCATTCTTGGCCTGCCAGTCGCCGAGGGAACGGCGCGTTTTGAAGCCCGCTAATCCATCAGCCTTGCCCACATCATAGCCCTTGGCGACAAGCGCTTTTTGCATGGACAGCACGTCGGAGCGCAACATGGAGCCGACATCACCCCATTTTGCCTGGAACGGCCCGGCGTTGTAGGCGATGCGATCTGCCAGATTTCCGATGAAGAGCGCGTAAAGATCAGAGTTGTTATACTCCTTGATGACGTAGAAATTTGGCGTCACCACGAACTCAGGCCCATTGCGCCCTGCTGGCACAAGCATCATTCCGTCAGCGCTCAAATCATTGGCCGGAAATGCTTTTCCAGAGATTCTGCTAATGCCGAGCTTGGCCCATTCCGCAACGGGACGAGCAAGATCCGGCCCTTCCTGCGCACAGGATACAGCGTCAGGTATGGAAACTTCAAAGCCCCAGTCGCGATTGCGCTGCCAGCCCCGCGTGGAAAGATAGTTGGCGATGGATGCCAGCGTATCCGGCACGGAGTTCCAGATATCGCGACGGCCATCCCCATCGAAATCGACGGCATACTTCAGATAGCTTGAGGGCATGAATTGCGGCTGGCCGAGTGCGCCTGCCCATGAACCCATCATTTTCGACGCTTCAATATCGCCACGCTCTACGATTTTCAGGGCGTCGATCAGCTCAACGCGGAACATGTCCTTGCGGGTGGATGTATAGGCTTTGGTGGCCAGAACGTCGATCACGGCATTGGGCAGCTTTGCCCGCCCGAAACCGGATTCACGACCCCAGACGGCGATCAATATATTGCCGGGAACGCCATACTTCGCCTCGATGCGCTTTAACGTTGCGGCATGGGTGGCCGCCAGCGAGCGCCCTGATGCTGCCAGCCCCTGCAAGCGCTGCTCGGAAAAATAGGCGCCGGGTGAGGAAAATTCCGCCTGGCTTTGCGCCTGCTCCTTCGGTGGCTTCTGGCCGGGAATGACGAGATCGGGCAGTTTCCAGTTGATGGAAAGGCCTGAAAGTGCCGTCTCGATCGTGTTCTGCGAAATACCCGCCTTGCGCGCCTCAGGCCAGATTTCCTGCTTTAGCCAGGCATTGAACTGCGCATCATATCTGGCAGCGGCAGCACCCGTCGGCACCGTTTGCGCCAAAGACGGGCCTGCTGATAATGCGCAGATGACCGCGGCAAGGACCGGGCCTGATATCGTGGAGCGCATGTGTATTCCTTTCAGATCAGGGTGCGGGCGCGCAATGCGGCGGTCAGCGTGCCCTCGTCCAGATAGTCGAGCTCTCCGCCAACCGGAACGCCATGCGCCAGCCGGGTGATCCTGACGCCGAGATCGTTCAGCCGGTCGGTGATGTAATGGGCCGTCGCCTGGCCCTCGACCGTTGCGTTTACCGCGATGATGAGCTCCTGAATACCGCCTTCGCTCACACGCTCGATCAAACCTTTGATATTGAGATCTTCCGGACCCACGCCATCTAGCGGCGAAAGCGTACCGCCCAACACGTGGTAGGCGGTGTTCATGGCGCCCGAACGCTCCAGCGCCCAGAGATCGGACACGTCTTCGACAACGATGATGACCGTCTGGTCACGCCGGTCGTCGGTGCACACGGTGCAAGGGTCCATGGTGTCGACATTGCCGCAACGCGAACAGACCTTCACCTTGTCATAGGCATCGCCCATGGCGTGACCCAGCGGGCCAAGCAGTTGCTCTTTCTTCTTGATCAGGTGAAGTGCGGCACGTCGCGCCGAACGGGGACCAAGCCCCGGCACTTTTGCCAGAAGCTGAATGAGTTTTTCGATTTCGGGGCCGGTGACTCGTTTTGCCATGAGCGCTTTCTACTGCATAAATGTCATAACGGGAATCACAAGCAGAAGGCATTCCATGAAAATACGCGCAGTCTGCCGGGGCGATGCAGAAGTCCTGCCCGGAAAAACCTCAAAGACCGGGATTTTCAAACATCCGGTGCAGGGTGCGGTTCTCATCGATCAGGCCGGGATCGTCAGTGATGCCGTGCTGAACAAAAAACATCATGGCGGACCGGATCAGGCCATCTACGTGATGGGCTCTGTCGATCTCGATTTCTGGTCAGACGCCCTCGGATTTGCCGTCGAGCCTGGATATTTCGGAGAGAATATTGTGATTGACGGTCTCGACAGCGCCAAGATGCATGTCGGTGATCAGCTGGTGGCCGCAGAAGTGGAGTTGGAAGTCACCGCCGCCCGCATTCCCTGCGCAACGCTGTCGGCGCGAGTCGGTGATGCAAACTTCGCGCCCCGCTTCAAACAGGCGGGACAGCCCGGCTTCTATTGCCGTGTGTTGAAGGGCGGCATGATCGCGCCTGAGGAGACGGTCACCTTGACGCCCTATCAAGGCATCCAACTGCCCATTCCCGTCATTCTTCAACGCTTCAGGCCGCAAAGGCTGTCGCAAGCGGAACGCGAGGCCTATCTCACCACACCGCTTGCCAGCCGCTTCAGGGCCATGCTGGAAGGCTGAAGGTAATTAAAACGGCAGCTTCATGCCGGGCGGGATTGGCAGACCGGCGGTGATTTCGCGGGTCTTTTCGGCTGTCACCGCTTCAGCACGCTGCTTGGCATCATTGTGGGCAGCAACCAGCAGGTCTTCCAGAATTTCGACTTCGTCTTCTTTCAGCAGGGACGGATCGATCTTCACGCCGAGCAGAGAGCCCTTGCCGCTCATCTTCACGGTTACCAGACCGCCACCGGATTTGCCTTCGACTTCAAGCGCAGAAATCTCTTCCTGCATCTTCTCCATCTTGGCCTGCATTTCCTTGACTTTGCCCATCATGCCCATGATGTCACGCATACGAAACTCCTGTCATTTCTCTAGAGCTATTTGTTTTTACGCAATTCCGCACGCAAAACCGGTTCCCACTTTTGCTGGAATTGCTCCTAGAATTCTATGTCGTCGCCGGGAAGAATGTCGCCTTCGCTCGACTCTGCCACGGATGGCGGCGCAATTTCCTCGATATCATCAGGCACCGGTGTCCTGATGCGCACATCGGTGATCTTCGCGCCCGGAAACTGCGCCATGATCGCGGCAACATCAGGGTCCTGCCGCGCATCGACAAGACGTGCGTCGCGCGCATTGCCTTCGGCCTCAACGAGCGTGGCCTCACCCTGTTCTTTGCTGAGGCTGATGAGCCAGTGGATACCGGTCCATTCCTTCAGCTTCACGCCAAGCTCGCCCGGCAGTGAGCCCGGTGCACCCTCGGCCAGCCGCATATCCATCCTGCCGGGCTCCAGCCGCACGAGCCGCACGAAATTGCGCACCAGCGCCTTCATGCGCGGATCGCGGTTCTTGGTGCAGAGATCGACCACATCCTGAAGGACATTGACCGGAACCTTCGGCTCTGGCCGTTCTTCCGGCTTTGGAGCGGCCACCTGCATATCCTGCGGGCGGCTGTCCGGCACGGCGCGCAGCATGGCGGTCGGTTGCGGCGCAGCTTGTCGTTGAGGAGACGAATGGGCGGATGCCACGGCTTGCGTGGAGGAATAGGCGCGTGCACCGCCGCCATTGCCATTGCCGTTGCCAGACGGCGCTCCATTGCCGGAGCCACCGCCTTCACCACTGGAAAGCTCCAATAGGCGACGGGCCGCGTCTTCAGGCGCTGGCAGATTGGCGGCGTGGGAGAGCCTGATCAGCACCATCTCGGCTGCACCGGCAGGGCGCGAGGCATTTTCTGTCTCGGGAATGCCCTTCAGCAGCATCTGCCAGATGCGAGACAGGGTGGACACCGCAATCGTATCGGCAAAATCGGCGCCGCGTGTGCGCTCCACCTCAGACAGGGATGGGTCGTCTGCCGCGTCGGGCACATATTTCATGCGGGTCACAAGATGGGTGAAATCCGCAAGGTCGTTCAAGACGACGACCGGATTGGCACCGGCCTCATATTGCCCGGTAAATTCTTCCAGCGCAGAGGCGACATCGCCCTTTACCACGTGGTGGAACAGGTCAACGATGCGGGCGCGGTCGGCAAGGCCCAGCATGCCGCGAACGGCGTCCGCCTCGACCCGCCCTGCCCCATGGGCAATGGCCTGATCCAGCAGGGACAGACCATCGCGAGCCGATCCCTCAGCCGCACGGGCGATCATCGCCAGCGCCTGCGGCTCGGCCTCAAAGCCTTCCTTTGATGCAATGGCGGTAAACAGGCCCACGAGATCGGCAGCACTGATGCGACGCAGGTCGAAACGCTGGCAGCGCGACAGGACCGTGATCGGAACCTTGCGGATTTCGGTCGTTGCGAAAATGAATTTCACATGCTCCGGCGGCTCTTCCAACGTCTTCAGAAGACCGTTGAAGGCCTGCGTGGACAGCATGTGCACTTCGTCGATGATGTAGACCTTGTAGCGCGCCGAAACCGGGCGGTAGCGCACCTGTTCGATGATCTCTCTGATGTCATCGATACCCGTATGGGAGGCGGCGTCCATCTCGATCACGTCGACATGGCGGCCTTCCATGATGGCCTGGCAATGTTCGCCGGGAATGCGCAGATCAATCGTCGGCTTGTCGATCTCATCGGTCTTGTAGTTGAGCGCACGCGCCAGAATGCGCGCCGTCGTGGTTTTGCCCACGCCTCTCACGCCCGTCAGCATGTAGGCTTGCGCAATGCGGCCGGTTTCGAACGCGTTGGTCAGCGTACGAACCATCGGCTCCTGGCCAACCATCAGATCGGAAAAGTCTTTCGGGCGATATTTGCGCGCCAGAACCCGGTAACCTGTACCCTGCTCTTTGGTCTGGGGCATATTGGTTACGGTTTCGCTCATCGCCTCGCCAGTGATTGGGTGCTGCCCGCTAAGTGGCCGAACTGGCCCGGCGAAACCTGAGCACGTCTTCGAAAAGAAAAAGGTGGGAGGCTGGCACGGCGACCCGTGCCTGGCTCGTTAGGGCTGCTTCCTTCCGGACCTGACCCGGTTGGCGAGTGGCTCGTCCACCACCAACCTCCCGGAGGCACATATCGGCAATAATAAAACCAAATGCAAGCCAAGCTGATAAAAAACTGCTATCACGACCAAAACAAATTGGGAGGACGCCTTGCACACATTCCGGCTTGACGAGAGACTGGCTCGCGACAGCGAACTGATTACCAAGCTGGGCCTGTGCCAATTGCGCATTCAAAACGATAAACGCTGGCCGTGGCTGGTGCTCGTGCCACAGCGAAACGATGTGAGCGAACTGTTTGAACTCACCCCGCTCGATCAGGCCATGCTGTCTTTCGAAACGAATCAAGTCGCCTCTGCCCTCAAGGAACTGACCGGCGCGACCAAAATCAATGTCGGCGCACTTGGCAATATCGTGCGGCAACTCCATGTTCATATCATTGCCCGCACCGCGGGTGATCCATGCTGGCCAGGTCCAATCTGGGGGCAAGGCACGCCTGAGCCCTACTCCGACAATGACAGACACGATTTCATGAAAAAACTCGCCGGCGCACTCTGATGACATCAAGCAGCATTTTCACCACCAACGCTCCCCATCCCGAACCCAGCACGATGACGGCATTTTCCCAGAACGGTCTCGACCGTCTGGCGGAAAAGCGCACGGAAGATTGCGTAATCGATGCCCTGAAGGTGGAAGGCACGCATCTTCTGGCATTTTCGGGCGCAAAGCTGATCCTGAAGCATGACGATCAAGTCCTCGACCCATTATTTGCCGCCTATGAGCTGGCAGAGCTTGAGCCTTCATTCGATGACGCCATCCTCTTGGGCCACAAGGATAATGGCGAGCCGCGCATCGCCGTGCCTGTCGGCATCGCGGCGGAAGCCCTCGCCAGCCATTACAAGGCGGTGGATGCCCGCACGCTTTACCGCGATCAGCTGATTGGCGATGAGCTTCTGGGCGAGGTGGCGCAGGCCGTCGCGCTCATCAACTGGAACAGGGACAACCATTTCTGCGGGCGCTGTGGCGGCACGATGGAAACCCGCATCGGTGGTTACAAGCGCATCTGTGCTGCCTGCGAGCACACCATCTTTCCGCGCACCGACCCCGTGGTCATCATGTTGACCATCGATATCGAGCGCGAATTGTGCCTTTTGGGCCGTGGCCCGCATTTTGCGCCCGGCATGTATTCCTGCCTTGCCGGCTTTGTGGAGCCGGGCGAAACCATCGAAAATGCCGTACGCCGTGAAACCCGCGAGGAGGCCAATATCGAGGTTGGCCGCGTGCGTTACCACGCCTCGCAGCCATGGCCGATGCCGCACACGCTGATGATTGGCTGCTATGCGGAAGCGCTGAGCCGCGACATCACCCGTGACGAAGCCGAGCTTGAGGATTGCCGGTGGTTCACCCGTGAGGAGACGGAAGCGTTGTTGAACGCGACGTCTGCCGATGGCCGTCTACCACCTCCACGTGGGGCCATCGCGCAACGGTTGATGCGCGACTGGATCGATTGGGGCAAGCCTGCTTGATTGACGTCAGGCGAAGTTGAGCTTGCGGCGCATGGCGTGGCCCTTGTAGACGCCGAGAATGCGGACCTTCTCCGAGAAGAACCGCAACTCGTCCAGCGCATGGCGCACGGAGCCGTCTTCGGGATGGCCTTCAATGTCGGCGTAAAACTGCGTCGCCACGAATTTTCCGCCCAGCTGGTAGCTTTCCAGCTTGGTCATGTTGATGCCGTTTGTCGCAAAGCCGCCCATGGCCTTGTAGAGGGCTGCCGGAATGTTGCGGACATTGAAGACGAATGTGGTGACGATCACCTCATCCGGTGACGTCCGCTTCACCCAAGCTTCATCCCGCGAAAGGACGACGAAGCGCGTCACATTGTTTTCCGAATCCTCGACATTTTCGGCCAGGATCTCGAGACCATAGAGATCGGATGCCAGCCTTGGCGCGAGCGCTGCCATGCTGCGGTCACCCAGCTCGGCAACCAGCTTTGCTGCACCGGCGGTATCGCCCGCCACGACAGGCTTCCAGCCATTGGAGCGAATGATCTTGCGGCATTGGCCAAGCGCATGGATGTGGCTGTGAACCGTCTTGATCTCGTGCTTTTCAACGCCCGGCAACACCATCAGCTGGAAGCGGATCGGCATGAAATATTCGCCGATGATGTGGAGGCGCGATTCGGGCAGAAGGTGATGAATATCGGCAACGCGCCCGGCAAGCGTGTTCTCGATCGGGATCATGGCCAGATCGGCCTCACCATTTTCCAGCGCGTTAAACGCGTCCTCAAATGTGGGGCATGGCAGCGGCTCCATATCCGGAAACACGTCGCGGCAAGCCATGTCGGAATTTGCGCCAAAGTCGCCCTGAAAGGCAATGCGGTTGCTGCTCATGATGATCAATCTATCTGTTGGCGAGAATTTCGCGGGCCTTATCGAGTTGCGCCTGGGTATCGACACCCAGCGGAACCGAGTTGACGATTTCCGCATCGATGCGCATTCCCGCTTCGATCGCTCTCAATTGTTCGAGGCTTTCGCGCAGCTCCAGCGTCGATGGCTTAAGCGACACGAACTTCTCCAGCGCGGCGCGGCGATAGGTGTAAAGCCCGATGTGGTGATAAAGCGGCCCCTGACCGTAAGGCGCTGTCGCACGGGTAAAATACAGTGCGCGAAGGCGCGATGGGGAAATCGGGCTTCCGACGATCTTGACGATGCTCGGGTTCGTCTTCTCGTCCTCATCGGTGATTTCAACGGTCAGCGTCGCAATGTCGGTCGATGCATTTTCCATCGGGCGAAGCGATGCGCGGATGGTTTCCGGCTCGATGGTAGGCAGATCGCCCTGCACATTGATGATGAACTCGGCATTGCCGTCTGGATCAGCCTTTTGCAGGGCTTCAAAGATGCGGTCGGAGCCGGACTGGTGGTCATTGCGGGTCATGGTCACGTCAAAACCTGCGTTTTTCACGGCCTGAAACACGCGCTCGTCATCAACGGCGACAACGATTCGCTGGGCACCGGCTTCGCGTGCGCGCATCGCAACCTGAACGATCATTGGATGGCCGCCAATATCGGCCAGAGGCTTGCCAGGCAGGCGTGTAGAGGCCATTCGAGCCGGAATCAACACGACTGCCTTTTCAAAATTCCGATTATTCATCCAACACCCTTCAAATCCCGGCGAAAAAGTGGCAATAGGTCACGGTGCGGGGAGCATATTCAAGTTGCACGCGCTGTGCAAAAGCCATAGCTTTCGAGCAATTTCAAGATGTCCGTTTTATGCGAACGGTGTGAGGGAGCGCAAATCAATGAATTCACGTGTTAACATGGCGGTCGGCGCCCTCTTGGGCACGATCTTCGTCCTGATGTCGGTATCGATCGCGTCCGAGGGAATTTTCCACGCGCCGGCACCGGAAAAGGAAGGTTTTGCCATTGTTGCCGAAACGAGCGCTGATAGTGCTGCCGGTGAACCTGCGGCCGCTGCCACTCCTATTGCCAAGCTGCTGGCCAGCGCCGACGCTGCCAAGGGCGAAACGGCCTTCAAGAAATGTGCGAGCTGTCACACCGGGGAGAGCGGAGGCGCCAACAAGGTCGGCCCCAATCTCTTCGAAATCGTGAACCGCCCCATCGCCAGCCACGAAGGCTTCAGCTATTCGGCAGCCATGAAGGATTTCTCCAAGGGCGGCACCGTGAAGTGGGATTATGACCACCTCAGCTACTTCATCGAAGCACCCAAGAAGCATGTTGCAGGCACGGCCATGGGCTTTGCAGGTATCAAGAAGGAAACCGAGCGCGCCGATCTCATCGCGTATCTCAGAACGCTCTCTGCCAGCCCGGCACCGTTGCCGGATCCAAATGCGGCACCTGAAGTCATCAACTGATACAAGAAAAGCCCGGCTCGACCGGGCTTTTTGCTGTTTGGACGACCGTTTCTCAGCAACCAAAGCGTTTCATTCTTGAATGGCGATGTTCAAGGTCCTGTCGTTAAAGTCAGGTCGCATCGCATCCAAAAAGCAGTGTTGAATCATTATTCTTTCTATTTGGGAATCCTACGTCCAACAGCAGGCGAGCGAGTGGCTTTCGCCTCCAGCAGACTTGTTCGCTCCACGGCGAATAATGTCTTCCAGCCAGAAACAATGGCATAGAAAAGATCGGCATTCATCCATTCCTCGCAGATGGTTTGAGCAAAATCGTCGGGCGCTTGTGTATTCAAAAATGCGATAATGCGCACGCGATCACCTACATCGAATTGCAGAATGTGGCTTCCATCATCAAAGGCCTCATCCCCATCCGGAGCCCATATCGCCCCGCTGGCTAGCAAGCCATCGACGAATTGCTGCTGCGAAAGCCCGAAGCAATCCGACCGGGTCTCATCTCGATAGAAAGCATCAAGGTATGCTGCAGCAACCTCAGACGCTGGAACATCGGGCGGAATAGGAGACACATGCATGCCGCGCCGTCCCAACCTACGTTCAACTTCGTTGAATGAGCATGCAAACATTGACGCATCGGGCCGCCTGACCCCGAAAGCTCGTCCGCCGACGTAGACCACGAAAAAAACCAAAGCTAGTTGGGAAAGACTTTCTATAGCCTCAGTTATCTCGCTTTCGATTGCGAAAACACGGCAGTCACCCACTATCATCGATAATCCCCATGCCTCTGTTTCCGGTACGATCAAGACTGTCCGGCGGAGGCATTGTCAATATTTCCTAGGTCAGTTGCCCATCAGGATATCGAACAGGGTCGTCTGCTTGGGTGCAGCCTCCCTTTGCTGCCCACCGCCGCCGCCAATATCGGCTGGCGGTACCGGTCCGCCATCATAGGGCTGCTGCCGGGGAAACTGCTGGGATGGCGCATCGACCGGCGGATATTGTGGGTTGGAGGCTGTCTGGTCGCGCCCGACAGGGGCTGCCGGATAGTCTGGCGGCACCGGAGCCTGGCTGCCGCCCAATGCATTGGAGATCATATCGGTCAGCGTTTGTGGCAGGGCTTCCGGCGCGTTGGCCATGGGCTGGCCAAGCTCGGGTTCACCATAGTTGCCAAGACCAAAGAGCGGAGATGGCGAGAGGCCGGAATGGGCCGCCGTCATGAATTCCTTCCACGCTTTGGCTGGCAGACCGCCACCCGTCACCTTTTTCATCGAGGTGCCGTCGTCGTTGCCGAACCAGACACCTGTGGTGAGCGTGCTCGTATAGCCCACAAACAGAGCGTCGCGGAAGGATTGCGTGGTGCCGGACTTGCCTGCCGCCTGCCAGCCCTTCAACTTCGCGGCCTTGCCCGTGCCTTCGTTGATGACCCCGGTCAGCATGCTGTTCATGGTCGCGGCAATCGCTTCGCTCAGCACGCGCGGCGGATTGTCGTATTTGTTCTCATAGAGAACCTTGCCGTCCGGATCTGTGATTCGCTTGACGATGTGCGGTGTCGCCTTAAAGCCGCCATTCATCATCGGGGCATAGGCCGAAGTCAGCTCCAGAAGAGACACTTCCGATGTGCCGAGCGCGATGGAGGCATTGGCTTGCAGGTCCGATTCAATGCCCATGCGGTGCGCCACTTGGGCCACGCGATCCGGGCCGACCTCCATCACCAGCTGGGCGGCGATGGTGTTCAGAGAATTGGCCAGCGCCGTTGCGAGCGTGACTTCGCCGCGATATTTCTGATCGTAGTTCTCAGGCGTCCATTTGCCGATCTTGACCGGCGCGTCGTTGCGCACCGAATTCGGGGTCAGCCCATTTTCCAGCGCCGCAATATAGACGAAGGGCTTGAAGGCCGAGCCGGGCTGACGCTTGGCCTTGGCGGCGCGGTTGAACTGGCTCTGCGAATAATCGGCACCGCCGACGATGGCCCGGATCGCGCCCGTACCATCGATCGAGGCGAGTGCCGCCTGTGATGCGCCAAGCTTCTTGCCTTCGGTGCTCAACACATTGGACAGCGCCTTTTCGGCTTCCTTCTCCAGATCGAGATCGATGGTGGTATCCACCACCAGATCCTGCTTCACATCGCCCACCAGCATACGGACTTCGTCCAGCACCATATCGGCAGCGTAGTGTTCTGCACCGGACCAGAAACGCTTGGCCTTTGTCGGCGGCTGCGACATGGCCGTCTTGATTTCATCTTCGGTGATGAAACCGACATCCTGCATGGATTGCAGTACGACCTGCGCACGCTCTTCGGCTGCCTGCGGGTCGCGCGCGGGCGAAAGGCGCGATGGCGCTTTCAGCAATCCCGCCAGCAATGCAGCTTCGCCCAAATTGACGTCCCGGGCCGACTTGTTGAAATAACGGCGCGACGCCGCTTCCACACCATAGGCATTGGAGCCGAAATAGACGCGGTTCAGATACATCGCCATGATCTGATCCTTGGTGTATTTCTGCTCCAGCCAAAAGGCGAGCAGAACTTCCTGGATCTTGCGCTCAATCGTGCGGTCTGGAGACAGGAACAGGTTCTTCGCCAGCTGCTGCGTCAGCGTCGAGCCGCCCTGCACGGTTCGACCGCTCATGATGTTGGTGAGGATGGCGCGGCCAAGCCCCAGCGGGTCGATGCCGAAATGCGAATAGAAGCGCCGGTCTTCGATGGCCATAACGGCTTGCGGCAGGTAAGGCGACATATCCTCAAGCGCCAGCGCCTCGCCGCCTGTCGTGCCACGATTTGCAAGAACGGAGCCATCCACCGCCACGATTTTCAGATTGGGCGGACGCTCGGGAATGGTCCAGCTGCTGGCACTGGGCATGCGCGCGGCATAATAGGCCACAATACCGGCAACACCGATGCCGCCCCATATGCCCAGCACGATGCACCAATAGGTGAAAGATCGGATGAAGCCCGTGATGCCGCCACCTCGCGATGCACGTGCGCTGCCTCTTTCACGGCGCGGTTTCGCCCGCTCACGCTTTTGCGGTTTCTCAGGCCTAGAAGCGGACGCCTTTTTACCACCGCCCTTGGTGCCGTTGATCCGGTCGCCTTCGTTCAAGCGGAGGTCATCACCGGACTCGTGAAAATCTCCGAAAGAAGGTTCTACACGCTGGCCTGATTTACCGGGTCCTGCCATATGCGGGAAATTGCTCCGTGAACGAGAGGCGCGCCATGCGCGGTTGCGGGTGTTGGTTCTATCGAGATGAAGCTTAAATGCGGCGATTTAAGGTGGGGTTAAGTCCGGCTAACGCCGGAACACCGCCATTACTGGCAGACATCAACCCATTGTGCACCCGTCAGCTCCGCCATGCGCTCAGGCGTGATCACGACAGCCGAATTGGTTGCTCCTGCCGCAGGCACGACCTTGGCATGGTTCTCCAATGACACGTCGCAATAGATTGGCAGTGCCGTTGGCAGTCCGAAAGGGCAGACGCCGCCAATCGGATGGCTGGTCACTTCAACCACCTCTTCACCGGCGAGCATGCGAGGCTTGGTGCCGAAATGGTCCCGGAATTTCCGGTTGTCGAGCCTTCTCGTGCCAGCGGTAACGAGCAAAAGAATGGTGTCGCCAGCTCGCAGGCAAATCGTCTTGGCAATCTGGTCCGGCTCCACCTTGTGTGCCAACGCGGCCAATTCCACCGTGGCGGAGCTCTCATCCGTCTCGATGACGTTGATATCAGGCGCGTATGCCGCGAAATAGTCTCGAACGGATGCAATCGTCATGCGCAATCTTTAGGCGTTACCGCTCTTAAAATCAAGTATTCTAAAGAAAGCTATGCAAAACGCGCAATGCTGCGCTGCAATGTATGGCCTGTTCTTTGTCAAATTTTATTGTATCTTCAAAACATCGAAGCGATGCACTCCTCCTCCCAGCGTCGCTAGATTGGACTGACAGCACTCCTCCTCCCAGTTGTCAGTCAGTATCAAGAACCCGGCGCACCTCCTCCCGCGCCGGGTTTTTGCTTTCTGGCATTCTTCAAGTCCTGTCGCTCGATGCGACCCCCCACAGGCTTCGCTTAAAAGGCGGTAAAGCCTGCTTTTTCTCGTTCTGATGCGCGTCAAACAAACTTGACTTATCCGCTTTGTCATTTTAGGTGTTTCGCCATCGATATTTGTTTGACGACCAGAGCTTCGGTGTCTTTACAGGCGCATACGACGATCTTTCCTTCAAAATCGAGAACACCCGCACTGACGTTCAGTGCACAAGTAATTTGCCAACGGAAGGAACATCGTTATGGCGACTGGTACAGTAAAGTGGTTCAACGCAACCAAGGGCTACGGCTTCATTCAGCCTGATGATGGCGCACAGGACGTGTTCGTACACATCTCTGCTGTTGAGCGCGCTGGCCTGAACGGCCTCAAGGATGGTCAGAAGATCACCTACGAACTGGTTCAGGATCGCCGCTCTGGCAAGATGTCTGCTGACAGCATCGTTGCTTCCTAATTGGAGCTTTCATCGGTCTTGAGACCGATGATGCAGACTTTAAAGGCCGGGTCTTCCCGGCCTTTTTCTATTTCGGCTCGACCTTATCCTCGCCCTGCGCAATCAGCCGTCGAGGAAATTTTCGATGGCGGCCTTGTAATCCGTATGACGCCTTCCGATATACAGCTTCATGAGTGTTTCAGAATATTCTGAATATCTGGTCACAGATCGCATGTTTGCAGTTCACGCGTTAACCAAAACTTAACCGAAGCAGCGCAAACATGTATAGGAAGACGCGAGAGACAACCAAGTGTTGTCGCCGCGCTGAAACACCAAGCCGTTTCTTGCACTTTGACCACGGATGTACTGGCACTGAAGCAAAAAACGGAATGAAAGGTCGGGCTTGCCCGGCCTTTTTGTTTTCAAGAGACTTGATCTCTATAAAGGCGCCACCCCTATCCCGGGACGGCGCCTTTTTTGTTACTTGACGCTCAGCGCCGACAGGATCCGCACCCAGGAGCGGATGCCCTTGTGGAAGGATTGAAGATCGTATTTTTCGTTTGGCGAATGGATGCGGTCATCGGTCAGGCCGAAGCCGATCATCAGCGAATCCATACCCAGCATGGTCTGGAAATCGCCCACAATCGGAATGGACCCACCCATGCCGATAACGACGGCGGGCTTTGCCCATTCGTCCGAAAGCGCGTTCTTGGCCTTCGTCAGTGCTGGCGAATCATAGGACAGCTGGATCGCAGGCGAGCCGCCATGCTCATGGAAATCCACCGAGCAATCGGCCGGGATCTGCGAGCGGACATAGGCGCGGAAGCTTTCGCGGATGGCCGCAGGGTCTTGGTTGCCCACCAGGCGGAAGGAGACCTTGGCGGAAGCCTTGGCAGCGATCACCGTCTTGAAGCCCTCACCAGTGTAACCGCCGGTGATGCCATTCACCTCAGCCGTCGGGCGCGCCCAGGTCAGCTCCAAAACCGAACGGCCCTTTTCGCCTGATGGAACAGACAGGCCGACGCCGCCCAGAAAACCTTCCGCCGTCAGGCCGAGATTATCCCAGGATGCCTTGATGTTGGACGGTGTTTCTTCGACACCATCGTAGAAACCTGCAAGCGTGACCTTGCCGGTCTCGTCATGCAATCCGGCGAGAATTTTCGTCAGGATATGGATGGGGTTGGCAGCCGCACCACCGAACAGACCGGAGTGAAGATCACGATCGGCGGCGGTCACGACGATTTCCTCGCCGACCAGACCACGCAGCGCCGCAGCAATGGCAGGCGTTTCCGTGTTCCACATGCTGGTGTCGCACACCAGCGCATATTCCGCCTTCAGCTCGTCTGCATTGGCATCCAGGAATGGCTTCAGCGATGGCGAGCCAGATTCTTCCTCACCCTCGAACAGGATGGTGATGCGCAGCGGTAGGGAGCCGTGCACCTGCTTGTAAGCCCGGCATGCTTCCACGAAGGTCATCAACTGACCCTTGTCGTCGGATGTGCCACGGCCCGTCATGACCTTGCGGCCACCGCCAATGTCTTTCAGTGCGGGTTCGAACGGGTCATTTTCCCATAGCTCGATCGGGTCCACCGGCTGGACGTCATAATGGCCGTAAAACAGCACATGCGGCGCATCCGGCTGCGCGCCATCATGATGGGCAACGACCATGGGGTGGCCAGCGGTGTCTCTGATCGAGGCATCGAAACCGATCGTCGTCAAATCGCGCACCAGCCACTCGGCGGCCTTGCGGCATTCAGCCTTGTAGTTTGGGTCTGTCGAAATCGACTTCAGACGAACGAGTTCGAAAAGTCTGTCGAGGCTGGCTGTGAGATTGTCGTCAACCGCCGAGAGAACGGGGGATATGTCTGTCATTACGCGATCCTGTCATGCGAAGATTGGCGCAGGATAAAGCAAAGCGGCTCCCGTATCGAGCCGGAAAATCATTTCATGCCATCGCGTTTTGTCATGCTTTTGCGTCAGGCGCTTTCGCGGTCTCGATGGCCCGGCTCATATATTCCAGAAGAAGTTGGCGCTCGAACCTCAGAAAGCCGACAAGAACCGCATCATCTGTTGCCATGGATGCGGAAATGGCGGTTTCTTCCAGCCCCCGCCCCTTGGCCGTCAGCTCTATGATCTGGGCGCGGCGGTCACGCGGGTGGGGCTTTCGCTCGATCAGCCCGTCGCGTTCCATGCGCGCCAGCGTGTTGGCAAGTGTTGCCTGCTCCACATCCACCCGGTCCAGCAATTGTCGTTGCGTCAGCCCATCTTCGCACCACAGCTCCAGCAACACGGGAAATTGCCCTCGGGAGAAGCCAAGCGCCCGGGCGCGTGCATTCAGCGCCGACGAAAAGGTCTTTGCCAATTGTGCCGAAAGATAGGTGGCCGAATCGTTTCGTGAAAAACGCACTTCTTCGTTTCCGGGGTCGCAGATGGCAGCCATCCGCAATGTCCATTTCCATAGGGTAAATACGCAGGCTTTCGCGAAACATGCGCGCAGGCCCGGCCTGAACGGCGGCATAAAAAAACGCCATGGCCGGGAGGGGACAGCCATGGCGTTTATGTTGAAGGACAAAGGCCCGGAGAGGGGGGATAGGCCTTTGTCCGGTCTGATGCGGCGGGGGACATGCCTGCAATCAGACTACGGCGTGATCAGTCGCCGTCCTCCAAGAAATGAGCCTCCAAATGAGGCTTTTCAAGGGAAGGCAGGATTACAAATTTGTAACGTTCAGGTGAACACTTCGGAGGAGTTTCAGCCACTCGGAAACAGTGGGTTGCGGGTCGACAAGGTTAACTTTGTCTGGACGGCACCCATGGCCCACGCTATCCATGCTTCCCATGAAAAAAGGCGATCACCTCTTCCTCGTAGACGGCTCCGGTTTCATTTTCCGGGCGTTCCATGCCATCCCCGCGCTCAACCGCAAATCGGATGGCCTGCCGGTCAATGCCGTCTCAGGTTTCTGCAACATGTTGTGGAAGCTGTTGAAGGATGCTCGCAACACAGATGTGGGGGTCACACCGACCCATTTCGCTGTCATTTTCGACTATTCGTCCAAGACCTTCCGCAATGAGCTTTACGATCTTTACAAGGCCAACCGCTCGGCCCCGCCGGAAGATCTGGTGCCGCAATTCGGCCTGATCCGCCAGGCGACCCGCGCCTTCAACCTGCCCTGCATCGAGACCGAAGGTTTCGAGGCAGACGATATCATCGCCACCTATGCCCGTCAGGCCGAAGCCATCGGCGCTGACGTTACGATCATCTCGTCGGACAAGGACCTGATGCAGCTCGTCAGCGCCAATGTCCACATGTACGACGCGATGAAGGACAAGCAGATCGGCGTTCCCGATGTCATCGAGAAGTGGGGCGTGGCGCCCGAAAAGATGATCGACCTGCAAGCCATGACCGGTGACTCCACCGATAACATCCCCGGCATTCCCGGCATCGGCCCGAAGACGGCGGCGCAATTGCTGGAAGAATACGGTGATCTCGATACGCTTCTGGCGCGGGCTGGCGAAATCAAGCAGCAGAAACGGCGCGAAAACATCATCGCCAATGCTGAACTGGCCAGATTGTCGCGCCAGCTCGTAGCGCTGCGGACCGATGTGCCGCTTGAGATGGCGCTGGATGCCCTGACGCTGGAGCCACAGGATGGCCCCAAGCTCATCGCCTTCCTGAAGGCCATGGAATTTACCACGCTGACACGGCGCGTTGCGGAAGCAACAGGTGCGGACGCAGCCGTCATCGACGCCGCCCATGTGGCGGTCGAGCGCGGAGCGCTTGCTCGCGGTCCTGATCTAGATGCTGCAGGAACAGCCTCGGCTGACCAGCCGATTTCGCTCGATGAAAGTGCAGTCGGCATACCCGGCATCGCATCGAAAATGGAAGGCACATCGCCTGCGGGCCTCGCTTCCTCGCGCGAAGCGATCTTCTCCGCATCCAAGATCGATACGACCTCCTACCAGACCATTCGCACGGTCGAGGAGCTGGACCGCTGGATCGCCATGGCGCGGGAAACCGGCGTCGTGGCCTTCGACACGGAAACCACATCGCTTGATCCCATGCAGGCGCAACTGGTCGGCTTTTCCTTAGCCATTGCCGATAATGGCAAGGATGCCAGCGGCGCAAATATCATCGCCGCCTATGTGCCGATGAGCCACAAGACCGGCTCCGGGGGCGATCTTTTCAGCGATGGTATCAAGCTTGCCCCAGACCAGATCCCGTTCAACGATGCGCTTGACCGGTTGAAGCTGCTGCTGGAAGACCCTTCTATCCTCAAGGTCGCGCAGAATTTGAAATATGACTATCTGCTGGTCAAGCGCCTTGGCATCACCATGCAGAGCTTTGATGATACGATGCTCATGTCCTACGTGCTGGAAGCGGGCAAGGGCCTGCACGGCATGGATGCCTTGTCTGAGCGGTGGCTGGGCCACACACCGATTGCCTACAAGGATGTGGCCGGTTCCGGCAAATCCGGCGTGACCTTCGATTTCGTCGATATCGACAAGGCCACCGCCTATGCCGCCGAAGATGCAGATGTGACCCTGCGGCTCTGGATGGTGCTGAAGCCCCGTCTGGTAGCGGACAGGCTGACGACGGTCTATGAGCGGCTGGAGCGCCCGCTGCTTCCGGTCCTAGCCGCCATGGAAGAGCGTGGCATTACCGTCGACCGGCAGATCCTGTCGCGCCTTTCGGGCGAGCTTGCGCAGAAGGCCGCCGCCTATGAGGACGAAATTTACGAGCTTGCCGGCGAGAAGTTCAATGTCGGCTCTCCCAAGCAGCTCGGCGATATTCTGTTCGGCAAGATGGGCTTGCCGGGTGGGTCCAAGACCAAGACCGGGCAATGGTCCACCTCTGCGCAGGTGCTGGAAGATCTGGCCGCCGAAGGTGCGGAATTTCCCCGCAAGATCGTGGACTGGCGTCAGCTGACCAAGCTGAAATCCACCTATACGGATGCGCTTCCCGGCTATGTCCACCCGGAAACCAAGCGCGTTCACACCTCCTATTCGCTGGCGTCCACCACCACGGGCCGCCTTTCGTCGTCAGAACCGAATTTGCAGAATATTCCGGTGCGCACCGCCGAAGGCCGCAAGATTCGCACCGCCTTCATCACGACGCCCGATCACAAGCTCCTGTCTGCCGATTACAGCCAGATCGAGCTTCGGGTTCTGGCCCATGTCGCCGATATTCCTCAGCTGCGAAACGCCTTTGCCGAAGGCATCGACATTCATGCGATGACGGCGTCGGAAATGTTCGGCGTGCCCGTGGAAGGCATGCCATCCGATGTGCGCAGACGCGCCAAGGCGATCAACTTCGGCATTATCTACGGCATTTCTGCCTTCGGCCTTGCCAATCAGCTCAGCATTGGCCGTGGCGAGGCGGGCGATTACATCAAGAAATATTTCGAGCGCTTCCCCGGCATTCGCGATTATATGGACAGCACCAAGGCCTATGCCCGCGACATGGGCTATGTCGAAACCATCTTCGGTCGCCGCATCCATTACCCGGAGATCCGGTCATCCAACCCTTCGGTGCGCTCCTTCAACGAGCGTGCAGCCATCAACGCGCCCATTCAGGGCTCGGCAGCCGATATCATAAGGCGGGCCATGATCCGCATCGAACCGGCGCTGGAAAAGGCCAACCTCTCGGCACGTATGTTGTTGCAGGTGCATGACGAATTGATCTTCGAGGTCGAGGACGGCGAAATCGACAAGACGCTTCCCCTCGTCGTCTCCATTATGGAAAATGCGGCCATGCCTGCCATCGACATGCGCGTGCCACTGAAGGTGGATGCCCGTGCCGCCACCAACTGGGACGAGGCGCATTGACGAAGCCGCGTCATCGCGGTACCACCGCCCTACTTGGGGAAGGCTCGAAAGCGGTCGTGTGACGATCCTTCCACGTGAACAGCACATTCTCGAAAAAATATGCGCCGGGGCTGGTCAAAGCCCTGGGAGGCATGTATAAGCGCGCCAAAATTACGAATAAAGAAACATGAGATATCAGGCTTTTGTTCTGACTGGTTCCCGTGTTTCGCCGCTCAAGTGGAGTTACACAAATGGCAGTACCTAAGAGAAAAACAAGCCCGTCCAAGCGCGGCATGCGTCGTTCGGCTGATGGCCTGAAGTCCGCAACTTACGTTGAAGACAAGAACTCCGGCGAACTTCGCCGCCCACACCACATTGACCTGAAGACAGGCATGTATCGTGGCCGTCAGGTTCTGACGCCAAAGGAAAGCGCATAATTTCTGCGCATTCTACAGTTTTCGAGAAAGCCGGCCTTTGGGTCGGCTTTTTTGTTTTGGCCACGCCTCTCTCGCGCCAACGAAAATATGCGCGGTCTGATGTTTCCATTTGCGCCTGAATGGCTCTAGACTTCTCCATGGGAGCGGACCTTGATAAGTCCGCATGTGGAGGGAATAGACCGGTGAAATATCGCTGGATCGGCATTGTGCTTGTGTGCCTCAGCCTTGGCGGCATTGCCTTGACCCGGGGAAGCGATCTGGTTGCAGAGAGCTATTTCGATGAAGTTGCGGCACAGGGCGGCACGACGCTGCGGCTGGCGGTCTCGGCTCTTGGCGGGCATCTGAGCCGCTATGAGCCGCTGCCAGCATTGATGGCGGATCACGACGATATCGAGGAGCTTGTCGCCCACCCGCAGGATCAGGCCTTGCGGCTTCGCGCCAATATCTACCTCAAATCCATCAACGACCTGCTGAAATCCTCCGATATCTACATCATGACGCTGGATGGCGAGACGATTGCCGCCAGCAATTATGATGGTCCGGCGAGCTTTGTTGGCCAGAACTTCAGCTACCGTCCATATTTTCAGGATGCCGCGAAAGGCCAGCAATCCAAGTTCTTCGCGCTGGGGACCACCTCGCACAAGCGCGGCTATTATTTCGCCTCCCCCATTCTCTTCAATGGGGAGATCAAGGGCGTCATTGTCTTCAAGGTGGATATTGAAGGCATCGAGGCATCCTTCGGCAATGGTGAAAACAGGATTTTCGTCAATGATCCCGAAGGCATCATCTTCATGACGGGCACGCCGGAATGGCTCTACGCCGCCATCCAGCCGCTAACGCCGGACCGGATCGCGCGTACGGAAGGCTCGCGCCGCTATGCCAATGCCAACCTCACGCAGCTTGACCTGACCCGCAGCACCTTCGGCACCCATGACCTGATGACCATCCGCGAAGGACAGTCCGACCGCGAGTATATTTTTCTGTCCCAGCCGATGCCGGATGCAGGCTGGACGGTCAATATGCTGATGGACACCAGTTCGGTGCGCACGCAAGTGCAGACGACCATGATCGCCATTGTGCTGTGCCTCTGCCTTGCAGGCGCTGTCATCGCCGCCATGCTGCAGCGGCGCAAGAGGCTTCAGGACCGGCTGGTCCACCAGGCGGAAGCGCAGGCTGAGTTGGAACGGCGGGTGGAAGAGCGCACCGCAGATCTTGCCCGCGTCAATGTCGTTATCAAGCATGAGATTGCCGAGCGACGGCAGACCGAAAAGCGATTGCGCAAAACCCAGAAGGATCTGATCCAGGCTGGCAAGCTGGCTGCACTAGGGCAGATGTCGGCAGCCCTCTCCCATGAGTTCAACCAGCCTCTCGCCGCTGCCAAAACCTATGCGGAAAGTGCCTCTTTACTGATCGAGCGCGGCAGGGTCAGCGAAGCCTCGGATAATCTCAAACGCATCTCGGTGCTGATTGATCGCATGGCCGCCATTGGCAAGCACCTGCGCAATTTCGCGCGCAAACCCAACGAGAAACTCGGTCCCGTGCCGCTTGATGCCGTGGTCAGCGACACGCTGGAAATAGTTAATGCGCGGCTAAAGGCGGCGGATGCGCATTTGAGCGTCGATTTGGGACCGGCACCTCTTCAGGTGAAAGCCGGTCCCGTGCGGCTTCAGCAGGTGCTGGTCAACATCATCTCCAACGCCGCTGATGCCGTGGAAGGGCTTGAGGACCGACGCATCGATCTCACCGCCCGTCAGGAGGGTGCCAAGGTCATCCTCTCCGTTTCCGATCATGGCCCCGGCGTGCCTGCTGCGATCATGGAGCGCATTTTCGATCCGTTCTTTTCCACCAAGGGCGTGGGCAAGGGGTTGGGTCTGGGGCTTTCCATCTCCTACAATATCGTCAAGGATTTCGGCGGGCGTCTGAGTGTCACCAACTTGGCCGGAGGTGGTGCGCGGTTCGATATCGAGCTGGATGCCGAAGTGCCGATGGAGATTGCTGCCGAATGACCACGTCCCGCGTTTTGCTAATCGATGACGAAGAAGATCTGCGGCTTTCTACCGCGCAGGCGCTGGAGCTTGCCGGTCTGGATGTCGTCACCGTCGATAATGCCGACCATGTGTTCGAGCTGATCGGCTACAGTTTCGATGGCATTATCGTCAGCGATATCCGCATGCCGGGCATGGATGGCATGACGCTGTTGCAAAAGGTGCGCGAGCTGGATGCGGAAATCCCCGTCATTCTCGTTACCGGCCATGGCGATGTGCAGCTTGCGGTCAGCGCCATGCGCAACGGCGCCTATGACTTCATCGAAAAGCCGTTCAGCGTTCAATATCTGGCTGGCATCATCAAGCGGGCGATAGACCGCCGTTCGCTGGTTCTGGAAAATCGCCGCCTGCGCGCCGTCGCTGGCAAGCGCGATGATCTGGAAACCCGCCTGCCCGGTCGCACGCAGGTCATGGTCGATCTGCGCTATCGCATCCGGGCCATTGGTGCCGCTGATGCCGATACGCTCATCATCGGTGATACGGGTGCGGGCAAGGAGGTCGTTGCCCGCGCCCTTCACGATGTCAGCGCCCGCGCGGACAAGCCCTTCGTTGCCATCAATTGCGCAGCGCTGCCGCAGCATCTCATCGAAAGCGAATTGTTCGGTCATGAAGCTGGCGCTTTTTCCGGCGCGCTTCGCCCCCGCTATGGCAAGTTCGAACATGCACGTGGCGGTACGGTTCTTCTCGATGAAGTCGGCTCCATGCCCTTTGACATGCAGGGCAAGCTGCTGCGAGTGTTGCAGGAGCGTACGATCACCCGCCTCGGCTCCAACGAGACCGTGGAGCTCGATGTGCGATTCATCGCCACCAGCAAGGCGGACTTGGCGCAGGAGGCGCTGGCGGGTCGCTTTCGGCAGGATCTGCTCTATCGGCTCAATGTCGCAACCGTGCATGTGCCATCGCTTGCGCAACGCCGCGCCGATATTCCGCTCCTCTTCCTCCAGCTGGTGCGCGAGGCCGCGGCGCGCTATGGCCGCGATGATCTCGATGTCCCATCCGATATTGTCTCGAGCCTTTCCATGCGCGACTGGCCCGGCAATGTGCGGGAGCTTCGAAATGCGGCAGACCGGCTTGTGCTGGGGCTGGATGGCAGCATTTCGGACGGGCCGCAGACGGTGTCGGAAAACCCGGCGAGCCTGTCGGCCAAGGTCGCCGAGTTCGAAAAATCCATTCTGGCGCGGGCGATCACAGCGCATCGCGGCAATCTGAAAGCCGTCTATGAAACGCTCGGGATATCGCGCAAGACGCTCTATGAGAAAATGCAGAAATACGCGCTGACCAAACATGGTTCCGTTGGCGAAGACCTCAAAACCCTGTCTTGACGGCAGCGGCTCAGACCATGGGCGGATTTCCACCCATGCACCATGTCTAATGTTTCGATTTCCACCCATTGGGGCCGAAATAAGACGGCTTTTGTGACGGTTGTTCTGTGCCGCCATTGCGTGCGCGCAAGGACCCAATTCAAAGTGTGTCACCCCGACCGACCGCAATAGGAGTGCGCCGGTCGATGAGGCCATATTTCATCGGGAGGAAAAGATGAAAATTCTCAAGACCGTCACAGGTGCCGTGGCTCTTGCTGCCGTATCGCTGTTTGCCTTGTCCGCCGCTGCCCAGACCTACCCGCAGCGCAACATCACCATGGTCGTTCCCTTCGCCGCAGGTGGTCCGACGGATACCGTTGCCCGCCTTGTGGCTGAATCCATGTCCAAGGATCTTGGACAGCAGATCATCGTGGAAAATGTTGGCGGTGCCGGTGGCACGCTGGGTGCAGGCCGCGTTGCCGCCGCTGATCCGGATGGCTACACCGTTCTGCTCCACCATATCGGCATGGCCACCAGCGCCACGCTTTACCGCAAGCTGGCCTATAACACGCTCGAAGCATTCGAATATGTCGGCCTCGTTACCGAAGTGCCGATGACCATTCTGTCGCGCAAGACGCTTGAGACCACAGACCTCAAGGGCCTGATCGAATACGCCAAGGCCAACAAGGACAAGGTCACCGTTGCCAATGCCGGTATCGGTGCTGCCTCGCATCTGTGCGGCATGCTGTTCATGAGCGCCATTCAGACCCCGCTCGTGACAGTGCCTTACAAGGGCACCGGCCCTGCCATGACCGATCTTCTCGGCGGTCAGGTCGATATCATGTGCGACCAGACGACCAACACCACCAAGCAGATCCAGGGCGGCACGGTTAAAGCCTACGCCGTCACCACGCCGAAGCGTCTGGACGTGCTGCCAAACGTGCCGACCTCGGCTGAAGCCGGTCTGCCGAACTTTGAAGTGGGTGTCTGGCATGGCGTCTATACGCCAAAGGGCACACCTGCCGATGTCAATGAGCGCCTGTCCAAGTCGCTTCAGGTCGCTCTGAAAGACCCGAATGTCGCAGCACGCTTTGCTGAACTCGGCACCACGCCGTCTTCGGCGGCAGATGGCACGCCTGCGGCGCTGAAGGCAAAGCTTGAAAGCGAAATCACGCGCTGGAAGACGGTCATCGAAGCGGCTGGCCAGTACGCCGACTAAGCCTGCTCTCAAGCACCCAACCGGTGGCCGCAAAAGCCACCGGTTTTCACTCGTTAGCGGGGGGACCAAAATATGAAATCACTTTCTTTCGATGCAACAGAGGCGGTTTGTGGCGCCTTCTTCATAGTGCTCGGCATTTTCTTTGCCTGGCAATCCTATGGACTTGAGCTGGGAACAGCCTTTCGCATGGGCCCGGGATATTTCCCGCTGGTGCTGTCGCTCATTCTCGTTGGGCTCGGCACACTCATTCTTGTTCGGGCGGGCAAGGTGCAGGGCGAGCCCCTAGGCCCCATCGCGTGGCGCGGCATCTTCCTCATTCTGCCTGCGCCGATCATCTTCGGCATGACCGTGCGCGGCCTCGGCTTCGTGCCTGCCCTTTTCACCAGCGCGCTGATCGCATCCTTTGCATCGCATAAGATGAACCCCTTGATGGCGCTCATCCTGTCGGTCGGCATCACCGTCTTTTCCGTCGCAGTCTTCGACTACGGTCTTGGTCTGCCCTTCCAGCGCTTCGGCCCCTGGCTCAATTTCTGAGGTGCATGATGGAACTGTTTAATAATCTCGCGCTTGGTTTCTCCACCGCTACTTCTCTCGACAACCTGTTCTTCTGCTTCATCGGCGTCATTCTGGGAACATTGATCGGCGTTTTGCCGGGCATCGGTGCCACGGCAACCATTGCCATGCTGCTGCCCATCACCTTCCAGCTGGAACCGGTCTCGTCCCTCATCATGCTCGCCGGTATTTATTACGGTGCGCAATATGGCGGCTCGACCACAGCCATCCTCATCAACATGCCGGGCGAATCCTCGTCCGCAGTCACCGCTATCGATGGCTACCAGATGGCGCGCAAGGGCAAGGCGGGCGTCGCTCTGTCCGTCGCAGCCCTTGGCTCCTTCTTTGCTGGCACGGTATCGACGTTTCTGGTTGCGATCTTCGCTCCACCGCTTACAGCCATCGCGCTTAATTTCGGTGCCGCCGAATACTTCTCGCTGATGGTCGTTGGCCTTGTCTCCTCCATCGCGCTTGCCCATGGCTCCATCATCAAGGCTTTGGCCATGGTGGTTCTTGGCCTGCTGCTCGGCCTCGTCGGCACGGATATTTATAGCGGCACGCCACGCTTTACGCTGGGCATCCGCGAATACGCCGATGGCCTCAACTTCGTGGCGGTTGCCGTTGGTGTCTTCGGTATTGCCGAAATTCTGCGAAACCTCGAAAGTGAAAAGACCCGCTCGGTCTTGATGGCAAAGGTCAGCGGCCTCCTGCCCAGCAAGGAAGAATTCAAGCAGATGGTCGGTCCGGTTCTGCGCGGCACGGCCATCGGCTCAGCGCTTGGCATCCTGCCGGGTGGCGGTGCCATTCTTGCGGCTTTTGCCTCCTATACGGTTGAAAAGCGTGTTTCCAAGCATCCGGAAGAGTTCGGCCATGGCGCGATTGCCGGTGTGGCGGGACCAGAATCCGCCAATAATGCGGGTGCGCAGACATCGTTTATTCCGCTGCTCACGCTCGGCATTCCCGCCAACCCCGTCATGGCGCTGATGATTGGTGCCATGATCATTCAGGGCATCGTTCCAGGTCCCAATGTCGCCACCGAGCAGCCCGCGCTGTTCTGGGGCATCATCGCCTCCATGTGGATCGGCAATCTGATGCTGGTCATTCTCAACCTGCCGCTCATCGGGCTGTGGGTGAAGCTTCTGACCATCCCATACTATGTATTGTTCCCGATCATCATGGCCTTCTGCGCCATCGGGGTCTACAGCGTCAACTCCAACGTCTACGACCTCTATGCCGTCGCCTTCTTCGGGCTCATCGGCTATGCGCTGGTCAAGCTGCGGTGCGAACCGGCACCGCTTCTATTGGGCTTCGTGCTGGGGCCTTTGCTGGAAGAAAACCTGCGGCGGGCGATGATCCTGTCGCGTGGCGATGCGACGACCTTCGTCACCCGCCCCATCAGCGCCACGCTGCTGCTGATTGCCGTGGCCGTCCTCGTCGTCGTCTTCCTGCCAAGCGTCAAGAAAAAGCGCGAAGAGGTCTTCCAGGAAGAAGACTGATCGCTCACCCATCCCCTGAAACACGCAAAGGCCGGGCATCGTATCCGGCCTTTGCCTTGTCTGCGGGGCACAAAGCTGGCAAAGCAGGGCAGGAATAAAGAGGTGACCATGGCTGACGACAGCGAAAACCGTATCATTGCGCTCGAAGAAACCGTGGCGCATCAGGCTAAAACCATCGAAGAACTGTCCGATCAGCTGACCGAACAGTGGAAAGTCGTCGAGCAGACCCGCGCCAAGCTGGATCGCCTGACCGACCGGTTCCTGAACCTCGAGGAGCAATCGCTCGAGGCCCCTGCCATCACAAAGCCCCCACATTACTAATTTGCATTATTTAGGAGAGCGCCGTGCCTCTTGATCGCCCCGAGACGCTTGTTTCCAATATCATGACATTCTGGAAAGAGGCCGGACCGGAGAAATGGTTCGACAAGGACGCGAATTTCGACGCAACCTTCCATGACCGCTTTCGCGATGCGCATTTTGCTGCTGCCAGACGCGATCTGGAACTATTGCTTGAAGGTCCTGAGAGCAGCCTTGCGCTTCTCCTGCTGCTGGATCAGTTTCCGCGCAACTGCTTTCGCGGCACCGCACATATGTATGCCACCGATCCGCTCGCGCGACTCTATACGCAAGAGGCCCTTCAGCGCGGGCACGACATGACGATCGACCCCGAGCTTCGGATTTTCTTCTATCTTCCGCTCATGCATTCGGAAGAGCTGGAAGATCAGCAATTGTGCTGCAAACTGTGTGAGCCCCTTAGTGAACGCTACCTGCCATTCGCCATCGAGCACCGCGACATCATCGAACGCTTTGGCCGTTTCCCCCATCGCAATGACATTCTGTTGCGTGAGAGCACTGCGGAAGAGCTGGCCTTTCTGGAAGAAGGCGGATTTGCGGGCTGATCCCGTGGCGTGCAATGGTGGCGGCACTGATGCTCCGCAACATCGGACCGGATTAGCCCTGGCATAAAAAAACCGCGCATCCCTTCGAATGCGCGGCGTTTTTGAACTCAATAAGCTTCAGCCATCAGCCGTCGAAAAATTCCTTCATCCGGGCAAAGAAGCCTGCGGATTCAGGGTTATTCTCCTTGGACGACAGCGTCTCGAATTCCTGCAGCAATTCGCGCTGGCGCTTGGTCAGCTTCTGCGGCGTCTCGATCTGGATCTGGATGTAGAGATCACCCTGCTGCGCGGAACGCAGCACAGGCATGCCTTTGCCCTTCAGTCGAAACTGCTTTCCGGCCTGCGTGCCCTCCGGCACCGTCACCCGCGACTTGGTGTTGTCGAGCGTCGTAACATCGAACGTGCCGCCAAGTGCTGCCGTCGTCATGGAGATCGGAACCGCGCAATAGAGATCAGCCCCATCGCGCTGGAAAAACTCATGTGGCCGCACCGAGAGGAAGATGTAGAGGTCGCCCGATGGACCACCGCGCATACCGGCCTCGCCCTCGCCCTGCAGGCGAATGCGGGTGCCGTCCTCGATACCCGAGGGAATATTGACCGAAAGCGAACGCTCTTCCGTCACACGGCCCTGACCGTTGCACTTGGTGCAGGGGTCGGTGATCGTCTGGCCGCGACCATGGCAGGTCGGGCAGGTGCGCTCGACCGAGAAGAAACCCTGCGCTGCACGCACACGGCCTGAACCCTGGCAGGTGCCGCAGGTTTTTGGCTGCGTTCCGGGCTTTGCGCCGGAGCCGGTGCAAACGTCACAGGTGATGGATGTCGGTACACGGATCTGCGCTGTCTTGCCCGCAAAGGCTTCTTCCAGCGATATTTCCATGTTGTAGCGAAGATCGGCACCGCGTTCACGGCCACCGCTGGAACGACGCGCACGACCACCGCCCATCATCTCGCCGAAAATGTCTTCGAAGATGTCGGAGAAGCCACCGCTTGCGCCACCGCCAAAGCCGCCGCCAGCATTGCCCATGCCGCCCTGCTCGAAGGCCGCGTGACCGAAACGGTCATAGGCCGCGCGCTTCTGCGGGTCTTTCAGTGTCTCATAGGCTTCGTTGAGTTCTTTGAATTTTCTCTCGGACTCAGCGTCGCCAGGATTCTTGTCGGGATGATACTTCATCGCGAGTTTGCGGAAGGCGCTTTTCAGCTCTTTTTCGTCAGCTGTTCTGCCAACGCCGAGTGTTTCGTAAAAGTCTGGTTTCGCCATTAAATAACAAGCCCCGGGAAATGGATTTCCGGCTGCACGAGGCAGCCGGATTTCAGTCAAGCATCAATTGGATTTCAAAAGCCGCTTATGCGGACTTCTTGTCGTCCTTGATTTCCTCGTAGTCTGCGTCAACGACGTCGTCCTTATGACCTTCGCCAGCGCCTTCGCCGCCTTCAGCCTGCTGGGCTTCGTAGACAGCCTGACCGAGCTTCATCGAGACTTCCATAAGGGTCTGGGTCTTGGCCTGAATGTCATCGGCATCCGGCTCGGACGCTTCGACAGACACCTTCAGCGCAGCGATGGCATCTTCGATGGCCTTGCGGTCGGTTTCGGAAACCTTGTCGCCATATTCCTTCACCGACTTCTCGGAGGAGTGGATCAGGCTTTCGGCCTGGTTCTTGGCTTCCACACCGGCGCGACGCTTCTTGTCGGCTTCGGCATTGGCTTCGGCGTCCTTCACCATCTTGTCGATGTCGGCGTCAGACAGACCACCAGATGCCTGGATGCGGATCTGCTGCTCCTTGCCGGTGCCCTTGTCCTTGGCCGATACCTGCACGATGCCGTTGGCGTCGATATCGAAGGTAACTTCGATCTGCGGAACGCCGCGTGGCGATGGTGGCAGGCCAACGAGGTCGAACTGGCCGAGAAGCTTGTTGTCCTGCGCCATTTCGCGCTCGCCCTGGCTGACGCGAATGGTCACGGCAGACTGGTTGTCTTCAGCGGTCGAGAAGGTCTGGCTCTTCTTGGTCGGGATCGTCGTGTTACGGTCGATCAGACGTGTGAAGACGCCACCCAGCGTTTCGATGCCAAGCGACAGAGGCGTTACGTCGAGAAGCAGAACGTCCTTGACGTCACCCTGCAGAACGCCAGCCTGAATGGCCGCGCCCATGGCAACGACTTCATCAGGGTTCACGCCCTTGTGGGGTTCCTTGCCAAACAGCTGCTTGACGATTTCCTGAACCTTCGGCATGCGGCTCATGCCGCCTACCAGCACGACTTCGTCGATTTCAGCGGCAGTGACGCCTGCATCCTTCAACGCTGCCTTGCACGGCGCAACAGTGCGCTGAACCAGGTCATCGACCAGGTTTTCGAACTTGGCGCGTGTCAGCTTCAGCGTCAGGTGCTTTGGACCTGTTGCGTCTGCGGTGATGAAGGGCAGGTTGATTTCTGTCTGCTGCGAAGAAGACAGCTCGATCTTTGCCTTTTCAGCCGCTTCCTTCAGGCGCTGAAGCGCAAGCTTGTCGCCCTTGAGGTCAATGCCCTGATCCTTCTTGAATTCGCCAGCCAGATACTCGACCAGACGCATGTCGAAGTCTTCGCCGCCAAGGAACGTATCGCCGTTGGTGGACTTCACTTCGAAGACGCCGTCGCCGATTTCCAGAACGGAAATATCGAAGGTACCGCCGCCCAAGTCGTATACGGCAATGGTCTTGCCTTCGGTCTTGTCGAGGCCGTAAGCCAATGCGGCAGCCGTTGGCTCGTTGATGATGCGCAGAACTTCAAGACCGGCGATGCGGCCTGCATCCTTGGTTGCCTGGCGCTGCGCGTCATTGAAGTAGGCGGGAACGGTGATGACGGCCTTCTCGACCTTTTCGCCGAGGTAGGATTCAGCCGTTTCCTTCATCTTCTGAAGAATCATGGCAGAGATCTGCGAAGGGGAATAACCCTTGCCCTGTGCCTGTACCCAGGCGTCGCCATTGTCACCCCGGACGATATCGAACGGAACGAGGCCCTTGTCCTTTTCAACGGTCGGGTCTTCGTAACGGCGACCGATAAGGCGCTTTACGGCAAAGAGAGTGTTGGTTGGATTGGTGACAGCCTGACGCTTAGCAGGCTGGCCGACCAGACGCTCGCCATCGTCGCTGAATGCAACCATGGAAGGGGTCGTGCGTGCACCTTCTGCGTTTTCAATAACTTTGGTGTCCTTGCCGTCCATCACTGCAACGCAGGAATTGGTCGTGCCAAGGTCGATACCGATTACTTTTGCCATTTTTCTTCTCTCCTTGAAGCGAATTGTCGGAACCCCGGGAGGCATTCCACTGACAACTCCTTGACTTGGATGGTCTTCCGGTTTGGGCAGCATTTCTGCTGGTCTGCGGGGTATATAAGGAGCGATTTTTCTGCCTGCAAGGCGATACCGCTGCTGAGGGGCGCAAAAATGAAGAAATGAAGCCTTCATAACCAATTGAGGCACCCCCATACCGGCGCACCGCATCGCAATGCCGAAAACTTCGCCCTTTCAGCGCCCGAAGCAATGTGGCGTGAACCGTCACGTCGTTGTCATGCACCTTGCCTATAGGCGTGTACATCTTCAACGAAACACCCATCCCGCGAGGTTCTCATGCGCCAATTTCTCGCCATGCTTGTTGCAACCACCGTTCTTGCCGGTGCTGCCCAGGCCGCGACCGTCTATCCCCTGGATCGTGCCACGATCCTGACCGGCTCGCCTTTCGACTTCAAGGTCGAGTTCAAGAGCGTGGTCAAGGCCGATGACATCAAGATCATGGTCAATGGTCAGGATTACAAGGCTGTGTTCGGCGCTGACGTGACATTTGTTGCGGAAGAAAAGGGCAAGGAAGACAAGATCCTCGGTTCGGCCGTTACGCTCCGCGGCCTCAAGATTGCAAAGGCTGGCGATTATAAGGTCGAAGTTTCTGCCGGTTCTGAAACCAAGAATGTCACCTGGACCGTTTACGGCACGCCGGAAGCACCAAAGGCAAAGAACATCATTTTCCTTCTGGGTGATGGCCTTTCCGTTGCGCACCGCACCGCTGCCCGCATCATGTCCAAGGGCATGACCGAAGGCAAGGCGAACGGTCGCCTCAACATGGACGAGATGGACCGCATGGCTTTCATCGGCACGTCGTCCACGGAAGCCATCGCGACCGATAGCGCCAACACCATGTCTGCCTACATGACCGGCCACAAGGCTCCTGTGAACGCTCTTGGCGTTTATGGCGACCGCACGCCTTCCAGCCTTGACGACCCGAAGGTCGAAACGCTGGGTGAGGCCCTGCGCCGCCAGACGAAGAAGTCCATCGGCATCGTGACCACATCCGAATTACAGGATGCGACGCCTGCGGCCATCGTTTCCCACACCCGCAAGCGCGCCGACAAGGCGGAAATCACCGGCATGATGCTGGACGTGAAGCCAGACGTGGCTCTCGGTGGCGGTTCGGCCTATTTCCTCGGCAAGGAAACACCCGGTTCCAAGCGCAAGGACGACAAGGACTATATCAAGCTGTTCAAGGATGCAGGCTACACGCTCGCAACCAACAAGACAGAACTTGAAAAGGCTGAAGGTTCCAACACCGGCAAGCTTCTTGGGCTGTTCCACACCGGCAACATGGACACGCTTCTCGACCGCGACTTCCTCAAGAAGGGCACTGTCGAGAAGTTTCCAAACCAGCCAGGCCTCGTCGATATGACCAAGGCAGCGCTCGGTGAACTGTCCAAGAACCCGGACGGTTTCTTCCTGATGGTCGAAGCGGCCAACATCGATAAAATGTCCCACCCGCTGGATTGGGACCGCGCCGTCATGGACACCATCGAATTCGACAAGGCCGTTGGCGTTGCCCGTGAATTCGCGGCCAAGAATCCGGATACGCTGATCGTCGTTACCGGCGACCACGCCCATGGCGTTTCCATCATCGGCACTGTCGATGACGAAAAGCCGGGCGATGAAATGCGCGCCAAGGTCGGCACCTATGCCGAAGCCGGTTTCCCGAACTATGAAGACAAAAACAATGATGGCTATCCTGACCGGATCGACGTCAGCCGTCGCCTGTTCCTGAGCGCCAATAATGGTCCTGACCATTACGAAACATTCCGTCCGAAGATGGATGGTCCTTTCGTTCCGGCAATCCAGAACGAAAAGAAGGAATATATCGCCAACGAAGCCTACAAGAATGTTCCAGGCGCTGTCTTCGTTCAGGGCAACATTCCCAAGGATGGCGATAGCGGCGTTCACGCCGTTGATGATGTCGTCCTCCAGTCCACAGGTCCCGGCTCTGAAGAGTTCAAGGGCTACATGGAACAGAGCGACGTTTACCGCGTGCTGGCCGACACATTCGCCCTCGGCACAAAGCAGACGCAGTAAGCACCGCTTTTGCTGATCATGATCCGGCTCGCAGCCTGCGGGCCGGATTATCTCGTTTAAGACTAACCCGGACAGGTCAGATCGGAGATCGCCATGGCGCACCCCTCCCCAACGCTCACACGCAGGCAGTCGCTTCAACTCGCCGGTCTGGCGAGTTTTTCCCTCTGGGCAGGGCCGTCTCTCGCGGCACCCTCGCCGCTCACCTTCGATGAGATGTATGGCAAGATCGGTGTGCTGGGCCTGGAATTTTCCGAAAAGCTGAAGCAGTTGAGCGGCAAGGAAATCCGCATGAAGGGCTTCATGGCGCCGCCTTTGAAGGCGGAAGCTGCCTTCTTCGTGCTGACGGAAATTCCCATGGCGCTCTGCCCGTTCTGCTCGTCCGATTCCGACTGGCCGGATAATATCGTCGTCGTCTACCTCTCCGAAAAGCAGACTTTCGTCCAGCCGAGCACGACCATCGATGTCACCGGCATCCTTGAACACGGCTCATGGACAGACCCGGAAACGGGTTTCGTCAGCCTCGTGCGCATTCGTGACGCACAATATGCGGTGTCCTGACCATGCTGTCCCTCACCATAAAAGACCTTGCCGTTTCCTATCCCGGCCTTGCCAAACCCGTCCTTCACATTGATGCGCTGAGCATTGCTGCTGGTGAGATGGTGGCAATCTCGGGTGCATCCGGTTCGGGCAAAAGCACCTTCGTCAATATCATCACCGGGCTGGAGCGGGTTTGCCAGGGCAAGGTGGTCTGGAGCGATGATGACATTGCCGGATTGACCGAAACCAGACGAGACCAGTGGCGCGGCCAGAATGTCGGCCTCGTCATGCAGGATTTTCACTTGCTGCCCGGTCTGTCCGCCATCGAGAATGTGCTTCTGCCCGTTCGCCTCAGCCGCGCAATGTCTAGGGATTACGGCAAGCGGGCAGGCAAATTGCTGAAAAAGACCGGTTTGAAACGACCGGACCAGTCCATCGACACCATGTCGCGCGGCGAGATGCAGCGCGTGGCCATTGCGCGTGCGCTGTTGCGAAAGCCCGGCGTCATCGTTGCCGATGAGCCCACCGCAAGCCTCGACCCCGATCATGCCGAGGCCATCGGCCACCTGCTGGTCGATCTGGCCCGGGCGGAAGGCGCGACACTGATCGTCATCACCCATGACAGGCTTCTGGCAGAACGCCTCGACCGCCGTCTGGAACTCGCCAATGGCCGTATCCTGAACGACACCGCCGGGAACCCTTGATATGATCCGTTTTATTCTCTCCGATCTAAAGCGCCTCTGGGCCGGTTCTCTCGTCGTCGTGCTCCTTGTTTCGCTCGCAACGGCGCTCGGTGTGACCGTGACCTTGCAGGAGCGCGCGCTTCGACTGGGAACCGCCCGCGCTGCCGATAAATTCGATCTCGTCATCGGCGCTGCCGGTAGCGAAACGCAACTCGTGCTTTCCTCGGTCTTTCTACAGGCTGCACCCCTGCCGCTGGTCGGTGGTGAGACATTGGCAAAGCTGGCCAAAGATCCCCGCGTCGCATGAGCCGGACCGGTCGGCTTCGGCGATTCCTTTGCCGGCTACCCGATTGTTGGAACGACCACCGCGCTCATCGACAACACGTCAGGCGGTCTGACGGAAGGTCAGGGTTTCGCCGATGGTGAAGATGCCGTGATCGGCTCTGCCGTTGATTTGCCCATCGGCGCAGAGATCAAGCCGATGCATGGCACGGCGGAAGAAGGCGGCCACACCCACACTGAAATCGTCTATCATGTTCAGGGGCGGCTGAAGCCAACGGGCACGCCGTGGGATCGCGCCATTCTGGTGCCCATCAGCTCCGTCTGGCACATTCACGGCATGGAAGCCGGAGAGCATGCTCACGATCATGAAGGGCATGAGCATGCAGCCGAGGGCCATGCGGCGCATTCGTCCGAACCGCACGATCGTGATGCACACAATCATGAGGCTCATGACCATGACGCCCATGCCCACGAAGAAGGCGGACTGGACGAAACCTTCACGACCGAAACGCCCGGTGTTCCGGCTATTCTGGTGAAGCCAAAGACAATCGCCGATGCCTATAAGCTGCGGCAGGAATACCGGCAGGGCAACACGCTTGCGGTCTTTCCCGGTGAGGTGCTGACGAAACTCTATGCCACGCTGGGTGACGCACGCCAGGTGCTGTCTGTCGTCGCCATCGGTGCGCAGGGTCTGGTGGGTGCATCCCTCATTCTCGTGACCTTGACCCATATCGTTCAAAGGCGAAAACAGATCGGTGCCTTGAGGGCCTTCGGTGCGCCCCGGTCGTCCATCTCGCTGATCGTCTGGACGGAGCTGTTTGCACTGTTTGCAACAGGTATAGCGCTTGGCTTCGCCATCGGTTTTGCGGCGGCCAAAGTTATCACCGGCCTGCTTGTCGCCAAAAGCGGCGTCGTCATGCCGGTGGAATTTGCACAGGCGGATGCAACGCAGGCGGCGGTGCTGCTCGCCGTTGCAGCAGCTCTTGCCGTTCTTCCGGCATGGCTTGCCTATCGCCAGTCACCCGCCGAGGCACTTCGCGGGTAGTGAAGAAGAACCTCAATGCGGCTCGATATGCGCCTTGTGGAAAATATCGTCCTGCGGCGGTATCGCCTGACGTTCGATCATCCGGTGGACGCGAGGGCGGGTCGCACCACGGTGCAGCTTTAAAATACTGTCCCAGCTTTCCGCATCCGCCTGGGTGCGGCGCTGGTTGTGCCGGACATATTCGACCCATGTCGGCACGTGGTAGATTTCCGTCCAGATGTCAGGGTTTTCGAGATCCCGCATCAAGGTCCAGTTCTGTGCACCATCGCGCAGGCGAATGCGTCGGCGCTCCACCATGATGGTCATGAATTCCGCCAGATCCGCATCATCGATCTCGTAATCAACGAGAATGGCAATCGGGCCGCTGCGAGGCTTGACGTCGAGAAGCAGGTTCGGCTCCACGAAGCGGTTGAGCGGATCGAGATTGAGCGAGGCAAAGGCTGGCATCGTCAGCTTGAAACCGACGACGACGCCGAGCAGCATCAGCACGCACGAACAGAGCAGCGAATAGGTTAAGCCATAATCCTCGGCCAGAGATCCCCACAGCCAGCTGCCCAGTGCGATGCCGCCGAAGGTGAGAGTCTGGTAGAGCGACAGCGCACGCCCCACGACCCAGCGCGGCGTGGACAGTTGCACGATGGTGTTGAACAGCGACAGCGCCAGCACCCAGCTCGCGCCAGCGATGGTGAGGAAAAGCGCCGTCACGATTGCATTGGTGCTGATGGCCGTCACACCAGCGCTCAGGGCAAAGCCGAGGAAGGCGACGCGCACAATCCATTCGCTGCTCAACATTTCGCGAAGACGCGCACTGATCAGAGCACCACCCACGGCACCCACACCGAAAGCACCCAGCATAATGCCATAGGTCAACGGCCCGCCCTGCACCAGATCCCGCGCAACCAGCGGCATCAGCGCCAGAATGGCACTGGCTGACAGGCCGAACAGGAAGCCGCGCACCAGCACCTTGCCGATATTCGGCGACATGGCCACATAGCGCATGCCGGCGGAAATGGCCGCGAACAGTTGCTCGCGTGGCAGGGTAGACGTGCTTTTCGGCGGCTGCCATTTCACCAGCGCGTAGATCAACGCGAAATAGCTGAAGGTGTTGACGAGAAACGCCGCTGCCGCGCCGCCAACCGCCACGATGACACCACCAATGGCCGGGCCAACGCTGCGGGTGATGTTGAAGCCGACACTGTTCAGCGTCACGGCTGCGGGCAGATCCTCGCGCGGCACCATTTCTCCCACGGATGCCTGCCAGGATGGGTTGTTGAGCGCCGTTCCACAGCCGATCATGAAGGTGAAGAACAGCAGGAGCCATGGCGAAAGCCAGCCGAACCATGCAAAAACCGTCAGCATGACGGAGGCGGTCAGCATCAGGAACTGGGCTGAAATCATGATGCGGCGACGGTCGAAACTATCGGCCAATGCGCCAGACACCAGCGAAAACAGCATGATGGGCAGGGATGTCGATGCCTGCACAAGCGCAATCATGTTTTCAGACGACGATAGCGCGGTCATCATCCATGCCGCGCCCACCGCCTGAATAAGCCCGCCGAAATTCGACGCGATACTCGCAAACCAGATCGTTCTGTACGTCTGGTGGCGCAATGGCAGCAGGGGGGATTTTCTATCAGGCACGGGCAGTCCAATTGATGCAATGGCTCATCCGGGTCACACTATAGACGCCATTTGAGAGGATGCTACTGTTTCAAGCCCCGGGACGGTGAAATTGTGACGGCGGGCAATTTTGCTCGTTTTGCAGCCCATCCTTGCAATATCGCAGATAAGGGTCTATACGGGCATTCAAATTCTTGATCGTCTGATGAAGAGTGGGGCCGAAAGGCTCCGCTCTTTTTCGTTAGGCGCCCTGAAAACCGGCCCAAAAGCCGGTTTGGACATGAGACCGGAAGGCCACAATGGCAGAAGCCGAACCTAGACTGATAACCGAAACAGGCGTTGACCAGCGCATCGCCGAAATTATCGAGCCGGTGCTGACAGGCATGGGCTATCTGCTGGTGCGGGTTCGCCTGTCCAATCAGAACGGCTCGACCTTGCAGGTCATGGCCGAGCGTGAAGACGGAACCATGACCGTGCAGGATTGCGAAGCGGTGTCGCTCGCCATTTCTCCGGTTCTGGATGTAGAAGATCCCGTTCAAACGGCGTATCATCTTGAAGTGTCATCGCCCGGCATCGACCGGCCGATGGTGCGCAAGGTGGATTTTGTCCGTTGGCAGGGCCATATTGTCAAAGTCGAGACATCCATTCTGGTTGATAACCGCAAGCGTTTCCGCGGCAAGATCGCCAGTGTCGAAGAGGACGGCTTCAGACTGGAACGTGACCAGATCGCCTATGGTGAAGAGCCTGTGGTGATGATCCCGTTCAATACCCTTTCCGACGCGAAGCTGATTCTGACCGATGAACTGATTCGCGAGGCGCTGAAGGCGGACAAGCAGGCCAAGGCCGCTGCCGCCAACCAGAACGAAGAAGCAGACGAAGACTAATTCCCAACGTAAGCCCTGATACGCGGGCAAAACGACTTACGGAGACATAAAAATGGCAGTAAGTGCTAACCGGCTTGAGCTTCTGCAGATCGCCGATGCTGTGGCGCGCGAAAAGGTCATCGACCGCGAAATCGTGCTCGCCGCGATGGCCGACGCCATCCAGAAGGCTGCCCGCTCGCGTTACGGTTCCGAGAGCAACATCCGCGCCGACATCAACTCCAAGACCGGCGAGATCCGCTTGCAGCGTCTGCTCGAAGTTGTCGAGAAGGCTGAGGACTACGGCACGCAGATCCCTCTGGAGCTGGCCCGCGACCGCAACGTCGATGCAAAGATTGGCGATTACATTGCCGATCCACTGCCACCGATGGATTTTGGCCGTATCGCTGCCCAGTCCGCCAAGCAGGTCATCGTCCAGAAGGTTCGTGAAGCCGAGCGTGATCGCCAGTTTGACGAGTTCAAGGACCGCATCGGCGAAATCATCAACGGCACTGTCAAGCGCGTGGAATATGGCAACGTCATCGTCGATCTCGGCCGTGGCGAAGGCATCATCCGTCGCGACGAGATGATTCCTCGCGAAAACCTGCGCTATGGCGACCGCGTTCGCGCCTTCGTTTACGATGTGCGCCGCGAACAGCGTGGCCCGCAGATTTTCCTGTCGCGTACCCACCCGCAGTTCATGGTCAAGCTTTTCACCATGGAAGTGCCGGAAATCTACGACGGCATCATCCAGATCAAGTCGGTTGCCCGTGACCCAGGTTCGCGCGCAAAGATCGCTGTTATCTCCAATGACAGCTCGATTGATCCGGTCGGCGCTTGCGTCGGTATGCGCGGTAGCCGTGTTCAGGCCGTCGTTGCCGAGCTTCAGGGTGAAAAGATCGACATTATTCCGTGGTCCCAGGATCCGGCATCCTTCATCGTCAACGCTCTTCAGCCTGCTGAAGTCGCCAAGGTGGTTCTGGATGAAGAAGCCGAGCGCATCGAAGTCGTCGTGCCGGATGAGCAGCTGTCGCTCGCCATCGGTCGTCGCGGCCAGAACGTGCGCCTTGCTTCCCAGCTGACCGGCTGGGACATCGACATCATGACGGAAGCCGAAGAGTCCGAGCGCCGTCAGAAGGAATTCAACGAACGTACCGGCATCTTCATGGAAGCGCTGGATGTGGACGAAATGGTTGGTCAGGTGCTCGCATCCGAAGGCTTCGCCCAGGTCGAGGAACTGGCTTATGTGGACCTCAGCGAAATCTCGTCCATTGACGGTTTCGATGAAGACACTGCTGTCGAAATCCAGACCCGCGCCAAGGAATATCTCGAGCGTATCGAGACCGAAATGGACGCCAAGCGCAAGGAACTTGGTGTAGCCGACGAGTTGCGACAGATCGAAGGCCTGACCTCGCAGATGCTGGTCGCTCTTGGTGAAGAAGGCGTCAAGACCATCGAAGACTTTGCAGGCTGCGCCGCTGACGATCTGGTTGGCTGGAGCGAGCGCAAGGACGGCGAGACGAAGAAATTCGAGGGAACTTTCTCCAAGCTCGACGTTTCTCGTGTTGAAGCTGAAAACATGATTGTTCAGGCCCGCCTTCTGGCTGGCTGGATCACCGCTGAAGATCTTGCTGCCCAGCAGGAAGCTGCAGCGACCGAGGAGGCGGATACCGCCGATCAGGAATGACATCGCAGGCGCATGAGCCGGACGAGCTGCTCGACGACGAGCCGTTCGAAGGTACCGCCAGCGAGCGGATGTGCATTGTGACACGACAAATCGGAACACCGGATGAGTTGATCCGTTTTGTCGCAGGCCCGGACCAGAGCGTTGTTCCGGACTTGAAACGCCAATTACCGGGGCGCGGTTGCTGGGTCACACCCGAGCGCGCCCTGATAGAGAAGGCAATTGCGAAGAAGCTCTTTGCACGCGCCTTGAAGACGGATGTGAAAGCCGGACCGGACCTTCTGGACATGATGGACCGGTTGATGGCGCAGAACCTGACGGGAATGATGAACATGGCGCGCAAGGCGGGCCAGTTCATTTCCGGCGCGACGAAAGTCGATGCGTCGGTCCGGTCTGGCCAAGTGCTTGCGGTTTTTCACGCAACCGATGCAGCGCCAGATGGCGTGAGAAAGATAAGCCAGGCCCGCAAGGCCTGGACGCTCGGCTCTGGAGCCGAGAGCGAAATACCAGCGTTCCAGCTCTTCAGTGAGCAGGAAATGGACGAACTGATGGGCCAGAATGCTTTTATCCATGCCTGCGCGCTTGCAGGACAGGCGGGTGAGGGTGTAGTGAAGCGCGCAAAGATGCTCGAGCGGTATCGCCATGGCGATAGACCTCAAGTGGATTTAGACGCTGCCCGGACAGAACAATGACGCGGTCATCGGACAATTTCCGCCACCGCGTACGGATGCAGCTAGTTAAAGACGAGGCCAGATGAATGTCATCCGGCTCTCGTTTGAAGGAACGGGAACGGAATGACCGATAACAACGACGACAAGACACTCAACGCACAGCCCAAGAAGACTCTCACTTTGAAACCGAGTGGAGCGTCTACTGGAACTGTGCGTCAGGATATGGGTCGTGGTCGCACCAACGCGGTTGTGGTGGAAACCCGCAAGCGCCGCCCATTGCGTCCAGAAGACGAGAAGCCCATTACACCTGTAACGCCTACTGCGACTGCTACGCCAGCGGCTGCACCGCAGGCGGCAAGACCTGCCGCACCGGCAGCGCCTGCCCCGCGTCAGCAGCCACAGGGCCAGCGCCCTTATCAGTCTGGCAACCAGAACAACAATCAGAACCGTTCTGCGCCATCGCAGCCTTCGCGTCAGCCGGAGCGCCCACGCGGCGCCGTTCTGCATGACCTTTCGGCTGGCGAAATGGATGCGCGTCGCCGCGCTCTGGCAGAAGCTCAGGCTCGCGATATCATCGAAGCCAAGCAGCGCGCCGAAGATGAAGCACGCCGCAAGGTAGAAGAAGAAGCTCGCGCTATTGCCGAGAAGGAAGAAGCTGCGCGCCGCGCCGCTGAAGAGGCACTGGCCGCCAAGTCCGCGCCTGCCCCTGCTCCAACTCCGGCTCCGGTCGAAGCAGCGCCCGTTCCTGTTGCCGCCAGGTCTCCTGCCGGCGCCGGTCGTGGCGATACACGCTCGCAGACAACCACACGCACAATACCAGCCGCTGTTCCTACTCCCATCGACAATGCCGGTCCTCGTGGCCGTCGTCCCGGTGGTGAAGAAGAAAGTGACGATCGTGGCGCACGTCGCGGCGGCGTGCCGGTTCGCGGCAAGGTAACGGCTCCCGTTCCTGCCAAGCCTGCGGCTCGCCTCAAGACAGAAGAAGAGCGTCGTCGCGGCAAGCTGACAGTCACCTCCAATCTGGAAGAAGACGGTCAGGCCCGTGGCCGCTCGCTCTCTGCCATGCGTCGCCGCCAGGAGAAATTCCGCCGCGGCCAGATGCAGGAAACGCGCGAAAAGGTGCTGCGCGAAGTTACTCTGCCTGAGACCATCACCATTCAGGAACTGTCGCAGCGTATGTCCGAACGGGCCGTCGATGTGATCAAGTACCTGATGAAGGAAGGCCAGATGATGAAGCCGGGCGACGTCATCGACGCCGATCTGGCTGAAATCATCGCAGTGGACTTCGGCCATACCGTCAAGCGTGTATCGGAATCCGATATTGAAGAAGGTATCTTCAACGTCTCCGACGATGATGGCGGCGAACTGGTTTCGCGTCCTCCTGTCGTTACCATCATGGGTCACGTCGACCACGGCAAGACCTCGCTGCTCGACGCCATCCGTCAAACCAGCGTTGTTTCCGGTGAAGCCGGTGGCATTACCCAGCATATCGGTGCCTATCAGGTCGAGAAGAACGGTCACAAGATCACCTTCATCGACACCCCGGGCCACGCCGCCTTTACGGCCATGCGTGCCCGCGGTGCACAGGCAACCGACATTGCCATTCTGGTGGTTGCAGCCGATGACAGCGTGATGCCGCAGACGATTGAATCGATCAACCATGCCAAGGCAGCGGGTGTTCCGATCATCGTGGCGATCAACAAGATCGACAAGCATGAGGCCAACCCTGAAAAAGTTCGCCAGCAGCTTCTGCAACACGAAGTCTTCGTGGAATCCATGGGTGGTGAAGTTCTTGACGTGGAAGTCTCTGCCAAGAACAAGATCAACCTCGACAAGCTTCTCGAAGCCGTCCTGCTCCAGGCTGAAATTCTCGACCTGAAGGCAAACCTCAACCGCACCGCGGAAGGTACGGTCATCGAAGCCGAACTCGACCGTGGCCGTGGTGCCGTGGCAACGATCCTGGTTCAGAAGGGCGTGCTGCGTCCGGGCCAGATCATCGTGGCTGGCGACCAGTGGGGCCGTGTGCGCGCGCTTGTCAACGACAAGGGTGAACACGTCAAGGAAGCTGGTCCGGCTATGCCGGTCGAGGTTCTCGGTCTTTCGGGCACACCATCTGCCGGTGATCGCTTCGCGGTTGTCGAGAACGAAGGTCGCGCTCGTGAAATTTCCGAGTACCGTCAGCGTCTGGCCCGTGACAAGGCCGTTGCCCGTCAGACTGGCCAGCGCGGCTCGCTGGAACAGATGATGACGCAGTTGCAGGCGACAGGCCGCAAGGACTTCCCGCTGCTCATCAAGGCTGACGTGCAGGGCTCTGTCGAAGCGATCATCGCATCGCTGGACAAGCTTGGAACAGATGAAGTTCGTGCACGCATCATCCATTCGGGCGCCGGTGGTATCACCGAGTCTGACATCTCTCTGGCAGAAGCATCGAACGCAGCCATCATCGGCTTCAACGTTCGCGCCAATGTTCAGGCACGTCAGGCGGCCGAGCGCGCTGGCATCGAAATTCGCTACTACAACATCATCTACGATCTGGTGGATGACGTGAAGTCTGCGATGTCGGGCCTTCTGTCTCCGGAACGTCGCGAAACCTTCCTCGGCAACGCCGAAATTCTGGAAGTCTTCAACATCACCAAGGTCGGCAAGGTTGCCGGTTGCCGTGTCGTCGAAGGCAAGGTGGAACGTGGTGCAGGTGTTCGTCTGGTGCGCGACAACGTCGTTATCCACGAAGGCAAGCTCAAGACGCTCAAGCGCTTCAAGGACGAAGTCGGCGAAGTGCCGGTTGGTCAGGAGTGTGGTATGGCATTCGAAAACTACGAAGACATCCGCGCTGGCGACACCATCGAGTGCTTCCGCGTAGAGCACATCACCAGAACGCTCTAAGCGTTTTGCCGTACACAAAATAAAACTTGCGGCCGCCGGCTTAGATGGTTTCCTGTCCATTGGAAATTTTCTAACCGGCGCTGCTTTGTTTGAGGCTAAGACAAAATGGCAAAAGCATCATCTTCCGCGCCCACACAACGCATGCTTCGTGTTGCCGAGCAGGTTCGCGCAGCGGTGACCCAGATCCTGCAGCGTGGCGAAGTGCGTGACGATCTGATCGAGAAAACCGTCATTTCCATCTCGGAAGTGCGCATGTCGACCGATCTCAAGATCGCGACCGCCTTTGTGACCCCTATCGGTGTCGACGACCACACAGATACGATTGCAGCCCTGAACCGTCACGCCAAGTTCCTGCGTGGCCGCCTCGGCCCGCATATCAGGCAGCTGAAATACGTGCCGGAACTGCGCTTCCGCGACGATACCAGCTTCGACAATTACAAGAAGATCGACGCGCTTTTGCGCTCACCGGAGGTCCTGCGCGATCTGGGACCTTCAACCGATAAAGACGACGAGCAGAACTGAAGCATGTCCAAACCACGCAAACAGCAGCACCGCAAGCCGAAAGGCCGGGATATTTCCGGCTGGCTTATTCTCGATAAACCCTTCGATTTCGGCTCGACAGAGGCCGTTTCGAAGATCAAATGGCTTTTCAACGCCCAGAAGGCTGGCCATGCTGGCACGCTTGATCCGCTAGCCTCCGGCATGCTGCCAATTGCGCTGGGCGATGCGACCAAGACCGTTCCTTATGTGATGGACGGCCGCAAGATCTATGAATTCACCGTCTCCTGGGGCGAAGAGCGCACCACCGACGATATGGAAGGCGAAGTGCTCAACACATCGCCAAACCGTCCCGATGAGCAGGCGATCCGTGATATCCTGCCCAACTATACCGGCACGATCATGCAGATCCCGCCGCAGTTTTCCGCCATCAAGATCGCTGGCGAACGCGCCTATGATATTGCCCGCGGTGGCGAGGTGGTAGAAATCCCGGCTCGTGAAGTGGAAATTCACCGCATCACGCTTCTGGCCTGCCCGGATGCCAATACCGCGCATTTTGAAGTTGAATGCGGCAAGGGCACCTATGTGCGTGCGCTGGCCCGCGATTTCGGCCGCGATCTCGGCTGCTATGGTTTTATTTCGCAGCTGCGCCGCTCCATGGTTGCGCCGTTTGCCGAAGACGCCATGGTGCCACTGGCCAAGCTCATCGAGTTCGAAGCCATTGAAGACCGTGACGAGAGACTGGCGGCACTGGATGCCTATCTGATCGATACGTCTGAGGCGCTGTCATCCCTACCCCACCTCATCATCAATGATGATCAGGCCCACCGCTTGAAGATGGGCAACGCCATCCTCTTGCGCGGGCGCGATGCACCGACGGCGGAAATGGAAGCCTATGCCACAGCCCGCGGCAAGCTGGTTGCGATTGGCGAGATTGCCGAAGGCGAGTTTCGCCCCAAGCGGGTTTTCGGCTAGGCCCTGCCGCCTCCCGATCACTCTATGCGTGTTATCCTGAAAGAGGCGGTTTTAATCGCCTCTTTCCTTTATGGTGCAATTGGTTTATAGGCGGGGCAGCTTGGGCAGCGCCCGCGCTATACATGGCCAGTGCTGGACGACATCCCGGCGCTTGGCGTCCCGTTTTTCCTTAAAATAGAAAGGATCGTCCGATGTCGATTACTGCAGAGCGCAAAGCCGCCCTCATCAAGGAATATGCCATCAAGGAAGGTGATACCGGTTCGCCGGAAGTTCAGGTCGCAATTTTGACCGAACGGATCAACAACCTGACTGGCCACTTCAAGGATCACAAGAAGGACAACCACTCGCGTCGTGGCCTTCTGACCCTGGTTTCCAGCCGCCGTTCGCTTCTCGACTACGTCAAGAAGAAGGACGAAGGCCGTTACACCAAGCTGATCAGCGCACTCGGCATTCGCCGCTAAAAACAGATCCCGGCGGGTCTCAATAGAGGTTCCCGCCGGTTTTTCTTTAGGCTGTTCTTCAAGAACGCCAGAAACGAAGATGGGCCGGATGGGCCGGTGCCGTCTGAAACAAACCGAAGACCTGTCATGGGGCAGGATTGCCGGATGCTTTTGCAGCGCTTGACGCGTTGCCGTATGTCTTCAAAGACATTCGCGTTTAAGCCTCCCGCTGTCTTGCCCGTGACGTGTTAAAGCCGCCGCGTTTTCCTTTGCTGTGAGAACCGAGGCTACATTTGAGGACAAGAAATGTTCAATCAACATTCCGTCGAAATCGAGTGGGCAGGCCGCCCGCTTAGACTTGAAACAGGCAAGGTTGCCCGTCAGGCCGATGGTGCGGTTATCGCAACCTACGGCGAGACCATGGTTCTTGCGACCGTTGTTTCTGCAAAGTCTCCTAAGCCCGGTCAGGATTTCTTCCCGCTGACCGTCAACTACCAGGAAAAGACATACGCAGCCGGCAAGATCCCCGGTGGCTATTTCAAGCGCGAAGGTCGTCCTTCTGAAAAGGAAACTCTGGTTTCCCGCCTGATCGACCGCCCGATCCGCCCGCTGTTTCCTGAAGGCTACAAGAACGACACACAGGTTGTCGTCACTGTCATTCAGCACGATCTCGAAAATGACCCGGACGTGTTGTCGATGGTTGCAGCCTCTGCTGCGCTGACACTGTCCGGCGTTCCTTTCATGGGCCCCGTCGGCGGCGCGCGCGTTGGCTACATCAACGGCGAGTATGTTCTGAACCCGCATCTCGACGAGATGGACGAATCGGTTCTGGATCTGGTTGTTGCCGGTACGCAGGACGCCGTCCTGATGGTGGAATCCGAAGCCAAGGAACTCAACGAAGAGATCATGCTCGGCGCTGTGATGTTCGGTCATCGCGGTTTCCAGCCTGTGATCGATGCGATCATCAAGCTGGCTGAAGTTGCTGCCAAGGAACCACGCGAATTCGAACCGGAAGATTTCTCCGCTCTCGAAGCTGAAATGCTCGGCCTGGCCGAAGCTGAACTGCGCGACGCCTACAAGATCACTGAAAAGGCTGCACGTTACGCAGCTGTTGACGTCGTCAAGGGCAAGGTCAAGGCTCACTTCTTCCCAGAAGGCGAAGAGCCAAAGTACACCAACGAAGTTATCGGCGCTGTCTTCAAGCACCTGCAGGCGAAGATCGTTCGCTGGAACATTCTGGACACCAAGAGCCGCATCGACGGCCGTGACCTGTCCACGGTTCGCCCAATCGTTTCTGAAGTTGGCTTGCTGCCACGCACCCACGGTTCGGCGCTGTTCACACGCGGCGAAACACAGGCCATCGTTGTTGCCACACTCGGCACCGGCGAAGACGAGCAGTATGTGGACAGCCTGACGGGCATGTACAAGGAACGCTTCCTTCTGCATTACAACTTCCCTCCCTACTCGGTTGGTGAAACAGGCCGCATGGGCTCCCCAGGCCGCCGCGAAATCGGCCACGGCAAGCTCGCTTGGCGCGCTATCCGCCCGATGTTGCCATCGGTCGAACAGTTCCCTTACACGCTGCGCGTCGTCTCCGAGATCACCGAGTCCAACGGCTCGTCCTCGATGGCAACCGTTTGCGGCACATCGCTTGCGCTGATGGATGCAGGCGTTCCGCTTGCCAAGCCAGTGGCCGGTATTGCCATGGGCCTCATCCTTGAAGGCGAACGCTTCGCCGTTCTGTCCGACATCCTGGGTGATGAAGATCACCTCGGCGATATGGACTTCAAGGTTGCCGGTACAGCTGACGGCATCACCTCGCTGCAGATGGACATCAAGATCGCCGGTATCACCGAAGAGATCATGAAGGTCGCTCTGGAGCAGGCAAAGGGCGGTCGTACGCACATTCTCGGCGAAATGGCCAATGCCATCACCGAAGGACGTTCGCAGCTCGGCGAGTTTGCACCACGCATCGAAGTCATGAACATTCCGGTCGACAAGATCCGTGAAGTCATCGGCTCCGGCGGCAAGGTCATCCGCGAAATCGTTGAAAAGACAGGCGCCAAGATCAACATCGAAGACGATGGCACCGTCAAGATCGCTTCGTCTTCCGGCAAGGAAATCGAAGCAGCTCGCAAGTGGATCCACTCCATCGTGGCAGAGCCTGAAGTTGGCATGATCTACGAAGGCACGGTCGTGAAGACCGCTGACTTCGGCGCATTCGTCAACTTCTTCGGCGCCCGTGACGGTCTGGTTCACATCTCGCAGCTGGCATCCGATCGCGTTGCCAAGACCTCCGACGTCGTCAAAGAAGGCGACAAGGTTTGGGTCAAGCTGATGGGCTTTGACGAGCGTGGAAAGGTTCGCCTGTCCATGAAGGTTGTCGATCAGGCAACCGGCAAGGAAGCCACTGAAAAGAAGAGCGAAGGCGAAGCTGCCGAGTAAGGCTGCATGCGCTAACCGATATCGAGGCGCGGGGCATCTCCCCGCGCCTTTTTTCTATTTGAACTTAGGACCGACCCCATGAGCCGTGACGCTGTCAAAACCCTGTTCCATCCCTTTGCCGCAGACATGTTGGCGATCCCGAAAGCGGGCGAGCGCGTCCTGTTTCTGGGCGCAGAAGCCGATGCGCCGCGTGTGGAAGGGTTTGAGGCCAGTATCACTGCCGTTCAGAACCTTCGCCCGCTCTACCGCGCACTGCATGCGCAAGGCGTCGAAGTTACCCCAGATATTTCCGGCGAAGATTATGATGTCGCACTTCTTATCGGTGGCAAGCACCGTGGCGAAAACGAAAACCGTCTGGCGCAGGCGCTGACGCGCGTCAAGGCCGGCGGCCTTATCGTCGCCGCCGGTTCCAAGGAAGACGGCATCGTCACGCTGCGCAAGACCTTGTCGAAACTCGGCATCGAAGCAGAATCGACGCCGAAATATCACGGCGTCGCCATCTGGTTCCGCCGCCCTGAAGATGTGACTGCGGCTGTTGCCAAGCTCCAGCAGGGTGCTGTGACCGTCGATAGTCGCTTTACAGCCATGCCCGGCATGTTCTCGCACGACCGCGTCGATGGCGGCTCGGAGCTTCTGGCATCGCGCATGCCAACGGATTTCGATGGCAACGCCGCCGATTACGGCGCAGGCTGGGGCTATCTCTCCGTCATGCTGGCTGAAAAATCCCCACGCACGGCCCGTATCGATCTCTTCGAAGCGGACTGGAACGCGCTGGAATTTGCCAAGACCAACATGCTGGAAAACTGCCCGCGTTTGACAACGCGCTTCTTCTGGCAGGATCTGGTGGCAGAGCCGCCGAAGGAAAAATACGATCTCATCATCATGAACCCGCCCTTCCACGCCAATGGGCAGGCGTCAGAGCCAGCTCTCGGCCAGGCCATGATCAAGACAGCGGCCACCGCACTTCGCAGCGGCGGAAAGCTGCTGATGGTCGCCAATCGCGGCATGCCTTACGAGACGGTGCTCTCCACCGAGTTCCGCTCCAGCCAGGAAGTGTGCCGCAATTCGCGCTTCAAAGTTTTGAGCGCACAGAAGTAATCAGCTCAAGAGCCACGCCCAGAACGACACGGTCAGCACACCAAACAGGGTGGAAATGCTGATCGTGGAGGCGGCAATGCTGTGGCCAATGCCAAAGCGGTTGGCCAGCAGCCAGGAATTGATACCCGTCGGCACGCAGGATGTGAGAACCAGCGCCGCAGTCCATGCGGGGCTCAGGCCCAGCGCGTGGGCCATCAGCCACACACAGGCTGGCATCAGGATCAGTTTGAGAGCGGTCATCGTCATCGCGACGCGCAGATTGCCGCGAATGGGGTATTTCGTCAGCGCCATGCCCAACGAAATCAACGCCGCAGGCCCTGCCATACCGGCAATCTGATCGATCACCGTCGTCATCACCTCAGGCATCGCGAAACCTGTCATATTGAAGCTCAGCCCCAGCACAAGCGCAATCACCAGCGGGTTCTGCGCGAGGTTTCGCCCCACCTGCTTCAACACGGCAAATGCACTGCGCTTTTCTCCGCCAATCACCTTGTGCGTGGCATTTTCCATCAAAATTGTGCCCGCAATCATCATGATCGGCAGATGCACGACAAGCAGGATGGAGATGGCCACGATGCCATCGCTGCCGATGGAGCGACCGACCAGCGGCAGACCGATAAAGATATTGTTGGCGAAGGCGGATGAAATACCGGCGATCACGCTGATCCGCAGGTCTTGCTTAAACACATGGCGCGTGACCAGCTGCCCCGCCGCCCAGGTAATGGCAACGCCAAAGAAATAGGTAATCCAGAGTTTGAAGGGTGATGCGCCGTGAAAATCAGCCGTGGCAAGGGTTCGAAAGATCAGCGTGGGCACGGCGACCTTGAACACGAAGTCACTCAGAACATCGCTCGCATCCGCCTTGAACAGCTTCACCTTCACCGTCATCCAGCCAATGAGAATGAGAAGAAAGATTGGCGCGACATTGATGGCGACAGCATACATTGCGGAGGTACTTTCGCAGGCCCTTACAGAAGGCTTCCGGTCTAGCGCATCTGTCGTAAGCTAACAACGCTAGCGGTCTGCACAAAAGAAAAAAGCGGGGTCAGCCCCGCTTTCATCCGCTTGCCCCACCAGTACATCCGTGGTGACGCAATGCGCATTCTATAACAATTCACTATGACAGACACATGACGCGTACTCTTTTCTCGCTCAAGATGATGGCACACGGTTTTGGCTTTTCTTGACGGTAAAATTCTTTAAGACCGGATGGTATATAACGCATCCAAAGATGCATCCCGGACAAGAGGCCCATGACAAAATTCGACGTACTGACAGTTGGCAATGCCATTGTGGATATCATTTCCCGCTGTGATGATGGGTTTCTCAATGAGAACGCAATCACCAAGGGCGCGATGAACCTCATCGACGCCGAGCGTGCCGAACTGCTCTATTCCCTGATGGGACCGGCGCTTGAAGCATCGGGCGGTAGTGCCGGTAACACGGCGGCGGGCATCGCCAATTTCGGCGGACGTGCGGCCTATTTCGGCAAGGTGGCCGAAGACCAGCTTGGCGAGATTTTCCAGCACGATATCCGCGCCCAGGGCGTTCACTTCGAAACCAAACCGCAAGGCACATTCCCTCCTACGGCCCGCTCCATGATCTTCGTCACCGAAGATGGCGAACGTTCGATGAACACCTATCTGGGTGCCTGCGTGGAACTTGGCCCTGAAGATGTGGAGCCATCCGTCGTTGCGGAATCGCAGGTCACCTATTTCGAGGGTTACCTGTGGGATCCGCCACGCGCCAAGGATGCCATCCGTGATTGCGCCCGCATTGCCCACGAAAATGGCCGCGAAGTGTCCATGACACTCTCCGACAGTTTCTGCGTTGGCCGTTACCGTGAAGAGTTTCTGGAGCTGATGCGCTCCGGCACCGTCGATATCGTCTTCGCCAACAAGCAGGAAGCGCTCTCGCTCTATGAGACTGACGATTTCGAGCTGGCGCTGACCAAGATTGCCGCCGATTGCAAGATCGCTGCCGTGACCATGAGCGAAGAAGGTGCCACCATTGTTCGTGGCACCGAGCGCGTGAAGGTTGAGGCCTACCCTGTCTTCGACGTGGTGGACACGACGGGTGCAGGCGATCTTTTTGCCTCGGGCTTTCTTTATGGTTACACGCAGGGCCGTTCGCTGGAAGATAGCGGCAAGCTTGGATGCCTCGCGGCCGCAGCCGTCATCCAGCAGATTGGGCCCCGCCCCATGTCTTCATTGAAGGCGCTGGCAGAGAAGCACGGCCTTATCTAAGGCCGTTAAAGGAGCGCCTTCAGCTACTTGAAGGCTTCTCCGGGGTACGCACCCCATATTTCCCCCTGAGACACCCAGCCGGTCACCTGACCGGCCTGCGCCTTGCACCAGTCGCCATTGCATTCGCCAATGCTGATCTGGACGCCGGGCTCGAGCTTGGCGACAACAGGCGCACCCGACTGTGACTCGCGGCGCATGTTCACATAAACGTCCTTGCCTTTGCCACGCATCCACGGTGCTGCAAGGGCCGTTCTCTCACCAGAGAGCAGCGCCTGGTTGACCCAGCCTTCCGTGCCATCGGCATCGCGAATGCGCCGCCAGTTTTCATATTCCTGAATGATTTCCACCGGCATGCCGGACCTCATATACATCCAAGACACAGCATAATCGGTGCTGGGGCCGATGCGCATGTTGACGCGTCTTGATTTGAGGCTGACAAAGCGTGGCAACGGCAGGCCGCTTGCACCCTTGGCGGCACCTTGTGCCAAAACGGGCGCGCTTGCAGCGTCGAGAAAACCCAGCGACAATGCAATGCAGACAGTAAAGACAACGCTACGCATGCCGGTTTCCGTTTCCTAGCAGTTCAATAATCAAGCAGACGAACGAGACGACCATTATGAAAGTCGACACCAGCAACATGCGAGATTTGTTTGTCTTCGCCGGTGGGTCTGGTAGAAACGCCCGTGACAAACTAAATTATCGCTCTTTTTGGTTAACGACCTCTGAACAAGGTACCTGCTGACAATGACGAATAAGAAGAGACCGAGCGTCTATTTGACACGCAAGTTGCCGGATCTGGTCGAAACCCGTATGCGTGAGCTGTTTGATGCGGAATTGAACATCGAAGACGCCCCTCGCAGCAAGGCAGAGCTGATTACCGCCATGCAGAAGGTGGACGTGCTGGTGCCAACCGTCACGGATCGCATCACCGCAGAGATGATCGAACAGGCCGGTCCCCAACTAAAACTGATCGCCGGATTTTCAAACGGTATTGACCATATCGATGTGGATGCCGCGGCCCGCAAAGGCATCACCGTTACCAATACCCCGAATGTTCTGACCGAAGACAGCGCTGATATGACCATGGCTCTGGTTCTGGCCGTACCGCGCCGCTTGGTGGAAGGCACACGCGTTTTGGCCAACGGCTCGGATGAGTGGCGCGGCTGGTCACCCACATGGATGCTGGGCCGCCGTCTCTCGGGCAAGCGCATCGGCATTGTCGGCATGGGCCGCATCGGCACGGCCGTTGCCCGTCGCGCCAAGGCGTTTGGCCTATCGATCCATTATCACAACCGCAAGCGCGTCAACCCGGCCACGGAAGCGGAGCTTGAGGCGACCTATTGGGACAGCCTCGACCAGATGCTGGCTCGCGTGGATATCGTTTCCGTCAATTGCCCGTCAACGCCTGCCACTTACCACCTGATTTCGGCCCGGCATCTGGCACTGATGCAGCCCACGAGCTACATCGTCAACACAGCGCGTGGCGATATTATCGACGAGCCAGCTTTGATCCGGTGCCTGATGGATGGCAAGATTGCCGGTGCGGGACTGGACGTGTTCGAAAACGAACCTGTGGTCAATCCCAAGCTCATCAAGCTCGCCAAAGAGGGCAAGGTGGTGCTGTTGCCGCATATGAGCTCTGCCACCATCGAAGGCCGCATCGACATGGGTGACAAGGTCATCATCAACATCCGCGCTTTTTTTGATGGCCACCGCCCACCAAACCGCGTTCTGCCGGGACGAAGCTAAACGGTTTCAGTCAAGACCTTCATCATCTCGATGGCGGTCACTCTGCTGTAGCCGGGATGGGAATTTTCTGCCGTCCTGACAAAACCCCAGGCAGCGAACCGGCTATGGTTTCCAGTAAGCTCGATGCGGGTTTCAAGCCGCAGCGCCGGGAGCCGAAGATCACGGGCAACCTCCTCGGCTTGTCCCAGCAATGCCGTGCCAACACCCTTACCCTGCGACGAAGGCGAAACGGCAAGCTTGCCGACATAGAGGCTTGCCGTTTCCGGCTTGCAGAAGATGCAGCCCTGCAAATCCTCCCCATCCAGCGCGATGAAGGCGATTTCGTCTCGGGTTTTCTGCGCCAAATTATCCAGCGTCAGCCGATGGGCCGAAGAAGGCGGATCGATCACCCCATCCATATAGGCAAAGGACGACAGGATCAGCGCCAACAAATCCGCATAGCGTGAAAAACCGTCATCGAGCCTGATGATATCGATCATGCTTTGCTGGCCCTGCGTTTGTATCGCATCGTATCGAACCGCGCTGAAAGCGAATCATAGAGCAGCAATCGGCCGATCAACGGCTCACCCGTGCCGGTGACCAGCTTGATTGCCTCCATCGCCATGATTGTGCCAATCACGCCGGTCAGGGCACCAATCACACCCACTTCTGCGCAGGACGGAACGACGCCCTGCGGCGGCGGCATGGGGAAGAGATCTCTGTAGCGTGGAAACAACATCCCGTCGGCACCGGCTTCATAGGGTTTGAGAACTGTCACCGACCCATCGAAGCGCCCGACGGCACCCGTGACCAGCGGAATTTCTGAGGTTTCGGCCGCATCGGCTGCGGCATAGCGCGTATCGAAATTGTCGGAGCCATCGATGACCAGATCAAAGCTTTTCAGATGGTCATGCGCCCAGACGAGTGAAAAACGTTCCTCGAAACTGATGGTTCGCACATGCGGGTTCAGCCGCGCGATGGACCGGCGGGCGCTTTCGGTCTTCAGGTCTCCCAGCGTGCCCGTGTCATGAATGACCTGACGCTGAAGGTTGGACAGCGAGACAACATCGTCATCGATGATACCGAGCGTTCCGACACCCGCAGCCGCCAGATAATACAGCACCGGTGCGCCTAGCCCGCCCGCACCGATGACAAGCACTTTCGCCGCTTTCAGGCGCTGCTGGCCGACGCCGCCGATTTCCGGCAGCAGGATATGGCGCTTGTAACGTTCGATTTCATCTGGCGTTAGGGGGTCCAAAGTGTCGTCTCCCGGCAATCTCAACAGGGTCCAAGAACTATCACCCGATGCGTCCATGGGAAACATCGAAAAACTGCGCCCGGTCGCCAAGCCCTGCAAACATGGCCGCATCGGTGCCGGTCATGAAGCTTTGCCCACCCAGCGCATGGATGAGATCAAACAGAGCTGCGCGCCGTCCCTCATCCAGATGGGCAGCAATTTCATCCAGCAGCAGCACCGGCGCATGGCCTGTCATATTCGCGGTGAGTTGCGCATGGGCCAGAACAAGGCCAACGAGGAGCGCCTTCTGCTCGCCCGTTGAGCAGCGCCCGGCATCCATGTCCTTTTCCGCATGGCGCACGAACAGATCGGCCCGGTGCGGACCTTCCAGCGTGCGCCCGGCGCTAGCATCGCGGTAGCGATTATCCTTCAGCGCCGCCAGATATTCGTCTTCCAGATCAACCGCGGGCCGGTGAAACTGGCCATCCATGAAGCCTGACAGCGTCAGCGATGCAGTCGGGAAATTCGTGTCATCGCTGCGGCTGTCGATCAGCGCCGTCAGCAAGCCCAGCATTTCGTGGCGGGCCACGGCCATGGAAATGCCAAGCTCGGCCATCTGCTTCTCGATGCCCTCCAGCCAGACCGGATCGAACCGGCCATCCGACAAAAGCCTGTTGCGACCGCGCATCGCTTTTTCAAAATCACTGGCCCTGCGGCCATGGCCGGGGTCCAGCGACAGCACCAGCCGATCGAGAAAGCGGCGGCGGTCGGATGAGGAGCCGGTAAAAAGTCCATCCATGGAGGGCGTCAGCCACAGCACACGCAGATGATCAGTCAACTCGTCTACAGATCTGACCGACGTGCCGTTCAAACGCAGGCGGCGCGCCAAGGTCTCGCCCTCGCCTTCCAGCCCGGTGCCGATGGCCACCTCGCCATCCATCCCGCTCACTTCAGCGAAGATGGAAAAGCCCGCGCTTTGCGCGCCCACCCGCGTGACATCGGAAAGCGTGGCACGCCGCAACCCACGGCCCGGCGACAAAAAGGAAATGGCTTCCAGAAGATTGGTCTTGCCCGACCCATTATCGCCTGTCAGAACCACATGCCGGTCATCAAGGCGCAGCGAGACCTCCGCGTAATTGCGAAACTCGGTCAGTGTCAGCCGGGAGAGGAAAACCTTGGCAGTCATGCCGCATCCAGAATCGTCATGGGATCATGACCTACAACATGCGGCTCAAAATCGGAATGGATTTTCAGACAAACCGCATATTGCTGCAGGCTTTGACGCTGCTATTCCCAGATATCGATGCTGATATCGGCGCGAACGGAGTTCTCCACCACACGCTTGCCGTTTGGCAGGTCGTTGTCATAGAGCTTGGCCTTGATGCCAGCCTCATCAAGCCCGTAGCCGACCCAGCGGTCGCGCAGACGCTGCTCGAGAACCTCGACGGTGGGACCAACGAAAAGGGTAAAATCGTAGCTGTCTTTCAGCTTTGCCCAAGGCTCTTCATTGAGGAGGAGATAATTGCCTTCCACCAGAATGAACCGCGTTTCAGGCGAAACGGCCCTTGCAGAGGCGATGGCGATTTCCCGCGAACGGTCAAACACCGGAACCAGAACCTCCTGGTCCGCTCTGCGAACCGCTGCCAGAATATCTGAGAAGCCGCGCACATCGAATGTCTCAGGCGCGCCTTTGCGGGCCAGCAATCCGCGATGTTGCAGAATGCCGTTATCCATATGAAACCCGTCCATGGGCAGGACTTCGGCTTTTTCGCCGCGTCGGATCAATTCGCCATGCAGCGCATCTGCCAGCGTGGACTTGCCGGCCCCTGGGGGACCGGCAATGGCAACCATGAAGCGGGATGCGTCTGACGCGCGCTGGATGATGTCATCAGCCAGCGCATCAAGTGTCATCGTCATGCGGCAAGTATCTCTTTCGGCGGTTCTTTCGCGCCTGTCATGAAGGCAACCGCGTCGGACATGGTGTATTCCTTCGGGTTGATGACGCACAGGCGCTTGCCAAGCCGGTGGATGTGAATGCGGTCTGCAACCTCGAACACATGCGGCATGTTGTGCGAAATCAGCACGATCGGCATTCCGCGAGAGCGGACGTCGAGAATAAGCTCCAGCACGCGCCGGCTTTCCTTCACGCCCAGCGCCGCCGTTGGTTCGTCGAGAATGACGACTTTGGAGCCGAAGGCTGCCGCTCTTGCCACGGCAACGCCCTGACGCTGGCCACCAGAGAGCGTTTCCACCGACTGGTTGATGTTCTGAATGGTCATCAGGCCCAGTTCAGACAGCTTGCTGCGGGCAAACTTGTCCATGGCAGCATGGTCGAGCTTGCGGAAAACCGAGCCCAAGATGCCGGGCTTTCTCAGCTCACGTCCCAGGAACATGTTGTCGGTAATCGACAAAGCGGGCGACAGCGCGAGGTTCTGATAGACCGTCTCGATGCCAGCATCGCGGGCTTCGAGCGGCGTCTTGAACTGAACGACTTCGCCATCCAGCCTGATCTCGCCTTCGTCTGGGCGCACCGCGCCTGAAAGAGCCTTGATCAGCGAGGACTTGCCCGCGCCGTTATCGCCGATCACGGCAAGGATTTCGCCCGGATAGAGATCGAAATCCGCATGGTCGAGGGCGGTCACGCGGCCATAACGCTTGACGAGACCATGAGCGGAAAGAATGGGTTTCCTTTTGTAATCAACGGTCATCACACGCCTGCCTTTCGGATCCACTGGTCAATTGCGACGGCGGCGATAATCAGCCAGCCTGTCAACATGACTTTCCATTGGGGGTCTGCACCCAGCATATTGAGGCCCATGGACACAACACCCACCAGCATCGCGCCAAACAGCGTGCCGAGGATGGAGCCACGCCCGCCAAACAGCGAGATGCCGCCAATCACCGTTGCCGTGATGGCTTGGAGATTATAGTCGGTCACGGCAGCGGACGGCGAAATCGAGCCGTTACGGCCAATGGCCACCCAGGCAGCAAAGGCTGCGATAATGCCGGCAACCGTGTAGACGCTGAGAAGGACTTTGCGGGTCTGAATACCGGACAGCTTTGCTGCTTCAGGATCGTCACCCACGGCATAGACGTGGCGGCCCCAGGCGGTGTGGTTGAGAATATACCACAGCAGAGCGACAAGCAGGACCATGGCGATAACGCCGAGCGTCAGGATGGCGCTGCCGATACGGAAATTGGTGGCGAAAATCTGGAGAAGCGGTGCATTCGCCGCAACATCCGTATCGCGGATGGTCTCGTTGGCCGAATAGATGAAATTCGTCGCCATGACGATGTTCCATGAGCCCAGCGTCACGATGAACGGCGGCAACTTGACCACGGAAACCAGAAAGCCGTTGAAGAAGCCACACAATCCGCCAACCACGAAGCCCGCCAGAACGGCAACGCCGCTCGGCAATCCGTAGTTTACGGCCACATTACCCATCACCACCGATGAGATCACCATGACAACGCCGATCGACAAATCGATACCGGCGGTCAGAATGATCAGCGTCTGGGCTGAGCCGAGAATGCCGACAACGGCAATCTGCTGCAGAATCAGCGTCAACGTGTAGGATGAAAAGAAACGTCCGCCGATGGTCAGACCGAAAATGGCGATCGACATCACCAGAACGATCAGCGGCACAGCCGCGGGCGTCGAATGCAGAAAATGCTGCGCGCGTTTCAACGGTGAAATTTTTTGCTGTTCGAACGACGCGACATTCTTGTCGCTGCCATCAAGCACTCGCTCGAATTCCTGTATTCCGCTCATGTTTCCTCCTCCCGCTCGCCAGCGTCTGCCCGCTGCGGGGCTCGATCCTTAGCCGGATAATCTGACTGCGAAAACTTATGGGCAAAGCCAGCCGGAACGCGGGTTCCGGCTGGCCTGGTTTTGTCAAAGGTTAAGGGATCAGCCCCAGCACTTGGCAAGGCCTTCCTTGACGCTGATCGAAGGTACGCCTTCAACCGGCTTGTCGGTTACGAGCGAAACGCCCGTGTCGAAGAAGGACTTGCCTTCGGTTGGCTTTGGCTTTTCGCCGGTGTCAGCGAACTTCTTGATCGCTTCCACGCCAAGCGCTGCCATCATCAGCGGGTACTGCTGCGATGTTGCGCCGATGACGCCATCCTGAACAGACTTCACGCCTGGGCAACCGCCGTCAACGGAAACGATCAGCACGTTCGTTTCCATGCCAACAGCTTTGAGTGCCTGGTAGGCACCGACAGCAGCCGGTTCATTGATAGTGTGGATGACGTTGATGCCTGGATCCTTCTGGAGAAGGTTTTCCATGGCCTTGCGGCCGCCTTCTTCATTGCCGTTGGTCACATCGTGGCCAACAATGCGTGGATCGTTTTCGTCACCGATCTTGTTCGGGTCTTTCGGGTCGATGCCGTAGCCGATCATGAAGCCCTGGTCGCGCAGAACGTCAACGCTTGGCTGGTCTGGCGTCAGATCGAGGAAGCCAACCTTGGCGTCCTTTGCGGCGTCGCCCATCGTGCCCTTGGCCCACTGGCCAATCAGCTTGCCGGCAAGCAGGTTGTCGGTTGCGAATGTTGCGTCAGCGGAATCGACAGGGTCAAGTGGTGTGTCGAGCGCGATAACGAGAAGGCCTGCTTCGCGGGCTTTCTTGATGGTCGGCACAATGCCCTTGGTGTCGGATGCGGTAATCAGAATGCCCTTGGCGCCATCGGCGATGCAGGATTCGATAGCAGCAACCTGGCTTTCGGAATCACCGTCGATCTTGCCGGCGTAGGACTTCAGCTTCACGCCAACTTCCTTGGCCTTGGCCGTTGCGCCTTCCTTCATCTTGACGAAGAAGGGGTTGGTATCTGTTTTCGTGATGAGGCAAACCGACGTATCGGCAGCCGAAGCGACGGACCCAAAGGAAACGCCGAGCGCGAGCGCGCCGAGAATGGCGGAAACAGTGCTTTTCATGTAGTCCTCCCGATGATGAGACAAGTGCTTCCTGTTGAAGCGACTGTTGCGACCCTTCTCCTCCAAGAGCGGGGCCACTGCGACAGATGGAAACACCAAAACAATCCTCTGTCAATAAATAAATCCAATTGAATTATTAATTCTTTGTGGCATTTTATGAATTCCGCATCTAGGGAAATTTGGTGGGAGGACGCCCTATTTCCAGACAAAACAAGGATGTGGAGAGCATATGCAGCCGGCGAAAAACCATTGCCGGCCGGGAGGGAATGCCACATGAAACGCGAAAGCGAGCCGCTGCAGCAACCAGCAGCAACTGCACCGGATTTGAGCGGAGGTGCCAACCAGGTCCGTGTGCGCGCTTATAATGAACGTCTGGTCCTGTCGCTGGTGCGGCGACACAGCGGCATGTCCAAGGCCGAGATTGCGCGCCGCAGCGGCCTGTCGGCCCAGACCGTGTCCGTCATCATGCGCTCGCTGGAAAGCGACGGGCTTCTTATCAGAGGCGAGCCCCTTCGCGGCAAGGTTGGCCAGCCATCCACGCCCATGCGGCTTAACCCCGACGCGGTGCTTTCCTTCGGTGTGAAAATCGGCCGTCGCAGTGTCGATCTCGTGCTGATGGATTTTGTCGGGCGCATCCGGCTGAAACTTCGCAACACCTATCCCTATCCCATGCCAGAATGGATCCTGCCCTTCGTCATCAATGGCATGGCAGAGCTGGAAGCGCGGCTGACACCTGAAATGCGCGAGAGAATTGCAGGGATCGGCATTGCTGCACCCTTTGAAATGTGGAGCTGGGCGGCAGAGGTGGGCGCGCCGCAACAGGAAATGGACCGCTGGCGCGGGTTCGATCTGCGCGCCGAAATTGCCGCCAAGGTCAGCTATCCGGTATTCCTCCAAAATGACGCGACCAGCGCCTGCGGCGCCGAACTTGTCTTTGGCCTTGGCCAGCAATATCCCGATTTTCTCTATGTCTTCATCGGCTCCTTCATCGGCGGCGGCGTCGTCTTGAATTCAGCGCTGTTTTCCGGGCGAACGGGTGCAGCCGGTGCCATCGGCCCCCTGCCCGTTCAGGGCCGGGATGGCTCCACCGTACCCCTGCTCAAGATCGCCTCGATCTTCGTTCTGGAAGACATGCTGCGCGAAAACCATATCGACCCCAAGCCGCTCTGGTTTTCGCCCGATGATTGGGTGGATTTCGGTGAGCCTCTGGAACGCTGGATACAGAACACTGCCGCAGCGCTGGCCCAAGCCGTGCTCGCCGCCGCCTCGATCATCGATTTCGCATCCGTCATCATCGATGGCGGCTTTCCCGCTTGGGTGCGCGAACGCATCACCTCCGCCACCAAGAAAGCACTGGACTTGCACGATCTTCAGGGCGTATCGGTCCCCGAAATCATGGAAGGCTCCGTCGGCAGCCAGGCCCGCGCCATAGGCGGCGCCAGCCTGCCGCTCTTCTCACGCTACCTGCTGGACCAGAACGTGCTGTTCAAGGAAACGACCGGGTGAGCCCGGTGAGCAAGGAAAGATCCATGCGCACGCGCTTTATTGCCGCATGGCCTTCAACATACGGCTATCCAACCTCGACTACGACCTAAGAAATCACTGCTTGCAGCTGGCCATGTGTGAATGGCGCATCACTGACCATTCCCTCTCCCGCAAGAGATGCCAGTCAACGCGTCACGGGCTACTAGCAGCATCCTTCGGTAGAATGGCAAGTGCCACAAGCCTGCGGTAGGCCAGGCACGCAGGGTGCATCGACGCAACGCCTGTTCAGGCAATTTCCATCGCACATTGCGTCGCACAAAAAATCACCCGTAATGTTCGAGATCATCTTTTATAACACTAATGATTGCATTTTTATGAAATGCGTTTCTTGCTGGAAACTTGCGAAAACGCAAATAATCTATCTCGTTTCGTTGCGAGATCTTCCCTTGATTACGAGGGTTTAGGCTTAACTCCGGCCTTACATGTCAACGGTAAACTCTGAATGGTATATTATATTAATGCACCGATGGCTTGTAAATTAACACGGCCTCTGTAGGTTGCATCGCAGCAAAGTGAGTTGGACCGTCCACCCCTCCACTCTGCAAATTACAAAAAATCAAAGCACCTGCACAGCAGCATTGGCGCGAGCTCAATGCCGTTTTGCGCACGTGCGAGTGTAGCACAGTTCTTTCGCCTACTCGCGTTTTTGAGGGTTAATTGATGGATATGCACTTTGAATCTCATCCACTATCGGTTGCGCAAACAGGCATGTGGGTGAAAGAGAAATTGTCGCCACCGGATCTGAGTTTTGTGCTCGCTGAGGCTCTGGAAATCCATGGACCCGTTTCACCGGAGATTTTTTGCAAGGCTCTGGGGCGGTTGAGTGAAGAGATCGAAGCGACGCGTCTCCAGATTGTGGAAATCGACGGAAAGCCTCGACAGGTCATTACCCCATATGTAGGGCGAGATTTCGAAGTCCTTGATTTCAGCAGTGATGGTACACCACTGGAAAGTGCATACGCATGGATGCGCTCGGAGTTGGCAGGCTTCCTTGATCTGGAGCAAGATGATCTCTGGTCAAGTGTCCTTCTCAAAATTCAGGACGATCACTGGATTTGGTATCACAGGGTTCACCATATTCTGTTCGACGGCTTCTCCGGTGGATTGCTCGCGCGTCGCCAGGCTCAGATTTACACATCGATGGTCCGTGGCGAAGCCATTGCGGAATGCGACTTCGGATCGATTTTCGAACTCCTGGAAAGTGAAGATAATTATCGCCGTTCTGTGCATTTCGAACGTGACCGAAGCTACTGGCTTGAGCAACTGAAGGGAATTTCGCCGCCAGTCACGCTGGCCAGGCGAGCCGAGGCTCCTTCCGGCGGCCTGTTGAGATTGCGTACGACGGTTGGTCACGATGACGTCAAACGGTTGCAACACAAGGCGAAAGAGCTCGGGGCGAGCCTACCGCAAGCGTTGATCGCAACTGTTGCAGCCTATTACGCCCGTGCGACCGATTGTTATGATCTGACGATGGTCACGATGGTCACGGGACGCATCAGTGGAGCCGTGCGCCGAATACCCGGCATGGTGGCCAATGCAGTCCCACTCCGTTTCAAGATCACGCCGGAACTTTCATGGCAGGACATGGTCAAACAATCGTCCGGTCAGATGATGCGCGCTCTGCGTTACCAGAGATATCGCTATGAAGACATGCGGCGCGATCTCGATTTCGCCGGCCAGGATCAGCAGATCGCACGTCTGGGTGTCAACATCGAGCCTTTTGACTACGATCTTAGGTTTGATGGACATGCCGTGACTGCGCACAATCTGTCGAACGGCACCATGACAGATTTCACGATCTTCGCTTATGATCGTGGCGATGGTGGCGATCTGCACATCGATTTTGATGCAAATCCAGCGCTCTATACTCTTGAGGAACTGGAGGAGCACAAAGACCGGTTCCTACAATTGATTTCCACTATACTTGCCAAACCGGACAGGCCCGTCTGCGATATCTCACTGCTTTCAGCAAGCGAACACCAACGCATTGTATATGATTGGAATGAAACCGAGGCGCCAGCTGAGGATATCACTTGGCTCGACTTGTTCGACAGGCAGGTTAAGCGGCAGCCAGATGCAGCAGCGGTTATCTTGGAGGGCCGAGAGCTCACCTACAAGGAGCTGGATAAAGCTTCCGATGACCTGGCCGCGATATTGAGAGAATGCGGTGTCGAACGTGGGCACCTGGTAGCAATTGCAACGCCTCGAAACGAGCAGATGCTTGTAGCGCTCATGGCGGTTGCAAAAACGGGTGCTGCTTATCTGCCGCTTGATCCCTCCGATCCGAGCGACCGCCTATCGAAGATCCTTGAAGACGCAGCGCCGAGCCTCGTTCTGTCAACATCCGCTGCTCGTGTTTCGCTTCCTGTTACTGCCGCACCCATCATGCTGTTGGACGGAATGCCTGAGCCTGTTTCAAGCGAAAGGATTGCTACACGCCCCGGACCGCAAGACACAGCCTATGTGATTTTCACCTCCGGCTCGACAGGGCGCCCGAAGGGCGTTGAGATCTCCCACGCATCCAAACTCAACTTTTTACAAGCCATGCAGGAGTTGCTCGCACTCACGCCGCAAGACCGCATCGCCGCCGTCACGACGATTGCGTTTGACATTGCTGTCCTCGAACTCTTTCTGCCACTGACAACGGGCGCGGCCACGGTCATTGCCACACGCTGCGTGGTGAAAGATCCTACAGCGCTCTGCCGCCTGATAAAAAGCAACGCAGTCACGCTCATGCAGGCAACACCATCATTGTGGCGCATGCTGTTGAGCGAATTTCCCGCACAACTGAGAGGCCTGCGTCCGCTTGTTGGCGGCGAAGCTTTGCCGCGTGATCTGGCGCGTTTGATGGAAAAACTGGGACACCCGGTTGTTAATCTCTATGGTCCCACAGAAACGACGGTCTGGTCTGCTTGCATGCCACTGACTGGCGCTGATCTGGACAGCGTTCCAATCGGCAGGCCGATCCGAAATACACAGCTTTATGTGCTGGACAAGATGGGCCGACCTGTTCCTCCGGGCAGTGTGGGAGAGCTGTATATTGGAGGCGCTGGCGTTGCGAAGGGCTATCTCAACAACCCCGATCTGACGGCCGAACGTTTTCTGCCGAACCCATTCAAGACAGGCTTGGAACGCATCTATCGCACCGGCGACCTGGCACAGTGGCGCAGCGATGGGGTAATCGAGTATCTCGGGCGAAACGACAACCAAATCAAAATCCGTGGTTTTCGTGTCGAACCTGGCGAGATCGAGGCTGCGATCATGTCGGAGGGTACGGTGCTCCAGACTGTGGTCGTTTTGCGAGAGACATCGGGCAAAAACAAACAGTTGGTGGCATATCTCGCGCCCTTGCCTGGCGAGACGGTCGACACCGAGCACCTCGCCAATCGTCTCGCCGGAGTCCTTTCGCCGCATATGGTGCCTGCGATCTATGTCGTCCTGAAAGAGCTTCCGTTGAATACCAATGGAAAGATTGATCGCAACGCCCTTCCGCCACCACCGAAGGCACGGGTTTCACACAACCATGTTGCACCCAGCACCCCCACGGAAACTTTGCTGGCTAAACTTTGGTGCGACGTGCTCGAACTGGAGACCGTGAGCATCCATGATGATTTCTTCCAATTGGGAGGAGACTCCCTCGCGGCAGCGTCCATGCTGTCGGCTTTAAGCCGAAGGTTCGATGGAGATATCGCGTGGACAAGCTTTGTGGATACGCCGACCATTGCCACTTTTGCAAAGCATATTGATGGCCCGCGTCAGCAAAAGGCGTCAATGGCCCCCGTTCTGCCCATCCGCGCTAAGGGAGAGCACTCACCCTTGTTTTGCATCCATCCCGTCATGGGGCTCGGTTTGGCTTTCACGTCAATGAGCCAGTATATTCATGAGGACATACCCATTTTTGCCTTGCAGGCAGACGGGCTTAACAACAACGTTGAGATGCCAGCATCAATTGAAGATATGGCGCGGCTCTATCTCAGCCGAATTCGCGAGATTCAACCTGAAGGGCCTTACAATATTATTGGCTGGTCTTTTGGTGGACTGGTTGCACACGAGATTTCGAGGCAATTGGAGAAAAATGGGAGTGAAGTCGCTTTTCTCGCTCTTCTAGACTCCTACCCGTTCATGCCACCTTCGGGTGCCGTGTTTAACGACGAAAGCGTGCTTGCCAAAGCCGCCCTTAGCTTTCTTGGTTTCGATGAGAACATCATTGGAGAGACACCTGCATTCGCAGCTCTGAGCGAGTTTTTAACGCAGCAATACGGGCTTCGCGAAAACGTGTTTTTCAAGGAAGTGTTGCGGCAGGACCCGGCATTTCTGGAGCGTCTGCACAGCGTCATTCTTCACCACCTGGACCTCGCGCAACGTTTCGTTCCCGGCAGCATCAATGCCGATATACGTTTCTTCAGCGCAACCGCAACACCGTCGGAGACGCTTCACAAAATTCTGAATTACAGTGTGGAAGCATGGCATCCCTATACAACTGGTGATGTCTATCCGTACGAACTTGACTGCTCTCATGAAGATATGCTCGAGCAACGCAATGCAGAAAAAATTGCGTCCGTGTTCATGCATCATACCTTAAGGGAAATGTCTCATCTCCTGCGAATTCGGGGAGACGACCAAACCAGCAACCTGGCATTGCCTATGCTGTATTGATCGATAGAACCAGACAGGATCAGATCGTCAACTCGATCAACACGGGATCGAGTTGCCCATCGCATGGGTAACCCTGAACCTCGGCGACGCTGGACAGGGGAACCTTGCGCGACCAAACCGTAGACGGACGCGGCTCCTGTCCAGCGCCCGCGCGACCGCTTCAGGGTCAATCCCACACATGCATCCGGCTTTGACGGCCCCTCCCCACCGATCGGAGCCCGTCGCTGTTCATTTTAACCAGACACACTGGACATTGTTGTTCAGAGCTCAGTTGCTGCCGGAACAGCTATGCCAGCTATCTCGCGATTTCATGCAGTGTCGTTTTGAGTGACGGCTCGCCTGAATGAGATATATCATCGATAAGATAGATCGGAGACCCCGGCACGGGCTCCTCCTTCTCCAAAGTGAACTTGACTTTGCTGACATCACTGGCCCCGCTGTCAGCGCCAAAGCAGGCCTTTGCTTTGAAGGCAACTGTGATCTCGAACTTGGCGTTCTTTTTCTTGGTAGGGCCGTAGACGATGTTCTGCAAAGGACAATTATCCTGACCGCCTATGATCGGGTCCCAATCAATCATCAACTCATGACGCCGTTCATTTGTCTTGAGCAGAGCGGTTGCGAAAGTCTTCGTGAAGTCCTCACTAAAGAAACGAAGAAGCATGTTGGCCGAGAAATATTCCTGTTGGACATATTTGCCGTCGACGGGATCAGCGGAATTATGCGCAGCCATCTCGATAAGAACGCGAACGGTATCAACGGGTTCGTCAGCTCTCGCCGGGGAGTGCGCGAGCAATGGCAGGGCGACGAGCAGGCAACGGAGTTTGATCATATGACAGGGTCCAGTTCGGTTCATGAAGAGGTGTTGGCGCCAGACGCAGGTGGTAAGGACCTTCCGCATGTGCGCGCGCCGGAATGCGCATGAAAATCTAGTGTTTACGCGTCAGCACTTCGAAGTGGCCGATGGTCGTGAGGTTCTCCTCCAGACCTCTTTCCTTGTTGATCTTCATCTGCTCATCGCCCCAGGCCTGCACCAATGATGCAAGCCGGGCATCCTTGTGCTTCAGCAGCGTTGAGAGCGAATAGGTCTTTTCACATCGATGTTGGCAATTGAAATGCAGAACGCCAATCGCCTCGATTTTTCCGTCCGTGGAAATAAAGATTGCACCACGCTCCGTCGCGCTCTGGTGCCGGACCGCGGAAAACCTCAGCAGACCATTCATGACTTTTACCACGTCGTCCGGCGCACCGCTCAAGACCTCCTGGACGGCTTCGGCAGCGTCTTGTCTCTGTCCAAGCCAGGCCACTTTTTTCTTGTCGAGAAAACTGCGAAGGGCGGGCTCGAAGGATTTAGCCCAGACCAACTGGTTGGTGTTGGTGCACCCCGCGATTGACGACATCTCGCATGGGGATGCCGCATAGGCCTTGGAGGCAAAGATCATACATAGAAGTAACGCAATGAACCGCATGCTAATCTCCTGACATTGGGTCGAAAGGGCCGGACGCCCGGTGAGGATTGGATGATCCTCCCGTGCCGGGAGTTGGTCATTTTGGCATCCGCCGATGGTTTGAAGCGGTGGCGCAGCATCAGGCAAGCGCCCTCAAAATGGTTCCGACGCAGATCGTCGCGAATATGCCCGGCACGATATAGCGGACGTAGCGTCGTGCCTCTTCTGAGAGATAGGGGTAGGCCGTCTTGAACGGCAATTTGCCGCTCTCCAATATCAGATCGGCCATCAATGCGAGTATGAGATAGAAATAGCCGAGTGAGATCATGAAGGCGATCGGTGAACTCACCGACATGCTGCCGGGAAAGCTCGCCTCGAAGGTAAAGCTCAGGGCCGCAAGGGCCAGCAGGGCGGAATATGTGACCCCCGGTATATCTTTGACAAAGCCCCGTGGCGCCCACAACACAAACAGCGATACACTGAGAACAGCGATAAACGGAACGAATATCCGAAGCACATAGCGCGACCAGTCGCGGCTGACGATCGCCGTCGCATTCACCCGCATGAAGGGTTTGGAGTTCCAGCCGTAAAACTGCTCAAGGGAAAACTCAAGCCGGCCCGGTGTCCAGTCGGAATCCGTCAGGCTTTGGGCCAGTGCGGACAGCTCTCGGTCCCTGTCATCTACGATAAAGATCACCTCATCGGCTGCATGTAGACGAGACGTCAACGGAAAGACAAGCTGCTGGGTATCAAAAGGGAATGCCGAAAGTTCGATCAGCGCACGAAAATCCGCATCGAGTTTCCGAATCAGCATGACATCGCCATTGGCAAAAACGGATAGGGATGCCGCGTCGATGCGCGCGACACTGATCTGGTTCTCAAGCGCAACCGTTGGGCTCCACATGTTGCTTAGTTTTTCGGTGGCCTGTCCTTCGGTGAAATCCTTGCGCCCCGCGCCATATTGCACAGGGTCAAATCGCAGCGACGGATCGTTCCAGCGCTGCGTGAGTTCGACAACAGCCGACATCAGGCCAGTCGTCACTTCAATCTTCGACACATCAAGGACACGGAACGCAATATGCACGCGCACGGGCAACGGAATGGATTGCGGAAGCGTCGTATCGGCTTTGCTGGTTCCGCCGTAAAACATGGAACCGAGGATCAATGCGATCAGCAGCTTAGGAAACCAGAACTGTCTCATCCCACTGGCCCCCGCGTATCGAGTGCCTCATGTCGTTTTGCGCGCAGATTTTCGATCCGCGCATGAAGATTGCGGTATTCGCGCAGCTTGCTTGACGGAGGCGAAAGAGGCTCGGCGTCATCGGCAACGCAACAGGTCGCAAGGTCATTCAGAGGACGGATGACGAAGGCGCGGATGGTGATCATAAACACCGGGAAAACAATCAGAAAACCGCAAATGGAGATTGCCCAGATGGTTACGAGCGAGCGTGAAAGATGGCTTTCCAACTTCGAAAAATCACGCGCAATCACGATTGTTCCGATAAGGTTGCCGCTATAGTCCAGCAGGGGCCTGCCCATGACCCCGAAGATACGTTCGTCGGTTGAATATCGGGTCAGATGCGGTGCACGGGATAGCCGGACTGGATTTGCCTGTTGCAGGTTACCGAAGAAAGAGGCGTCTGTCGCCGCTTCGATGGACAGGCCGGCTTTGCCGTCAACTTTCGTTCCGTCTTCCCGCAAGGCGGCAGCAGGATCGAGGAAAAGCGCGTAGTCCGCACCGGTCGCCGCCTTGGCGAGGTGCAGGAGCGAGGTGAGATCGACGCCGATTTCAACAGTGCCCGCGAAGCCTTGCGTTGAATCGATCGCCGACACGGCCCGCAGTGACAAGCCTTTCACTCCAAGTTCCAGCCCTTTCTGGGTCCGCTTGTTGTGATTCACCGCAATAATCATCGGTCGAAACTTCGACAGGTCCTGCCCGAAATTGTCCGGTTCCCATACCCGCAGAAACGATTTCATATCAGCAGTATGGAAGTGCATGACATCGATGCCACCGCCGGCATTCAAACGTGCAAAAAGTGGCGCGCTATAGTCTAGCAAGGCTTGGCGGTCGCCCGACTTGACCATCTCGGCGACGCGCGCGTCCGCGGCGATCGCTTCGGAATGGGTTGCGGACAGCTTGGCTGCCTGCTCCATCGCGGTCGACAGCACTGTCGAAGCGTCCTCAATCTGGGCAAATTCGGCTTCGTTTAAAAGCGCGCGTTGACTATATTGCGTGACCATACCGCCGATAAAGAGAATGACGGCAATCAAAAACGCCGAAATCAAGGACAAGGCCGTATCCAGCTTCATGCCAACCTTGCCTCTTCAAAAGAAACATTCATCCCGTCAAGGGCTTTTTCGAGCGCCTTATCGACACAAATCATTCGAAGACCCGACTGGCTGTCGAATTCAGCCTGAACGTCTTGCGCCATCGCCGCAGACGACATCAGCAAGGCTGTGGCGCAGCCTGCGCGCAGCCGACAAAGAATTGATTTCATGATGTTTCCCCAAGAACCCGACTTCACATAGCGACTGGGGAAAGTCATGATCAACAGAAGAAACAAGCTGTGGGTTGATGCACCCAAAATTGAGTCACGGGGATGACGCAGCGGCGTGGCGGTGCGACACTGGTTTGGTAGGGCGCCAGGCTTTGAGTCGACCGACCCAGGACTTTTTCAGGACCGAAAGACGATTTTACTTCCATGCTACTCAGCAGCAAGCCCACATTCTTTGCGGTCCTGCGCGATGTCGCAGAAGAGTTGCTTGCCATACATGACGTCTCGCCCCGGATCGTGCGCTATGTTGCCAGCATGCAGAAGTGGCTGATAACACAAGCAATCGTCGCTTTGCATTTTGAGCGACAGCAAGACCAGGCATGCCCGCCCCTCACCGCTGGAGCATTGATCGAGTTCTTTTCTTATGAGGAGTTGTTCAGCAAAAATACGCTGACTGCGCATGTTGCGGAAATGCGCGCCTATGGCCTGCTGGTTCAACAGGAAAGTCGGGACAAGCGCCTGAAGCCACTGCAACTGAGTATGAGTGCCGAGGCCCTGATTGGCCAATGGCTGGAACGCCATCTTTCCGCTCTCGATCGGCTCGACGGAGGCAATCGGGCATCCACATTCGGCAGCGATAAACGCCAACTTTCCTGTATTCACCCCCTGGCAGTTCGCGCCCTTGTCTTTAACCCGCACTGGTCACGCCCACCATTGAGCGTGAATATGTTCGTTCGCACGGAATCTGGAAGCAACATCCTGCATGAGCTTATCTGCCGGTTACCGGCCGGTCTTCAGGTCATTGATGGACCGGTCTGTCTCGGCCCGCTGCGTGCGAGTGAAGTTTCGACACGACACACCCTTTCCCGCGGCCATGTGCAGAGGGTATTTTCCCGAGCCAAATCGGAAGGCCATCTTGTGTGGAGCCTTCCCGGCAATCGCGGCGACCTCCATGTCTCCCCCACACTGCTGCAAGCCTATGTTCACTGGCAGGCGATCAAATTCCAGGCCATCGCGACGGCCTTTGACCAGATACAGGACAAGATGAAGCTGCAATGCTCCCATGATGCACCAGTGCCCGCGTATCACCTCCGATAAGCTTCCGGCAGAACCGCCATTGCGCAGCGCCACGGGTTCTCCAATGGAAATCGATGGCGACGATAAAGAGGATCAAGCGCAAATCTGGTCATCCAGCCAGATCCCACATTCTGACCGATGCCCGGTTTACATCTCAGTGCCAAAGGCTGCACCGGCGCAAATCCAGCGCCCGCTCTTGCTGGAGTTGGTCTAGCCGAGCCTCAGCGTGTGAACGATCTTCCAGTTCTCAATCGGCACGGATTGTGCCGAACTGATGACGGCGATGGCGTCAAGGCGGATGGTTTCACCTGAAAATTCCTGTTTAAGGGCGGCAAGTACGCTCGCTCGCTGCTCGACCGTCACGCCATAAGCGAGCGAGATATGCGGCATGAACGTATCAACAGAGCCGGTACCGAAAGCCTCGACCGCACGGGTTTTAAGATGCCTGAGCCGACCGGCCGGTTCGAAGCCCGCATAGAGCGAGCGGAAGAACTGCGGCAGCCCGTGGATGATGGTGACAGGGGCCGAGAAGGCGATCTCCCCGGCAAAGTTCGCATCGAGAACACCGGCAAGATCTTCGGCTGTTCTTTGCATGTCCTCGACCAACGTCAGATGCGGCATGAAGCGCGGCGTACCGAACTGGTCAGCGAGGCGGTTGATGGTTGCCTGAAGGCGTTCAAAATCAGTGTCTGCGGGTTGCAGCCAAATGGAATGCCAATCGCTCATGCTTTGATGTCTTTCGTCCTTCACGGTGCGGGCGCTGTCCGGTCCACCTTCATCGACCGCACCGTGTCGCGCATGATGAGCGGCACATCCAGCTGCGTTACGATGGGCGGGGCGGAGGGATTTGCCAGCCGCTGATCGAGAATGCGCACGATTTCGCGGGCCTGTTTTTCGGCACTTTGCTGGAAGGTCGTCAGCCTGTAGGCGCCCCAGCTGGCCTCCGGGATGTCGTCGAAACCGATGACCGAGAGATCTTCGGGGAGCCGCAAACCCAGCATGTTGCGGGCATAATCCATGAGCCCGAGCGCCATCAGGTCGTTAACACAGAACACGCCTTCGACGCGCCGTGCAGGAGAGAGCAGCAGCGAGGCGGCCAGGCTGCCACCCTCGTAATCCGTTCGCTCGGCACGCTCCACGAAGACGTCTAGCCCTGCTGTGCGGGCGGCTTCGACATAGGCCTGCTCGCGCTCCAGAAGGTTGGGGCTGCCCACGGCCGATGTGACCATGCCAACGCGCTGCATTCCTCGCGCCGCAAAGACCTGCACGGCCGTAGCGGCGGCCATCTTGTTGTTGACGCGGATGTGGTCAGGTCCTTCTTCATTTCGGCCGATGGCAATGAGCGGCTGACCGTTGCGCTGGGCAAGCTCGATGAAGGCGGGCGATGGCATGCCCGATAGAACCACCGTGGCCTGGGCCCGATAGCGCAGCAGATTGGCGTGAGACGCCTGCCCTCTCGCAGTGCTATCTGTGGCAATGAGAACCGGCATGCGACCGCTTTCAATGAGCAGACGGGAGAGCGTCGAGATCTGCAGCGAGCGGAAAGGCGTTTCGGTATCGGAGGCGATCATGCCGACCAACTGGCTGCGGTTGGCGAGAAGCCCGCGCGCCAGATCGTTGACCTGATAACCCAACTCCTCAGCGGCACGCATGACTTTCTCGCGCGTTGCCACAGAAACGCTGGCGCCGTGGGTAAAGGTACGCGAGACAGCGGAACGGGAGACGCCAGCGCGCTCGGCCACCTCATGGGCGCTGATATAGCGTGGCAGGCCTGAGATTTCCGTATCTTCTTTCTCCCGCATCAGCGCCCCACCTTCGAAAGCACATCCGCCTTTAGAAACCGTTCGATGAACATCATGAAGACGATGGACGGAACCAGCAGGATCAGCGCGGTGATCGAGGCGATCTGGTAGTTTCCACCCGAGCCTGCGGTGTAGAGCAGCAGCGGCAGGGTAGAAATATCGGGTGCACCGACGAAATAGGTGCCGGTAAATTCGTCGAGCGATTCCAGAAAGACGAAGATGGCGCTTGCCAGCAGGCCTGGGGCTGCGATTGGCAGCGTGATATCGCAAAAGGTTTTGAACGCCGAGGCACCCATGGAGCGCGCCGCTTCCTCAAGCTCGCGGTCGATAGCAGAAAAAGCCGCCGTAGCGATCCATACCGCGTAGACGAGGCCATGCGTGACATGGACGAGGACGACGCCGACGACAGTGCCGTTCAACCCCAGCTGATAGAAAAGACGAGCGATATTCACATAGACCGGCAGGTTCGGAAACGCCTGTGGGATCAGAAGTATAAGCAGGATGGCACCACGGAACGGCAGTTTTAGCCGCGCCAGCGCATAGCCCGCAGGGATAGCAAGGCCAATCGAGAAGATGACGGTGAGGCAGGCAATGATCACGCTCATGGTCAGCGACGTCGTGGCATTGCCGCGCGGCGAAAAGACGCTCACCCAGTAGGAAAAGCCGTATTGCAGAGGTAGCGCATGGGGGAAATACCATTTCTCCGCCACGGCCCAGAGTACAAGATTGGTCAATGGGCCGAAGATGGCGAAGGCAAGGAGCCCCAGGCCAATGGCGCGGGGTATCCACTTGAGGTCAATCATGGTCGTATTCATCGATGTTCCCTCATCGTCTGGCGTAGATAGACCCATCCCACGAGGCTGGTCGTCAAGAGCGAGATCACACCAAGTGCATTGGCGACGCCATAATCTCCATAGGCGTTGATGCGGAAGGCCATGCTGGCCGTGATCATGGTGGGCGATTGCGCGTTGATCATCAGCGGCACGGAGAGAACCGACATCATAGTGACAAAGCTCAGAATGAGCCCCACGAGCAGGGTGGGAAGTACCTGCGGCAGGATGATTTCGATAAGAATACGCAAACGGCTTGCGCCCAGATTGCGAGCGGACTCGATCATGGAGCGGTCGAGCGAGGCCATCGCGCCAGCCAGTAGCAAGGTAACAAAGGGCGTTTGCTTCCAGACGAATGCAATGACAATGCCGCGCCAATCGAGAAAGCTGGTCGTCTGCATGGGTGTTAGAATATCCGCCTGCATGAGAAGGCTGTTCATCAATCCGTTCTTGGCGAGAAAGGTTCTCAGAATCTGGCCAACGACGATGAACGGCACGAAAAGTGGCCAGCGGTAGAGCCAACGCAGGATCGCCACTGCGCGAGGGTTGGAGCCAAGCGTCAGATACCCGCCGATCGCGACGGACAGAAGCCCGATCAATATCGCAGATAGACTGACGATCACAATCGTGAAGGCAATATCGCCACTGTAGAGTTCGAATGCCTTTTGAAAATTGGCAAAGCCGAACTTGCCGTCCACCGCAAAAGCCCCGGCGATGGAACTCACCAGAGGCACGATGAAGAGAAGCAGCACGATGACCAGTGCTGGCATGACCAGCAAAAGTCCGAGAAGCGGGATCGGCATGGGTTTCACCGAATTCGTGTTTCAATCAGGTTTTGCCATTTCTGGCAGCAAGATTGCCGGGCGGCGATTTCACGTCGCCCGGCAGGTCTTCGATCAGTTGCCAACCTGGCGCTCGTACGCTTCGAGAATCGCCTTGTTGTAGGGTGCGATCGGGAAGGCCTTGCCGTTCTTGGCGAGGTCGGCCGGGCCGATATCGGTGAAGAGCTTTTCCCAGGTTGCCTTTTCGAGCTTGGCCTGAACGTGCTGCGCGTCAATGCCCGGATACCAGTTGAAGCGCTCGACAATGCCCTTGGCCTGGACTTCAGGGCTGGTGGCCAGGTTGACGAACTTTTCAGCTAGCTCCTTGTGAGGCGCCTTTTCCGGAATGGTGTAATGCATCGGCTGGCCGGGCATGCCGGGGGAAGGAAGAACCAGCTTCATGTCCGGCGGCAGCTTGCCGGTGGCCTTCCAGCTATAGAACATGTCCACCCAGACCGGGCCGATGGCAATTTCGCCGCGGCTCAGCATATCCAACGTCCCGGCATTGCCGGGCGTCAACGTTGCATTCGTGGTGAAATCCTTGAGCTTGGCAAAGGCAGGTGCCCACTTTTCGGCTTCACTTGCCTCGAATGGCCCCTGCTGCAGCTTGTCGCCGTCACCTGCAAAGGCGTAGATCCAGCCCATGACGAAGCTGACGCCGGAGGCGCCGCCCTTGATACCGTTATAGCCGAACTGCTTGGGGTGTTCCTTGGCCCAGGCAACGAGTTCCTCGTAGCTCTTCGGCGGCGTTGCAACCAGCGCCGGGTTGTAGGCAAGGGCCGTCTGGCTGTTGAACATCGGCATGACATAACCATCGACATTGGTGCCGAGCGCCATCTTGGCATTCTCGCGCGTCACCAGCTTGCCGCTCTCGATCTTGTCTCGGTACTTTGCAAGATACTTTTTCTCGACCATCGGACCAACGAACTTTTCATGCACCACGGCAATGTCGGCATCCCAGGTTGCAACGTTGGCGCCAGCCTGCGCGTCAAAGCGCTCCAGGATTTTCTGCGATCCGGCATCACCGGGGCCTGTGCCAACGGCGCGAACAGTGACGCCGGGGTTCTGCTTTTCAAACAGCGGACCCAGATAGTCGTTGACGTAGTCGACCATGTTCTGGTCACCAGCCGTCATGACGGTCAGCTCTTCAGCCATGAGCGGCGAGGTTGTCAGCCCGAGGGCCAGTAGGGAATAGGCGAGGGTTTTCATGTCATCAGTCCTTTTCGAGGTAATTACAGACATTCAAAGCGTATGCGAGGCAGGGAAAGGGTCTTGCAGGAGCCCTCAAGGGCTCCCACTTCACGCGATTACGGGTGCGGGAAGATATAGAGTGCAAGTTCGGGCACCGTGATTTCGACGGGCGCGCCCTCTTCGAAGCGCGTGGTGGCATCCACAATCAGGCTGGTTTCGCCGAGATGGACGACATGGCGCCAGAGCCCGCCGGGATAGCTGACCTGCGCAACCTTACCGGTCAACACAAGGCCATCCCGCTCCGAACCAGACGCAGCGTCCGCCGCGGTCATCCGCAACGTTTCGCTGCGGAAACGGGCAATCGCGGGCCCCGAAGCAAGCCGTCGATCGCCGCGGTTGATCACGGCTTTGTGGTTGTTCCGGCCTTCTGCGATGCAAATGCTATTGCCGGAAACCTCGACGTCGAGCTCGACGATGTTTTCTGCGCCCATGAAAGCCGCCACAAAGTCCGAGTTCGGCTGGTTGTAAACCTCGTGCGGGGTGCCAGCCTGGGCGATCTCGCCGCCATTCATGATGACGATGCGATCGGCCATGACCATGGCTTCCTCACGGTCGTGGGTAACGTGCACGGCGGTGATGCCCAGCCGGCGCTGCAACGCACTGATTTCGTGACGAACAGTGAGGCGGATGCGCGCGTCGAGGTTGGAAAGCGGCTCGTCGAGCAGCAAGATGTCCGGATTGATGGCCAGTGCACGGCCAAGTGCTACTCGCTGGCGCTGGCCGCCGGAAAGTTCGGCGGGCTTGCGGTTGCCTAACGCCTGCAGTCCGAGAAGGGCCTTCATCTCGTCGATGCGCTGGCGAGCCAATTTCGGCTCGACGCGACGCAACTTGAGACCATAGCCGATATTCTGATCGACCGTCATATGCGGCCAGAGCGCATAGGACTGAAACACCAGCGCCATGCCACGCTTGTCTGGCGGCTGGCGCGTAACGTCGCGGCCGCCAATGGAAATTGTGCCTTGGGTAGGCGTGTTGAAGCCCGCAACGGTTCGCAACAACGTTGTTTTGCCACAACCGGACGAGCCGAGCAGAGCGACGAACTCGCCCTTGCGCACGGATAGATCGATCCCCTTCAGAATCTCGTTCTCACCGTAGCGCACGCGGGTCTGCGATATATTCAGGTAGCCTTCCATCGGTCCCTCCAATACCAATGAACATTGCACAGCCGTGCAACGATTTTATGACACCTTTCCTGACATGACAGAAGGTGCCTTAACGCGCCTCCTCCCGAGACGTGGCAAGTGGTATCCGCATAATATCGCTGATTGGTTCGGCAAGGTCCGGAACACATGCCAGCACAGGACCACCGTGCAGGATCTTTTCGCGACCTTCAAATAAGCAGACCCTCCCGCCTGCCTCTTCGACCATCAGCAATCCAGCCATGCAATCCCAGGAATTCATGTGGCGCTCGACATAGGCTTCATTGCGTCCGTCCGCGACGTAAGCCAGCCCCAGTGCGCCGGAGCCTGCTCGGCGAACGTTGAAGCCGAACTCAAGCAAACCATCCATCACACCAAGATAGTCCTGCTTTTCAATGCGCGAAGACCACCCAAGCTCCACCGTTGCAGCCTCTGCTGCAGCAACGCTGGATACATGAATCGGCCGCCCATTGAGTGTTGCGCCAAGGCCGCGCCGGGCGAAGTGAAGTTCACGCAGCACCGGATTGTAGATCGCGCCGAATTCGGTCCGCCCTTTTTCGACATAGGCGATTGCGATACAGAAATGCGGGATGTTGCGGGCAAAATTGGCCGTGCCATCGATCGGATCGACGACCCAGAGTGTGGCCGCGTCGCCGCCGCCACCCTCCTCGCCAAAGAAACCATCGTCCGGATAGGCTTCGGCAATCGCTTGGCGCAGGAACTCTTCGCAGCGCCCGTCGAACTCAGTCAGATAGTCTTGGCGGCCCTTCATCTGCACAGATCGGGCCTGCCCAAAACCATGCATCACCAGTTCGCCCGCGCGAATGATGATTTGTCTGCAGAAATCCGCCTTGTCGTTGAGCATCAGCGTCATCCAAAAATACGATGCGTAACATTTGCACAGCCGTGCATTCTTGTAAACAGCTCCACAGACCGGTATTGCGAAGATGGCGTGCGCCTGCCTCGCGTCACGCGTCACCACCTGCGGCAATCCTCGTTACGACGGAAGGCGGTTCGACAGATGGCAGCTTTTAAGCCTCAAACGTAGCAGATCGGCTCAAAGCACCGACGTTCCGCCGAACGAGAGAATGGGTGCGGCGATTGTCGCGTTCTAAGCAGAGACTGGCGGGCCAGTTTTGGCTCGTCAAAAACTTTACAGGAAAATCAGCTATATACCCGAGAGGGTGGCGGACAGGGTGGGATTCGAACCCACGGTACGCTTTCACGCACACACGCGTTCCAGGCGTGCGCCTTAAACCACTCGGCCACCTGTCCTAATAAACGTCTGCATGTTTGGAAAACTGCAAATCACTGGAACGGCGCGATATATACCGATGAATTCGCGCGGATCAACCCAAATTCGTGAGTTTTTTTATTTGCCGGGCAATTAGATGCGATTGGCGTGATTGCAAAGGGGGTTTGGCACCTTTATCCAGTGGGGGAACAGGCTTGTATGGAACAGATTTGATCCGCGCAGCCGCGCAAAGCCATCGGCAGAGGTTTTTTTCGTGAAATCGATTTTTCGGCTCATCAGTCTTCTGTGTCTTGCGGCAGCGGTGAGCATTGGCGTCTATGATTCGATCCGCTCGGTTTCGACCTCTTCCGTCGATCTGTTGAGCACCCGCGATGCCTGGTTCCAGTATTTTCCTTCCTCACTTGCCATGGTACAGGCCGGTTTCGATCACTATATTCATCCCGAAGCGTGGCGGTGGCTGGAAAACGGCCTCTCGATTGTTCCGGCCTTTGCGGTTTTTCTTGCCCTTTCCCTCCTGTTCTGGATGGCGGGATATAGCAAGCGCCGGGCATTGGGCCGCTTTTCCGCTTAAATGCGGTCATCGTCACGACCATGAATGCAGAAACCAGAGCGCGGCCCCTACGGCCGCAAGGAGAATGCAATGTTCGGATTGAATAGCAGTTCCAAGAAGACCGTGATGCCGACGCCTGAGACCGCCTATCCCGGTCGCGATGCGGAGGTAAAGGTCAATGAGCACCACTTCGTCAATGGCAACCCGTTAAAGGGCCCCTACCCCGACCATCTGGAAACGGTCTATCTCGGCATGGGCTGCTTCTGGGGTGCGGAACGCCTGTTCTGGCAGACGCCGGGCGTGTGGGTCACGGCTGCGGGTTATTCCGGTGGCATCACCCGCAATCCGCATTATGAGGAAACGACCACGGGGCTCACCGGCCACGCGGAAGTCGTAAAAGTGGTCTACGATCCTGCAAAAGTATCGTTGGCTGCGCTTTTGAAGACATTCTTTGAGGAGCACGACCCCACCCAGGGCATGCGCCAGGGCAATGATATCGGCACGACCTACCGCTCCGTGATCTATACAACCAGCGACGCGCAACTGGCGCAGGCCAGGGCGGCGCGCGACACGTTCCAGCAAGCCTTGAAGGCAGCGGGCCATTCCCAAGTGATCACGAGCGAAATCGAGCCGCTGGATATCTTCTATTATGCCGAAGATTATCATCAGCAATATCTGGCCAAGAATCCCGGCGGCTATTGCGGCCTTCGCGGAACAGGCGTCAGCTGCAACATCGGCTGATAGACCTGTCTAACATATCTTCAAAAGCGCGTTCTCAGGCTCTCACCGGCCTGAGGCGCGCTTTTCTTTTTTGCAGATGCCTGTTGCACAGGCTCAAAAGAACAGCAGTTAACGGTTTTTCCATCGGGTCAAAAAAACCGGATGAATTTTTCTTGCAGGCATGCAAGTATCCTCGCGCACAGTCTAGAAAAGGCTGGCAGTTCCGCAGACATGCCCGTAACCGGGTTTGCGGGAGGACCCTTTAAAAAACCAAACTGTAACAACAGGGCTGCACAATGAAAAAATCCCTTCTGACGCTTTTCGCGCTGGCTGCGATGTCGGCTTCCGCTTTGGCTGCGGACATCAAGCCTGCGCTGGTCTATGGCACGGGCGGTAAATTCGACAAGTCGTTCAACGAAGCCGCTGCCGCGGGCGCCGAGAAGTTCAAGGCTGAAACCGGCACCGAATTCCGCGATTTCGAGCCAACCAGCGACACGCAGGGTGAGCAGGCCATTCGCAACTTCGCCAGCCGCGGGTTCAACCCGGTTGTCGCCGTATCCTTCGCGTGGACATCGGCCATGGAAAAGGTTGCAGCCGAGTTCCCTGATACCAAGTTCGTCATTGTTGACTCCGTCGTTGAGCTGCCAAATGTGCGCTCCGTCGTCTACAAGGAAGAAGAAGGTTCTTACCTCGTTGGTCTTCTGGCCGGCATGGCATCCAAGACCGGCAAGGTCGGCTTCATCGGCGGCATGGACATTCCGTTGATCCGCAAATTCGCCTGCGGCTACGCCCAGGGTGCCAAGGCTGCCAACGCCAAGATCGAAGTGTTCCAGAACATGACCGGCACGACCGGAGCGGCCTGGAACGACCCGGTGCGCGGTGGTGAGCTGACGAAGAACCAGCTCGATCAGGGTGCTGACGTTGTTTACGCGGCAGCCGGTGCAACAGGCCTTGGCGTGCTTCAGACAGCTGCCGATAACAAGAAATACTCCATCGGCGTGGACTCAAACCAGAACCACCTGCACCCCGGCTCTGTTCTGACCTCCATGGTCAAGCGCGTCGATCTGGCCGTTTACAACGCCTTCAAGGACACCAAGGACGACAAGTTCACCGCTGGCGTGACCTCGCTCGGCGTCAAGGAAGATGGCGTTGCCTACGCGCTTGACGACAACAACAAGGCGCTGATCACGCCGGAAATGATGGCTGCCGTCGATAAGGCGAAGGCTGACATCGTTGCCGGTACCGTCAAGGTTCACGACTACATGTCCGACAATTCTTGCCCAAAGTGATGTGATTTTATGACAAGGGGCGCATCGCGGATCTCGCGTTGCGCCCTTTTCATATCCAGCCTCCGGAGACGTTGGGTTGACGATGGAACCTGCAATCGAGCTTGTCGGTATCGATAAAAAATTCGGCACCGTGCACGCCAACAAGAATATCAATCTCACCGTTGCCAAGGGTACGATCCATGGCATCATCGGGGAAAACGGAGCTGGGAAATCGACATTGATGTCGATCCTTTACGGCTTCTATTCCGCCGATTCCGGTGAAATCCGCATTGATGGCAAAGCCGTCAACATCAAAGACAGCCAGGCGGCTATCGATGCCGGCATCGGCATGGTGCATCAGCATTTCATGCTGGTCGAGAACTTCTCGGTTCTGGAAAACATCATGCTGGGAGCCGAAGGCGGCGCATTGCTGGCCAAGGGCACGGCTGCCACCCGCAAGGAGCTGAAGCGGCTGGAAAACGACTATGGGCTGGAAGTCGATCCCGATGCGATCATCGAGGATTTGCCGGTTGGCCTGCAGCAGCGCGTCGAAATATTGAAGGCTATGTATCGCGGCGCAGAAATTCTCATTCTTGATGAGCCGACAGGCGTGTTGACGCCAGCCGAAGCTGATCACTTGTTCAAGATCCTCGGCGTGTTGCGCGATCAGGGCAAGACCGTCATCCTCATCACCCACAAGCTGCGCGAAATCATGGCCATTACCGATGACGTTTCGGTCATGCGCCGCGGCGAGATGGTGGCGACACGCAAGACCTCTGAAACGACGGTTGAGGAACTGGCCGAACTCATGGTCGGTCGCCGCGTGCTTCTGCGGGTGGAAAAAGGTGAAGCCAATCCGGGCGAAGTTCTGTTTTCCGTCCGCAATCTCACCGTCAAAGACAGCCGTGGCGTGACCATGGTCGACAATGTCTCCTTCGATGTGCGCGCCGGTGAAATCGTCGGCATTGCCGGTGTGGCCGGCAATGGCCAGTCGGAATTGCTGGAAGCCATTGCGGGCATTCGCAAGCCCCATTCCGGCGAGATCCTGATGGGCGGCAAGACGGTGGACAAGGTCGATCCCGCCATCCTGCGCAAGCTGGGCCTCGCACATATTCCCGAAGACCGCCACCATATGGGGCTGGTTCTGAAATTCGAGGAATATGAGAACTCCATTCTCGGCTATCACCGCGATGACCGCTACGGCAAGGGCATGTTCCTCAACCCGGAAGCCATCCGCAAGGACGCCATCGAGAAGATCGAAAAATACGACATCCGTCCACCCAATGCGAATTTGAAGACCGCCAACTTTTCCGGTGGCAACCAGCAGAAGATCGTCGTTGCGCGCGAAATCGAGCGCGACCCGAAGATGCTGATCATCGGCCAGCCGACACGCGGTGTGGATATCGGGGCCATCGAGTTCATTCACCGCCGCATCATCGAGATGCGGGATGCGGGCAAGGCCATTTTGCTCGTATCGGTCGAGCTTGATGAAATCCGTTCCCTGTCAGACCGTATTCTGGTCATGTTCGCAGGTCGGATCGTCGGAGAAAAAACGGCGGAAGCCGAAGAACAGACGCTTGGCCTGATGATGGCCGGCATCGCCGCATAAGGCAAAGGCTTTAAAGCTCATGAGTACAGCTTCCGTCCCTCTTCCCAACTGGATGTCCTACGGCCTTCTGCCGTTGCTCAACCTCGCCACCGCTTTGTTCATCTCCGGCCTGGTGGTCTGGGGCATCGGTGAAGACCCGTTCGCCGCCCTGCGACTTCTGGTCGAAGGTGCGCTCGGCCGGGGTGATGCCATTGGTTTCACGCTGTTTTACACCACCAGCTTCATCTTTACCGGCCTTTCGGTCGCCGTTGCCTTCCACGCTGGCCTCTTCAACATCGGCTCGGAAGGACAGGCCTATATTGGCGGTCTCGGCGCTGCTCTGGTGGCGCTGGCGCTGGATCGTTACGTGCCGTGGTATGTCACCATGCCCTTTGCCATTATCGGTGCTGCGCTGTTTGGTGCGGCGTGGGCGTTCATTCCCGGCTGGCTTCAGGCCAAGCGCGGCAGCCACGTGGTCATCACCACCATCATGTTCAACTTCATCGCAGCCGCGCTGATGGTGTACCTGCTGGTCAACGTCTTCATCGTTCCCGGCAAGATGGCGCCTGAAACCCGTACATTCCTGCCCGGTGGCCAATTGCCGAAGCTGGACTGGTTGATGGCGATGTTCGGGTTGAAGCTCGGTCCGGCACCGTTCAACGTGTCCTTCATCATCGCGCTGGTCGCCGCATTCCTCGTCTGGGTGCTCATCTGGCGCACCAAGCTGGGTTATGAAATGCGCACGCTCGGCATCAGCCCGTCTGCCGCCTCCTATGCGGGCATTCCCTATTCCCGCACCGTCATCATCGCCATGCTCATCTCAGGTGGCTTGGCGGGCATGATGGCGCTGAACCCGGTCATGGGCGCATCGGCACGGTTGCAGGTGGAGTTTGTCGGCGGTGCCGGTTTCGTCGGCATTGCCGTGTCCCTCATGGGGCGAAGCCACCCGGTCGGAATCGTCTTTGCAGCCCTTTTGTTCGGGATTCTCTATCAGGGTGGCGCGGATCTTTCGTTTGAGATGCCCAATATCACCCGCGAGATGATCGTCGTCATTCAGGGTCTCGTTATCCTCTTTGCAGGCGCGCTCGAATATATGTACCGCCCCGCGCTGGTGCGCATCTACCAACAATTCGTGAAGAGGTAAGGCCCATGGACACCTTCGATATGCTGGTCAGCATTCTCGGTTCGACCGTTCGCCTGACCATTCCGCTGTTGTTCACAGCCCTTGCCGGTCTGTTTTCCGAACGCGCAGGCGTGTTCGACATTGGCCTTGAAGGCAAGATGCTGGCGGCGGCCTTTGCATCCGCCTGCGTCGCCTATCTGACCGCCGACCCGTGGGCAGGTCTTGCCGCCGGTATCGGTGTGTCGATCTTCTTCTCACTGGTGCACGGCTTTGCCGTCATCACCAACCGGGGCAACCAGATCGTCTCAGGTGTGGCGCTCAATTTCGTCGCGGCCGGTCTGACGGTCGTTCTCGGGCAGGCCTGGTTCGGCCAGGGCGGCCGCACGCCGCAGATCCCGGGCGAAGGCCGTTTCACGCCGATCATTCTGCCGGGCGTGGATGCCATGCGGGAAATTCCCTTCATTGGCCCGCTCTACGCAAATGTCATCTCCGGTAACAACATCCTGACCTATATCGCCTTCATCGCGGTGCCGCTTTCCTGGTGGGTTCTTTACCGCACCCGTTTCGGTCTGCGCCTGCGCGCCGTGGGTGAAAATCCCGGTGCGGTCGATACCGCAGGCATTTCCGTCACCTGGATGCGCTTTCGCGCCGTCATGGTCGCAGGTTTTCTCTGCGGCTTTGCAGGGACGTATCTTGCCGTGGCACAGTCAGCCGCCTTCATTGCCAACATGTCTGCAGGCAAGGGTTACATCGCGCTTGCTGCCCTAGTCTTTGCCAAGTGGAAGCCAGTTCCGGTCATGTTCGCCTGCCTGCTGTTCGGTTTTCTGGATGCGGTCGCAAACTTCATGCAGGGCAAGGCCATTCCCGGCATCGGTGAAGTACCGGTGCAGATTTTCCAGGCGATGCCTTACATTCTCACCTGCATTCTGCTGGCCGGTTTCATCGGCGTTGCCAAGCCGCCAAAGGCTGGCGGCGTTGCCTATTCGAAGGAGCGTTAAACCATGTCGCACGAATTGTTCGAGGCAGCCCGCGAGGCCATGGCCTTTGCCCACGCACCCTATTCGAAGTTCCCCGTCGGTGCGGCCATCCGCGCCGAAGACGGCAAGATCTACAAGGGCGCGAATATCGAGAACCTGTCCTTCCCGCAGGGCTGGTGCGCGGAACCTTCCGCCATAAGCGCCATGGTCATGGGCGGGGCCCGGAAGATCACTGAAATCGCCGTGATTGCCGAAAAGCTGGCGCTTTGCCCGCCCTGCGGCGGTTGCCGCCAGAAAATCGCGGAATTTGCGTCTGCTGACACCAAAATCTATCTCTGTGACGAGGCTGGCGTGCAGAAGGTCATGACCATGGACGAGCTTTTGCCCTTCAGCTTCAAGACAGAGCTTGCCTGATGGACCACGCGATCATCGATGTTCTCGTTGACCGGCTGAACGGCTTGATGCCACGCACCGCCATCGTGCTTGGCTCCGGCCTCGGCTCGCTGGTGGATGAGGTGACGGACGCCATCCACATTCCCTATGCCGAAATTCCCGGCTTTCCCGAAAGTGCGGTTTCCGGCCACGCGGGCGAACTGGTGGCGGGATATCTGGGTGGCCAGCCTGTCATCATGCTGGCGGGTCGCGTCCATTATTATGAGCAGGGTGATGCCAGCGCCATGCGCCCGGCCATCGAGGCTCTCTGCGGCATTGGCGTGCAGTCGCTCATTCTTACCAATGCGGCAGGTTCCGTGCGGCAGGATATGCCACCCGGCTCGGTCATGCAGATCACCGATCACATCAACTATTCCGGCATGAACCCGCTGATTGGCGAAGACAGCGACCGCCGCTTCGTGGGCATGACCAACGCATACGATGCAGATCTATCGATTGCGATGCGCAATTCTGCCATCCGCGCGGGCGTTCCGCTGTTCTCAGGCGTCTATATGTGGTTTTCGGGCCCAAGCTTTGAAACACCAGCGGAAATCCGCATGGCCCGCACGCTGGGTGCGGATGCCGTCGGCATGTCCACCGTGCCGGAAGTTATCCTTGCGCGCTTTTTCGGGATGCGCATCGCCGCCGCTTCCGTTATTACCAATTACGGTGCCGGCATGACCGGTGCCGAACTGAGCCATGAAGAAACCAAAGACATGGCACCCATTGGCGGCAAGCGATTGGCCGCGATTTTAACGGAAATGATTTCAGGAGGAAATTGAGCATGGAACTTCAGCGCCCGCGCGAAGCCGCCGCTCTCGCCCTGTCCTTGCTGGACCTCACCAATCTGAAGGAAGATTGCACGCCGGAGCAGATCGCTGCGCTGTGCCAGAAGGCCCATACGCCCTATGGCACCACAGCCGCCATCTGCATCTGGCCGCGCTTTGTGGCACAGGCCCGTGCCGCCTTTGGAAAAGACACATCGGTGCGCATCGCAACCGTCGTCAACTTCCCGTCCGGTGACCTCGATGTCGCAACAGTTGTTGCCGAGACCGAGCGTGCGATTGCCGATGGCGCAGATGAAATCGATCTGGTCATTCCCTACAAAAAATTCATAGCAGGCGATGAAAATGCCGTCAGCGAGATGGTCTCAGCCGTTCGCAACGCATGCCCATCCCCTGCACTGCTCAAGGTTATCCTTGAAACCGGTGAATTGAAGGACAAGGTACTGATCCGCCGCGCATCCGAGATCGCCATTGTCGAGGGTGCTGATTTCATCAAGACATCCACTGGCAAGGTGTCCATCAATGCCACGCTTGAGGCTGCGGATATCATGTTGCAGGCCATCCGCGACAGCAGGAAGAATGTCGGCTTCAAGCCCGCTGGCGGCATCGGCACCGTGGAAGATGCGACGCTTTATCTGCGCTTGGCAGAAACCATCATGCGGCCCAACTGGGCCATGCCATCCACTTTCCGTTTCGGCGCATCCGGCGTTCTGGACGATATTTTGAACGTGATGGCCGGTGGTGAACCCTCCAAGGCATCCAGCGGATATTGAGCCGCCCATGATTCCGCAGGAAATCATCCGCCGCAAACGGGACGGTGAAGTGCTGACGGCGGATGAGATTTCCGCTTTCATCGCTGGGCTTTCCAAGGCCACGATCTCGGAAGGACAGGCCGCAGCCTTCGCCATGGCCGTGTTCTTTCGCGGCATGAGCCGGGATGAAACCGTGGCACTGACGCTTGCCATGCGCGATAGCGGCGATGTTTTGTCCTTTGCCGATATCGGCAAACCCATTGCCGACAAGCATTCCACCGGCGGCGTCGGCGATAATGTCTCGCTGATGCTGGCCCCCATCGTTGCTGCCTGTGGGCTTGCGGTGCCGATGATTTCGGGCAAGGGCCTTGGCCACACCGGCGGCACGCTGGATAAGCTCGAATCCATAGCAGGCTATGATATCATGCCTGACGAGGCTCTCTTCCGCCGCACAGTCCGGGATGTCGGCTGCGCCATTATCGGCCAGACGGGCGATCTCGCCCCCGCCGACAAGCGGCTCTATGCTATCCGCGACGTGACCGCGACGGTGGATTCCATCCCGCTGATTACCGCCTCTATCCTGTCGAAGAAACTCGCCGCTGGCCTGGAAACGCTGGTTCTGGACGTCAAATTCGGCAATGGCGCCTTCATGCAAAGCGTTGATGAAGCCGAGCGATTGGCGCGGTCTCTGGTCGAGGTCGCCAATGGCGCAGGCGTGAAGACATCCGCCCTCATCACCGATATGAACGAGCCTCTGGCCGATACCGCCGGTAACGCGCTTGAAATCATCCATTGCCTCGATTTTCTGCGCGGCGAGAAAGCCGGGACCCGCATCGATACGACAGTCTTTGCCTTCGCGGCAGAAATGCTGGTGCAATCGGGCCTCGCCTCCAGCCTTGCTGAAGGCGAGCGGCAGGCGCGGCAGGCGTTAAACAGCGGTCATGCCATGGAGCGATTCGGGCAGATGATCGCAGCACTTGGCGGTCCCGCTGATTTCGTTGACCGGCCTCACGCTTATCTCAATCCCGCGCCCCATATTCTGCCTGTTCACGCACCGGACGCCGGATCGTTGTCTTCGTGGAAGACACGCGATCTTGGTATGGTCGTAGTCGAACTCGGCGGTGGCCGCCGCCATCCCGGTGACGCCATCGATCACCGGGTGGGCCTGTCCCATATTCTGCCGCTCGGCACCAAGGTCGAAAAAGGCCAGCCGATTGCCACCGTACACGCAGCCTCAAGCGAAGATGCAGAACGCGCAAGAGCTCGGGTGCTCGATGCGCTCGGCTGTTCGGATCAGCCCTTTATCGCCGCACCCGTGGTGGCAACGCGCATCGGCTAAGAGCCGGAAATGCAAAACATCTGAGCAAAATCAGATGCTTGTTCAAAAAATGCAAAAATAACAAAAAAACGTCCAAACGCTTTCTCAATGACGAGCGGACCCATGCCTACAATCTCCCCACTTCCGACGCGCCATGTTTTCGCGAGACATGGACGCGGGCGGGAGGCTGGTGGATGGACGCAGACGTGCGGGCAGGCATCAGAATGCGATGACATGACCGGCTGGCTGGACCACCTCGACCCGAAAGACCATTCACGGCTTTCGGTGGCAGGGCAGGACGGCTTGCCGGATGCACCTCAAAAGCTTGGAGACCGGATCATTCACGATCCGGTCTCCAGCAACAGCGGCAGGCCCACGCAGATGCGGCACTACCTGCAATACCTTGGCCTAGACACCTACCGCATTTGCGTGGCCTCTCCGGGTTGAACAGAATGCCACGGGCGCACAGCGCCGCGTGAACGTGCAACCGCGTCCGCTGCGATTGCACTTTGAAAGCCAAGGGCTTAGGCTCCGTCCCAAACAGGATACTGGTCGGCATCATGACACTTTCGGGCAAGCATATTCTTCTCATCATCTCAGGTGGCATCGCGGCCTATAAGAGCCTTGATCTCATCCGCCGTCTGAAAGAGCGCGGTGCGCGGGTGACACCTGTGATGACATCAGGTGCGCAGCAATTCGTGACGCCGCTTGCCGTTGGCGCGCTCTCGGCCACCCACGTCTTTACCGAGCTGTTCTCACGTCAGGATGAGCAGGATGTTGGCCATATCCGGCTGGCGCGGGATTGCGATCTGATTGTCGTGGCCCCTGCCACTGCCGATTTGATGGCGAAAATGGTCCATGGTCTGGCCGATGATCTGGCCTCCACCATTCTGCTGGCCACCGACCGCAAGGTGCTGGTAGCCCCCGCCATGAACCCCAAAATGTGGGCCGCCAAGGCAACGCAGCGCAATATCGCGACGCTTGAGGCTGATGGCATTGCCTTCATCGGCCCCATGGCTGGAGAAATGGCGGAAAAGAACGAGGTGGGCCTTGGCCGCATGGCGGAACCCTTGCAGATTGTCGAGGCTGTCGAGAAGGCGCTGTATGATGGGCCGAAGCCGCTTTCGGGAAAGAAGGCCATCGTCACATCAGGCCCGACGCATGAGCCGATCGATCCGGTGCGCTACATCGCCAACCGTTCTTCCGGCAAGCAGGGACATGCCATTGCAGCCGCACTGGCGGAGCTTGGGGCAGAGGTCACGCTGATCTCTGGCCCGGTCACGCTTCCCGATCCCGCAGGTGTCGTGACGGTCCATGTGGAGCGGGCGCAGGAGATGCTGGATGCGGTGCTTTCGGCGCTGCCTTGTGACATCGCGGTGATGGTTGCCGCCGTTGCCGACTGGCGTGTGGCAACAGCTGGAGACCAGAAGATCAAGAAACAGCCCGGCGATGAGCCGCCTGCCCTGCAGCTCACCGAAAACCCGGATATTCTCAAAACCCTTGGCCACCATGCGCAAAGGCCTGCAATCGTCGTCGGCTTTGCGGCGGAAACGCAGGATGTGGAAACCAATGGCCGCGCCAAGCTTGCGCGCAAGGGTGCTGATATCATCGTTGCCAATGACGTCTCGGCCTCCACCGGCATCATGGGCGGGGACCGCAACAGCGTGAAGATCATTTCCCAAGATGGCATCGAGCCATGGCCCGATCTCGACAAGGCAGAGGTGGCAAAACGGCTTGCGTCGATGATTGCGACCATGATCTCGGACAAAGCGGAATGAGCTTTTTCGAGCGCAGCTCCTTCGACGCGATCCTTGCGGCTTGGCCCGGCGTCGGCTTTGTCGATCAGTGGGATTCCCGTGTCGCAAAGGTTGGAGACAAGGTCTTTGCTGTTCTGGGGCAGCGCGAAAACTGGCGTCTCGTTCTCAAATGCACCGAAGAGAGCTTTGAGATCCTGACCTCGCTCGAGGGCATCGCCCAGGCACCCTATTTTGCCAAGCGCAAATGGATTTCCATTTCCGACCACTCTCCGCTCGGGCAGGAAGAGCTGGAACATTATATCCAGCGGTCCTACCAACTTGTTGCGGCAGGACTGACCAGGAAGCTGCGGCAGGAATTGGGTATCCTATGAGGCCAAATCGATGAACAAGAAATTTCCGCAGATTTTCCTCGTCAGGCATGGCGAGACGGAATGGTCGAAATCCGGTCGGCATACCGGGCGCAGCGACATTCCCCTGACGGAGAAAGGCGAGGCCGCAGCGTCGTGGCTGGTGGAACGCCTGCCGCCCCTTGCCTTCGATGCGGTTTTGACCAGCCCATCCCAGCGCGCCCGCAAGACCTGCGAACTCGCGGGCTATGGCTCCCGCGCAGAGATCGACGACAATCTGGCCGAATGGGATTACGGACAATATGAAGGCATGACCACGCCGGATATTCACAAGCAACAACCCGGCTGGAACCTCTTTCGTGATGGATGCCCTAACGGAGAAACGGGCGCGGATGTGGCGCTGAGAGCCGATGCAGTCATCGAAAAGATCAGAGCTGTCGCCGGCGATGTGCTGATTTTTTCCAGCTCCCACTTCTTGCGCGTGCTGGCGGCCAGATGGCTTGGCTTAGGCCCCGAAGCGGGTCTGTTTTTCGTTCTCGATACGACCAGCATCAGTATTCTTGGGTACGAGCACGATCTGAGTGAACCGGTCATCAGGAGCTGGAACCAGACATAATCCGGTCCGAAGGATGTTCTAAGTTCAGGGCCAATTCAGACAGTTGGAGACATTGCTTTGGACGCTGCACCTGCCCCTCCGGTTACACTTGTCATCTTCGGTGCCACTGGCGATCTGACGCGCCGCCTTCTGGTGCCTGCGCTCATCAACCTCACCCGCAGCGGACTGGTGGCGGATGACCTTCACATTATCGGCGTGGGCATAGAGCCCGGCGACGATGCGGTGCTGGTTGAAAAGCTGGATGGTTTTCTCGCGGGACTTGGGGGTGACGAGCCCGTTTCCGCCGATCAGGCATGGCTGCGACTGAAGAAACGCATTTCCTATATCAGCGGCGACTTTACCAAAGACGAGGTCTTTGTCGAAATCGCCCGCAGGCTTGCCCAGTCTGAAACGGGAAATGCCGCCTTTTATCTGGCCGTTCCGCCGCAGTTCTTCGGCACAATCGTCGAGAAGCTAGGTCAACATGGGATGGTGACCGAGAAGGACGACGCTTTCAGGCGTATCGCCATCGAGAAGCCTTTCGGGACAGACCTTGCCTCGGCCCGCGCGCTCAATGCGAAAATTCTGGGCATCGTCGCCGAAAAACAGGTCTATCGCCTCGACCACTTCCTCGGCAAGGAGACCGTCCAGAACCTGATGACGGCGCGATTTGCCAATATGATGATCGAGGCGCTGTGGAACAGCAATTACATCGACCATGTGCAGATTACCGCCGCCGAAACCGTGGATGTGGGCACGCGCGGCAAGTTCTATGATGCCACTGGCGCTCTTCGCGACATGATCCCGAACCATCTTTTCCAGCTTCTGGCCATGGTCGCGATGGAGCCACCGAACAGTTTCGATGCGGAGGCCATCCGCAATGAGAAAAGCAAGCTGCTAGCGGCCTTGCGGGTCTATACGGAGGAGGAAGCGCCAAGCCATTCCGCACGCGGTGTCTACACCGCAGGCACGTTGAACGGCGTTTCCATTCCGGCCTATCAGGACACTAGGGATGTCGCACCGGGCTCCAGCACGGAAACCTTCGTCGCGCTGAAAATCTATGCCGATACGTGGCGCTGGGCGGGCGTTCCCTTTTACCTGCGCACCGGCAAGGCGATGACAGCCCGCGACACAGAAATTGTCGTGACCTTCAAGAATGTCCCCTTCACCCAGTTTCGACAGTCGGATTCCAGACCGAAACTACCGCCGAACCGGCTCGTCATTCAGGTTCAGCCGGATGAGGGTCTCAGCCTGGAAATGTCGATCAAATCACCGGGCCAGACCGTCGATACCGTGCCGGTGTCGCTCGACTTTCGCTATGCGGACCGGTTCGATATCGGCAAAACGACCGGCTACGAATCGCTGCTCTACGAATTGTTTGTCGGCGACCAGACACTGTTTCAGCGGGCCGATGGCATCGAAGCCGGCTGGGCCGTGGTTCAACCCTTCCTCGATCTCTGGGCCAAGCAAGGGCATCCCGAAGCATATGAGCCGGGCAGCATGGGGCCGAAATGTGCGCAAGAGCTTATCGAGCGCGACGGGCGGCAATGGCGCGAGCTTGGCGTGCTGCACCCGCACAAACAGGCATAGTCACCCGAGAATGGCGCCGGAGTGCGTTTGCGATCAAAAATGTCTTGCCTTTACCATCCACATCATCGCTAATCTGCAAGACAAACAAGGAGACATTCCATGGCTAAGGGTCAGGTCCGCAGCAACAAAGAAGTCAGAAAGCCGAAGAAGGACAAGGTTGCTCCAGCAGCCGCGCCAACGCTCGGCTCTCAGGTCAAGGCCAGCGAAAGCTCGACCAAAAAGAAGTAACGCATTCACTTGCGACAACAAGCTCCGGTGCGCACAGGCTGCCCGCCGGAGTTTGTGTATCTATGCGCCCGATAGCGTCGGCGAGCATTTTTTGACGATGGAGAGACTCAGATTATAAAGATAATGGTTCTGCTACACAGCGCCAAAGGCATGGAATGGCAAACGCCGCCCAAAGGCACCAGCCTCAAGACATTGGGCGAAGCCGAAGAGCAAGGCTACATTTCCATTCGCGGTGAATTTCAAAAGCGCCAGTTTCGCCTGACGCAGTTCGGCTTCGACTATGTGGAGCGCGACAAGCGCCGCCTGGAAGCGCGCAATCAGTAAAGCATGATTGTCAGGCCCAGACGTTACGCGTCTGCGCCTCATTCTTACATCTGAAAACCATTATAAAGCTGGAACCAGATCGGGGCCGCGCCGTTGATAGCGGGAACATTTTTTGCTCCCCACGTCGCCCTCACATTTGACCAGGAGTGAGAATGGTTTCTGATCCCTCAGTGTCTTCGGACGCCTCCATTACCCATCACGATATGACGCCCGAAGAAGTGGAAGAGGCCCGCAAGGCCTTCCTTCTCAAACGCTTCTGGATCAGTGCGCGTGGCTTCTGGGGCCGGCAAGGTGACCGCCTGGCATGGCCGTTGTCCATCGGGCTTCTGGTCATGATCGGCATCAATGTCGGTTTTCAATATGGTATCAATGTCTGGAACCGTGGGCTTTTCGACGCGATTGAGCAGCGCAACGCAGACGGCGTCTATTCGCTCGGCTCGATCTTTCCATTTCTCGTTCTGGGCAGCGTGGCGTTGGTGAGTTCGCAGGTCTATGTGCGCATGCGCATGCAAAGGCGCTGGCGCTCCTGGCTGACGAAGGGGCTGACCGGGCGCTGGCTTGCCAGTGGCCGTTACTACCAGCTGAACCTGATTGATGGCGACCACCAGAACCCGGAAGCGCGCATTTCCGAAGATATGCGCATTGCCACCGAGGCACCTGTTGATTTCACCGCAGGTGTCATTTCCGCCTTTGTTTCGGCTTCGACATTCATCGTCGTCTTGTGGACCATCGGCGGCGCGCTGACGTTGCAGATAGCTGGCTCGAGCGTCACGATACCCGGATTCCTCGTCATCGCCGCTGTAGTCTATGCCATCATCACCTCGAGTGCGATTGCGTTTATCGGGCGCAATTTCGTCAAGGTTTCCGAAACCAAAAACCAGGTTGAGGCGGAGTTTCGCTATACGCTGACGCGGGTGCGTGAAAATGGTGAGAGCATTGCCCTGCTAGGCGGTGAGGAAGAGGAACGCGATGACCTCGACCGCCGGTTTTTCAACGTCAGGACGCAGTGGCGGCTGTTGTCCAACCAGTATATGCGCACCTCCCTCGTGTCCCACAGTTCCATGCTAATTGCGCCTGTGGTGCCGGTACTGCTCTGTGCGCCGAAGTTTCTGGATGGAAGCATGTCGCTCGGCCAAGTCATGCAGGCCGCATCCGCCTTCACCATTGTGCAGGGCGCGTTTGGCTGGCTGGTCGACAACTATCCACGTCTGGCAGACTGGAACGCCTGCGCACGCCGTGTCGCATCGCTGATGATGTCTCTCGATGGTCTCGAGCAGGCGGAAAAGAGCGATACGGTCGGGCGCATCCAGCGCGGCGAAACCACTGACAATACGATGCTCAGCCTCAGCGACCTCTCGGTTTCGCTGGGAGATGGCACGGCGGTGGTGAAGGAGACCGAAGTGCAGATCCAGCCGGGCGAGCGGGTTCTGGTGGCCGGTGAATCCGGCTCTGGCAAGAGCACGCTGGTGCGGGCCATTGCCGGCCTCTGGCCTTGGGGCGGTGGGCGTGTTGATTTTCATCCCGAGCATCAGCTCTTCATGCTGCCGCAAAAGCCTTACATTCCGACCGGCACTCTTCGCCGTGCCGTCTCCTATCCCCGCCCCGCCGATAGCTGGGGCGAGGAGGAAATCCAGATTGCACTGGACAAGGTTGGTCTTGGCGAACTGGGTGAAAAGATGGAGGAAGAGGCTCCATGGGACCACACCTTGTCGGGCGGTGAAAAGCAGCGCCTCGCCTTCGCCCGGCTTCTGCTCCACAAGCCAAATATCATTGTGCTGGATGAGGCGACATCAGCGCTTGATGACAAGACGCAGGACAAGATCATGGCCATGCTGATCGAAGAGCTTCCCGACGCGACCGTTCTCAGCGTTGCGCACCGCGTCGAGCTTGAAGCGTTTCACACCCGCAAGATCACCTTGGAAAAACGCGAGGGTGGCGCAAAGCTGGTCAGTGATATCGGCCTCATGCAGCGCCATCAAAAGCGGGGCAGGCTCTCAAAGCTCATCAAAAAGCCGCGCTTTCGCAAACAGAACCGCCAGCCTTCCTGAGGCTGGCGCCCGCCTTTGCCATAACGTTCAAGGGCCAACGGAACTTCTGCCCTCCACTTCGGTTCGGACGCTAACACCAGCGCAACGCCTGCTATTGCTAAGACAGCGCGCGACGCGGCATCGAAACCGACAATGACGAGGAAAGAACCATGAAAGCTCTCTGCTGGCACGGCAAAGGCGACATTCGTTGCGACAGCGTTCCCGAACCGCAACTCCAGGACGGGCGCGATGTCATCATCAAAATGACCGCCTGCGCCATATGCGGCTCTGACCTGCATCTGATGGATGGATATATTCCGTTCATGGAAAAAGGCGACATTCTGGGCCATGAATTCATGGGTGAAGTCGTGGACGTTGGCCGCGACAACAAGAATCTGAAAGTTGGCGACCGGGTGGTGGTGCCCTTCACCATTTCCTGTGGCGAATGCATTCAGTGCCGCAAAGGCAACTGGTCCGTGTGTGAACGATCCAACCCCAAACCGGAAAACGGCATCAAGGCCTTCGGCTACCAGACTGCCGGCCTGTTTGGTTACTCTCATCTGACTGGCGGCATCCCAGGTGGTCAGGCAGAGTTCGTACGCGTACCCTATGCAGATGTCTCACCCATCATCATACCGAACGGCATGACCGACGAGCAGGCGCTTTTTCTGGGCGACATCTTCCCCACGGGATGGATGGCTGCGGCAAATTGTGAAATCGAGCCCACCGACATCGTTGCGATCTGGGGCTGCGGCCCGGTTGGCCAGTTCTGCATCAAAAGCGCCTTCATGCAGGGTGCGGAACGCGTCATCGCCATCGATAACGTGCCGGAGCGTCTGGCGCTGGCGCAAGCGGCAGGGGCTGAGATCATCAACTACGACCAGATTGATGGAACGATTCCCGATTTCATCAAGGATATGACGGGTGGTCATGGCGCCGATAAGTGTATCGATGCAGTCGGTGCTGAATCCCACGCTACCGCATCCTTCGACGCTGTTATCGACAAGGTGAAGGCAGCCACCTTCCTTGGAACCGACCGTCCACATGTCCTGCGCACCGCGATCATGGCCTGCAGACCGGGTGGGATCGTATCAGTTCCGGGCGTTTATGGCGGAATGCTCGATAAAATCCCATTCGGTGCCGCGATGAACAAAGGGCTGACCATTCGCACCGGCCAAACCCATGTGAACCGCTATGCGCAAGACCTGCTGCGCCGTATTGAAGAAGGCGAGATCGATCCAAGCTTCATCATTACCCACCGGGCAAAGCTCCAAGACGGACCTGCACTCTACGAAACCTTCCGTGACAAGAAGGATGAATGCATCAAAGTTGTGCTGACGGCGTAAGCCGGGGAAGTTTCATAGGATGCGGCGGGCGTGGTCCGCCGTCTCTTTGTGAGCTGAGTCACGGTCTATGTCGTAAATGCGTATGGGACTTCGTGGGCGTACCTGCCCCATAAGTGCCCGTTGATGTTGAGAAGAAATAAACCTCTCTGGGCTTACTTCGGCGGCTGAGCTGATTGGTTTTAGTCCGCGCATAATAGCCGATGAGACCAATCTGTCTGCGTGGAATTTGTCTGGTTCTGATTTTGATTATCTGGGATGGTTTTTGGTTGCGGGGGCAGGATTTGAACCTGCGGCCTTCAGGTTATGAGCCTGACGAGCTACCGGGCTGCTCCACCCCGCGTTACCAGGTTTTTGCGTTTGCAAAAACCGCCAGAGCAAACTCTTTGAGTTTGCGTCTCTACCCGACTTTTGCCTAGGGCAAAATGTCGTCTTGGTCCGGTTTTTGCGTTGGCAAAATACCGTTGTTAGAACTCAGAGGGCTGAACAAGTGCCTTATGAGCAGTGCGCTTAAATGCATAAAGGCCGCTTGCGCGGCCCTTTGTATCGGCTGGGCCGAAGGAGTGTGTTGAGAAGACTGTTTTTATGATGCGTTGCGTTTTGCAGACCTGGCAGCGACCTACTCTCCCGCGTCTTAAGACGGAGTACCATTGGCGCTGGGGCGTTTCACGGCCGTGTTCGGAATGGGAACGGGTGC